>NZ_FOXC01000012.1 GCF_900115605.1 Halolactibacillus halophilus
ACCTCAACATCAACGGGTATGGTTGGTGTTGATTTGAATGTGAATCATATCGCCGTCGCCAATATCAACGCCATAGGTCAATGTGTGGATGCCTTTACCCTTCCGTTTAACTTAGAGGGTAAAACCAGTGGACAGAGGGCGAAAATCATCGAAGCAGAGGTTATTGTCCTCGTTGACTATGCCGTTAAACATCATAAACCACTCGCGATTGAAAAATTGGATACAACGCGGTCCAAAGTGTCGCGTCCTTATGGAAATAGGAAAGCCAATCGCCAAATGAGTCAGTTTGCTTATCAAAAAATGATCCTAGCGATCAAGTCAAGAGCTGAAAAAATGGGGGTGGCTGTCTACGTTGTTAACCCTGCTTATACCAGTCAAATTGGCAAGATGAAATATATGAAGCGACTCGGTGTGTCCATTCACATGGCAGCCGCTTATGTCATTGCCCGTCGGGCAATGGGCTTTAAAGAAAAACTCCCACCGATATTGTATTCACTTGTTCCAGAGCAGAAACAAGGTCTACATCATTGGGCGCACTGGGCGTATTTGACGCGTACCCTGTCTTTTGTCAGAACCTATACGTTCTATCAGACAGAACGATTCGACCCAAGCAAGTTGTGCTCCTGGAGCGCACTATTTCCCCAACATGCTTTAATAGATGTTGAGAAAATAGGTTTGCGTCGGTTGGAAAGTAGAAAAACCTATGCTTAGTTGAACGAGCATGGGTCGCCTTTAAGGTGTCCTTACGGAATCCCCTTCCTCAAACATTCGTGAGAATGTTAGGTGGGGGTAGTTCAATTAAACTTAATTAAAATAATTCATTATCTAAAACCTATTTTACCATGTAAAGATGAGCTTTGAAAGTTATCTTTACTTATTCACACAAGTTATTCTAGACGAGAAAAATGAGACACAAATGAATAACAACTGCTGCTTAATAACGACAGTAGATAACACTGATACAAATCATATCAATTTAAATAACCAGATGACCATATAGTTATCTGGTATAGAGGTTAAGCCTGTGATTAATCAAAAACATCCCGTTAATCAAGAAACTTATCTAAGTATATATTTTGATTAGTAACTTCTTTTAGTGATTGTGTTTCTTCATCGAATTCTAAAACAATCAGATCACCATAATTACCTGAATTTACATCCGCGCTAAACAGGACAATTCTATTCTCACTTAAGTTAACGACTTCCACGCTCCCATTTACTGAAACTGTGTCGAGTGGTGTTGTATGAACAGAAACATTAGGTTTCTCCTTCGATATAACTACAAGCAAAGTCACCAACAGTAAAGTAATAACAATCGCGTTTAACCATTTCCATTTGAGCTCCATTTTGCACCTCCCATTAGTTGCACTTGACATATCCTCGACCAAGCGTAAAGTCATTTACATAATTTGTATTTTTTCTAAATCAATTATACAAATGTACATAGGAAGTTTCAACTCGATTTAACGATGATTGTCTAGAAAGTCCCCTTTTAACGTATCCTTTACTCTTACCTCTATCATTTAATCTACTTAACAATCCTCTGAACAAATGGTTTCAATTAAGTTAAATGTAGTGACATCAACTAACCCGCGATTACTGATACGAATATCTGGAATCACCGGTAAAGCAATGAGTGAAAATGTCATAAACGGCGCATGTAGCGGCGAACCTAGACGGACCCAGCCAGCTTTTAAATCTTCCACTTGTTCTAGTAACTTTGTTTCTTTTTGATCAGACATTAACCCGGCGATTGGAAGAGGAACAGCGGCAATAACTTCCCCGTCTAAAACACAGACCATACCGCCACCAATATCAGACAGATAGTTAGCTGCCATAGCCATATCATGTTCATTTACACCCATCACGAGTAAGTTATGACTATCATGTGCGACTGTAGATGCGACAGCTCCTTGTTTAATCTTAAAACCGGTCACAAATTGATTAGATATTTGTCCCGTTTGATGGTGACGGTCAATACAACTAAGTTTGATTACATCTTGACTCACGTCACCTTCAATCACACCGTTTTTAACAGGAAGTGCCACCACTTTTTTCTTGGTCCGGGCGCTATTTTCAATCACTTCAATCGCGTTGACGTTAACCGAAGTCGTTTCGGTTGTCTGATAGTTAAAGTCAGCCGCTGTCAAATGTCTACCAACATTAACCGATTGATAGTAATGTTCCGGATAAGTATAGACAGGTGTCTCTTTGATTAATTGCTTATTTTTAACGACTAGATTCCCTTTGACAAATACATCCGTAATATTCATCTCGCTTAAATCATCCAGCAAGATAATATCAGCGACTTTGCCTGGCGTTAGACTGCCATAGTCATCGTCCAGTTTAAAATAGCGAGCGGTATTAAGCGTCGCTAACTTAATCGCCACAACAGGATCAACCCCTTCTTCAATCGCACGTCTGACGACATGATTGATTTGCCCTTGATGAATCAGTGTTTCTGGGTAGATATCATCGGTGACAAGCATGACATGATCTGTATGAATATGGTCTTCGGTGATAACTTTAATGACTTCTTTCACGTCCTGCCACGCCGAACCTTCACGAATCATGACGTACATGCCAAGGCGCAGTTTTTCTAGGGCCGCTTCTTTTGTGACTGTCTCATGACAAGAAGTGACGCCGCTTAATAGATAGCTCGTCAAGTCTTCTACTGTCCCTTCTGGGAAGTGCCCTGTCGGTTGATAACCTTGCTTTAAGGTTGCATCAATCTCACCCATCATTTTCTCATCGCGATGAATCACCCCAGGATAATTCATTACTTCTCCTAAGCCAACAACACCGTCCCATGTTAAACCTTCTTCAACATCTTCAACTGAAATCGTTGCACCAGCATCCTCTAAATCATCCGTTGCTGGTACACATGAAGGAAACGTCGTAAATACATGAATCGGGGCCTGTTGACCTTCTGCGTGCATCCGTTTCACCCCGTCAATACCAAACACATTCGCCATTTCATGTGGGTCCATAAAGACAGCGGTTGTCCCCTTTTTCACGGCCGCTTCACTAAAACCAGTAACGGAAAACATCGTACTCTCGACATGCATGTGCCCATCCATTAATCCTGGAGCGACATATTTTCCTGTCGCATCAACAACCTGGGTTACCTCACCTATCATCTGACTCGCCGCGCCGACAAATGCGATGCGCTCATCCTTAATCACAAGATCTAACCCTGCGATTAATTCACCTGTCACGACGTTCACGATCGTTCCGTTTGTGATCACCGTATCAGCATAACTTCTCCCTTGCACGACTTCCATTAATGTTTGACTAACTTCATGTAGTGGTTTTACCATGTGATAGCTCCCCTTTAATTATTTATTGTGTATTCTTCTATTTACTTATTTGTTTCGTGAAAACATCATTAAAAAAACACCACAGCTGTACCCATCGATTGGATACACCTGTGGTGTAAGACACACAATCGATGTAGTCCAGTGATTTACGGTCACTCAGGTAGAAACGCTTATGCCTATTCATAAACTTATACATCTTTCAATTATTTAATGAATCATCGTTAAGATAAAACGTGTGTTTTCAAGTAATCACTGACCCCGTTTTCATCATTGGTGAAACGCGTCACATCATCAGTCATCGCCTTTAACTGATCCGGTGCATTTTTCATCGCCACACTATAACCCGCATATTCAAACATCGGCACGTCATTAAAGCTATCACCCATAACGAGAATATTGGCCGGGTCTATGTTTAATCGAGTTAAAATACCTTGAATGCCGGTCGCTTTATTTTTCTCTGTCACCATAATTTCAACATTAGCTGGTGTTGAAGAGGACGTCGAGAACGGATAACGCGCATGAATCTCGTTTAAACGACTTTTCCACTGAGCGATCTTCTTTTGGTCTTTACTAAAACAATAAAACTTTGAGTAACCGACATCTTTTATCTCGTCAACCCACGTAATCCCGCCGCTAATGGCTTCCACACGTTCATTCCATTCACTACCTAAAATATCGGCTGGTTTCTCACCTGAAATTTCAGCTTCTAGCGTCGCTTGATCTTGTATTAGTGCGACACCTTCACCCGTTGTCGGGAACACTTCATAATAGATTTCTAACTCGCGAGCTGCTTCAATCACCTCTTTAACAAGTGAAAAATCAAGGGTATGTTGAAACAATAATTCTTCATCTAAATAACCCGTCATTCCATTTGAACTAATAATCCCGTCAACACAGAACCCTTCTGGTGTCCGAGTTAAAATCTCACTTTGACCACGACCGGTCGCAATAAAGACTGGTATACCTTGGTCTCTTACTTGGTGAATCGTCGTCATTGTTTCTTCGCTGACGTAATTATCTTCACGTAGTAATGTCCCATCCATATCTAAAAAAATTGCTTGAGGTTGTTTCATCTCGATCCCTCCGTATCTATAATAAAAATCAGTATAGCATGAATAAGCTATCGGCGCGACACTTACACAATATCTTAATTTTCAGTCGATTTATCGCTGTGACTATGTTACAGTAACATCAAACCGCATACTGTTAAAAGACTACTAGGGGGGCCCACGTGGGCTGAGAGAAAACATACCGTTTTTGACCCTTATTGACCTGATCTAGTTCGTACTAGCGGAGGGAAGTAGTAACCTCAGGTCTTGTCTTTTATCGTAGGTATTTTCACGATCAAAGGAGGCTCTTTTTTATGTTTAAAACACAAACACTTACTGAAACCGCGATTTTTGTCGCGATTGGTGTGATTGGTTCAACCTTTTTGGCAATCAACATTGGTCCTTACCGGGCCCTCTTCATTCAACATCTATTGAATGTGATTCTTGCCGTCTTTTACGGGACAAACCGGGCGGTAACGGTCAGCTTTACCGTTGCCTTACTGCGTAATTTATTAGGGATTGGCACTTTGTTTGCCTTTCCCGGCGGGATGATTGGTGCCTGTTTAGCCGGACTCTTTTACCGGATCAAACCATCAATTTATACTGCTGTTATGGGCGAATTAATTGGGACGGGTTTAATTGCAGCCGTTGTCTCCCGTCAAATGAGTCAGTTACTTACAGGCGAAGCTTTATCACTGTTCTTTTTTGTGCCTGGTTTCTTTATTAGTAGCGCCACAGGCAGTTTTATCGCCCTCTTGTTGTATATAAGAAAAGGTGCGTTGTTGCAACGGATATTTAAACGCACACCAATAGACTTTTCAAACACACAAACTAAGTAAAAACAGCCAGGTCAGGGAATCCCCGGCTTGGCTGTTTTCATTAAATTGTTTGTTCATCAGTGTCTGGTTGTTTGTTGTCCTCGTGATGGACATGTGGTGATTGTTCTTGGTCGACTTTCACATAGACTTCTTCAATTCGCTTATCGGAGACCGATAAAATATCAAACTGAACATTCTTGTAATGAATCGGTTCTTTATAATCACGATCTGGTATTGAACCAATATAATCGGTCAAAAAACCATTCAGCGTTTCAAAGTCATCAACCGGCAATTCTAAACCAAAGAGATGATTCAAATCAGTTAAATGAATCGTCGCCTTCACAGTCGCCTCGTGATGCGAGTGCTTTAACACTTCGTCATTATCTAAACTCACGCCGTGCTCACTCGAAATCTCACCAATAATTTCTTCAATTAAATCTTCTAAAGTAACTAAACCGTCTGTCCCACCGTATTCATCGACGATAATAGCCATATGAATATTCTCCCGTTGCATATTTGTCAGCAACGTATCAATCGATTGGTGTTCCATCACAAAGTACGGCTTACGCATAATCTCAGCAAGGTTAAATGTTGCTTGATCTGTCTCCAACATGACAATTAAGTCTTTTGTATGCAAGACACCAATAATCTCATCTAAGTCTTCTCGATAGACCGGAAACCGCGTATAACGGTGCTCTTTAATGATGTCAATCACGTCTTCAAAGTTTGACTCAACATCAATTGCTTCAATCTCGGTGCGGTGGGTCATAATATCGGAGACATCTTTATCGTTGAATTCAAAGATATTATGAATCAAACGCTTTTCACTTGATTCAATGGTGCCTTTCTCGTCCCCAATATCGACCATCATTCTAATTTCTTCTTCTGTGACATCTTCATCTTCATCATTTGGATCAACGCCAAATAAGCGTGAGACAGTATTTGTTGAAAAGTTTAACACCTTCACAACTGGTAAACTAATTTTAAAGAGTAACGTAATCGGCTTGACCGCGAAATTTGCGACCTTTTCTTTACGCTTTAAGGCGACCTGTTTTGGTACAAGCTCACCAAACACTAAGGTCATATAAGACAAGATCATCGTTACAATCACTAAGCTTAACGTTTCAAGCATGTTAATTGATAGCGGCAAGAACGTACTCAGTGACTCTGCTAGTGGTTCACTAAATACATCCGCGGCAAACGCACTTGCTAAGAAGCCAGCTAAGGTAATCCCGATCTGAATCGTCGCCAGGAATCGTCCTGGTTGTGATAATAATTTATCAAGGGCTTGAGCGGTTTTGTCACCTCGTTCTGCCATCCGCTTCACTTTATTATCATTCAATGATACTAACGCTATTTCTGATGCTGCAAAAAAGGCATTCAGTGAAATTAAAATCACTAATGCAACGACAGCTATTCCCATGGTTGTCATCCACTCCTAAATTTATAATCTAATTCTTAGTATAACGAACCTTCCTCTTGTTGTCTGCTATTTCACATGAAGAATTTAACTCATTGCTCACCTCGCATGTATGATTAGCCCTCGCGGCTGTTCATCATTAAGTATTCACTAACGCATGACGAACGAAACCTCTCATCATAAAAAATCTGTAAATGTCTTTAAATTAGATTCATTTTGACTATTTGCTATCATTTTTAAAATAACATTTGATAGTTAACTATCATTTTGATATAATAGTGTTAAGAAAGGGTGAGGATATGGAATATTACTCAACACTTCCCGCCTCTCGGCGGTTAGACTTATTTAAAAATCAGTTCACTAAATCTGAATTAAAGTTATATGACTATATTCTAGCTCATTTAGATGCCGTCGTTTATCACTCACTCTCAGAGCTTAGTGAACAAGCAAACGTTGCTGAAGCAACGAGCTTACGTTTTTTTAAAAAATTACAGTACAGTGGCTTTCAAGCGTTTAAATTTGATCTAGCAAAAGAACAGCCCACTCATGAAACAAAAGAGACCGATCTCTATACCCGGGTAAAAGACGGCATGCTTTATTCCATCGAGACAAATCACAGTTTATTGGACCCTCGCCAGCTCGAACATGTCGCGCATCTGATTGATCAGAAGAAAGATATCGTTGTGTTTGCGATTGGAGCCTCTGGGATTGCCGGGTTAGATTTTCAAAATCAACTGATGCGGGTCGGCAAAAATATCGATGTTGTCACCGATACGCATACGCAAATTATGCGTGCGGCCAACGCCTCGCCTGACACATTATTACTGACAATCAGTTTAAGTGGCAGCACTAAGTCATTGATTGAAAGTACTGCCATTGCGAAAAAGAAAGGCGCCCATATTGTCAGTCTGACCGGCTTTTTAAAGTCACCGCTCACAAAGGTGAGTGATGAGAGCATTCTGACACATGTGAAAGAGAATCCGTTAGAACGGGGAACACTCTCAGGTAAAGTCGCTCAACTGTTTGTGATTGATGCTCTTTGTACAACGTATATTCAGCTGCATAAATCAGCCGCAAAAGCTAGACGAGAAGAGATCACCGTGTTTACTGCGGATAAACTGTATTAGAAAGGAAGGATACGTCTATGTATATTAAAGATGCCAGACTCTATTTACCAAATGCGATTGCAACGGGTGACTTAGTCATTAAAGATGGGAAAATCACAGCCATTTTAACGTCAGGTCATATTGATACATCTGAAGATGAAGTGATTGATGCCCGCGGTCAATACGTCATCCCCGGTTTTATCGACAGCCACATTCATGGTGCGAACGGCTATGATGCGATGGATGATGACCCAAAAGCTATTTCAGAAATAGCCAAACATCTTGTCAAAGAAGGGACAACCTCGTTTCTTGCGACAACGATGACTGAAAGTATCGATGCGATTGAGACAGCTTTAACTCACATTAAAAATACCGAAACACCATCCGGAATGGCTGAACTACTTGGGGTTCATTTAGAGGGGCCGTTTGTGAATGTCAAAAAGAAAGGTGCCCAACCTGAACAGCATATTAAAAAGCCTGACCTTGAGCTTTTCAAACGCTGGCAAACATTAAGCGGCAACAACATTAAAACCGTCACAATGGCACCAGAAGAAGATGATGCGGGTGCGTTTATTAAAGCGCTCCGAGAAACAGGTGTGAACGTATCAATGGGGCATACTGATGTATCATTTGATGATGCGAAACAAGCGAGTAAATACGGCGTGAATCAAGTCACTCACCTTTGTAACCAGATGAACGGGATTCATCACCGCGATGTCGGTTTAGTTGGGGCAAGTTTCTTACTTTCTCACTTACAGCTCGAACTGATTGCTGACGGGATACATGTATCAAATGAGATGTTACAACTGATTTACAATAACGTTGGCAGCGACCGGTTGATACTAATTACCGATGCGATGCGCGCCAAAGGACTTCAGGATGGAACCTACACTCTCGGAGGTCAAACGGTTCACGTTAAAGACAATAAAGCAACACTTGAAGATGGTACGCTTGCCGGTAGCGTCTTACCGATGATTGAAGCAGCCCAGCGCATGCTCAAATTAGATGGCACCTCCCTTCAAGACATTATTCAAATGGCTTCTATCAATCCAGCCAAACAGTTGGGTGTTTATGACCGTAAAGGGTCGATTGAAGTAGGAAAAGATGCTGATTTATTAATTATTAATCATGATTTACAGTTAGACAAAACCATCACCAAAGGTGTGGTAGCATATAAGGGGGATCTCACATGAATATTATCGTCTGTCAAAATTATGACCATTTAAGTGACTACGCGAAAGATGTCGTCATCGACACAATTAAAACGAAAGATAAGCCTGTTCTTGGACTAGCGACAGGATCAACACCAGAAGGTATGTATCGAGCACTCATTAAGGCGCACCAAAATAACGACGTGTCATTTAAACATGTCACCAGCTTCAACTTAGATGAATATATTGGGTTAGGTAAAGACGACCCAAACAGCTATCATCACTTTATGGATGAACATTTATTTAACCATGTCGATATTGACCAAAATGAAACATTTGTCCCACCTGGTAATACCGATGACCATGAAAAGGCCTGCCGTGATTATGAACAAAACATGCACCACCACGATAATCTTGACTTACAAGTTCTCGGTCTTGGTATCAACGGCCATATCGGTTTTAACGAACCCGGTACACCCTTTGATACACGTACACACATGATTGAGCTTGATGACTCTACTCGCGAAGCTAATGCCCGCTTCTTTGATTCGATTGATGACGTTCCAACTCATGCAATTACGATGGGAATTGAGACGATTATGGAAAGCAAACAAATTTTGTTACTTGCCTCTGGCGACAGTAAAAAAGAAGCTGTTTACCGCCTTTTAAACGGTGAGGAAACACCTGACTTTCCGGCATCGATTTTACACCGTCACAAAAACGTGACCGTTATCTTAGATCGCGACGCGGCTAGCCTTTTATCAGTTGAACAAATCGATCAAGTTGTTGGACCAAAGTAATCCATATTTTTTAAAGCTATCAACAAAAAGCCATCCCAACGCAGTCTTTGTCACTGCCGGGGATGGCTTTTTATCTTTGAAGCTAACCACTAACCTGTCACATGGCGCTTTAGCGCTTATTAAAGGTAGATGGGTCTGGTCCTACTCGTTCATCTTTATTTAGTTGATTGATTTGTTTCATCTCGTCATATGTCAGTTCAAAATCAAAGACATCAGCATTTTCTTTAATTCGGTGAGCTTTTGTTGATTTTGGAATGGTGACTACACCACTTTGAATATCCCAGCGCACCAAGACTTGGGCGATTGATTTGTTGTGACGGTCAGCAATCACCTGTAGGACGTCGTTATCAAATAATTGCCCTTGTTTCAGTGGTGACCACGCTTCTATTTGAATGTTGTGATCCAGGCAGAAATGACGCAACGGTTCTTGAGTTAAATGCGGGTGAAACTCAACTTGGTTCACCATCGGGGTAATTTCAGACCCTTGAATCAGTGTCTCTAAATGTTCTTCTTTAAAGTTACTGACCCCTATCGCACGGATTTTCTTTTCTTGATACAGCTTTTCAAACGCGCGCCATGTGTCTTGATACAGATTTGCTTCTGGCACTGGCCAGTGAATCAAGTATAAATCAAGATAATCTAAACCTAACCGGTCTAACGTTGCCTCAAATGCGGTTAGTGTTGACTCATAACCTTGGTCAGCGTTCCACAATTTTGAAGTGATAAATAAATCTTCTCTTTTCACATCAACTTCTTTAAGCGCTTCACCAACGCCTTTCTCATTACCATAGACGCTGGCTGTATCAATACTGCGGTAACCACTATTGATCGCATCGATGACAGCTTGTTTTACTTCCGGTCCGTCTTCTACTTTAAAGACACCTAATCCAACCCACGGCATTTCTACACCGTTTGCCAACTTCGTTGTACTCGTTAAGTCTTTTAACATATAAAAATCCTCCTTGAGACGATTCATTTCGTCCGTTATCTGTTATTATTAATCACATTTAGTGTTTACCCGAATTGTTTACGTTTTAAAAGTCTTGATGACTTAAAACTTACACGTTTAATTCTTCTGATGACAACAAAAAATATCTTCGCAAACGACACCTGATTGTCTCATCGCTTCACCAACAGGCGCTTTATATCATAATTACTTACTAAGCATCTCCTTTTTTTGGAAGCTGAATTTCCATGATTTTATGATGTTGATATGTCGATGCGTCAACGGCCTTTAGCCAAGGCGCAACCGTTTGGTGACTGACAAGCGTTAACGCATGCATCGCTCGGGTTGAGGCCGTATAAAGTAAATACTGATCAAGTTCATTATAATAATGTTTTTCCGATACGTCGTAGACAATGACCGCATCAAACTCAATCCCTTTGGCTAAGTAGACAGGTAAAACTTTGATACCTGGTTCAAATTCATGGGTTTCTACTGTCACAAGATGAGCTTGTGTGTCATTTAGCTGAAGCCAATCAGTGACTTTCTTCGCTTCTTGTTTAGTTTTTGTGATGATTGCCAGTTGTTCAAAACCCTGAGCTTGAAATGCTTGTAACTCATCATAAATCTTATGCATCATCATCTGTTCGGTTTCTACTTCATAAATATTTGGTTTGTCACCCTGTCTAACGAACGGTTCGATTGTGTAAGCATCTTGTTTGGCTAAACCTTTAGAGAAATTCACGAGTTGTTCTGTCGCTCGGTAACTTTTATTTAACGTTAACACATCAGCATCTGTCAGACTTTTTAGCACATGATCATCATTTAATCCGTGTAAATATAACGTTTGGTGCACATCACCTAATAACGTCATTTGACTATTAGGATAAATGCGCTTTAAATAAGCAAGTTGAAATAATGAGTAGTCCTGAGCTTCATCTAAAATCACATGCTGGATGGAACCCTGTTCATCAAACCCGAGACAAACTTTTTCAAAGTAAAGAAACGGTGTTGCGTCTTCATATGTCAAGAAATTATCCAATAATTGTTGCCGAGTCTCCAAACGGACGTGATTAAACTGTTCATCGGTCGCATCAGCGTGATCAAACAAACGCAGATATGTTCGCTTTGTATCAACAAACTGGAGACGTTTTATTTTTTTTCGAAGCGGCTTGAACAGTTTATTAATTAACCGTAATTTTAAAATTTGTTGTTCGCGCTCGGTTTGATTAAACCAATCCATCGTATCTTGTTCACCCTCAATCTGTTCATACGCGGCTTGGTAGTCATCTAAATCTAATAGCTCTAATTCATCTTCTAGCCAATCGGCGTCCATTAATTGTTTTTGTTCTTCTTTGAGTGACGCCAAGATAAAATCACGTAATTGGCTTAATCTAACCTGAACCGATTCGTTTTGATCCATTTTATAAAAGTAACGCGACAGTTCTTGTTTTGACACAATCACATGATCTCGAAAACGAATGTTACGAAAAGCCAAGCCACGATATTTTAACTGTTCTAAATAGTGATCAACTTTCTCTTTAAACTGAAGTGAGGCCTTATATTGCATGTTTACCTGTCTTGACTCAGTCACTTCTCCTGTCAATAATACTTCTAATTGATCAAACGGTGTTTCAATCACAAACCGGCGACCGAGTTCTTGTTCTAGATAATGATAAAAAGTTACTTGTTCAATTTGGTCTTCACCAAGTTCGGGTAACACTTGTGAGACATAAGTATGAAACAGTGGATTTGGTGAAAATAGCAGCATTTGTTCCGCGGTTAATTCACCACGGAAACGGTAGAGTAAATAGGCAATCCGCTGCAAAGCGGCCGATGTTTTACCACTTCCTGCGACCCCTTGGACAATGAGGTCTTTCTTCTTCTCATGACGAATAATTTTGTTTTGTTCTTGTTGGATGGTGGCAACGATATTTTTCATCGTCGTATCGGCCGTTTCACCGAGTACTTGTTGGAGAAGACCGTCACCAATCGTAAGACCCGTATCAAACATCCCCTCCAGCTCTCCGCGCTTGACAACATATTGACGCTTTAACGTCATCTCACCAGTAATAGTTTCATCAATCGCTTGATATTGACTCGCACCAGGTGGGTAGTCATAATACATCGAGGCGATTGGTGCGCGCCAATCATAGACGTAGAAGTCTTCTTCATTCTTCTTTAATAAAGATGACGTACCAATATAAATCGCGTCAACTGCTGTTTCACCATCTTCTTTAAAATCAATGCGACCGAAATAAGGCTGGTCATACAACCTTGTTAATTGTCTAAAGCTTTGGTCTTGTTGGTCGTGGTGACGCTCACGTTCTGAGAGGAATTCTGCTTGTTGTTTCAAACTTGCTTGTGTCTCAATCGCATCATCCATTTCCGTTAAATTGACGGTGACATCTTCAAAAAACTCCTTCCGTAAATCTAACACGTCGGTCCGAATCCGTTTGACACGTTTCATTAATTTATTCAGACGGTTTTTGATGACAGTTTTCACCTCATGAAACCGTTCTTGTTCTTCTTCAAATGATTGATTGTATTCTGTCATTGTCGTTCTCCCCTTCAATGTATCTGTCGCTATGTGTATCTACCCTTCATTGTAGAAGATAATGCATAAAAACACTAGCCCACACACTCAAATTACCCGGAAAATCTGTCGGATCACCCAATCGGTTACACGCAGAACGGTCTCATACATCTTTTTGGGCAAATCTCTTCCAAATCCTTGTGAATTCCGGTATGCTAATTAATTAGAGCAACGAAATAATTACATAGACAGTTTATAGAAAGAAGGGAATTATCATTAACCAAGAACAACAGGTAAAAAAGAATGTCAGCATCATGTGGTTTGCGAACTTTTTTATTGCCGGAAGCATTACGATGGTTCAACCATTTTTATCCTTGTATATTGACACACTAGGCAACTTTTCTGATGAGTATGTCCAAACGTGGTCAGGCTTCATTTTTAGTATTACATTTGTGAGTGCGTTTTTATTCTCACCAATTTGGGGGAAAGTCGGCGATCGGATTGGGCGCAAGCCGATTCTCGTCGTGTTCGCTTTTGGCCTTGGCTTATCACTCTTATTAATGGGTTTTGTCACGTCCATCTTACAGTTATTTTTCTTACGCTTATTTATGGGGGTCTTCACCGGGTTTATCTCGTTATCTCAAGCCTTGATTTCAACACAAACATCGAAACGTGTTGCTGGTAAAGTGCTCGGGACACTCCAAACCGGTAGTATTACCGGTACATTAATGGGACCGCTCTTAGGCGGGATCTTAGCTGATTTATTCGGATATCAATCCACATTTAAGTGGCTTAGTTTAGTCTTATTTATCTCTAGTTTACTTGTTTTATTTGGGATTAAAGAATTTACAATACAAGAAGATTCAGCGATCGATCAAACGCGTTATACGTCACGTCAAGTGCTACTACACATTTTACGCCAGCCAGTCTTGTTGTTAATTATGTTGATGTCGATGATTGTGCAAATTGCGAATTTTAGTATTCAACCCATTTTGCCTCTATTTGTCGGAGAGATACATGGGAGTGCAAACATCGCCTTTTTCTCTGGACTCGCTTTTTCCGCATCAGGACTCGGTAACTTACTGTTTTCACGACGTATCGGTCGTTTAGGTGACCGTCATGGCTATGTTAAGTTATTGACGGTGATGTTAATCCTCGCCGCTGTTGTCTATTTCCCTGGTGGTTTTGTGACAGCTTTATGGCAACTGATTATTTTACGATTCTTAATGGGGATCTTTATTGGTGGGGTAATCCCGCTAAGGATTGCCTACATCAGACAAGCAGCCCCAATCGAAATGCAAGGGGAAGTGTTAGGATACAACACAAGTTTACGCTTTTTCGGTAATATGATTGGTCCAATGCTTGGTGCAGCCATTAGTGCAAGCTTAGGCTATTCCGCTGTCTTTTTATCAACCGCTAGTTTACTCTTAATCAGCGCTCTGATTATGATCTATGCGATTAAACGCCATCCGGAGTATACGGTTAATAGCTTATAGTTTAGCAAGCAGCAATGAAGATAACTATCACAAGAAGTGCATACGAATAAGCCTGTCAGCTGACAGGCTTATTGTTGTCTTTATTATGATTCGTTTATGACAGCAGCGTCGTTATTTCTTTACGATCGCATCGATTTCAACTTTTACACCTTTAGGTAGTTGAGACACTTCCACAGTGGCACGTGCGGGATATGGCGCATTTAAAAATAAACGATACGTGTCATTGAGTGCTTGAAAATCATTTAAATCGGTCACATAAATCGTAAACTTCACGACATGATCAAGGGATACTTTCGCTTGTTCACAGATGGCTTGTAAGTTCTTCATGACTTGTTTCGTTTGTTCAACAATATCCTCACCAACAACTTCCATTGTTTCAGGGTTTAGTGGAATTTGACCTGAAATAAAGATTAAATCACCGGCATCAATGGCTTGTGAATAAGGACCAATGGCTTGTGGCGCATGATTTGTTTGAATTTCTTTTTTCAATCGACTCATCCTCTCGTCAGTATTCCTTAAATTTTAACATAATTCAGTTAATTTGGTATACTATCCGTAACAACTATTTTAAAATCTATCCATACCGAAAGGGGTCTATTATGTTTGAAACATTCACTTTAGCCACACATCACCATAGCGAGATGATTGAAATTACCGAGCCAATTGAACAATACGTAAAAAATATAGGTGTTCGTGACGGTATCATCATCGTATCAAGTGCGCACACTACAGCGGGGGTTACGGTGAATGAAAATGCTGATCCCGATGTTAAAACCGACTTTTTAAGACGTTTGGATGAGGTCTATCCTTGGGAGCACACTCGCGACCGTCATATGGAAGGGAATACCGCCGCTCACTTAAAGACAAGTACTGTTGGACATAGCCAGACGATTGTCATTGATCGCGGCAGACTTGTCCTTGGTACGTGGCAAGGAATATACTTCTGTGAATTTGACGGGCCAAGACAACGCACCTATCACGTGAAAGTGATGCAAAGTTAGTAAAATCCCCACCTCCATTTTTATGTCGGACGGGGATTATTATGAGTTTTTAAAAAATCATTAATGTCTCGGTTTAGCTGTAGATGAGCGTTTCACAAGCACAGGATCAAACACAACAGATTCAACCGGTTCTTGTTTCTTTCTCTGCATACCACTTTGGTCTTTTACTAAGCTAAGAATCATCTTAGCAGCAACTTTACCTAACGCACTTTGCGGATGTTTCACTGTCGTTAATTTTACTTCAG
The DNA here is from genome assembly GCF_900115605.1 of Halolactibacillus halophilus. Classification (GTDB taxonomy): domain Bacteria; phylum Bacillota; class Bacilli; order Bacillales; family Amphibacillaceae; genus Halolactibacillus; species Halolactibacillus halophilus. The sequence goes on from NZ_FOXC01000012.1 coordinate 15,886, forward strand.
AGACTTCCGCAAGGAAGGAGTCATCAAACCCAATAATCGATAAGTCTTCAGGAATGGCTAAACCTTTCTTACGTACAATATCAAGTAAGGCTATCGCCAGTTCATCATTATAACAAACAAGCCCCGTTGGCCGTTCTTTTTCAGGTAACGCCAACAATCTCTCAAGTTCCGCTTGAGGGTGGTGGTATTTCCCCTCTGTGTTATACAGAATGATATGATTCGGGTTAATATTTAGGCCGTGTTTACGGTGCGCTTTTAAATAGCCTTTCATCCTCTTTAAGCCTTGACCTTCATCATTTTTAAAGAATCCTAAAATATTCGTATGACCTAGTTCAATTAAGTGCTCCGTCTGCAGGAACCCACCATGTTCATCGTTCAAGGTAATACTTAGCGGTTCGAGTTCATCATAGAAAGCGTTCATCATAATGTAAGGAATGTTTTGGCGCTCTAGGTTTAAATAATAATTAATGTTTGGATTACTCACTGCACTTTTTGTCGGTTCGACAATAAGACCATCAAACTGTTGCGTCAGAATCTTTTCTAAGAACCGGCGTTCATTATCATGGTCATTGTTCGTACTAAATAGACTCACATGATAACCTTGTTGACTTAAGTAAGACTCCGCCCCGCGAATAATCGATGGAAAGATATAATCCGAAATATACGTCGTCATAATCGCAATATTTTTTTGATGATTGATGCGTTTAGACTGTTTTTCTTTTGAACGATCCGCGCAAAACGTCCCTGCGCCTTGTTCTCGGTATAGCCATCCCTGGTTCACTAATTCACCAATGGCTAAGCGAACAGTGTGACGGCTGACACCAAATTGTTTCATTAACTCACTTTCTGAACTGATTTTTTGATGAGGCTGAAAAGTACCGTCTAGAATCTTTGATTTAAGCGCTTGTTTAACAATACTGTATTTTGTCTGCATAAGTTACACCTCTTACATTCTTTTGACTTATTAATTTCTTTTTAGTTTAACATAAACTTATCTGAAATCAGTCAGAAATGCGCTAAAACTCATGAAGTATCGATGCCGTTCATACCTTGATTGTCACATAAACATCACACCAAAACCTCTTTAGCACTGATGTCTTTGAGGTTTTTTAAATATCTACTATCGTTTCATTATAAAGTAGCATACTTATACGTATGTTTAATACCCTAAACTACTAATGATATAATTATAAACACAACAAACCAGAACTTATCAGCTTTTTTAAAACTAAAAGAACCAAGAAAAACCTCTATTTAATAAGGTTTTTCTTGGTTTTTTTTCAAAAATTTTGTTTTATAAATGTCTATCTGTCAACAATTAAATTTGTCCCCAAAATTATTAGCAGGCCCACCTCCACTCGTACAATCAAACGCAAGTGCTGATAGTACTTGGTCTACTTAGTTTTTTTCTAATCAATAGCAAGTGCCACCATTAAGTCCATAGTTTGTGACAATCACTTCAATCCCAAGAGAAAATGGTTGTCAATTGAATTAACAGCCCCTTTTAAATTATTGATTCAATCAAAATAGATCATGAAATATTGAGATTTAAATTATCATCAAAACAGCTTTTGCTCCCTTAATCGGAGTATAGGTATCGATTACGATTGTAAGATGTGGGCATGATAAAAGATGATGGTTCTCGTCCCCTTAATCGGGGTATAGGTATCGATTACAAATGAGAAAAATTATGTCGAAAGAAGTAACATGTTCTCGTCCCCTTAATCGGGGTATAGGTATCGATTACAGAAACATGCCACTAGCTCTTAAGGCAGTGGAGTTCTCGTCCCCTTAATCGGGGTATAGGTATCGATTCCGCACAAGCATGTATTTTGTACCGGGGTGTTACAGTTCTCGTCCCCTTAATCGGGGTATAGGTATCGATTGTTATGACCTTTGACGAGGTAAAAGACTTTTACTTAGGTGTTCTCGTCCCCTTAATCGGGGTATAGGTATCGATTGCCTAGCAAACTAAAAGGAGATGGAATCATGTTAAGTTCTCGTCCCCTTAATCGGGGTATAGGTATCGATTTTAGGTGCGGTAGGCTATCGCGACATTTACAAAATCAAGTTCTCGTCCCCTTAATCGGGGTATAGGTATCGATTAAAAACAAGATTAGATAGTTGCAACGACATCGATCGTTCTCGTCCCCTTAATCGGGGTATAGGTATCGATTGGACAACATGAGGGGATATATAAACTACCTTGCAGGTTCTCGTCCCCTTAATCGGGGTATAGGTATCGATTGAAACAAATGAGAAAACTTATGACAAAAGAAGTGACTTGTTCTCGTCCCCTTAATCGGGGTATAGGTATCGATTGGCAATAAAACAAAAACAGAGGAGATGTTGAAAATGTTCTCGTCCCCTTAATCGGGGTATAGGTATCGATTGATGTTGGAGGGAGCACACTTTGTAATGAAACTAGTTCTCGTCCCCTTAATCGGGGTATAGGTATCGATTGTATGTGAAATTAAATCAGATCACTAGCGACGTTGTTCTCGTCCCCTTAATCGGGGTATAGGTATCGATTCTTGTGTCTGGTCAATCGGAGCAAGAATGGACGGGGTTCTCGTCCCCTTAATCGGGGTATAGGTATCGATTTGACGGGGAATTTGATTGCGGGAGCCGTGGACTAGTTCTCGTCCCCTTAATCGGGGTATAGGTATCGATTCAAAATTAAAACAATGATAGAGATGTACAAAAACGGTTCTCGTCCCCTTAATCGGGGTATAGGTATCGATTCATTCACGAATTTATGAGAGTAAATCAGCAAGGGGTTCTCGTCCCCTTAATCGGGGTATAGGTATCGATTAGAAAACTAAACTTAGCTAAGATAAGACGTTTAGATGTTCTCGTCCCCTTAATCGGGGTATAGGTATCGATTTACAGAAAACAACTAAGAGATCTAAGACGGTTTGAAGGTTCTCGTCCCCTTAATCGGGGTATAGGTATCGATTATGAGAACATTTAAAATCGAGAACTTAAACCTAGAGTTCTCGTCCCCTTAATCGGGGTATAGGTATCGATTGGAGCTTGTGATAAAAAAGCTGAAAGCGTTGATAAATCAATATTTCACAAGTTTATTTATCGGTCAAAAAACAGGCATGAGGTGCTAACTTTATATGGTCTCTGCCCGTTTTTTGACCGAATTTTAAAAGAATCTTAATCGTGGCTGACGAAATGTCTTATTAACTGCTTTATCACCCAAGATGGTTATTTGATTATCATTTACATCATCTGGCAATAAATAAAGAGTAATAGCACCTGTATCTGGTAGTTCTTCTTTAAGAACTTCTATTACGCGTTCTCTCGTTGCTTGTTGTTTAACTTCTCTTTCATACAAACTAAATTGCTTCATTGAAAAACCTAGTTCAACTAAACGCTTACGATACTTAGCCGCTTGTCTACGTTCTTTCTTAGTTTCTCTTGGTAAGTCAAAACATACAAGAAGCATCATTGTTATCGCCCCATTTCAATATAACGAGGGAGTTTCAATGGAGCCGAACTTTTGTTTTCAAGACAAGCTATATACGATTCAATCGATACTCGAACAGCATCGGTCAATGTATATATTTTACCATCAATTACGCACTTTTCAAAGAAGATTTCTAGTAATTCTTTTTTAACTTCTAACGTCAACTCTTCCCGATCATTTAAATAGACCTTCTCATATATCATCGCATCTACAAATGGTCTAAATGCTTCAATAAAGTCGTCAGAAAGATTAAAAGGATTTTCACTCGAATGATGTTCAATACCAATACTAGGCTCTAATCCAAAGAATGCTAGTTCTTTTCGTATTAACGCCCTGATAAGGGCATAAGTATAATTTAAACTGGCATTAACCCCATCTTTATAACGTCCTCTTTTAAACCCTTCACCAAATAGCTGGACAAAATACTCTCTTGCTGCATATGCTTCTCGGTTTTTCCGGTCCCCTTGATCAACCGTTTTACTAATTTGTCTAAGTTTATCTGCTTGAGGCTTCTTTTTTGCGATGTATTCAATAACCGCGGCCTGATTCATAATTTTCTCAACCACTATTTTTCTCCATAAACGCTGTTTATTTTTTTTAGGAAGTGATAGTTGACTAATCAGCCGCTCTAACTTTTTTGAATGACCATAATCATTAACAATGACCGATTGCGGGATATGTTTATGATCACAAAATAGAATACCTATGTTCTCTGTCAAACTTACCGTAATCACACGCTTTGAAAAGTAACTTCTTTCATTATCAAATACAAGCCATTCTACATCAGCAATCGGAATAAATACTTCTGCTTTTGTGATTTGATTGACCAATCGAAAACTGTTCTTGCGAACAGAAACATAATGTTGGTGTTCTACATACACAATATCTTTCATCGACGTCGCCCCATTTCAAATAAGTCGAATCAGTGATTTAACAATGCTTTAAATCTTTCATTTTTATTGTCAAAATAATTCAAGTTATGTGATTGTATGTTCGAATAAACATGTATAAGTAGCGCATTAACTGCTTTTACCGCTTGAGAAAGTTTATCCCTCACTTCTAACTGATCATCAGCCTGCCCGTTATCAATCATCGAAAGTTCTTCTAAACGATGTGCTATACCGTTACGTAAATCATTTATCATCTCAATTGTTTTCAAGTGACTAAACACCATCCCATCACCCTCAAGTAATTTTAGAATATCAAAATAATTAACAAACCCTAGCACTTTACGATCGTCCAATTCCCAACCTTTCTTCGATAAGAAAGATTGATACTCTTCAGTGAATTTAGAGGAATAATGACGGTTAAAAAAGGGCGAAGGTTGCCCTCTATACTTTCGATATTGGATAAGTTTTGGGTAATGTTTATTGATATAGTGTTCCGTAATAAATTCAGCTATTGACTTCACTCTTATCAACGTCTCAGCGTAATCTCTTCTTTTATACCGCATATTGAGTAAAAGACAATGTGTTAATGCAAGCCGTAAAGCTTCATTTTTACGACCAGGATATTCAGCATGAATCTCATCAAATACTCGATGCATTTTTATATTTTCACTTAATGTCTTCAGTTCATTTTTTATTTGATTGGCATGAGGAAGTGATGAATTTTGAACAATCAGGAAGAACGCAGCATTATAGTCATAGTTATCAATAAGACTACTCAACTGACCTTTTACAATTATTTCTCGAAATGATAAAATATCAATTTCCGCACAACGCGATAGAAATCCATTCTCTTCCTCATTCACAATGTCAAGATCTATTTCTTGATCAGCAGGCGTGGCATATTTAGTGTTGGCATTGCTATTGTTCATCGGTGTACTCACTTGTAGGCAGCGTTTATTATCAGGATATGCAACATATTCAAGACATAATGTTGCCCCCATTTGTGGCGTGCCACTCGAGACATTCATTAATAATTCATCGGCGGGATAACGTTTCATTAATGATGTTATATGGGCGTGAAAACAAGCTTTATAACTATCATAATCATGTTCTTTTTCGATAGACTCAATACAAAGATCGACGTCCGTTTGCGGAGATACTGCCTGAATAATCTTTTCCCACTCAAAATGTTTGTGACCTAAAATCACTGTTCCTTTTGAATATTTTCTATCTTCCCATATACTTTCAGTAAAAAATAACCTAACAAATTCTGGTTGATATGTACGAACAATATTTAACATGGCACCATCTCTATCATTACGCCACGGGTCACTATTTCCAATCGGACTAAATAATACCACCATTTGTATCCCTCCCTCGTAACGACTTCGGTGAATAGATAAGAAGCACTAACCTATAAGGTTGTGCCCCTTATCGCTTAATGATTATCTCGGTAACCAAGAAGCTGTAGTAAGTCATGATTTATTATCTCAAAATAGTTCATCCACTTGTCTTCTACGTCTAAAGCTGCTTTAATTAAACCCTGTGAAGCTGCATAAATATTTTGACCTTTAACTTCTTTTTGATTCAAAGGTTTAAACCCATGTGCGACCTTATTTCTTAAATGATTTATCGCTAATACTTTATTTAAATGAGTCAAAATAACAGATTCTGGTTCTAGGTAACAAAAGATATTCACATAGATTGGCAAACTTAAATAACTATCAGGATTAAAGGAAATATTCCCTCCCGTATCGGCACGGGCTTTTTTTGCTTCATCATCAAGAAATATATGCAAATCATGATGTGTTTTTTTACTTAAATACCATTTCTCATAGCGATATTCCATCAAATCAGGATACTTCACATTTAAATAATATTCCGATATAGCCTCGGCTAAATTTTTCGTACGTATTAATACTTCACTAATAAGCTGCCTTTTATGCTGTAACTGAATAGATAAAAAGGCATTAAGTAAAATTTTCTCTTGTTCATTTAACTCTGATTTATTCACATCTGGCAAAGGTTCTTGGAATTTTACTAAGTTGAGCAGTGACTCTAGTGCCTTGATCATAGTCGCGCGTTTCTTTTTACTTGTTAATTTATGTTTAAGCAACAACCGATAAGCACCTTCATAATCGTACTCCTGAATTAAATCAGCAAATGTACGCATTAATAAAACCTGATTGAACTTCTCACCCTTATCTTCAATAATACGCACTTGAAAATCTGTTGATTGATCTTTATTTGTTGCGATAAGCTCGCTAATTTCTTGCCCTGTTGAATGTTTAATTCCTTCATTTGAAGCAAACTGAGGTGTAGCTACTTGAAAGGCTCTGACATTATAGCCACTGATTCGATTAATTGAAAATAGGGCCGATATTATTTGCGGCGTGCCACTTGAAAGGTTCAATAACACTGCCTCTTCGTCCTGATAATACGCATGAATAATGGGATATAACAAATCAAACATAGTATCAAAAATAAATACAGATTTATTAGATATAACGGTAGCATCTTGTGTGACGATAGGATCGTACCCATCAATCGATTGTAACGCTGCTTCTATTGCATCATGCTTTAGAATGGAGCGTTCCGAATGAATTAACACTATTTTTTCTGGTCGATAGACCCGCGCAATATGGAGTAGCGGGCCATCATGATAATTTCTAATTGGGTCTGTATCCCCTACACAAGAGATTAATGTTGCCACAAAATTATCCCCCCTCTTACTCGATTTCTTTATAAATGAAATTACATTTTCCCATCTCATAAAAATCGTCTTGATTTCCAATCAAGTTCTTTTTACCTGAAGGTGTCTTAAATGTTTTATTTTTAGCTTTAGTTAGCTTAAACATACCCTTTCCCTTCATCTCTGTTAAACAACGACGTCTTTCAGGGTTATCTATGTTAATGATTGTCTTTGTCCAAAAGCCACTGCCAGATCCAAGGTAGATAGGATATTGTACGTTGTCTTGCACGAAGTTTTTAGGACAGGTGGATAAGAAATATTCCTTATAATGCTTATAATGTTGTTGCGATAACTTGCCTAATCGATCAATGAGGTCAATAGCCTCATCACCAACGGCTGTTATCTCAAAAGATACTCTAACAAACGGCTTAATACTCTCACGATATATTGGTAATGGATTTGGTTTCTTTTTAGGTACCGAATAATCCCATTTTTGCGCTAAAATCAGATCAGAAGAAGCTATAGGCTCACTATCTGTCACCCGTATATTATGGAACACATCGTTGTAAGGCTCGTTCTTTTTTGATCCCCAAGGGACAACATCTGTTTTAAAATGTTCATTAGCCAATATCGTTCGAATCGCCCCTTTTAAACTACTACCAGGAATATACGCCTGTCCGTAGGGGTCTTTCATAAAACTCGTTATCTCATTTATATTTCCTTTAGGTGTATTTTTTTCTGCGACTAACTCTAAACCTGTTTCAGCTATCTTATACCCAGAAAAGTCTCGGCGATCAATGTGATGTTCTTTTAGAAATTGTGCCAAGCGCGGGGTTTTATAGTGATTACGATTGCCACCTTGCATTAGAAAGGATTCAAATGCTTCAACCGTTTTAGCACCTCGCTGCTCAATCACTTGATACAACTTAACCATATCTGGAAAGTAATATTGTCCACCTTCGTAAATATATTCTTTTTGCGTATAATGCTCACCACTTCCTATGTGCACTGGGGCCATGGTAAGTAATTTGAACTCATAACGCTTTCTATTTTGCTTCACCGTATAATCCCCCTATCTAAATATTAAGTGCAAAGAAGAAGCCTTTAGCATAATTCCACACCGGATGAGGAAAATCGTCTGGTTTTACATCTCTGATGTTACCTGTAAACGATCGCTTAAAAGTTGAGCCTGCTTTAAATTTATATAAATCCTGTTTTCGTAATTGATTCCCTACACTTTCACTGTAGGTAAAGCCACTCGATTTCTTAATCATATAATAAGCACCTTCAAGACTACCCGCTAACTCTTCATCCGTCGGAACACTAGTTGATAATAGCAGCTCTGCTTGAGCATCCTTTGCTTGCAACCTACTTAAAAATTCTTTAGGAAGGTCTTGTTTTTCTAATATGAATTGCCCATAGCCTACTGACCGTTTTCCACCTATACCACTGTATTGGAGACTTTCCATTAACAGATCAAATAACACACTTTCTGATGCTATGACATATAGTGATGCTTTAAAAGCTGTCATACCAACCTCAAACGGGTCTTCTCCTTTTTTCATTACCGGTTCATGCGTTTCTAACTGTTTTTGCGCCTGTGCAATTTCTTCGATACTGGCTCGTTGCTGTAAAAAATCATCAAACTGATGCCATGGAATATAGTTTATTTTTTTCACTTGTTTTGCTTGTCGTCTCACTTCTTTGAGATCTTTTCCACTGTCTTCTTTATGTTTTGGATAACCAATTGGCTTAGGAAGATAAGGCTCATCATTTATATAAGGGAATGCGTCACTCAACACAAAAGTTTCTTTATTAGCTTCTTTAAGAAATGCATCCGCTTCTCCTAATTTAAGCGCTTCGATAAACAATGCACTGAACAGACGGCCTGAATCAAATGCGTCATGACTTTCATTTAAATGACCTTCACCAAAATGAGCATGATCAAAACTCATTTTGTATAATTTGATTGTCATTCTTATCCCTCCAATTTCGCATTCAGTTTCGATACATCATATGTTCCAAAGACCGTCTCCGCTTTTAAATCATTGAATTTAATTTTCCCGTAACCACGGCTACCATTTCCGCCTAAATAATCTAATTCCAGTAACTTTAGACCAGCAACAATTGTTTCGAAATCTTCTTCTACTTCATCTACATTATTCATTTCATAAATAAGTTCAAAATTAAACGTACTTCCTTTAATAGAACGCTCAATCTGACGTGGTTTAGCTTTTGAGGTGATACGATTGATAGTATTTTCAAATTTCGTCTCAGTAAATGTTCTCACACCACGTTCATTTAATGCTTCTTTATTTGATAAAAAAGCATCTCTAAACAACAATCGGCCTTTAATTAGTTGCGCGCCATTATCTCCTCCGCCTGATGTTGCCCCAAATAATCGGGTGATTTTCGGACTATCAGCATTTGGATTATCTGCCACTTTAGTGTTGCAAGCTTGTGCTAGTAACGTACGTGTTTTACCTTTCAGGCTAGATCCTGGGATAATCGGTAGATTAGAAATAGGATCTTTTACTACAGGTGAGTCTACTGCGCCAATAGCGGCAAATGCCGTACTTCCTCCAATATGTAAACCACTTAATAATTCAATCGCTCCTGTTAATTTAATTTTCGCAAAGTTATTCATAGTAATCTCCTTTCTATAATTGGTCACGACCACCATAGTATTTAAAATAAGCAACTAACGCTTCCATGTAACGACAAAAACGAATCAATTCTTTTTTATCTTTATTATCTTGAACACGCTTTAATAGCGTCAAAATATCCGCTAGTTCTATGAGTTTTTTCACTCCACCATTACGACCACTCTGATACACAAACTGTACACGCAAGTAAGCTAAACGATCGATAATCTGATCAAAATCATAAGACTGCGCTTCCGTATAAATAACACTAGTTAAACTTAATAAGTGACGCAATTGACTCGTTGTTAATACATCTTCTTTTTTGGGTCCACCTTTAAAATTCTTCTTCTCTAACTCTTTAATTACTTCCTCTGCTTCTGATACATAAGTTTCTTCTTTAAAATGAATATCAACCCTATTTAGCTGAGGTCTCGAGGAGTGTCCATGATTAGGTTGTTGATAAGTTGCCATGTTATCCATCCTTTCTTGTTTCATATACATATAATGTTAAAGCAAGTTCGGCTTGACGAATTTGCTCCGCATCATCAAACCAATCTTTCATGTTATCTCTAAATGTCGCAAAAAGTTGTTTGTCTTTTGCTGTAGACTCTAAGCGAGCTAGATAATAAGCTAATCTTGCAAAAGCAATTCGGTCTTTTTCATCTCGATCCCGAATTAATTCAATTAATTTATAAATAAACGCTTTTCCACGTTCATCTTGTTGATTGAAAAAGTCTCTAATAATCGGTAATTTACCGTAGTAAACATCTTCAACAAACGTATCATACTTAAAGGTGTGAATTTCAGAAAACAACGTAATACTATCTTTCCCATTACTTTTCGCTGCTTCTTCTAAGTCACCTGTTATGCGCGCCATAATATTAATAGGAGTCTTGTCATGAAACAGGCCAATGCCTGTTGAAAGTGTTAATTTGTCATGCGTCCATTTTTTGAAGTGTTCTCTAAATTCAACCGCAAAATCTAACACATCATCCCATGCGCCTAATAAGAAGACGTCATCGCCACCTGCATAAACAATGGTTAGCTTTAGCTCTTCTGCGAAGAGGTTGATATACAGCTTAAAGAACATGCTCATACTTCTTGAGAAAGCGGCAGTGCGAGTAAAGGTGTTATAAATCCCATTATCTTGGTGAGAAAAGCCTGCCATGAAGGCATAACCTAAATCATCAACATCACATCTTAAAACAGCTAAACGCTTGATACCTTCAATTTCTCCATTGACCTTTGTCCACTCTCGGTTAGCATAATCACTAAACTGATTGCTTTCAATAGCATTATAGTCAGCGATCCACAAATGTGTCGCTTGGTTTTCACCTGTATTGAATTGATTCTTAGCATAAACATATCCATCTACCTGACGGTTTTTAATTTCATGTTCTGTTGTGCGATGCAAATAGGCATGAGGACCCACTGGTAACCCATCTTGCTTTTTAGTATTCACAACAAAATATTCTCCTAATTGCACATTTCGAGAAAATGATTCTAATTGATCACAGAGGTAACATTTATCCTCATCCGCTTTTAGATGATCAACCGTATGACAAATCACACACTCGCGTCCTGCTTTTTTTCCACCGCCATTTAATTGTTGAATCGTCTCAGCTGAGTATCTTGATATTTTTTTTGAAGAGACTTCTTCAGACACCTCTTTGAAAATTTTGCGATAAACTTCATTCGTATTACCTTTCATTACTTGGCTCGCATGAAAAGTTGTGTAACCAAAACTGACATACAAAGCCGTTGAATATTTTTCTAAGAAAAAGGCATTGAATGCTGCTTCAACAGACTCAATTTTTTCTTTTGCTTCAGTAGTATTAGGTAAAATGAAATAAGCATGTCCCCCACCAGAATAAATAAGATTAGCACGAGAAAGTGACATTTCCGATAACAATGTATCAGCTAAATATTCACTAATCATTTCTAAGTAGAAGGAACGACTACGTAATTGCTTATGCGCACCCTTACTCGCGATTGTATAAATAAAATCTTGAATACCTGAAAGGTCAAAGCTAACGAGTAAGAAGGCATCTTCTTGATAAAATTCTTTAGCTTGTTTAAATAAAGTCTGCTTGTAATTCGTTTCTTGTTGTTCCTCTAAGTATAAGTAAATACAACTCGCAAACGCCGTTGTCATCTTTAAGTGGTCATATAGTGATATATCAACAACTTCTTTTAAATTTGTTGAGCTCGGAATAAAGCTTGCCGTTGCTTCTAAAAGATTTAACGTACTCTGGACATATTCTTTTGTAAACGCCATCACTTTTAGGGACTCTTCTAAACGACGAACGATACCACCGTAATCCGCACTTGAAAATTCTTTTTTTGACTCTACAGGAAATAACTTATCCATGCTTAAATCTAATTCCTTCGGTTGGAAAAACCTCTTTGTTGGTGCTGTTCCAAATTTATTAAAGACATCTTCAAGGTTTGTTTTCGCATCCCATTGTTGATTAACTTGTTCATTATGTTCACGTCGGTCAACGCCACTCGCTATATTATCAGCTAGATATGTAATATAAGCTAAGTTGTCATCTTCGACATTAGATTGACTTAGTTCTTGATAATGGTGATATGACACTTGGTCGAGCACAGCTTTATCAGGTTCGAATTTCCGCATGAAATCCGCTCCTATTTTTGAATGCTTGATTCGCTGTTGTGTTGAGCGTTGCACCATTTTACCGACATCATGCAAGATCGAACCATAAAATAAATCTAGAAGTTTATTATCCATGTCTATCTCCTTTCTTTATCTCTTGATATTCAATCGCTCCCATTCCCATACTTGTTTTTATACCAACCCCAGCATAACTGCCAAACCTCAGTAACATGTTTAAATAATTGGCCAACGTTTGATTACCAAAGCAACTTACCTTAATAGTGCCAGTAAAGCCAGGTATAAAGGACTTATGTATAGGATAATAGGTTGATTGCACACGATAACTCACTATTTTTGTTTTAGCTACTAATTCATTTAATAAATCTTGATCAACATGGTTATTATTCTCAAAAATCACATTATACTTTCTCATTAAGCTTTGATAGATTAACCTTAAGTCTGGGAAAAAATGATATTCTCCATCTACTTTAAAACTAGTAGATGTGTAAAATTCAAGTCCATATTTTTTCACCGCATCCACTTGATAGAATGTTTGGCTCAAATCTTTTTCTGTAAGAACTTTGACTACACGTTCTTTAATCATAAACTCCTTTTGTTTTGAAGAGGTTAGATAAATAGCATTTAGACCATCACTAAGTAGCACATTGTCAACCTCTTGAATAAGGTCATCTTTTAACACTGTTACAATGAATTCAGCCATACCATTTTTTTGCTTCACAGATATTGTGTAAGGCTTGATTATTGATTCATGGAGAGCAGTTGCCACTTCATTTGGTAATTGATGTAATAACCATCCTTGAAAATAAACACCTAGTTTATTGTCCCTCTTATTAGTACTATCTTCACATCTTAAAATAATCTTTTTCATCAAATAGTCATCACTCCCCAAAGATAAACGTTACCCTTAGTATACACGTAAATGGAAATCCATGTCCAATTTTTCGTCAGAAAATTGCTTTTTTTCATACAAAACCAAAAGCATACCTCTACAGATTTCCCACTGTAGAGGTATGCTTTTACAAATAGTATATACATATAGAGTTATCTTTATAAATACTCTATATATCATGCTAGTGGTGCTTGTTTATACTTTTATCCGCTTAGACAAAAAGATCATGAATCACGCGGAGCGCTTTATTCATTTCTTCTTCTGTCGTCGTTAATGGTGGCAAGATCCTCATTACATTAGGTCCGGCCATCACAAACAACGTCTGCATATCTTCTCTTGCCTTATTCACATAATCAATCGCTGGTTCGACTAATTCTAAACCAATTAAAAACCCACTTCCGCGGACAGCTTTAATCTTTTGACTTGCTTCTTTTATTTTGTTTAGTTCAGTTACAAAGTTATTGGCTTTTTGGGTCACTTCTGATAAAAAGCCAGGCTCAAGTATGGCTTGTAAAGTCGCAAGTCCTGCCGTTGTCACCAGCGGATTGCCTCCAAAGGTTGAGCCATGCGTGCCTTTTGAGAAAGCTTTAGCTACCTCCGTTTTTGCCAGTAACGCCCCGATCGGAAAACCTGAAGCTAACCCTTTAGCGGACGTTAAAATATCTGGTTCAAAGCTATATTGTTCATATAAGTAAAGCGTACCGGTCCGGCCGACGCCGGTCTGGATCTCATCAACAATGATGAGAACGCCTGCTTGTTGACACTTTTCAACTAAGGCTTGCACCCACGCCGCCTCAGCAGGAATAACTCCGCCTTCCCCTTGGGTCAGCTCTAACATAACCGCCGCTGTCTCGTCATGGATTAAATCATCCAGCGCTTTTTTATCGTTATAAGGTAAATAACGAAAACCGGGCATGTGCGGCGTAAATCCGTCTTGAATTTTTTCTTGCCCTGTTGCCTTTAATGTTGCCAGTGTACGGCCGTGGAACGATTGTTTAAAGGTCACAATCTCATATCGGTTCGTTGCTTTTATTTTTTGTTGGTAGCGTCTGGCGAGCTTAATCGCGCCTTCATTCGCTTCTGCTCCGCTGTTACCAAAGAACACTTGATCAAAGACCGTATGTTCAGTTAGCAGCTTTGCTAGTGCTTCTTGTGGTTGAATATGATAAAGATTAGACACATGCCACAAGTTATTTAATTGGTGTTCAACCGCCTGCTTGACACTTGGTGGCCGGTGACCTAAATTACACGTCGCAATGCCAGCCGTATAATCTAAATATTTAATCCCCGCATCATCATAAACATATGACCCTTCTCCGTACGTTAATGTAATCGGAAAACGGCCATACGTTTCCATTAACGGACTGATCGTTGTTGTATTAGACATAAGCCACCTCACTTAATGTAATCCGCGTACCAACAGCTTCTCCAGCGATGAATTGATGGATTGCCCTTTCCTCTAATCCACTGACAATCGCCACTTCTGGTACCCCTTTATCTAAGGCCTCAAGCGCAGACTGGACTTTTGGAATCATTCCACCATAAATTGTCCCCGCTTCAATTAACGACTCAATCTCTTGCTGAGATAAATGATTAAGGATACGTTCATCTTGTTTCACACCTGGAATATCACTAATAAATAGGAGTGGGGCTGATAAACAATCGGCAATCGCAGCTGCGGCCATATCGGCATTGACATTGTAACGCTGCGCGTCAGTTCCAAGTGCTAATGGTGAAATAACCGGTATGTAACCATTTGTTGTTAAGGTCGTTAAGAAGTCATGGTTCACATCAGTCACCTCTCCGACATAACCAATTTGATCAACTTTTGTCACCGGGACAGCTTTGAGTAAGCCACCATCGACCCCGCTTATGCCCACAACCTTATCGTTAAAAACTGAGAGCTTACGAACAATTTGTTTATTGACAGCCCCACTTAAGACCATTTCAACAACATCTAGTACTTCATTTGTTGTCACCCGTAAACCATCGACAAAGGTTGACGTCACATTTAATTGTTTTAATTTTGAAGAAATCATCGGGCCACCCCCGTGCACAATTACAGGTGCAACGTCATGCGTTGCTTTTAGGGTACCAAGCATCTCAAAAAATGATTCCGGTAACGCATCGACAATACTACCACCACATTTAAACACGATCGTCTGCATAAAAACCCCTCCTTTACGTCCGGTAAGACGCATTTATTCTGACATAATCATAACTTAAATCACAACCCCAGCCGTATGCTTCACCTGGGCCTTCACCGACACTCACATCAATAGTGACATCAGTTTGTTGTAAATATTGTTTTGCCGCGTCTTCACTAAAGACGACCGGTACACCGTGATTGACAACCATCATCTCACCTAGCTTTACACTGACCTGATTGGGATCAATTGGTTCACCGCTATATCCAACGGCAGTAATAATCCGCCCCCAATTGGCATCCGCACCATGAATCGCTGTTTTGACTAAGTTAGATGAAATCACGGCTTTCCCTATCTTTTGGGCACTTTCATCATGTGCGGTCCCTGTTACATGGACTTCGATTAGTTTCGTTGCGCCTTCCCCGTCTCTGGCGATTTCTTTGGCGAGGGTTTGGCACACATACGTGAGTGCTTCTTCAAACAGTGCGTAATCTGTGTGTTCAGCTGTTAGTGGAGTATGTTGTTGCTTGCCATTTGCTAGTACAAGCACCATGTCGTTAGTTGATGTATCCCCGTCAACGGTGATCATATTAAATGACTGATTTGTGATCGCTTTTAACGATTGATCAAGAGCTTCTTTTTCAATATTGGCATCCGTCGTGATAAAGCTCAGCATCGTTGCCATATTCGGGTTAATCATTCCAGAACCTTTAGCTGCACCTGCAATCGTTACCGTTTTACCTTCAATTTCAATTTGAACCGCCGCCCGCTTTTCTTTTGTATCTGTTGTAAGAATCGCCGTTTCAAACATATCACTCGTTTGTGTCTGTCGGTTCATCTTATTAATACCCGCTTCAATTTTATCCATCGGCAATAATTCTCCAATCACACCCGTTGAGGCAACAGCAACATGATGTTTTAATACACCAAACTGCTCACTCATTAAGTCTCGCATTTTTACTGCATCTTTATCTCCTTGTTCTCCGGTACAAGCATTAGCCACCCCAGAATTAACAACGAGCGCTTGAATTTTACCATCTATTTTGATATTTTCTTGGGTAATTTTTAGTGGTGCTGCTTGAAAACTATTTAATGTATACACCCCAGACGCCACAGCGGGGACATCTGAATACAGCCAAGCTAAATCTAATTTCTTTTTTCTAATCCCAGCGTGTAAGCCACCTGCTTCAAACCCCGTTGGGGTTGCGATATCACCCTCTATTATTGTGAAGCCTTTTTTTAATGTCGTCATCAATTTGCCCATCCCCTTTCACATGAATTATGGATACAGCGGACTAAGATTTAATCCTTCTGTTTCATCTAAATCATAGATCAGATTCATATTTTGAATCGCTTGTCCTGATGCCCCTTTTACTAAGTTATCAATCACTGATACAATAATCAGACGTTTGGTTCGTTCATCAACGGTGATGTGTAAATCACAATAATTAGAGCCATACACTTGTTTTGTTTCCGGTAGACTGTGACTCGGCTTCACTCTGACAAAGGTACGGTCTTGATAGAACGATATGAATCGTTCCCTAATCGCCGCTTCACTCACATTTTTAGTTACATTCACATACATAGTGACTAAAATACCGCGTGTCATCGGTACGACGTGTGGCGTGAAGTTAATATAAATTGATTTTTCAGTCTTTTCAGATAAAAAACGTTCGATTTCCGGCGTATGCTTATGTGTTCCAATTGCATACGCTCGCGTATTTTCATTCATCTCAGCATAGTGCATGCCCTGTGATAAAGACCGTCCAGCCCCAGAGACACCCGTCTTCCCGTCAACAATAATCGACTGTGGATCAATAAAATCTTGGTCTATAACAGGTAATAAACCGAGTAATGTTGCGGTTGGGTAACAACCTGGGTTAGCGATTAGCTGCGCGTGTTTAATTTTCTCTGGATAGACATCCGCAAGGCCAAAGGCCGCTTGTTTTAAATACGCTTCACTGGCAGTTGTTTTTTTATACCAAGCTTCATAAACAGCTGGGTCACTTAAGCGAAAATCACCTGATAAATCGATGATTTTAACATCTGTTTCTAATAAAGCAGGCACCCACTGATGACTAACCGCTGGTGGTGTCGCAAAAAAGAGCACATCAATATGTTCAGCCACGTGTTCAACCGTTAGCTCCTCCATAGGGTTATCAATGATCGATGCCAAATGTGGGTACACCTCACTGATCGGCGTGCCTTGTTTTGATTGCGAATAAAGATGGATGTTCTCTACCGCTTGGTGGTTGGTTAAAAAGCGCATTAATTCAACCGCCCCGTAACCTGTTCCTCCAACAATACCTACGTTCATCTTCATTTCCTCCTCTTAAAATCCGTTCCTCTTTGTGATTAATTATTATACTTCATTATGTATTTTTATACAACCTTTTTCTTTATTTCATCGTATAAAAGTTATTTAATTGAATATTTATTCGTATTTTACGTATAAAACCACATAGAAAAACCCCTTCTTTTTGTTCAGTCATCTTGACCAAACGCTAAGAAGAGGTAATACGAATCCTCATATAATGAAGGTTGCTGTTCTAATTTATTCTTTCAATCTTTTTATACATCTCTATCATTTCTTTTACGAGTGTGGCAATGGTTTCTGTGCTCATTAACTGATCTTCTGCGTGCATAAACAACATAGAGAATGCAACTGGCTCACCCGCCGCTTCTTTTTGAATAAGTGACGCGTGCACCTTGTGTCCTTCAACAAAGTATTGATCAGCTTCTTTCAGCTTCTCTTCAGACTCATCGTAATTACCTGACTTTGCGGCACTAAGTGCTTCCATTACTAAACTTTTTGCTGTTCCTACGTTACTAATAATTTGAAACGAAATCATTTCAATGCTGTTTTCTTCCATTTTAGTTCGCCCCTTCAATATTGTTTATCTGTTTTCTAGGTTTTACATAGCAAGTGATGTAACTGATAATTATTTATTGTCGATTAATTTAATCGCTTGTGCCAATACGTTTACACCGTTCATCATGCCATAATCTTTCATATCAATTATATCAACTGGAATATTCTTTCCTGCCATCTTTTTATCAAATTGAGGTTTCATATAGCGAACTTGCGGTCCTAATAAGAGTACATCAATATCTTTTTCTAATAACGTTTGATCTACTTCTGATGCTGATACTGCCGAAATATCTGATTCAACATTTTGCTCTGCTGCTACTTTTTGCATTTTTGTTACTAATAAACTTGTACTCATACCTGCTGAACATACTAATAAAATTGTTTTCATCTTAAAAAACCTCCTAAAATATTATCTTCTTATTTCACGTTCATATCATTGAACGTTACTAGTTTATTATGGCATAAACACATAATTATTCGACTAAACGGAAACTTGACCAAGGTTTTAAGTAATCTAATAAGAATATCGCGTCTTTTTTAATGACACCGACGACATTCCGTTCACCTTCGTTTTCAATAGGAGCTAGCGCAATTTGCGTTTCGCCTTTATATTGACCGAAGTCGTTGCTTCCAATAATGACGTCACCTTTATCAATTTGCTGAACGTCACGCACCGGGAAATCTTCTGCTTTATATTTAATACGTGTTGCTGTTGAACGAACCAGATACTTCGAGCGATCTCCTCTGAATACGTGTGTTTCTTCAAATAAGATTTTCTTTTCTACTTCTGATAAACCATCGTAACTTTCCATTGGTAACAATGGATGTGGGGAGAAGAAAGCTTCTGACATTGCTTTTAATTCTTCTTCAGACGCATAGGCATTTCCGATAATTAAGTCATCAATCGTGCCCATTAAACGAAAATGTGTGACTTGCGTTTGAATATCTAAGAATCGGTGACTTTCTAAAGTACATAAACCTAACTGTACAGGCCATGGACCTAATTCACCAACTTGCGACGTAACAAATGCAGCTGTCGTTAAATGATATTTATTAAAGGTTGCTGTAGTATCTTCAAAATGTTCTTGAGAAATACCTGTATATTTTTGTGGGTAGAAGTTATGGGATGCACATAAATGATCTGTATTTGGGTGATAACTCATAATATTATCAATGTATTTTGTACCACTACTCATATTCACTTCAATTTTTAATCCGTAAGGATTCTTTGTCATCATCGCTTCTTCTAAACCAGTAAATCCTAGATCCAGCCTTAAACCCGAAGCACCTAATTCGTTAAAAAAGCTCAAGTCATCGTAACCGATCTCTAATTGCTTAAATAGACTTGGGCTAATATCTAATATTGTTTCCATACCAATAGAATTTCCATAATCAATGGTCCGTTTATATTTATTAATGACTTCCGTCGTATCGCCTTCAATTTCTAGTAAGCTTGTGAAGATTCTCGTAAAGCCATACTTTCTGGCTAAATCAAGATAAGCTCGGTCTTCTTCAAATGTACTTTTAGATAAGTAGAGTGAGACGCCAATCCTCCGCATATGCATGCTCCTTTTTGGTGATTATTATTCTAATTAATCAAATCGTTAAGCTGTAGTGTGTGTCTTTTGTTGCCCTCTATAGGTTGCCTCAATTTGCTTTAACATCTCATTAAACTTTTTCTTTTTCAAAAATGACCAGACCACCCCAACAAAAGCATCGTTTAACTTCTGTATGAATCCACCATTTGTTTCTACCACTTCAGAGTAATGTAATTCACATGTTGTTTCATCAATAGGATGCATTTTATAAGCAACAGTAAATTTATTTTTATTACTGTTAGTTCGATATTCATAGTATTCATTTTTAATGAGTGCTGTAATTTCAACTGTGGCTGATGCCGATTTAGAAAATGTTTTAGTATACTGAAAGTCCACTAATGCTGCTTCGGTTACATTTTGATTTGTTTGCTGCTTTATATCCGCTAATACTGAGCGAACAATCATATCATAAAAATATTCAACCGGGACATTTAGTTTTTTTGAAAGTTCCATTTACTCCACCTGATCTTTTGATAATTTATGTTGTTTTTCTTTTCTGATCATCACAATACTTAATACGATTAAAAAGCCTGCTGTGACTAAACTCAAAAAGTCATAGGTGCCACTTTTGGCATCTGCTGCAAAAATAATCATTAAACAACCAATACTAAGAAAAAATAAGCCCCATTTCCCCATGTTCAACATCCTTTTTATTTATGCCATATCTTATCTAGCCCTTGTTCCTCTGGCTTTTTGATGCTTTTCCATCACATAGTAACTGATTAATGACTCAGTATTACTAATTACAAGGCACGCTTCGAAAGTAAAGCACCGTACCCCATGGTTCAGCCTTAATTGCGCTTTTAGCTATCTTCGCCGCTTCTTCTAAGTCACTCGCATTTGTTTCAAAATATAGTGAGATGCCCTTCTTTTCTTTAAAAGTAAATGTTACGTCATCTGTATTAATGGCTGTTAGTAACTCAATAATTCGGTCTTGTTGTGTTGGCGAACTAATTTCTATCATTTTAAACTTCTCCTTTCTATTTATACTGTGAATATTTTTTATCAGTGTTCATGAATAACCTGTCAAATATTTGTCTTCGATTAATTTGAGAGACAAAGGACACTCATTAAAGTGGCCTTTGTCTAGCTATATAAGGTTATATTATTCTTGAGCAGATTCTGCTGATTCTGGCTCGACTTTGTTAGCTGCCATAACAAATGGTACCCAAATGACAAATGATGAAAGCATCGCAACCAATGTTACGATTGGCGCACGCCAGTCAGCACCTGTCGCTAAGAACGATAGTAAGAATGGCGGTGTAACCCATGCTACTTGTTGCGACACCGGATCGACTAATCCTGCGATTGTGGCAAAGTAACCAATTGATACGGAAACAACTGGCGCCAATAAGAATGGGAAGAACATTACAGGGTTTAACACGATTGGTAAACCAAACATAATCGGTTCATTAATGTTAAAGATACCAGGTCCAACCGAAAGGTTGGCAACTGTACGATAATCTTTACGTTTAGAGAACATAATAATCGCAATGATTAAAACAATCGTTCCCCCGGAACCACCAAACCATGAGTAAGCATCAAACGATCCTCTTACCCACATATAACCCTTTTCAAGTACAAGTTCTGTACCACCTTGTTGGAACAAGTTAATATTTTCAATTTGCGCAACGCCGAATACACCCTCTAAAATTGGTGCTAATACGTTTGGTCCATGAATACCAAAGAACCAAAATAATTGAACGAATAGTGTAACTAAGATAACTGCCCCAAACCCTTGTGATAAACCAAGAAGTGGTCTAGCAATTGTTTCTTGTATCCAATCTAAGAACGTCATACCTGGAACAAGTTTTGAAAATACGAAGTAGAAGATTGATGCGACGTAAAGTGCCACTGTTGCTGGAATAATCGCTGCAAAAGCTTTAGAAACAGCTGGCGGTACCGTATCAGGTAATTTAATTGTAATATTTGCAAGCATCAATTTAGCAAAAATAATTGTTGATACAAAACCGATAATCATTGCAGTAAAGAAGAGGTTACCGTTTAAGTTTCCTAAAGGAATCCAGCCCCAACCACCAGCGGTGATATCCGTAGCTGTCGCAGCCCATCCAGCTTCGTTAATCGAAGCAATGGTTCCTTCATCTAAACTCAAGCCACTTAATGTACCTGAGAATGAGAACGTTAACCCAGCGACTGTTGCAGCTGTAGATACAATCCCACCGGAAAGCTCGTTGACACCATAGGCTTTAGCTAAGTTATATCCCCACGAAAAGACAAAGATCAACCCAGCGATGGCCAAGGTCCCATTCCAGACAAAACCATTAATCCCGATGATTTCCCTAATAATCGGAATCGAGTTTCCATCATAACCATCAAAAAATTGCGGTGGTAAATCTCTAATAATTGCGTTAATCATAACCGCGACCGAACCAGCCATTGTTGCTGGAATCGTTCCAATAAAGGCATCTCTTAAAGCGACTAAGTGTTTTTGCCCACCTATCTTACCTGCGATTGGAAGAAAGTATTTCTCCAACCATAACGTTAAAGCATTCATTCAAAAACCCCCTCATAGTTTTAACTAATTGTTTAAATATAATTGCTTTACACCTTTTGAGCACTCTTGCTCGCTTCGCATCACCCCTTTCAAATATCGCATATCATTCTTCCGGACATTCTCAATCTGTTATATGTAAGCGTTTGAGTTCAATAGAACAAAAAATGTTCTATATAATGAAACAAACTATGTATGATCGCTTACATATAATTATTACAAATCTAGGAGATGCTACGTTACATACTAGAAGTAACGCAGCATGTTCTCTCACATATTATTACTTATTAAATTGTGGTAAATACACTTTATGTGCTTCCAGTAATTCGTCTAATACAACCTTCGCACGATCTTCATCACCAATAAGTGGATTGGCAAGAAATGCGAGATAGGCATCTTCATACTTACCAGAAATACTTGCTTTAATTACTAGTTCTTCAAAGGCTTTCATCTTAAGAATGTCACCTTTTACTTGCGATGGTAAAGCGCCCGTGACAAGTGGCATAGGGCCTGATTTGGTAATCACACAATTCACTTCTACAACACTATCATCCGCAAGATCACTGATTGCACCGTTGTTTAATGTGTTGACGGTCATAATTTCATGGCTATTATTATAGATTGCTGACATTAAGCTACAAGCCACATCACTATAATATGCACCCCCACGAGATTCTAGTTCTTTTGGTTTCTCGTGAAGTGTCGGTTGTTTATATAATTCAAATAGTTTGCGTTCAACTTCTTGTACAACTTCTGAACGCGTACCATTTTCTTCGTATGATTTAACATCTTTTTCTAACGTTGCTTCTTGCTTGTAATAATATTGGTGATATGGATTTGGTAATAATTGAAGTGATTTCAAGAACGTTTCTGTCCAGCCTAAGTTAACTATGTTGGCTGGTGAGTAGTTCACCACTTGATCAATTAATCTGTCTAGCACTTCCTGCGTACGGTCGACACCGTTAGCATAGACTTTTTTACCGTATACAAAGTGGTTAAGTCCGACAAATTCAATTCTAACCGCTGAAGGATTAACTTCTAATACTTCTGCGATTGATTGTTGCATATTAAAAGGTATGTTACACACACCAATTACTCTCTTGTGTGGGCTATGATGTAGTAACGCTTCAGTTACCATACCAGCCGGATTTGTAAAGTTAATCATCCAGGCATCTGGACAAATATTATGAATATCATTTGCAATGTCTAGTAATACTGGAATGGTACGAAAGGCTTTGAAAATTCCACCTGCACCATTTGTTTCTTGACCAATCATGCCATGAGATAGTGGAATACGCTCGTCTTTTTCACGTGCTTTCAACCCACCAACTCTTAATTGTGTTGAAACAAAGTTAGCATCTTTTAATGCTTCTTTCCGATCAGTTGTCCAAGACAAATCGATTAGAACACCTGATGCTTCAATCATTCGTTTCGCTAGTTCACCTACAATCGACATTTTTTCGAACCCTTCGTCGATATCTACTAATACGATCTGTGATACTGGAAATGATGCGTGACGGTTAATTAATCCTTCGATAATTTCCGGTGTATAACTAGATCCTCCCCCTATAATGACCAGCTTCATATAAAAAAACTCCTTTTTTAATTCTATATTTATTTTGTAATGGCTTACATTTAAAATGTATCATACAATTTAAATATTGTAAATACATTTAATAAAAAATGTTTTTTTAAAATAAATTGTTACTACTTTTGATGAAGTTTGTTATACTAGACACGGATGTCTTTTCATGAAGGGATGATTTTATGGCAGAGAAACAAGCACTACATGCTTTTATTAAGGAAGAATTAATAGAACGGATCAAATCCAAAGACTATAAAGTAGGTGATCAGTTCCCAACTGAACTTGAAATTTGTGATGAATTTAATGTCAGTCGAACGACAGTTAGAATTGCCTTATCTCAACTCGTTCAAGAAGGCTACCTTATTAGACAACGTGGCAGAGGAAGTTTTGTTGCTGAACCTAAAGCACATCAGACACTTTCTCCTACTAATGAACATTTTGGTCAACAATTGAAAGCGCAAGGTAAAAAAGGAGAAATTATCGCTAAATCAATTGAAGTGATTGCTGCAAAAGGATCCATTCAGGAGCGCTTCGGGTTAAATGAAGCCGACCCCATTCAAAAGATTAAACGGACTCGAATGGTGAATAATGAAATAACTCAATATGAAATCGCTTATATTCCTTGGCAAATTGCTCCTGGAATTAAAAAAGAACAAGTAGAGAACTCACTCTACCAAACCTTAACGAAGGATTATAATATTGATATTCATAAAACAACAGAAATCTTAGAAATCACTTTGGCCGATAAAGACATTAGCCATTATTTAGACTGCGAAGTCGGGCATCCATGCTTTTTTATTGAAACAATCGCCGAAGACAAAACTGGTAGAGTTATTGAATTTTCTCGTTCTTACTTTAGAGGTGATAAGACGAGCTTCAAAGTCGAGCGACTTTATTAAAAGTATTCAAATGTATATACATTTGAAAATATTCGAGGGGGATTTTGATGAAAGTCATTATCAATGCAGATGATTTCGGTTTAACCGAAGGCATAAACAAAGGAATTATTAAAGCGCATACAGATGGTGTGGTTACAAGAACGACATTAATGATGAACGGCACAGCTGTTGACCATGCTGTTAAAGCAGCCAAAGCTACACCTTCCTTAAAAGTAGGCATACATTTAGTTCTGTCATACGGCAAACCTTTAAGAGATGATGTAGATTTACTTATTAATGAATCGGGGGCATTTAAAACGACAAAATTTGAGGAAACATTAAATAATGAAGAAATCAAACAGATTGAACAAGAATGGGAAACACAAATACAAGCCTTTTTAAACACTGGTTTAACACTTGATCATATCGATAGCCATCACCATGTTCATGGATGGGATTGTTTGCAACCGGTTATTAAGCGCTTACAAGAAAAACATCAAGTGCCTGTTCGCCTTACTGAGCACATACATAATCAGACTGATATGATACTCACTGAAGCTCTCTGGTTAGATTTTTATGATAAATTAGCTCAGCCAGATCTTTTTGAGAAACTTCTTGAGTTAAACGTCGATTCTGTAGAAGTTATGACACACCCAGCATATATTGATGACGCACTTTTAAAGGTATCTTCTTATACTGACGAGCGAGAGCGAGAGTTGGATCTTTTAACATCTATGAAAGTTCTTGAAGGCATTGAATTGTGCTGAAATTGTACAATATAAAAAGCGTTCGTCCCTCATCGATATGGGGGACAAACGCTTTTTACGTCAACACAACAACTAAATATTATCACAAAGTATATTGAGAAAGAATTTAACCAACACTATTTGATAACTTACCGATGCCTTCAATTTCACAAACAACCTCATCACCGGATTGTAATAACCGCGGAGGGCTTTCCGCAAAACCAACACCGTGCGGTGTTCCAGTTAAAATTAAGTCACCTGGTTCCAGTGTAATTAAGTTAGAGATAAACGCAATAAGTGTTGGAATATCAAAAATCAATTGATTGGTCGATGATATTTGACGCACTTCGCCGTTAATAGTTGACTTAATCGCAAGCTGAGAGGCATCGTTTAATTCATCGGTGGTAACAATGACCGGACCGACAGGCGTTGACTTATCTAATGTTTTCCCTTGCAGCCACTGAGGCGTACGTTTTTGTAAGTCACGGGCCGAGATGTCATTAGCAATTGTATAACCTAAAATATAATCAAGCGCCTCTGACTCGCTCACTTCTGTGCACGTCTTGCCAATCACGCAAGCAAGTTCCACCTCATAATCAAGTTGATTTGATTTAGCCACCCCCATAATATCAGCGTTATGACCAATTAATGCATTTGGAAATTTTGAGAAGAGCACTGGCAATTTTGGCACATCATGCCCCATTTCTTTCACATGATCTAAATAGTTCACACCGACACAGATAATTTTACTTGGACGTGTCACCACAGGGCCAAATTCAATCAACGCCTTATTGATTCCTGCTGTTTCAGGTACCTTTTCAAGCGCTATTTTTAACGCTGATAGTGATGGTAACTGGCGATAAAATAATTCAGGGTCACTAGTGATTGATGACTTTACCACTTCATCTGTCACATAGGGTTTCAATGCTTCAACAGGATAAATGTGTTCATCTTTGAGTAAACCGACTTGATATGTGTCGTTTGTGTCCTTTAAACGATACGTTAATAGTCTCATCAAGATTCTCCTTCATCATCAACTAAGACAACGTTAACGGGATGTTCAAGTGTATGGCCAATCATACACCCACGTTTCGCTTTCAACCTTAGCTTCTTAGCTAGAGCCGTGTCAAGCGCATCAATAAAGTGAATGTTAATCTTGACGTCTGATACTCGGCGTGGTTTTAAAGTGTCGTCACTTTTTGACGTGACCGTTACCTCGTATCCCGATAATTCAAGAGCATCACGGGTATCAAGAAAATCTAATGTTTTTGCCACACACATCGCAACCGATGCTTCTAAATAATCAACTGGTGCTAAAATCGGGCTATCAACTTTTTCACCTGAAGTTTGATGTAGTGTGTGGATTAAATCTTTTCTTTTCTTTATAATCATTTCTTTTCCTCCTAAGACCGTTCTAAACCTTTACGGTCATATTTATTATGGTACCTTTTCCACTTACCATTACGAATCATTTGGTTAATAATCTCAGAGAAGACGAGTCCTAAAGCAATCGCACCTGAGAGCATGACGACGCGCGCGGCATTAGGAATCGCAACTTCATAATTATTCTCAACGAAGTGGCGCATCGCGTCATAGGCGAGTCCTCCTGGGACAAGTGGGATAATCCCTGAAACGTTAAAGATGATGATCGGCGTCCGGAACCATTTAGCAAAAATCTGACTAATGACCGCAACAACAGCCGCTGCCGCAAGCGTAGCGACAACTTCATCAACCGTATTGAGGACGAGCAACCGGTAAAGAAACCAACCAACCGCACCGACCGTTCCGCACTGAAACAGCACTTGTCTTGGCACATTAAAAATAATCGCAAAACCAGCAGCCGCAAAAAACGATGCCACTAGTTGTTCAGCTAACATCAGCATGTCCCCACCTCCATTAGAATATAAAGAATATGACCGCAATTCCAGCCCCGATGGCAGCCGCTGTAAGGAAAGCCTCAGCACCTTTGGTAATACCAGACACTAAGTGACCGGCCATTAAATCACGTACCGCATTAGTAATCAGAAGTCCTGGAACAAGTGGCATGATTGCACCAATCACAATTTTATCAATCTGTTGACCAAGGTTTAAAAAAATCATGAGGTAAGCAAATAAACCAACAAAACTTGCCGCTAAAAATTCTGCAAAAAAGCGAATTTTTACCATATCATGAAAGTAACTCATGAGTCCGTAACCAAGCGCCCCAACAAAAAAGGCGGGTAAAAAATCTAACCATGACCCGTCAAACATAATCGTAAAACAACCGCTCGCAAAAGCGGCAGCCAAGAGTTGAATATAGTTTGGATACGTGTCCTTCTGATTTTCAATTGTCTCGAGTGCTTTTGCCGCCTCACTAACATCTAAGTGTCCAGCAGAAATTGCACGCGAGACCCCGTTGACTTGTGTCACTTTATGAAGATCGGTCTCACGACTAATGATTCGGACAAAATTAGTCGGTTCAGTTAAATCTGTCGCAAACATAATTGCTGTTGGTGTCGCATGCGCCTGCGCACGGTCCATACCAAAAGCTTGAGCAATTCTTACCATCGTATCTTCCACACGGTAAGTCTCTGCCCCACTTTGTAGCATCAACTTCCCAGCGAGAAGACAGACATCCGTTACTGTGTAACGCTCCACGACATCACCCCTTAGTAACTATTTTTATAAAACCAATGATAACCACCGATAAGTAATGAGCCAACAATCGTCATAATTCCCATCGCAATGTATAATGTTTGTCCACCTAATACTTCAAGGACATAACCACCTCCAAGAGATCCGATAATACCAGAGAACCCGAAGAACACAGACATATAGATTAAGTGGCCCGTTGCTTGCATATGTTCTGGAATGAGATGTGAGACATAATCAAACGACGCCACATAAAAGACACCAAAAGATAAGCCGTGGAAAACTTGCATGACCACAAGCACATACGGGTCAGCGACAATCCCATAAACAAGCCAGCGCAATGTATAGAGCCAAGCAGCAATAATCATAAAGATAAGTGGGTGGAACTTTTTGAACCATTTACCCGCAAACATAAATACCATTGCCTCACTAAAGACACCTAAAAACCATGCCAGACCGACTAAATTATCTCGTCCACCAATTTGGCGAATATATAAACCGATAAAACTGTCATTCGTCCGATGCGTAATTGTCACAAGAAACATAACCAATAAGAAAGAAATAAATTGTTTATTTTTTAATAATTTCCCAACATCTCTGAAATTAATCGGTTTCGTATTTACTTTTACATCCTTTAACCGTGTCGTTAATAACAGTAAAATGATTGTCATCATGACGTAAGGGATAAATAAATACTGAATCCCTACCCAATCAACATACTGACCAATTACCAGTGAGCTGATCGCAAAACCAATCGAGCCCCATGTTCTAATCGAACCAAATGGAACATTCAGCGCCTTTGCCCGGCGCTGAGCGAGCGAATCAGCTAGCGGTGAGATCGTTGATGAAAAGAAATAAAAAAATACCGCTGAAAAAAGTAAGACACCTAGTACTTCCATCTGGAAGAAAAAGAAACTGCTAATAATAAGTCCTAATGTTGCGACAAGTAGAACTTTCTTCACTGTCTGAAACTTATCACTAATGTAACCAAACAGTGGCTGTGAAATAATTGAAACGGTCGGACCAACCGCCAATACCCAACCAATTTCTTGTTCTGATAAACCTCGATAAGCTAGTAATAATGGTAAAAAGCTAATTACCATTGTATTCGCAGCATGAAAACTGAATAACATCATTTTCAATGGCACGAGTGATTCTTTATGTGTCAATATTCTTCTCCCCTTCACGTTCAATCCAATTGAACCTATTATATCGATTTATGCTAGCAATTGAAAGGACTTCACAGCTTTTGTTTTCATGTGTTTATGGTTGGGGTATACTGATGCTGAATGGTTGTGAGTGAATCAACGGAATTATTCTTAGTAAAGCGGTCATAAACAGTGACCATCATGTCTATGACCAAACAAAAAAAGGAGTGGAATATGATGAAAAGTAAAAGGTGGGTCCTTCTATTAAGTGGTGTTATAATGATTTTTCTGATAAGTATTTATATCTTTAATACAAACAAAACAACACATGAGTTTATAACAGCACCTAATGTATTTAACCAAGACGGAGAGTATTTCGTTTATTTTTGGCAAGAGGACTGCGGATATTGTCAGGAGATTGAAGCTAATATTAGCGATTATGAAGACAGTGGTTTGATTCCTTTATATGTCGTTGATATGACCAAAGCGGCTAACCTTGAGATTTGGTATGACTGGGAGGCTCATCACGAAGCAAATGATGTGATGATTGGTTACATTGAAGCGGGTGAGGAGGTTTACGAAAAAGAGCCTGATCTGTACTTAAATCATCCTGAGATTCAATATGATATCATCATAAATGATGACCAGATTATCGCCCAGCATCAAACCGCTTTTTTCAACCCATCACCAACTGACTTAACGTCACTTGATATCATGACGACACCAGCGCTTTTATATGTATCAGATACAACCCAACTTGTCGTTGGTGTAGAGGAAACGTTAGCCTTATTAGAACAATACAAATAGGGATATAAATAACAAAAAAACAACAGCTCTATAACTTTTTATATGGTAGCCATATAAAAAGTTTACTGTTGTTTTTTTATAAATAGAGCCATTGTTTTTTCAATGCTTTAATCACAGCATTGGTCCGGTCTGGTACATGTAACTTGTGCAAAATGGAGCTCACATAATTCTTAACTGTCTTGTCTGATAAAAACAACTCATCAGCAATACGAACATTGTTGTAGCCTTTCACAAGCAATTGTAAGACTTCCCATTCTCGTCTTGATAACAAATCAAGCGGTGGTTTTACTTTTTTGATATGTGATTTACGGTAGACATCGATTAACATTCCACCGAGTAAAGGCGAAACGTAGCGTTTGCCTTCGATAATAAATCGTAACGCTTTTACGAGTGTATCTTCATCAATGTCATAATAAAGGTAGCCCTCAAGCCCCATTTTAAATAAAGGCTTTGCTCCTCTTATACCAAGATCTTCGACCCACATGGCGATCTTCACACCTTCATTGTGTAGCCGCTCTAAATCGTCTAATTTCGTAAGTGCTTCATCTACATCAATTAAAATAATTGATGCTTCATGTATTTCTTCGTAATTAAACTGGTTGCAGCAAATAATGTGGCTTTCATTAAATCGACGTTTTAACAGTTCTTGAATGCCATCTCTTAACAGAGAAGGTTTTTTTACAAAATAAAAATTCATATCGTTTATCAACCAGCTCTCTTAAAAATTTAAAAATTCAAAAGCTACATTCTTGACACTTTTTTACCGTACAATACCTGAACAATTTTATGTTACTTTTTTTCTACTTAATCGTCAACAGATTAATCCGAAAATCACGAAAATCACATACTTTTACCTAATGAAATACAGACATTTCATCGTCATTTGTCATGTTTTTTGTTATAATGGATATTAAAAGGGGATGAGACATATGAATATATCGCTCACACAACCTGCACTTTTCTGGTTTAAACGTGAGATGACTCTAACGGAAGGGCAAATGGTTCGCTTTTACGTACGACAAGGGGGCTTTCAAGCTGACAACGGTTTTTCTATTGGTTTAACAGTGAATGATACACCCAATGACGCCGCAGCTATTTTACATACAGATGGCCTGACTTTTTTCATCGAACAAAAAGATGCCTGGTTTTTTGATGGTCACAACCTAAAAGTAAAGTATAGTCAAAAAAAACAAGAAATAGACTATGTGCTTCATACTTAACCGCGTGCATACACATGTAACATAAGCCATGACAGATTCATTTGTCATGGCTTATTTGTTACTTATATTTTCATCATCGCTTTCTTTTATTCTTAAGCGCTACGCGAACGCATTGCTTCTGATACTGTTGGATACATTACCTCCGAAGAGTCCTGACAAAACTGTTTTGCCTTAAGTAAGGACCGCGGCTGATCACTAACTTCCGCTAACAATAATGTCATCCCTTCTTTCTCACAACGCTTCTTAATCGAAACGAGTGATTGATAGGCTGTCGCATCCATATGGGGGACGTGTGTGAGTTTTAAGATTAATACCTTTGTATCTGTATGCAATTCATTCAACACGTCCAAAAAGGCCTGTGCCACACCGAAAAAGAGTGGGCCGGTGATCTCATAGACGACAGTTTCTTTGTTTATAGATGTCGGTAACGCCTCTGTCGTTTCATCCTCATCTATTTCGAAGTAGTGGTGGGTCACTTGTTGAAAATCGGTGCTTTGAATCATTCGTTTCACAAACAGCACCATCGCAAAAATCATACCCACTTCAATCGCAATAATCAAATCAAACATAACCGTCATAAAAAAGGTAAGTAACAACACAAGCGCATCACTTTTCGTTGATGAAAGAATCGCCTTAAATGAACGCCACTCACTCATATTGTAACTAACAATGACTAAGATTGCCGCTAATGTCGCCATTGGAATTAATTTCGCCAGTGGCATAAAAACAAGCATCATCACAAGTAACACGACCGCATGGACCATACCAGCAATCGGTGTTCTCCCACCATTATTAATATTAGCCGCTGTTCTTGCGATGGCTCCTGTCGCAGGAATTCCACCAAACAAAGCAGAACCGATATTCGCTATACCTTGTGCGATTAATTCCATGTTGGATTGGTGTTTCTTCCCAATCATCCCGTCAGCAACGACTGCCGATAACAATGACTCCACGCTCGCTAAAAAGGCGATCATTAATGCCGGACGTATCAGCGCACTGATCGTTGCCATCGATAAATCAAATGACGAAAAATCGACAAATGAAAGCTGGCCTGAAATATCTCCAAACTCACTCCCAATCGTTTTAACAGGTAAATCAAACCATTGTACAATCGATGTTGCAACAACTAATGCAATTAATGAACCTGGTATCTTCTTCGTGATTTTCGGCCATAGTATGATGATTAACAGTGATATCATACCGACGATGAAGGTTGTCACGTCAAGTGAGTCGACATGACTGATATAGGCACCCCACTTCGGTAAAAACTCAGATGGTACCTTGGCTAAATCAAGACCGAAAAAGTCCTTGACTTGAGTAGAGAGTAAGACAACCGCAATACCGCTCGTAAACCCCGTCACTATTGGGTAAGGGATATACTGAATAACGCCACCTAATTTAATAAGACCAAACACAATCATAAAAACCCCGGCCATAAGTGTCGCAATCGTTAAACCCTCGAGCCCGTAATCAGCGATAATACCAAAGACAATAATCACAAAGGCACCCGTTGGCCCACCGATTTGAACCCGACTACCACCTAAAAATGAAATAAGAAATCCGGCAATAATGGCTGTGATTAATCCTTTTTCAGGCGATACTCCTGATGCAATCGCCAAGGCCACCGATAATGGTAGCGCAATGATGGCCACGACAACACCAGCGATGATATCTTTTACTACTTGTTCTTTTGTTAGTTCTGTCTTTCTATGTTTTAAAATAGAGAATAATTTCGGTTTCAACATCACAACATCCCTGATTTCTTTATTTTTTCTTTTCTTAATGTGTACCTTAGTGAGACATATTTATCATAAACTGTTGCCAAATACCTTCATACATGTGCGACAAATCCGTTTCAGTATAAATCAGTTCACTTGATAACAAACCATGAACCAATGAGAAAAACATGACCGTTAACGTCTCAACTTCTTCATCAGATCTATCCGCTTGTTTACTTTCACGTTTGATTAACTCACGTACGTGTTGAAATCGGTTTTGTAACCGCGTCTCTATTTGGTTCATTACAACTTGATCCATCGCTTCTGGCGGTAAGATTAATAACCGTTTCCAAAACAAGGTACGTTTAGGGTCCTCTCTATGATAAGTTAAAATATCAAAGAAGACTGTTTTTAAGTCCTTAGTACGCGTATTCAACAAAAAGTAGCCTTCACTTTCCGTTTCAATTACCTCTTTTAACAACTTCTCTTTACTAGCAAAGTGCGCATAAATAGATGCTTTTTTAATCCCTGCATAATCAGCCACTTCACTCATACTAAAGGCTAAACCTTTTACAGCAAATAACTGGAAAGCTCCGGTCATAATCGCTTGCTTTGTT
The DNA here is from genome assembly GCF_900115605.1 of Halolactibacillus halophilus. Taxonomy (GTDB): domain Bacteria; phylum Bacillota; class Bacilli; order Bacillales; family Amphibacillaceae; genus Halolactibacillus; species Halolactibacillus halophilus. Next base: position 49,597 of record NZ_FOXC01000012.1, read on the forward strand.
TCCATCCCTTCACCTCCCTACCTACCGTTCGGTAGGTAACGTTAGTTTAAACCTTTTGAGGAATAATAACAACCCAAAAAGAAGAAAAATTAAACAGACCACCATGAAGATAAGTTAAAAAACCATCACGCTTACCTATCGGTTTAGCGTGATGGTTTTATATAGGCTCTCCGTTCACCTTAATTATAGGTTTGTTAGCTTAACTTAATCGGTACCAGACGAAAAACAGCCCTTAAATTAAAACAAACCAATCGCTTGGTGCTGATCATCGATATCCATCTTAAGGGCAGCAGGTTCTTTCGGTAAGCCCGGCATCGTTAAGACATCACCTGTCAGACAGACAATAAAGCCGGCGCCAATTGAAGGACGACATTCTCTGATTGTGATCGTAAAGTCTTCTGGTCTGCCTAACTTTTCAGGGTCATCTGAAAGAGAGTATTGTGTCTTCGCCATACAAATTCCTAAATTACCGTAACCTTGTTCTTTCAGCGCAATAATATCATTCTTTGCTTGGGTTGAATAGTCTACCCTCTTTGCGCCATATACCTTTTTAGCGACCGCCTCAATTTTTTCTTCCAGTGTCATTTCTAAGTGATAGAGTGGTCTAAAGTTTGCTTCTTTTTCTTCGATCGTTTGTACAACCAGTTCCGCTAGTGCCTGTCCACCAGCACCACCATTTGCCCAGACGTCCGTTAAGGCGACTTTAAAGTCATGGTCTTCACACCACTCACTCAGTGCGTTAATCTCTTCATCTGTATCTGCGGTAAATTTGTTAATCGCAATCACAAACGGTAAACCGAAAGCATCAATCGTTTCGGTATGTTTTTTTAAGTTCTCTAACCCTGTTAAAAGCGCCTCAACATTAGCTTTTTCTAATTGATCTTTAGCCACACCACCGTGCATCTTTAAGGCACGAATCGTTGCGACAATGACAACCGCTTTTGGGTCAAGGTCAGCTTGACGGGCTTTAATGTTTAAGAATTTTTCAGCACCCAAGTCGGCGCCGAAACCGGCTTCTGTTACGACATAATCCGTCAGTTTCGATGCCATTTTTGTCGCTACGACGCTGTTACAACCGTGTGCAATATTCGCAAAAGGGCCGCCATGAATAAAGGCTGGTACGCCTTCTAATGTTTGGACTAAGTTCGGCTTAAATGCTTCTTTTAACAATAACGTCAATGCCCCGCCTACATTTAAATCTTCTACCGTGACCGGCGCACCACTTGTATTGTAGCCAATAATAATCCGATTTAGTCGTTTTTTTAAGTCAGAATAATCTGTTGCTAGACAGAGAATAGCCATAATTTCTGATGCTACGGTAATATTAAAACCATCTTCTCTTGGCACGCCTTGTTTCACGCCACCAAGTCCGACAATGACTTGACGCAGGGCTCGATCATTTAAATCAACAACCCGCTTCCAAGTAATCCGGCGCACATCAATATTTAATTCATTCCCTTGAAAAACATGATTATCGATAAAAGCTGATAAAGCATTATTTGCCGCTGTAATCGCATGAATGTCCCCCGTAAAATGGAGATTAATATCTTCCATTGGTACGACTTGGCTATAACCGCCACCAGTAGCCCCGCCTTTTAAACCCATCACCGGTCCAAGTGATGGCTCACGCAAGCAACAACTCACACTGTGCCCTAATTGCTTCATTGCCTGGGCAAGACCAACAGTAACCGTAGATTTCCCTTCACCGGCAGGCGTTGGATTGATTGATGTAACTAAAACTAAATTTGCTTCTCGTTGATCTTTTACTGTCTCCATCACATCAAGTGATACTTTGGCTTTATGTTTTCCGTATTGTTCTAAGAATGCTTGATCAATTCCTACTTGATCAGCAATTATTTCGATTGGTTGTAACTGACATTGTTTTGCGATATCTAAATCTGACAGCATGCATAGTCCTCCTCTAAAATCGTACGTTTTTTATATTTTTAATTTAATTATTCGTATTATAACATCATTTTCGTTATTTTTAAGTGTTTTTATCATTTTTTTATGTTTTTTGTTTGATTTGTGAATATTTGAACAAATAATTGTATAAAAAAAGCAAAGGTTTAAGATCCCTCTGCTGTTAATTGTTTAATGAAATGCGCCATCCGCTCCATTGCTTCTATGAGTTGTTTCATCGATGCGGCATAAGAACAACGAATATAACCTTCACCACTGTCACCGAAAACGTTCCCCGGGACAACCGCCACTTTTTCTTCCATCAACAGACGCTCGGCAAATTCACTTGATGTGAGTCCGGTTGACTTAATCGAAGGAAAGACATAAAAAGCCCCACCTGGCATATGACAATCCAGCCCCATCCGCGTTAGTGTTTTGACTACGTAATTCCGGCGTTGCTTGTAACTTTCTCTCATCATCTCGACTTCACTTAAGCCATTCTCTAGCGCTTCAACCGCCCCATACTGCGCCATCGTTGGAGCAGACATAATCGTATATTGATGGATTTTAAGCATCTCGGCGATTAAGGCGGTTGGACCGCAAACATAACCGAGTCGCCAGCCAGTCATCGCAAACGCTTTGGAAAAACCAGAGACAAGTAAGGTACGTTCTTTCATCCCTTCAAGAGAGGCTATACTTGTGTACATATCATCATATAAAAGATCAGCATAAATTTCATCAGAAATAACGAATAAGTCATGACGTTTGATAACCTCACTAATCCCCATCAAGTCTTCCTTCGTTAACACAGCACCCGTAGGATTATTTGGACTACAAATAAGGATTGCCTTTGTTTTATCGGTAATGGCCGCTTCAACCGCATCTTTCGATAACTTAAATGCATCCTTCTCATACGTATCGACAACGACAGGCACGCCGCCTGCTAGGGTGATGGTCGGAACATAAGAGACAAAGCTCGGTTCCATCACAATCACTTCATCTCCAGGATTGAGCATCGCCCGAAAAGCAAGGTCAATTGCTTGTGACGCACCGACAGTGACGATCACCTCGTCTTCTGGATGGTACTGGACATGAAAGCGCGTGTCTAAAAAACGACAGATGGACTGCCTGAGTGCTAGTAAACCGGCATTAGGGGTATAGGCGGTAAAACCACGCTCTAATGAATGGTAACTTGCTTCAATCACCGACCATGGCGTCGTAAAATCTGGTTCACCTACACCAAGTGAAATAACACCTTCCATTGATTGCGCCAAATCAAAGAAGCGCCGAATACCTGATGGTTTTAGTGCTTTAATGTGCGAAGCGACAAATCGTTCACTCATGGTGTCACCAACATTCTTGGATCGTGGTCATTGTCTTGGTCAAAAATGACCCCATCGTGTTTATATTTTTTTAAAATGAAGTGGGTGACCGTCGACATCACAGAATCAAGTGGAGATAGTTTATCTGAGACAAATCGGCTGATTTCCATCATCGACTGGGCCTCAATGGTAATCGATAAATCGTAGCCACCACTCATAAGGTAGAGCGCTTTGACTTCTTTAAAGCGATAAATTCGCTCGGCGACTTGATCAAAACCTTTCCCGCGCGTCGGCGTTACTTTCACCTCGATCATTGCTGTGACGAGTTCAGTATTTAATACTTTCGTCCAATCAATTAATGTTTGATAGCCTAAAATAACGGCTTGGTCTTCTAGCTCATTTCGAATGGCTTTGACTTCAGCCACTGAGATATTTAATAAATCCGCTAATAATTCATTTGAGTAAGCGGCATTTTTCTCTAATAACCGCAACATTTCTAGTGCTTTTTCTGTCATGCGAAACACCCCTTCATTGTTCATTTCAAATACAAGCATGTTAAAATAATCTTAATCTTACTACACTTCTGGGGCTAGGTAAATAACTTTTCCATTGATTCATCAAAAAGTTTTTTGAAAACTCTTACACTTTAATCATCTATCTTTTAATCCGGAGGATTTTCCCCTTGTTTAACTTGATCTTCTGAAAACGTATCAATCGCATCTTCAGCCATCTTTCGAAATACCGCGCTAAGCTGAACAAGACTGGCGACGGTATAAAAGTCAGCCAGTGGCTTATCTATTTGCTTCACATCGGCTTCAATGTTCGCTTTTATCTTTTCTGCTTCCTTGGCTTGTTTTTTCATTAATCCAATATAGTCATCATAGACTTTAGCGCTCGTCGTTTCATTTAGGATTGACGGGGTAATAAATGATAGAACCGTTTCAATATCAGTTAAAGACAGTGCGCCTTTTAGTTGATAAATCATTTGAATCAACATAATATGTTCCGTTTGATATTTCTTATTCACAATCGGTGGCACCAGCTTACTTTTGGCATAGTTGTTGATCATCGTTTTCGTTAATATCTTTTCTTTATCGTCACGCTTATTGCCAGCGTACGTTTTTTCAAATAACTGTCTCACTTGATCCATATATAAATCTAAATCGGGAATCATATCACGTTCAATCATCGCTTGATAATCTTTTTCTAAAGTCATTATCGTCACCCTTTTCTTTCATTTTCATTCATTTAATTATAACGAAATAACGTTACATAGTAAAGGTTGACAGATTAAAATAAAGGTGTATGATTATACATAGTATTAAAAACTACATAAAGGGGTTATGATATTTATGCACACATTTTTTCGCGAACCACTCAATAGTTTAACGCATCTATTTGGTATCATTTTAAGTGCCGTCGCTATGGTTATCATGTTAGTTAAAACCGACACATTGACCGCGACAATCTCAATTATTATTTTCGGGGTTTCACTTATCCTACTGTACAGCGCATCGACCATCTATCACGGCATTAAAGCCTCGCCAACCGTTATCAGCTGGCTAAGAAAAGTTGACCATTCGATGATCTTTGTTCTGATTGCCGGCACGTATACACCATTTTGTTTAATCCCGTTACGCGATTCAATCGGGATTCCGTTGCTTATTACGATTTGGGCGATTGCATTAAGTGGTATTGCCTTTAAACTGATTTGGTTCCATTGTCCAAGAATCATTTCGACCTTACTGTATATCGGGATGGGCTGGATTATTGTCTTTGTGGTTCAACCCTTAGCCCAGCACATCGAAACCGCGGGTCTTGTGTATCTTGTCTTAGGCGGTGTCATCTATACATTAGGTGGTGTGATTTATGCGATTAAGCCAAAATTCCTTGAGTTTAAACATCTCGGGTTTCATGAGATCTTTCACTTATTTATTTTAGCCGGATCACTTTGTCATTTCCTTGCGGTAAACTTCTACGTCCTTTAAACTAGAAGTAAGCTGTTAAAAAGGATGTGTTCCTATGATCGAATCGGTTTGGCTTTTTATCAATCATCATTCATTATTACCACTTATTGTTTTAGCTGGCTTACTTGTGATAACGCCGCTACTTAATCGTTTGATTAGAAAGAAGTTTCCTGGCTCACCGTTTGGGTATTGGCTCAGTATCTATAGTTATATCATCTTCATCTTAACCTATTACCAAGGCAAGCGTTTTTTAACCTACCCGTTCATTTCATTTGGGACATTTGATGTCAACTTAAATTTACTCATTGTTAGCTTCTTTGTCTTAACACTGGCGTATCATGCATCTAAAGCTTTAACAAAACATTTTTTACCGACGCTCTACAACCGTTATCATTTAGATATCGGCATTCAATATACCTTTAACCGGTTGTTTCATTATACGGTAATGATTACCGCCGTTCTTGTGACAACATCGATGGTAGGACTTGACTTAAGCGCCTTAACTGTCTTTGCTGGTGTATTAGGAGTTGGGATTGGTTTTGGTCTACAGAACATTACCTCGAACTTCATCTCGGGGATTATTCTTTTATTTGAACGACCAATTAAAGTTGGTGACCGGGTCATTGTTGAAGAGATTATTGGGGATGTCAAGAAGATTAATATGCGCGCCACAATCATTCGCTCGATTAATAATGAACACATCATCGTTCCTAACTCTTACTTCTTAGAAGAACATGTCGTCAACCGCTCCTATGCGGCACCTGAGATGCGTCTCGTTGTTCCAGTAGGGGTTTCATATGACAGCGATGTTGATAAAGTTGCAGCACTCTTGATGTCAGTGGCTGAAGAAGAAAGTAACAAACACGACACGATTCTAACTACCCCAGAACCGTTTGTGAATTTTGTTGGCTTTGGTGACTCGTCACTTGACTTTGAGCTATTTGTTTGGATACAAGATCCAAAACAATTCATTCGTATCAAATCCAGCGTAAATTTTAATATTTTCCGAACCTTTAGCCAACATGGCATCGAAATTCCATTCCCACAGCGCGATTTACATGTCCGCTCGATTGACGAAACGTTACGCAACGATTTTAAAAAACATTAGCAAGCATCATATGAAAACAAATATAAGAAATAAGACCGCTCTTAGTCCGGTAATATGGACATTGAGCGGTCTTATTTTTAGTGATGACGTCTAGCAAAATCAACGAAACGAAAACGGTCCGGCCGGTGACGCGATTCAGTGTATTGGAACAACGTCGCATTATCTAAATAAACATAGTTTTTGATGACAACGATATTATGGAACCCATCAAGGTCGAGTGAGTCACGGTCTTCTTCAGTTGGGTCCTCGACTGTGATTTCTTTTTTCGCAAAACTAATCGATAAGCCGAGCGTGCCTTCTAAATGTTGATAAATCGAGTCCTGGGCAACTTGAGCTGTGAGCCCTGAAATTTTTTCAGCTAAAAAGTAGTCTTTATCTAAAATCACTTTCTCTCCGTTAATTTCCCGCGCCCGTATGACCTTGGTGACAAGTGTACTCATATCGTCATCATCAATCAGTAACTGCTTTTTAATGTGACGCGATGGTAAGCGAGTCTCTAACGCTAACACGTGCGTTTTATTATCTTCACCGAGTTTATCACGTAGTTCTTTAAAACTCACTAAGCCAGACACCGGAAAGTCGAACTTATTCTGTGGTAAGACAACTGAGCCTTTACCACGGACTTTTTGAATATAGCCATTTTGTGATAGTAATGTCAGTGCTTTTCGCACGGTTTCCCTTGACGTTTGGTATTGAGCTTTTAATTCATTTTCACTTGGTAAATAGCTATCCACGGGATGAATGTCGTCTTCTATTTGTTCAAGTAAGTCTTGGTAGATTACCAAGTATTTATTCTGCATCATCATCTTCCTTTAGCCACTTAGTTGAGACTGATTTACTTGATGTGGTAAACAACCGATTCATACGGACGTAACACGCCTGTTTCGGCACTGCCTTGTTGGTCATCCATATTGCTGATTAACACGTCGGCAACTTTTGCGAAAATGCCTTCATTGGTTAGATCATAAGCGACCTCTTTGTCGTAGAAGTTATTTAACACGACAAGTTGTTCGTCATCAGTTTCTCTCACATAAGCAAAAATATCAGAATCTGATGCTAAAATCAACCGGTATTTTCCATCAGTAATGATGGCTTCCGATTTTCTTAACCGAATCAAGCGCTGGTAGTAATAAAAAATTGAGTCTTGATCCTTCAGAGCCTTTTCAGCATTAATATCTTGGTAGTTACGTGCAACATCAATCCACGGCGTACCGTCAGTAAAACCAGCGTGAGCTGAATCGTTCCACTGCATCGGCGTTCTAGCATTATCACGTGATTTCTGTTTTAGGATGTCGAGTACCTCTTCTTTACTTGCGCCGCGCTCGGTCATGATTCGGTACGTGTTAAGTGATTCGACATCACGGTAGTCATCGATTGTTTCAAAGTTGGGATTGGTCATCCCAAACTCTTCCCCTTGGAAAATATACGGGGTTCCTTGCATCATGTGAAGTGTTGTCGCCAGCATCTTCGCGCTGCGGTTATGATACTTTCCTTCACTACCAAACCGTGAGACAACACGTGGTTGGTCATGGTTACACCAAAAGAGCGCATTCCAGCCGCCACCGGCGTGCATGCCGACTTGCCAATCTGTCAAAATTGTTTTAAGCGCATCTAAATCAAACGGAGCTTTTGTCCATTTCTCACCATTAGGATAATCCACTTTTAAATGGTGGAAACTAAAGGTCATTGACAATTCATCTCGGTCAGGATGGGTGTATTTCACGCAATTATCGATCGACGTTGACGACATTTCACCGACTGTGATCAGATCTTTATCTTTAAAGACCTGTTGATGCATGTCTTGTAAATAGTCATGAATTTTAGGTCCATCGGTGTAAAACTTCCGTCCATCTGAGGTATCTTCAGGAAAATCCTGATTTTTAGAAATTAAATTAATAACGTCTAGTCTAAATCCATCGACTCCCTTTTCGACCCAGTAATTCATCATCTCATAGACATGGTCTCTCACTGCTTCATTCTCCCAGTTTAAATCAGCTTGAGTGACGTCGAATAAGTGTAAGTAATACTGGTCAGTCGCATCATCATACTGCCACGCATTGCCACCAAATTTCGATTCCCAATTGGTCGGTTCTTTCTCATCTTTAGAATCTTTCCAAATATAAAAATCACGGTACGGATTATCCTTACTTTTCTTTGACTCAACAAACCATTTGTGTTCAGTTGACGTATGGTTCACGACAATATCAAAGATCACTTTCAAATCACGTTTATGTGCCTCATCGAGTAAGCGGTCGACGTCTGCCATCGTACCGTATTCATGGAAGATTGAATAATAGTCACGAATGTCATAGCCATTATCTTTTTGTGGTGAGTCATAAATTGGTGTCAGCCATAACACATCGACACCGAGTTCTTTTAAATAATCAAGTTTTTCAATCACACCTTCGATATCACCTGTTCCACTACCGGTTGTATCGTTAAAACTTTTTGGATAAATTTGATACACAACTGATTTCTTCCACCATGGTTCCTGCATAGTCTTGACCCCTTTTCTATAGGTTACTGTGAACTTCTCTTTTTATCTGTTCCCGATTTAAATCGCTAACAACCATCCTGAGAAAGCCAGAATGGTTGTTAGTATTCATTATTTACCTAATCGTTCGTATGTTTTCTTACCCATCGGTGACTTCGCTAAGATCATTGTTAGTACAATTGGAACAACAATCGCAATCGCCATCGCTACAAAGAACATCAACCAGTCTGGCGCTTGAATGGATAGGAATCCAGGAATACCGCCAACACCAATGGAGTTCGCCATAACGCCACTTGCGACTGATATAGTACCAGCAATTGCAGAACCGATCATAGCAGCAAGGAATGGGAAGCCATATTTTAAGTTAATACCAAACATCGCCGGTTCCGTTACGCCTAAGTAACATGAAATAGCAGCTGGAATCGATACTTGCTGTTCTTTTTCATCTTTCTTGTGTAAGAAAATAATCGCAACAACCGCTGACCCCTGTGCAATATTTGATAAGGCGATCATCGGCCATAACATTGTACCATCAAATTGACTCATTAACTGAAGGTCAATCGCATTGGTCATGTGGTGCAGCCCAGTAATAACGAGTGGGGCATAAAGGAAACCAAAGACAGATGCAAATAACCAACCTAGACCTGATGTTAAACCATTATATACAACGGTAGAAATCCAGTCACCAATCGTCCAACCAATTGGTCCGAGGACAACGTGAGCAACAATAACAGCTGGTAATAACGCAAAGAATGGTACAAAAATCATTGAGACTACGTTTGGAATAATTTTACGTAACCAAATCTCTAAGTAAGCAAGAACAAAACCGGCTAAAATAGCAGGAATAACTTGTGCTTGGTAACCAATCATATCAATAGTCACAAAACCGAAATCCCAGACTGGAATTTCTTCAGCACCCGCAACAGCATAAGCATTTAAAAGCTGTGGTGATACGAGTGTCAAACCAAGGACAATCCCAAGAATTTGGGTGGTTCCCATCTTCCGGGTGATCGACCAAACGATACCGACTGGTAAGAAGTGGAAAATAGCTTCACCAATTAACCAAAGGAAGTGATTTGTCCCTGCCCAAAATTGTGATAATTCCACAAGCGCTTGGTCACCATTTGGACCGAAGTTTGGAATTTCACCAATGATATTTCTAAAACCTAAAATAAGACCCCCAACAACTAAGGCTGGAATAAGTGGTGTAAAGATTTCTGCGAGGTTAGAAATTAATCGTTGAAGCGGATTCAAATTTTGTTTTGCGGCAACCTTCGCATCATCTTTCGATGTATCATCCACCCCTGCAATCTTGGTAAATTCATTATAAAACTTAGATACTTCGTTACCAATAATAATTTGGAATTGTCCAGCATTGGTGAACGTTCCTTTGACAATGTCTAAATCCTCAATTTTTTCTTTATCGGCTTTGTCTGTGTCGTTTAACACAAATCGCATCCGTGTCGCACAGTGTGTCACAACATTGATGTTCTCACTACCGCCGATCAGTTCTAATAACTCTTTTGACGCCTTTTCGTATTGACCCATTTTCTTTACCCCTTTCTAATTATAAAAGCTAAAAATATGAAATAATGACTTGTTAACTTGTCTATACAAGATAACTGATTACGCTTACATTGTATCTTGTATAGACAAGTTAGTCAAGTGAAAAACAAATTTTTTAAAAAAATATTAAACATGCTCAGATTTTAATCATATTCTAAAACAAAGACTAGCGAATAAGCTTCTTATCAAAAAAGCAAAATAGTACTCACTTTCTCAAAAATTAAAAACCTCTCTAAACCCTTTAAAAGCAGGGGATTAGAGAGGTTTCGTTTAAATTAACTGTCAAACATGAAAACGTATCTTACCTAGATACGCGATTCAAGCGAAAAGGGTACAGTTTTTCAAATATTATTAAACGTGGGCTTGATTTAGTAAGCCATCGCTATTTTTCACTTCCTTAAGTACATTTTCGTAATCTGATTCCACTACTTTAAAATCAACAATCACATGTCTTGGACGATTGTCATCCGATGATTCAAAATCAAATGCCATATCTGCATCTTTTTGCGATACTGGTACTGGTGGTGCTCCTGGGTCAGAAGAAGTCGCTGGCAGTGTTGGTATTACTAACATAATGTCATCATCACTTTCAATCTTATCAATGAAAACGTCTTGAGTTGAATATTTGGCAAGCGTTGCTTTAAATGACTCCGCCTCACTCTCATCGTGAAAATATACTTGCATATGTTTACTCATACGATAATCACTCCTTAAAAAGTTTGATAGTATATTTTTCCCTAATAAACATAAATCAAACTTCTTATTATTAAATTATCCCCCGTCTAACATTTTAGCGAATATTTTAGGGAGGTACCTCTTACTCCAAAACGATAAACTTATTATATATAAAGTAGCGTCGTAAATTTAAACGCAAAAAAACACGAACAAAAAGTATCCACTTTTCATTCGTGTTTTAACTCATCCATTTCGGTGGTGTATTTTTACCGTAACAGACTTCTGCGATTGGATAATGATGATCAAAATTATCGTCTTCTAAATGATAATGAAAATTAAAGAAATACCCATCAAGCGGTTTATTATCACGTCTGACATGAAATTTGGCCACGATTTTTTCATCTGTTTCATCATATACATCAAAGATTTTCTCACCATAACCTGGTGTTTTATGTTCAATAAGTGATAATCTAAATGATTGATCTGGATCGTATTTATCTACAATCGCATCCATGACCGTTTCAATCTGAGGTAACACTTCCTCAAAAACGTCACGTTCAATTGGTTTAATGGTTCTTGGACCAATTTTTTCAAGCGTTCGTTCAATTGCTTGTTCTGTAAGTTCTTCTTTTGATGTAACAATCTCGCGTGAATATGATTCAGGTTCCACCGGCGTATGAACGATCCGAGAGGAATCAAGCGCTTCTTTACTTTCTTCAATATCTTTGTTGTCGACATCAGCGTTCACTTCTAAATCAATTGACGGCACATACACACCAAGTGTTAAAGCAGCAACGGTGGCAACAAACAACTTTTTAATCCATAGTTTCACGCAACTTTTTCCTCCCTCCATACGTTTTCTGAAAACGTTTACTACCATCATCTTAGCATACTTTCAAGCAAGATTCACTACTGAAACAGAACTGTTATATAAATGATAAGTTTTACACAGTTTTTATACAGTTTCTTTGGCAATGTGTAGAAAAACACGTTACCCACATGTGGATAACGTGTTTTAGCCCAATTATTTAGCACGTTATCCCCAGACAGGGGATAACCTTCTGGATAACATCCTTTTTATATAGAATCAATAAGTTATGCACAGACTATCTGAGTATAACTGAATAATCTACTTAACGACTGAAACTGAGCGTATGTTTTTTCTTTCTCACGAATAAAATGACAATGACGAGAAGACCACTCACAATAAAACTCGTCATACTCACCAGTTCCGAAACGCCTTGATTTTTAATGCCAACTCCAATGAGGGCCCAAATAAAGACAAGTGGGTAAACAATGTCTGATTGACTGTAACGGAACCACGTTGCTAACATAAATGCAATCACAAGTAAGGCCACAGTCCAAATCTCATCACTGATGCCGAAGCCATTCCAACCAATTTCAGTCAAGTAGTAACTGATATTAGCAATCGTCGCCACACTAATCCAGCCGAGATATAGTGAAAACGGCAAGCGATCAAGCGGCTTATCTTTGACTTGATTAATGACATTATACATACCAATGAGCAGAACGAGTAACAACAACATAATCACGACACCGATTCCAAAGTAGAAATAGTGCCACGTAATGAGCCAAATACCGTTCAGTAAGTTAATTAACCAAAATAACACATGCGTATCTCGATATATCACGCGGTTTTGTTGGTCGCTCTTAAATTGTCTAAACGTCCAGATGACGAGCGCTATATAGATGATACCCCAAATACTAAACACATACCCCGCCGGTGTAAACAGGACGTTTAATCGATCGGAAATTGCACCGGTATCAATATCATTAAGCGGTAGTGCCGTCGCAAGACCGTTTAATACTAACGCAAAGATTAAAGTAAATACATTAAGCCAAATTTTAATCATGATGATGCCTCCTTTATATCTTGATAGCGCATAAGCGCGCGTTCTCTTGCTGCTTTATGGTCAACAAGTGGCTCTTTATAGTCTTTTCCTAACACAACACCGCCTCGTTTCAACTCAGTTTCACTTGCTTCAAATGGACGAAACAGTGCGGGTCCAGAAAGCTGTCTTAATTCTGGCACGTATCGTTTAATATACTCCCCCTCCGGGTCAAACTTTTCAGCTTGAGTGATTGGATTAAAAATTCTAAAATACGGTGATGCATCAAAGCCAGACCCCATTACCCATTGCCAACCAAGTGCATTATTTTGCCGGTCATGGTCAAGTAACGTCTCTTCAAAATATTGAAGTCCAATCCGCCAGTCAACAAGTAAGTGCTTGACTAAAAATGAGGCAACCACCATTCTGACCCGATTATGCATATACCCTGTTTCATACAATTCACGCATCCCTGCATCCACCAGTGGATAACCGGTTTGCCCTTGTTTCCATCGTTCAATATCTGTCTCATTATTCTCCCAGTTAAATCGATCAAATTCTTCTCGCATCGCTTTTTTTTCTGCTTCTTTATGTTGATAAAGCTGTTGATAACTAAAATCTCGCCACATTAGCTGACGAATAAACGCTTCTTTTTCACTATCCATGCCTGGACCTGCCTCGTCATACGCCATTACGGCTTGGTAGATGACCCGCGGACTAATAGCACCGACAGCTAAATAAACGGATAAACGAGAGGTATCCTTTCGTGCCGGACGGTCGCGCCTTTTTGAGTAATGACTGAGAGCATCATGTAAAAATGACTCAAGTTGTTTGAGAGCTGCCTGTTCACCTGGGATGAAGTGTTTGAGTAGTTTTTTAAACCATGCGGGTTCATCAATCGAAATGTCACTCGACTCAATAGCTAAACCCGAAAAATCCGTCGGCTTTTTAACAGGTTGAATCAACTTTTCTTGTCTTAGTGCTTTATAAAACGGTGTAAAGACTTTATAATACTCCCCCTTACCTGTTAAAACCGTCCCCGGTTTTGCTAACACATCACTATCAAATCGTTTAACAACAATTCCTTTACTTTCAAGTACTTCAATCAGATTGTCTTCTTGTTCAATCTCATCCTGTAAATAGGACCGGTTAAAGTATACCGCATCCATATCATATTGGTCACACCAAGCTGTTACTTGATCAACAACAGGCGCATCACCCAAGAGAAACGGTACGCCTTCGTCATTCAATGACTGCTTTACATCAACGACGTGAGCCATTTCCCAGTAGTCATGAGCGGAAGTGAGCGTATCTTCTTTTATGTACCCACCGGCAATCTCACCATCACGTGTGGCTTCTGTGAGCGCTGGATGGTCAAGCAGCCGGAAGTCTCGCCTAAATAAAACAAGGGTGCGCATAATCCAAACCTCCTTTATATTACTTATTATCTTTACCCTATTTTAAACGTAAAAAAACAAAAAAAGAAGCAACCACCTAAGTGGCTACCTCTTATTGTAGAAATCATATGAGTCTATTTATAATTTATGCTTTAACCCAGTTGTCTTTCATCTCAATGCCAGCACCTTTAAACATTGTGTAAATAGGGCAACGAGACTCTACTTTTTCTTGTAATTCTTTAATACGAGCGTCTGACTCAGACGTTGTTACCGTTACATCAATTGATACTTCTTCGAAGTAAGGGCATACGTTAGGTTCACCCATGAAACCACGCGGGTCAAATGAACCTGAAATGTTGAAAGAAAGACCTTGAAGATCAAATGACATTTCTTTTGCCGCCATGTGTGCTGTCACGTTTTCACATGAAGCAAGTGAAGCTAACACGTTTTGCATTGGGTTAGGACCTAAGTCTTTTCCGCCCATTTGTGAGCTTTCATCTAAAACTACTTCGTGCTTTCCTGTTTTTGCTGTGATTGCTAAACCTTCATTTTCTGCTTTTACGTTAAACTTCATTTTTTGCATAATTAATACCATCCTTATCATATTTAATATATATTTAAGCCTGAATTGGCTTATTCACTGTTTTACTTTCCTCTTTTTGGTCTTTTTTAAACCAACGACTTAATGCAAGTTTACCATATAAAGCAATACCTTGCTGCTGGACAACAAATGCAATTGTCACAATAAGGGCAGCTTCTGCTCCAAATGAAGCAACAGCTAAACCAATCGCAATCGATAAGTTACGTAATACCGTCCCGTTCACAAGTGCAATGCCGTCCCCGCGGTCAAAGAATTTCACCGCAAAGAAGGTACTTATCGCAAAGTTGATCACATAGAAAATAATGAGAACAGCTGTCGCAATAAGAATAAGTTCTAAATTATTTAAAATCATATTTGCTCGCGCACTCACACTCACGAATACGATAAATAACATCGCCCAAATACTGAGTGGACCTAACGCTGGTTTTACTCGCGTTTTAAATTCTTGCATCGTTATTCGCTTCATTAAAATCTTAAAGGTAATATGACCCAGAATCATTGGAACAAATACAACCGTAATAATGGTACGGAATGTTTGAAGTATATTTACTTCAACCAGCTGCCCAACCATTGCTAATAAATACCACGGTGTGAGTAGAGAACCTAGAATCAAACCAAAAATCGTGAGCTTTACTGCTGCTGGAACGTTACCTTGATGAAGTGCTGTCCAAGAAATCGTCATACCACTCGTTGGTAATAACGCTGATAAAGCAAGACCCGCAAACATAACCGGATATTCTCTTAACACCGTTACCCCTAGTAGGTAGGCGACGACAGGTACAATCGCAAAGTTAATAATCATAGAAAAGACCAATACTTTCGTGCCTTGTGTTGATGTAAGTTGCTTAAAGTTAAACCCAATCATTGTCGCGTAGATCATTATAATGGTCGCATAAAGGACAACTGGTTGTAAAACACGCGTGTCAACCATTGTACCAACAATAAAGGCAATAATTAAAGTTAAGGGTACACTAATCATTAAATAACGTTGGGGGAATGTGTATAATTTATTCATAAATTTGCTCCTCTCTAACTTACCCCTCGGGGTATAATCATACTATAAGGGGTATCGATTCATTTGTCAAACCATTTAACAAACTTATTTTACTTTCAGCAAATCAACCACATAAAATCAAGGTATTCTTCTGTTACAGCTAGAAATAGTGTATACGTTTTCACTAAGTTTCTCCAAATCGTTCTCCCGCTTAACGTGATGGTCAGACGTCATCTAATAGCGACTGCTTTTTTATAAGTTATTCATTAAATGATGCAATAATCACTCTTTTTTGTATGCACCATTCAAAAAAGCAGCTCCCGATTGTGTAATGTGGACCCTTTGTCAAGGACATTTAAAAAAAGACTCTCATGAAACATCTAATAAATATTGCTCTCTGTAACTAACAGGGGGCAATTTTTTTAGGTTCCATTGACCGCGCTCATGATTATAATAATCAATATAATCATCAACGACAGCACGTAATTCATGAATATTTTTACAGTGATGATAGTTCATATCATCTTTTAAGTGGCCGAAGAATGATTCCTGAGGTGCATTGTCCCAACAGTTACCTCTCCGTGACATAGATTGACCCAGGTGATTAGCGGCTAATTTCT
>NZ_FOXC01000084.1 GCF_900115605.1 Halolactibacillus halophilus
AAGCCTTCATGGCATCACTTATAAAAATCCAGAATTGAAAAGCTCGGCTAACCTCTAGCCCAAAAAGGGCGAGGCCTAGCCGAGCTTTTCTTATGTATGTATAGAACGTATTATGGGGGGCTCACGCATAATAATCATCACAGTTTATACCAAAACAAATGAGAAAAGACGAGCGAGGACTGATGCATCTAAAATAAAGATAGCTTTAATCGAAATATCGTATCATTTATTTATAAATTTATTCGTATTTTCATTGTTAAATAGATATTTAATTGATAAAATGAATCTGTATTGATTAAAAACACGAACATTAACAAAAATAATTATAAAAACAAACGGAAAGTATGAGGTGCGGTAAATGACATCAGTAGTAGTTGTAGGAACGCAGTGGGGCGATGAGGGAAAAGGAAAGATTACAGACTTTCTATCACAAGATGCCGAAGTGGTGGCGCGTTATCAAGGAGGAAATAACGCTGGGCATACAATTAAGTTTGATGAAACGACGTATAAATTGCACTTAATCCCGTCCGGGATTTTCTTTAAAGAAAAAACAAGTGTGTTAGGTAACGGAATGGTGATTGATCCTAAAGCCCTCGTTGAAGAATTAGGCTACTTACACGAGCGTGATGTAACGACGGACCAATTACGAATTAGTAACCGTGCCCATGTCATTTTGCCTTATCACATTACGCAAGATATTTTAGAAGAAGAACAAAAGGGCGCCTTAAAGATTGGCACAACTAAAAAAGGAATTGGGCCATGTTATATGGATAAGGCGGCTCGAATCGGCATTCGGATGGCGGATTTACTAGATAAAGAAGTATTTAAAGAGAAGCTCACCCAAAACTTAGCCGCAAAAAACAGACTGTTTACTAAAATGTTTGATGCTGAACCACTTAACTTTGATGATATTTTTGAATCGTACTATAACTACGGTCAACAGGTGAAACAATACGTTGTTGATACCGCTGTTGTATTAAATGACGCCATTGACCACGGGCGTCGCGTCTTATTTGAAGGGGCCCAAGGGGTTATGCTTGATATTGACCAAGGAACTTATCCATTTGTAACGTCATCAAACCCCGTCGCTGGTGGCGTGACGATCGGCTCAGGTGTTGGTCCGTCTAAAATTAATCGCGTTGTTGGTGTATCTAAAGCCTATACAACACGTGTCGGTGATGGTCCTTTCCCAACAGAGCTTGATGATGAGATTGGTGAAAAGATCCGTGAAGTGGGTAAAGAATATGGAACAACAACTGGTCGCGCCCGCCGTGTTGGTTGGTTTGACAGTGTGGTCGTAAGACACGCGCGTCGCGTGAGTGGTATCACTGACTTGTCACTCAATTCACTTGATGTATTAACTGGCATTGATGAACTAAAGATTTGTGTCGCTTACCGTTATCAAGGCGAATTGATTAAAGAATTTCCTGCCAGCTTAAAAGCACTAGCTGAATGTGAGCCTGTTTATGAAACATTACCAGGTTGGACAGAAGATATTACCGGTGTACGTTCGCTCGATGACTTACCCGCGAATGCCCGTCATTATTTAGAACGCTTGTCACAGTTATCTGAGATACCGTTATCAATCTTTTCAGTTGGGCCAGACCGCACCCAAACAAATATCGTTCAAAATGTGTACCGTTTATAAATGAGTAAATCAACTGACATAAGCTTGTCATCAGATTGTAAAATAGTAAAGCCGCACAGCGACGTGATTAATCGGTTCTTTGTCAAATGGTGTTGGTGAGAAGTTTTAACCAATAATTTCAAGTTTATATTTCACATGTTTCGGCTCTTTTTATGCAGCTGAAACAT
>NZ_FOXC01000081.1 GCF_900115605.1 Halolactibacillus halophilus
AGCTCCGCAATGACATTAATAAAACGATTGTTTTGCGGGTCTGGTTGAACGTGCTTCACATTGTAACGATTTCCTAAATATTGCGGATGATCAATTGATATATAGTGCTTATCTGTTGGGATATAATCTTGCATGGGATCCCGAATAATAATTGTGATATCGGATAATGTGCCATTTGACTTGGCCAATTCAACATCTTTCATCCACACTTCGTCAATCTTAGCCATGCATTCATACAACGTTTTCTTTTCTTGTTCACCCGGTTCTGGTCCTGTTTTGGGTGCGTATTCATAAAAAGTAGTAGGTGTCCGCAATTGACCAGAATGCAATCGAGGTGGTTTATATTCGAATTTCCGCAATTTAGACACCCCCTATTGTTGTGGTAGTGGTTGTTGTATCCTCTTTTGCAAACTCCATATCTAAGCCAAGGCTAAGAATGTCACTCAAGAAGTTGTCATCAAAATATTCAACCGCATCATTGTAAGCATATCGCGTACGCTCAAACACCAATTCTTTAGCTCGATTATCAATATCTGTTGTACCGTTAATATCAAACTCACCACAACTGCTGTTTATTGCCGAAACAGAAAAGGACAACAATCGTCTCAAATTGTCATCCTCTCCACTATGGGAAATATGCATTCTATTTTTAAATTCATCTACAATTGTCTGCGTGATTTCTAACAATCACATCACCCCATTATGCGCCAGTCGTAGTTGTTGTTGTATTATCACTAGTATTGAACTGGATATTCAACTCATATAGCAACGCTGTTTTATTATCCTCTGGCTTACCGTTAGCAAACTGCTTAATTGTGTAAAGCATAGCATCCTCAATAGCTAGTGTTTGATCATATTTATTTGTTTTATACCCACCCGCAACCGCTGCAAGATACTTATCTTTCACAAAGAATAATGATTTACCTTCTGGAATCTCTTCTGACTCTACAACTTTAATGTTATAAGGTAGAGAAGTAACCCACTGTCCGTTAGCTGTTTGAATAGTATTTCTCGCTTGTACACTAATAGCGTCAGTCGGATTTACAACCATCACAATTTTATTTAAAACTTTACGAGACTTACCAGACGCATCTGTTGATAGAGCCTTAATCACGTCATGCAATTCACCAGCTACAATTTCACCTTTTTCTGATGGCGCAAAAGTAAGAGTACCAGATGACGTTTTTTCTGTAACAGCTCCGTTTTCAGAATTAACATTTTTCATTAGTCCGATAGGTTCGTTTTGAGATGGTCCACGACCGTTTACCAGTCCATATTCTAAGCCTACAGAATAAGATTCAACTAGTAGAGTACGAACATAACGCTCCACCCAAACAGGACCTAATTCCAACATATCCTTCGGAATCACAGCGAATGCAGTTAATTTCAATTGACCGATTTGCTCTTCGCTAAACGCTGAGCTAACTTTTCCTTTAATACTACCAAACAGTTGTCCCCAAGCGTATGCTTTAGTTGGGTCTGATTTGATAAATCGCGTTACAGCTCCTAGATCTCGTAGACCGATTGCTTGAAGTAATGGATGTGCATCCACAAGATCTTCAAAAACACGCTCTTGTGTAGTAACCGGTAAGATAGAATCCTCGTTAAAACCACCTGATGTCACAACTTCATTAAAAAACTTTTTTTCTTCAGAAGTAAGAACGTTTTGACCTCGGGATGATAAAATCTGCGCATCCATTTGTTGCGTGCGTACTTCTTCAGTAATCTTCTCTGTTAAATCTTCAGCGAGCGCCGTCTGCATTTCATCCCATGCAGTTGCAAGTTTTTCTTGATCTTGTTCTTCAGCTTTGACCAATTCCATATACGCTTCTTTTTTCGCTTGAAAATTATCCATTTTACCTTTTAAATTAATTGTCATTTTTCATTCCTCCAATATTTTTTAAAATTAAAAAATGAACCCTTTTCGTTTTGACTGCTTTGTTGCAGTTGGTGTAGGTTCATTTTGATTAATATTATTTTCTTTTAATTCATTCAATATTTCTTTCTTAAACTCAGCAAACATATTCTTTACAGTTTCTTTATCCAACGGCTGTTCAGATTCACCTGGCACTTTGTTTAATTTACCTTGTCTAATACCATCTATAACTTCTTGAGGTATTAAATTTGAAACACTAGCACTTGCTGTGAGTTTGATTTCATTTTCAAACATAATTTCATCAACTAGACCTTTTTCTAGGGCGTCTTGAGG
>NZ_FOXC01000026.1 GCF_900115605.1 Halolactibacillus halophilus
CTTTTACCAAACTTTAGCGCTTGTGACATCCCTATCATATCTAAATCTTCAATCACAACCGCATCATAATTTGTTACTAATGCTTTTGATTTATGTTAAATTACGGCATGATCAATGGTATAAAAATAAAACAACCCCCTAAAATCCATAAAGGGGGTTGTTACCAATATTAATCGTCTATTTGGCCATACTCTGCTAAAACAGCCCGTACTTCCTCTGTCGTATGCGTCGTCATCAGTTGATTACGCAGTTCACTTGCCCCTCTAAAACCACGGACATAAATCTTGAAAAAGCGGCGCAGTGGTTTAAACAATCGGTTTTCCATACTTGAATAGTAATCAAATAAATCTAAATGACGATGCAACAAATGGAGGAACTCCTTGTAGTCGTGTTCTTTCTTTTCTACCTCAAACGCAAATGGATTCTTAAAGATACCACGGCCAATCATCACCCCATCAACACCGTACTGCTCAAAAAGTTCTAAGCCCTGCTGTCGGTCAAGAATATCGCCATTAATAGTAATTAAAGTGTCCGGCGCAATCTCATCACGCAGTTGCATAATGTCAGGAATTAGCTCCCAGTGCGCATCCACATCGCTCATTTCCTTACGCGTACGTAAATGAATCGATAAATTGGCAATGTCTTGTTTTAGAATATGCGTTAACCAATCCCGCCATTCTTCCACGTCAGTATAACCGATGCGCGTCTTCACACTAACCGGTAAACCACCCGCTTTTGTTGCATCAATAATGGCCGCTGCTTTCTCAGGATGATTGATCAGACCAGAGCCTTTACCTTTTGTCGCAACATTGGCGACCGGACAACCCATGTTAATATCAATCCCTTTAAAACCAGCTTTTTTTAGACCTAAACTCATTTGTTTAAAATATTTCGGTTCATCGCCCCAAATGTGAGCCACCATTGGTTGTTCATCTTCGGTGAAAGTTAACCGACCTCTGACACTTTCTTTTCCTTCAGGATGACAATAACTCACGGTATTAGTGAATTCAGTGAAAAAGACATCCGGTCGCGCCGCTTCACTGACGACATGTCGAAACACGACATCGGTGACGTCTTCCATTGGTGCTAATATAAAAAACGGTCGCGGCAAATCCCGCCAAAAGTTTTCTTTCATGTTAAAACCCTTTCTATTCAAGACACACGACATATCAATTAACTGTCGAGCGTTCGTTTTTCTATCTAGTTATATCATGACTGTTGTGTCAATATCAATGCTATTGCTTAAAAATCCTCAAAAAGAAAAAGCCAATGAATCTCTCATTCAGCTTTTCACTTCTTTCATCTTTCCATTGATTATCCAAAGACATTAATCGTCATTACAACGACGGTTAAAACAACTAACAAACCGACACCTAGCGTATCTTTTACTTGCCATGTCAAAGCGCGGTAATGGGTCCGTTTGGCCCCACTTTTATAACCTTTAACCTCAAGGACATCAGCCATATCTTCAGCTCGTTTTAATGAGTGAGCAAAGAGTGGTAAGACGAGCGGGGTGAGAGCTTTCATCTGTTCTAGTAGATTCCCTTCACCAAACACCATGCCGCGTGCTTTTTGCGCATTCATGACCTTTTCTGTCTCGTCTAATAAATTCGGAATAAACCGAAGCGCAATCGACAGCATCAGACTTAATTCCTCGACAGGGACATACAGATACCTAAGTGGTTTTAACAAGAAGTAAATCGCATCGGTTAAATCAATCGGTTTAGTCGTTAAGGTAAGGACAGTTGAAATAAAAATCATCTCAACAAAGCGCAAAAACGTATATGCCCCGCTCAAAAGACCAAATTCGGATAGCGTAAAGAAGCCAGCTTCATAATAAATCTCACCACCACGTGTCGTTATGATCCGTAATACGGTCGCAAACAAAATCAGCCAGATGAGCGGTCTGACTCCGCGCACATATGTCTTAAGCGATACGCCGGTTGACAACATGATAACAAGGGTGAGCGTGAAAAAGACACCTTGGAGAATCATGCCGTCAAGAAAGAATAATAAGCCGATAAAATAAAGGACAAAAATGAGTTTAAATCGCGGATCAAGCTGATGAATCAGTGAACTTCCCGGGAAATAACGCCCAATGATTAATCGATTCATACCCATCCCTCCTCGATTAAGTAATCAGCCAGCTCTGTTAATGTTAGTGACCGATGATTTAACTGCTCACCCTTCGCCTGTTCCAATTGTTGTTGGAGAGATAAAGCTGTCGGAACATCTAACTGATAACGCTCCAGTAAGGCTTGGTCTGAAAATAATGACCGCACGTCTAAGTGGGCTTTAATTTGACCTTCTGCCATCACAATGACGTCATCAGCATAATGAACAACGTCATCCATGTCATGAGTCACCATGAGCGTCGTTAACTTCTCTGTTTTGTGCAAGTGAGATAACATCTCTAGAATCTGTTTTTTAGCAACCGGATCTAACCCAGCGGCTGGTTCATCTAACACAAGGATATCTGGCTTTGTCGCAAGAATCCCCGCAATCGCCACCCGACGTTGTTGTCCACCCGAAAGACTAAAAGGTGACCGCTCAAGGAGCGATTGATCAATCCCTGTCAACTGACACACGTGCTTGATAGTTGTATCAATCTCACTGTCTGAGATGTTAAAGTTACGTGGACCAAAAGCTAAGTCCTCGTAAACTGTCTCGGCAAACAATTGATGTTCTGGAAATTGAAAAGCCATGCCAACGCGCTTTCGCACTTGTTTTAATGCTTGTTTTGACGCTTTAGCGGTAAACACAACCTCACCAACACTCACCTCACCAACACTCGGTAACAGTAAGCCATTAATGAGTTTGAGTAGACTAGACTTCCCGGCACCGGTTGGACCAACAACGGCTGTAAATGAACCTGGTGTGACCTCTGCCGATAAGTCTGTCAAAATATCTGCCCGTTTAATCGGACCGAGTTGATAATTAGCACTGACACGATTAAAAGTTATGTGCATAAATATTTCACCAGGTCTGCTTGTGACATAAATCCTTCTTTTAACGGATGATTTCTTTCAATCAGTAGCCGGTGCAGCGCCTCACTTGGCGGTGGCAAAAGA
Organism: Halolactibacillus halophilus; assembly: GCF_900115605.1. GTDB lineage: Bacteria > Bacillota > Bacilli > Bacillales > Amphibacillaceae > Halolactibacillus > Halolactibacillus halophilus. The sequence goes on from NZ_FOXC01000026.1 coordinate 3,072, forward strand.
CGAGGGTTCCGTTCATAAACATCCGCTACTGTCCCGTCATCTTTTAGTTTAGCTTCCTCCATCACCATCACCCGATTACTATGCTCGACTTCTTCTGGGTCATGGGTAATCGAGATAATGGTGAGTGGGTACGTTTCTTTCAAGTCACGTAATAAGTCCAATAAGTCCCGCCGACTATATGGGTCTAACATAACAAACGCTTCATCAAAGATCATCACATCCGGCTGCATCGCTAATAATCCTGCAATTTGCACCCGCTGTTTTTGCCCACCGGAAAGACTAGTCGGGTCCTCAGTTCTTAACTCCCACATACCGACGTCTTTTAATGCGTTTTCCACACGGCGCTTCATGTTCGGTCTGGAAATCTGTTGGTTTTCTAAACTAAATGCCACATCATCTTCAACTGATGTACCGATAAACTGATGATCCGGATTTTGAAACACGACACCAACGCTTTTTCTAAATAACGGTAACGTATCCTCCGAGAGCAAGACACCGTTAAGAAACACTTCGCCTCGGTCTAAGTGATACAACCCCGACAACACTTTGGCAAGGGTGGATTTACCAGACCCATTATCGCCAATCAAACTGATCCACTCGCCCTCATAAAGCGCTAAGTTGATATTTTCTAACTGATAGTGATCGTAGCGTTTATCATAGCGGTAGTAACCGTTCGTCACATTTAACACTGTTTTTCTCACGATGTCTCACCTCTTTCATTTCATTATAGTGGCTTAATAGTCGACATGCTTGGAAAGCGATCTATTCTTACACACTCACCAAAAAAACATTACATAAACAGCGCTAATAAGAAACTCGCCACAATTGCACCATTAACAATCACTAAGTTTTTCACTGATACGACAAACGTTTCTTGTTTGATTTGTTTTTTATTAAATAACTGCACATGTTTTAACACCGGATAAAAACTAACAAGACTAATCAGCACAACAACCGGGACAATTTGTAACACTACGGCAGTAATAATTGCGACAAAACTTAACAGATAAAGGACATTGAATAATTTCACCGCTGCGCCCTTACCGATATAGTAAGGCAGTGTAAAGCGGTAATTACTAATATCTTCTTCTAAATCACAAATGTTATTCGCAAGCATAAGATTCGCAATTGTTAAGACACTCGGTAAGCTAATCAAGAGAATCTCTAATAGATAAATCAAATTTGCTTCAAATTGTAACGTCGCACCATCAAAGCCTAAGTGAACAATACCTTGGTCATAGGCATTAATATAAACAGCTAAAAAGATAATCCCAAATCCCATCGTAAAACCGGAGAAAACCTCTCCAAGCGGCATACGTGACAAGGGAATCGGACCGAATGTATAAAAGATGCCAATCGCAAAACAGATTGCACCAATGACTAAGACAAATAAATCCGTTCTTACTGTTAGCCAAATCCCTAATCCACTTGCGATCACAAGCATCGTCACGATGGTTTTAAAGACGCGTGTTGTTGGAATATTTTCTTGACCGATAATGTTGCGTTCTTTACGGTACTGATCTGAGGTGGCTTTTAAATAATCCATGAAGTTATTAATCGCCGTCGTTGTTAAATCAAACAACAACATCGCGGTAAAGAAAATAAGGGTATTCACCACATTAAAGCTATTAAAGCGGAACCAGACGAATAAGATTCCGATTAAAAACGGAAACACACTCGCAATTTTCGTTTGGATTTCAACAAGTTTTAAAAATGTAGGTATCGACATATTTTGCACTCCTTCTTATTTTATGATGCATCTGTTTCAAAGTTTTCATTCAAGACTTCAAATTGATCAGTTAATCCACTGGATAGCAAAATCCGTTTATCTTTCGTGACAAACACCGCTTCAACATCCTCTAATGTCTCAATCAACTGAAGACCCTCATCTAAACCTAAACTAAACACCGATGTTGATAAGGCATCACCAGCCAGGGACGTCTCACTCACAATGGTGACGCCTGCGATGTCATTATCGTATGGATAACCTGTTTTTGGATTAAGAATATGATGATACTGTTCACCATCCACTTCTAGATAACGTTCATAAATACCTGAGGTCACAACCGATAAATCACTTGCTCGGATCCGACCGAGTAGTTGGCCACGCCCTAAGTAAGGATTTTGAACCCCCACCGTCCACGCATCACCTGTTGGCCGGTTTCCTTTGACATACACATTACCACCGAGGTCGATAATTGCCGTGGTCACACCTTCAGCATCAAAATAGGCGACGACTTCATCAGCAATAAAACCTTTGGCAATCCCACCAAGGTCAAGTTCCATATGTTCAGACGGTAAATACACTGTTTGATTTGTTTCATTAAGTTCAATTTTAGTATAGTCAATGATTGGTAATGTGTCATCAATCTCAGCTTGAGACGGCTTTCTAGCATCGTCATAACCAATTCGCCATAAATTTGTTAATGGACCGGTCGTCACATCAAAGCCACCATTAGATAATGCCCCATAGTGGATTGCTTCTTTTACTAAGTTAAAGACCGGCTCTGAAACTTCAACTGGTGCTAAACCTGCATTTTTATTAATCGCACTCACTTCAGACGTTGCGATTTCATCACTTAATACGGCTTCCCAGTCAGAAATCAAGTCAAATGCCCCTGACACTGCCGCTTCTTTTCCTTCATTATATACCGATAAATTAACAACCGTTCCCAGCACAAAACCTGTTTCTTTTATTGGACTATCTAATAAACCATCATCGTTACCGCAAGCCGATAATATTAAAACAGCCAGCAATAACACGCCCAACCACTTATGACCTTTTAAATGCATCATCTTCATCCCTCTTTCATATTACTATTATTTTTGTGAATACCATCACATAAATAGTTTTTAATAAACAAACGGCACATAGGCCTATCACTTCGTCTTTATTAAACAAAATTCAACCAAAATAATCCGCGGTTCCACTTTAAGTCATTCATTTTCTTTTACTATTCTAGCGGTTTTTCTTGTCAATGTGAATACTTTGACAACTATTTTGTATAAATAATTACTTAAATTACAACCTTTCGACTAAGACACCCTTATCATGTGCTCATTTATCCGTTTCTTACCATTCTAGATTAATAGTGTGTTAATGAAGTTTCTTAATTTTTGTGGCAACATATTTCAATATATGTATATAACTATGTGAAAATCTATACTTTTTATATATTTTCTTATAAAATCTTTCAAAAGCCCTAGACATCCGCTAAAAATGACGGTAGAATAGACAAAGGTTGTTCAAGTATTCACAACAAATTTTTAATTTGAAACAAATATATATTAGGAGAGTGAGCGTATGGCTAAAAAAGATATCGTCTTGATTGGCGCCGGGTATGCAGGCGTTCATGCGGCGAAAAAATTAGCTAAGAAGTTTAAAAAAGATGATGATGTGACAATTACACTAATTGACCGTCACTCGTACCACACAATGATGACAGAATTACACGAGGTGGCAGCACACCGCGTGGAGCCTGATGCGATTCAATTCGACTTACGTCGTTTATTTAACCGCACAAAAGTGAATCTTGTCACAGACAATGTAACCCATGTTGATCATGATAAGAAAATGGTTATCACTGAAACAGGTGAGTTTAACTTTGACTACCTTATTCTAGGTATGGGCGGGGAACCAAATGACTTTGGTACACCTGGTGTGAAAGAACATGGCTTTACCCTTTGGTCATGGGAAGATGCTGTTAAAATGCGTGAACAAATTGAAACAATGGTGTATCGTGCCGCAAATGAGGCTGATGAAAAAACTCGCCGTGCCATGTTGACGTTTACTGTATGTGGTTCTGGCTTTACTGGGATCGAACTTGCCGGTGAATTGCTTGAATGGAAAGATCGTCTAGCAAAAGATCATAAACTTGATCCTGAAGAAATTACGATTTACGTGATTGAAGCAGCACCAACGATTCTCAACATGCTAGAGCGTCGTGATGCTGATAAAGCAGAGCACTACTTACAAAAACATGGCGTACGTATTTTAAAAGATTCTCCGATTGTTGAAGTTCGTGAAAATGAAATTGTCCTTCAAAGCGGTGAAATCATTCCAACTTATACACTCGCGTGGACAGCTGGTGTGAAAGCCAATACAGATACAGAATCATTCGATTTAGAACAAGCGCGCGCAGGCCGCTTAAAAGTTAATAAATACATGCAATCAGAAGAACATAAAAACGTCTATGTTGTAGGTGACCTAGCGTACTTCGAAGAAGAACCTGGTAAACCAACACCACAAATCGTTGAAGCGGCTGAGCAAACAGGTACAACGGCAGCAAAAAATATTATCGCTGAAATGACCGGTGGCGAAAAAGTTGGTTATGAAGGTAAATACCACGGTGTCATGGTATCAATTGGCGCACGTTACGGTGTGGCCGACTTAATGGGCTTACACTTAAGTGGTTGGTTTGCTAATTTAATGAAGCACATCGTTAACCTCTACTACTTCTTTGGTATTGGTAGTGGTTACTATATGTTCAAGTATGTTGAACACGAATTCTTCCATACAAAAGATAAGCGTAATATCTTCCGTGATTTCTTTACCCGTTACGGTAACGTCATTTGGAGTATACCACTGCGTATATTCGTCGGTGGTTTCTGGATTGCTGAAGCCGGTTCTAAGCTTTGGGGTAAAACAAAGTGGGACGAAGCGACCTCTAGTTTCTCTAAAGTCGGTGAACTATTCAAGGGTCTTGGTGAAGATTCATGGTTAGTTTCTGATACACTTAATATCAACTTCGGTTGGTTACAAGATGCAACATCAGCGGCATCTGATGCCGGTGCGAGCAGTGAATGGGCAGAGCCAATTCTATCTGAAATGCCATTCTGGTTTGAATGGATCATGAAGATTTTTGTACCAACACAAGAGTTAGCTCTTTTCGCACAAAAAGCGATGGTCTTCGTTGAGCTTGCGATTGGTTTAGCTTTAATTGCTGGACTGTTTGCTTGGTTAGCATCAGCGGCAAGCGCTGCTTTCCTTGTCATGTTTACGTTAACGGCTATGCTTGGTTGGGATAAAATATGGGCTCTTCCAGCATCAATTGCCTTACTTAATGGATCAGGTCGTACGTTTGGTTTAGACTACTGGGTGATTCCATTTATCCAAACAAAACTCAGCAAGTTCTGGTACGGAGAACCGAAGTCGATATACTCCGATCATAAAAAGTAATGTACACTTAAATAGTTAGAAGTAAATGCGATGGCTTTCTTCACTGAGGGCCATCGCACTCTACTTTTATCACCTTTATGGTAGTAAGTAGAAATGATTGAAACATCTGTGTTTCACCTTTACAATAAAGAAGAATAAAACAATGAAAGGAAGGATAGAAATGAAACGATTTTTAAAACTCGCAACCATCAGCGATATGTTCGTTATTCTTGTACTAATCGGGATTTCTTTTCTTCCTTTTGCTGTTTTTTATGCCGAGCAATCATCCGGTGGTGAACGCTTTGTTGTCATCACCAAAGACCAAACAGTGTTGCATGAAATCGCACTCTCAGACATAGATGGCCCCCAACAGATCACGATTGATTCTGATGACGGGCACTATAATACGATTGATATATCCAGTGATGAGGTGCATATGCACGATGCTAATTGTAATGACCAGGTCTGCGTTCGCTCAGGTACAATCGACTCACCAGGTGAAACGATTGTCTGTCTTCCACATAAAGTTATTGTTGAAATAACTACCAAAGACACGGGTGCTGATCAAGAGATTGATATTATTAGCTCATTTATTTTCTTGAAGGAGTTACACTATGAGTAATAATCAACGACTTGTCTATATTGCCCTACTCGCTAGCCAAGCTGTCATTATCGGCTTAGTTGAGCGCATGATTCCTTCACCCTTTTTCTTTGCTCCAGGCGCAAAACTTGGGCTTGCGAACATTATTACGTGTATGGCGTTATATACGTTGCCCGTTAAAGATACGATGAAAGTCATCGTGATCCGTTTATTACTCCAAACCCTTCTAGCAGGGACAGTCTCTACCTTCCTCTATAGCGGGATGGGAGCACTGGCAAGCTTTTTAGGGATGTTATTTGTTAAGCATTTACCAAAGGTCAGTATTATTGGTGTGAGCGCAACCGGATCTGTGCTTCATAACGTTGGTCAATTAGTTGTCGCAAGTCTGGTGGCTAACACTTTTAGTGTGATGTTGTATTTACCTATATTATCGCTGATTGGGATTTTAACCGGGATTGCGACAGGGATTGCCGCCCATTACTTATTACATCACGTCGAACGTCTGCACTATTATATGGACTTAAAAACACTTGAAATAGATGATATGAAAGAGGTTAGATTATGACTTCCTACCAGATTTGGCAAAATGATAAGACGCTTATCAATGATCTTCAGGACGTTGAAGCGATGATTGATCAACATATACGAATTAAAAACAAACATATAGAAGCGCAAATAAAGAAGGTAACGAATAACCACGGGAAAATGTTACGTCCTGTCTTTGTCTTACTCACAAGCCAAATAGGCAATCAATATAACCGAGAGAAGGCGATTGCCTTTGCGGCCGCATTAGAAACACTCCATATGGCGACCCTGGTTCATGATGATGTGATTGACCAAGCAGATACTAGGCGCCAAATCTCAACGTTACACACAGTAAAAGATAATCGCTATGCGATTTATGCTGGGGACTATCTCTTTTCTATTTGCTTTAATATGTTGTCAAAATACACCGAAGAATTAAATTTGCTCAACTATAATGCCCGGAGTATGGAAAAAGTCTTAATCGGTGAACTTGATCAGTTAGAGTCACGCTTTACGCCACCGAAGAGTGTGAAAAGTTATCTATCGCGCATTTCAGGAAAAACAGCACAACTTTTCGCAGTGAGCTGTTATACCGGTGCGACTGAAAGCGGTGCTTCATTGCGCGATCGACAGCGAGCCTATAACATGGGGAAATATATCGGTATGGCTTTTCAAATCATTGATGATATCTTAGATGTTGAAGGCGATGAGAAAAATGTTGGTAAACCGGTCATGGCTGACATTCGCCAAGGTATTTATACGTTACCACTGATTTATAGTTACCAACAACAACCTGAAACGGTCGGAGCTTTACTAGATAAAGCGACACCATTTAGCGATGACACCATTGCTCAGTTGAAGTCAGCGATCGACAAAACCGGTGGTGTATTAGCTGCACAAAAACTGGCCACGCGTTATACTAAAAAAGCATTAATCGTCTTAAATAAGTTACCAGATGGTGACTACAAAACAACACTTAAGCACATTATCACCGATATGTTAGCACGCACTTTATAGTTTATAACTTGATAGTTAAAAAGGATAAATAGCGCTCACAACCTAAAAGAAGGTTATGAGCGCTATTTTTAGTTAGATAAGGTAGAAAAAACGTCATGAAAAAGAACTTGGGTCCCCCCCAAGCTCTTTGTCTTTACTTATTAATTATTCTTCGACTGATACTTCGCCTTCAACTGTACCATCTAAAGCAGCTGATGCTTCATAATCAGCATTGGCAAAGATAACATTACCTGTTACTGTAGCTGATTCGTGTAAGTTAAAGCCATCTGCTTCAACGTAGACATCACCTTCAAGCATACCACCTTGGAAGCGCAAGTTTTCACTTTGAACAACTAAACGATCCGTTGTAATTGTCCATTGGTCAATAATATTATACTCATCATCTTGTGTGTAAGCTGCGATTTTACGGTAGATATCGCCATCTTCTTCGCCACCATCACGGAATTCACCCGCAACAACAAGCTCACCGTCTACTGTCATGTCTTGTGTTGGGATAATGATCCACGTACCGTTTTCTGATGCTGTTTCTTTTAGTGCTTCACCGTCATCAGCAACTGAGGCTGCTGTTGTAGCGTCTGCGCCTTCGTCTGTCGCATCATCAGAACTTGTATCGTCTGAACCACATGCAGCAAGAAGTACGACAGATAAAATCATCGCTAAAAATAATTTGAATTTCATGTGAAATTCCCCCTAAGTTAATTAGTTTATGTACGTCCTCACGTACATGTTTATTATATCACATATTTCTACTTTTTAAACATAAAAGTATAGTTAGGTGTCATTTTTACACATTTTTTGATACTTTCTTCTTAGACCGCGGCAAAACAAAACAAGCGATCATTTCTACTAGAGAAATGATCGCTTGTCCGATCTATTTTAAGCTCAAAGCTTACCGTAAGAATTAGCCTCTTTTCGCTCCGCGACCACCGCGTTTAGATTCCGTATGTTTTTTTAGTGATGCGAGACGATCTTCTGAATCTTTTAAGAAACGATTCATTTTCGACTCGAAATTCTCTGGACGTTCACGCGTTGGCTTTTGTTGGCTATGATTTGGCTTACGGCGAGTTGGTGCCGGGTTATCCTTTGCCTTTTTAATCGATAAACCAATTTTACCATCAGATTCGACGTTAAGGACTTTAACTGTCACTTCGTCTCCAACTTTTAAATGCTCGTTAATATCCTTCACATAATTATCGGCAACTTCACTAATGTGGACCAGACCTGTCTTACCTTCTGGTAATTCCACAAACGCACCAAAATTTGTGATTCCCGTTACCTTACCCTGCAGCTTTTTGCCTACTTCGATTGACATAAAAAAAATGCTCCTCCTTAAGAATTAAAAAAAGATATAATACCTAACTACATTATAGCTAAGCAATGAAAACAATGTCAATAAGATGGCGTCTCTTCTGTTAATTTAAATATGATTTCGCCCTCTTTTGTGAGAAAATAGTTCGTTTTTGCGATTCGCAAGATATAATCTTCATCTTGTAAGAGATTAATTTCTTCCTGCAAGGTCGTTTCTTCTGCTTGAAGGTTCGTTAATTCTTCCTCTAAATGGTTATATTCTTGTTGCTTTTTCGCATAGAGTGACTGCTTTTCTATGTAAGCATGCGCAAATGCGGCAATGGTAATGAAGAAGATAATGCCAAAAACGATGAGACGTCGACGCAAGAGACGTTGTCTTCTTTTAAAACGTTCTTGTTTCGCATCATACTTATTCATATAATTGGATCGAATCCGTTTTACATTATCTCTTTCGCCCATCACAATCTCCTCCTTTATTCATTTCCAATCTTTTTAACTTACATATATTGTACTATAGTTTGATGAAAAATGTATCCACCTTTTTACGGATTAATTCAGACGATTCTTGCGTTATTTCACCATTTTCGCATATCTTAACCGCCCTTTGACACCCTTTTTGTTAGTTCTTCCCTCTTTTTCTTTGATTGTGTTAAACTTGGTTTAAGTTCACTCTAGGTGCTCGGTCAAATCGAGTGGTTAGTTTTCTAACATATAAAAACCCCCCTTATGCTTAGAAGATATACATAGAGGAGGTGTAAATAGAAAATTAAAATGGATCTTTCTTTGCTACTGGTTCATCTTTAATCACTGTATAGAGTGATTGCGCTTCATCTTTCTTAACGTTCTCTCTTAAATCATTGATCTTAATCGTTAATATTTTCTGACCAAACGTAATCACAAGTTCATCTTCTACTTTTACAGTCGTTGATGCCTTTGCCTGGTTACCGTTAACCATAATACGCCCTTGGTCTGCCACTTGTTTTGCGAGTGTTCGACGTTTAATTAAGCGTGAGATTTTCAAAAATTTATCTAAGCGCATTATACGCCCTCCTTTAGTGTCTTTTTCATTTATTATAGCATGACTTGCCTTTTATCTATCCTTATATTGTTTCACGATCGCTTGATTATAGCTCTCTAAGGCAACATCACTCTTAATATTATCATAGCGCGCTTCAGTTATAAGCGCAAATAAAAGCGCCCCTAGCTTATGTTCTTTTTGATTAGTGTCACTCTCACGAAAAGCGATCAATGCTTCATTAACAGAGATAGCTGGCTCATCTAAATCGGTAATGGTTTTACTAATTGCCTCTGCTTTTACGAGTGGACTAGCTGATTTTGGTATGCGATCAAAGACTGACTGACGATTGGCTTTTTCTTTAGCTTTAATCGCTTGCCAGTTCGCAATGACGTCTGCTTCACCTGACACCGTAACATCACCAAACACATGGGGATGACGACGAATCATTTTTTCTGAGAGTGTACGGATGACATCATCCACCGAGAAATAACCGCTGTCTTCTCCAATTTGACTATGAAGTAGGACTTGGAGTAACACATCCCCTAATTCTTCAATGATACCATCATCATCAGCCGCATTAATCGCATCGATGAGCTCATAGGCTTCTTCAATCAAATGATGTCGCAAGGATTCATGCGTTTGTTTCTGATCCCACGGACAGCCCCCTGGTGCTCTTAAGCGATAAATAACTTGTCTGATATAATCAAACTGGTGAGATAACAATGATTCTTCTGGTTTTTTAACGTAGATACTCGTTAAATTAGATAGTGTGACCGCACGGTCTAAATCATAAAGTGGGACGGTTTCGATGCGTTCTGTTTGGGCACCGGCTGCTTCAACGACGGTGACAGGATAATCATCCGGTAAGTCTTCCATTAACGTAAGCTTTAATTCAGATGCAATCATCTGGTCGTAGACTTGGCAAAAAACTAAGTGTTGATGATAGTTAATGTCTTCCCGAATTAAATCGGTCGCGTCAAGAAAACTAAAACCATCAATCGGGTCAAGCTTTACCGCTCGAAACAAGTCGTCTAAATAGCTTTGACCACCAATGATTTCAACCTCAACAGTTGCTTCAGCTAACAGTAATTGAACAGTTTTTTCTGCGAGCATCGGATGTCCGGGTACCGCATATAAGATATCGGACGCCTTAGATAAGTAAATCAATTGCTCAGCAATTGTCTGGTACACCTCTTCGAAACGATCGTGCGCAGTATAGACATCATCAAATGATTGAAAAGTGACGCCTTCTGCAGTTAATGTCTCAATGACTGGGTGGTCGATTGTCCGGGCATAAATCGTTCCCTTATAGTTGGTGAGTGTCTGGTAGAGACCAACGGATAATTGTTCTAAATCGCCGCCCCCCAAACCACAAATTTGTATCATTCCCATCTGTATTCTCCTTTATCTCTTATATTTCCTTACTTTCTCATCAATAGTTGTTTTTCTTCGGTTGTCACGGCCTTAAATTTAATAAGCGCTAGACTATAAACCACCACACCAACAACAATCAGCCCTAGAAGATAAATCAGTTGTAGGAACCGTGATTCACTGAATAAATATGAGTCAAGTATAACGTCAAGGCCGACGACGCTTAAGGTGAGTGCCAAAAGCGCACCCAACATGCCGCGAAGTGGGACTGAAAAGCGTTGTTTTAATTGACGTCCCAGCAACATATGATTGACAACAAAAATCGTCAGCGTACCAAGTACTGTACTCACCGCTGCACCTGGTAAGAGTAACAACGGAATCAAGAGTTGATTCCCTAAATATTTAACTGTCAGTCCGCTTATGATGGCAATGACGACGTGCTTACCTTTTCCATTAGCTTGCATGATGCTTGACGTTAATATTGCTAGTGAGGTAAACACAATCGACACAACAAACAGCTGTAGACTCACCGTCCCGGCGGTATCTTTAAATAACACTAGATTCACTTTGGGCATCAAGATAATTAAGCCCGCTGTTGCGGCCGTAGATAAGTACAATCCAAACCGATAAGCTGTAGTAGCAAGTTGCATGAATTTTTTAAGATCCGCATTTTTCGTCGCTTGTGTTAATCCTGGTACAAGTGCCAAGGTGATTGCACTTGAAGCGACAATGCCTAACTGACTCAGCGGCTGGGCCCGGTCAAGAATACCTTTTAACTGTTTGGCTTCTGACAAGTCAACCCCTTGTTGATGCAGCAACTCAACTAAAGTAAACGCATCAACCCACTGTAGCAACAACAACATCATATGGTTCATCGCAATGATCACACTATAAAAAATAAGCGGCTTTACGAGCACTCGATAATTAAAAGCACCGCGGCGCCCTTTCATTTTTGAAGTCATCGGTCGTACTCGTTTTTGATTAAAGTGAAAATAGCATGTGGCAACTACAGCGCCAATAATGGCACCGATACTCGCAACAACTCCAATCGCATACAGTGACCAAGTTGTCCTCATAACTAAAACGGCACCGCCAATAATAATACCGACGCGAAAAAGTTGTTCAAGTACTTGCGAAAGCGCTGTTTGTTCCATTCGACCCTCAGCTTGACTAAACCCGCGCTGTAAGGCAAGTTCCGGTACAACCCACAACAGTAAAAAACTCACACGCAAACCTCGCATCAGTTGTTGATCACCCATCCACTCTGCAAGGATAGGGGCTGAGAAAAACAACAAGCTAAATAGCAAGGTCGTGACTGAATAAAGAAATAACCGGATGTACCGCTTATTTTGTCTCATCTGTGGATGTTCAATCACGAGTGCGGCCATGCTTTGTGGTAGACCGTACAACATCATCATCGTCATCATTCCGATAAACGGGTAGATTTGTTGGTAAATATAAAAGCCGACATCACCAGTAATATTTTGAAGCGGAATTCGGTAAAAGGCACTTAATACTTTACTTAACAAACCGGCATACGTTAAGATGATTGCCCCTCGGACCATCTCTTTATCTGTTTGACTCATTATGACATTCCTCTCAACTTCATTTCACCGTCCATTATATCATAAATAGGCAAAAAAAAGCCCCATCCATGGCAAGGATAGGGCGTTCAATAAGGTATACTGAAATAATATATCTTAAAGCACAATGTGCTCTAAAGATCTTAACTTAATTGCGCAAAGTCTGATTGACCTTTGTCAATCTTTCCTTCTGATACACGGACAGATTGTCCTTCTTTAAGGTTAGTGAAAATAACCGGTGTTACCGTTGATGCAGCATGTTCACGGATATAATCAAGATCCATCTCCATGATCACATCACCTTTTTTCACCATTTGACCTTCTTCAAGTACTTGAGTAAAGCCTTTACCTTCTAACTTCACTGTATCAATGCCGATGTGAATAAGGATTTCTAAACCATTATCCGCTTCGATACCAATCGCGTGTTTCGTTGGGAAGATATTTAAGATTTTACCATCAACCGGGCTGGCTACTTCACCAACAGTTGGATTAATCGCAAAACCATCACCCATCATTTTTTGTGAGAAGACCTGATCAGGTACTTCTGTAATTGAGATTAAATCACCGGTCATTGGACTTTGAATATCAAGTGTGTCCATGTCAACATCCACACTTGGTGCTTCTTGTGCTTCTACTGGACGCGGTGTTTTACCATCGATTATATCTTGCATTTGACCACGGATTGTATCAGACACAGGGCCAAAGATCGCTTGGATGTTGTTACCAACTTCCATCACACCACTAGCGCCTAATTCTTTTAGGCGTTTTTTATCAACATTTTTAATGTCACTCACACTCACACGTAAACGTGTAATACAAGCATCTAAGTTAGTAATATTTTCTTCGCCACCCATTGCCTCTAGAATCGCAAATGGTCGGTCGTCTTTACTACTTGCTTTGACTTCTTTTTGGTCTTCTTCTTCACGACCTGGTGTTTGTAAGTTAAACTTCGTAATCGCAAAGCGGAAACCGAAGTAGTAAATCACACTAAAGGCTAAACCTACAACGATGACCCAGAACCATTCCGTACGGTTAGGCATGACACCAAAGAGGATAAAGTCAATCAACCCACCAGAGAATGTCATACCAATCTTAACATCAAGCAAGTACATCGTCATAAATGATAGACCAGCAAACACGGCATGAATACCAAATAAAGCTGGTGCTACGAATAAGAATGAGAATTCTAATGGTTCGGTAATACCGGTTAAGAATGATGTTAACGCAGCAGATAACATTAAACCACCGACAATCTTTTTCTTTTCAGGACGTGCGGTATGATAAATCGCAAGTGCTGCAGCTGGTAGACCGAACATCATGAATGGGAATTTACCTGTCATGAAGTTACCGGCAGTAAAGTCGACACCGTCAGATAACTGGGCAAAGAAAATTGTTTGATCCCCGCGGACAATTTCACCAGCCGCTGAAACATATTCACCAAACTCGTACCAGAATGGTGAGTAGAAAATGTGGTGCAACCCAAATGGAATGAGTGAACGTTCAATAACACCAAAGACAAAGGTAGACACCGCACGGTTTGTATCAAGCATTAAGTGAGATAAAGCATTTAAACCATCTTGTGCAAATGGCCAAAGAAAGACCATCACTAAACCGAGTAAAAGTGACGTAAACGCTGTGATAATTGGGACGAAACGTTTACCAGCAAAGAAACCTAAGAACGGTGGTAATTCAATATTAAAGTATTTATTGTACATATATGAAGCAAGAACACCGACAATGATACCACCGAATACACCTGTTTGAAGGGTATTAATACCAAGCATTTGGGTATAGGCTGGCTCTGCTGTCATTTCTGGTGTGACACCTGCGAAAACACCCATGGTGACATTCATAATTAAGTAACCAATAATAGCAGCAAGACCTGCAACACCGTCACCTTTTGAAAGTCCAATCGCAACACCAACCGCAAAGAGTAGCGGTAAGTTGGCAAACACAATACCCCCGGCTTCGTTCATGATTTGTAAAATCAGTTGAACACTTTCATTTCCAAACCAAGGGAATCGTTCTACCCAAGAGTCTTGGGCAAAACTTGCACCAAAGGCAAGTAAAATACCCGCAGCAGGTAGTAACGCAACTGGCAACATAAGGGATTTACCGATTTTTTGTAAAGTACCAAATAAGTTTGACATAATAATTTTCCTCCTTTTTTTGTTGCTTCCGCAATCAAAATGTAGGCGCTTTATTTTGACTCAATCGTTTTTCGGCCTAGGATGAAAAACAAAAAGGCATGAGTAAAAAAGGCATAAAGGGTAGACGTCTCGCTACTCTTTAAAATGCTTTTTCACTCATGCCTGATCGAATCAGTAACACGTTTACATTTTATTTGTAAGCCGTTGCAAATGAATCGTTAAATAAAGAACTTCCGACTCATCAACGGATTTATTTAATTGCTTCTGCATAACTTTAACTAACTTCCAGGATAAATTATAGCATGTAGGATACGTCATTTTCAAGACATTTTTTAAATTTCGTTCTTTGCCAAGGATATTCGCTTGATCCACCCGGTCAATCGCGCGGTGTAAATGTTGCAATAATCGGTTATAATTCACATCACCCTTATCGATGGTAACACTTAAGTTTTCTTCAATCAATTCGACCATTAAGGCAATCAATTCATGGTGTTTATTTAAGTCACGAATCTGACGATCAGTAATGGCGCTATGAATGTGCAGGGCAATAAAGCCAATTTCACCTTCTGGAAACTGAATATCTAACTTGTCGTCGATTTTATCGACAATTTCATGAGCGACTTGAAATTCTTTAGCGTACAGTGACTCTATTTCAAATAAGAACGGATTACTAAACTGAATATTACCACCCGCTCGTTTAATCGCAAAACTTAAGTGATCCGTTAAGGCGACATGAATATGCTCATTCAGTGGTTGGTCCATGCGTGATTCTATATAAAAGATAATATCGTTTAAAAATTCTATAAGTTCAGGGTCTTGATGTCTAATTAACGTTTGATACTGTTCGATTTCTTTTTTGTCAGATAAGATAAAGGTCTTTTCTGCATCATTCAAACTGATTGTATCACCCTTCTTACGGTTAAAACCAATCCCTTTCCCAATTAAGACGACTTCATCTAACACATGGTCTTTAGCGATAACCACATTGTTATTAAGCGCTTTTTCTACTGTTAAAACTTTTCCCATACCATTTTCCCCCACTTATAAGACATCATGTTATTACTATCCTAGCGAGTTTAGCACAACTTGACAAGTAAAACCTTTACAAAAGGAATATTGCACGTCCATTCCCTTGCTTTTTTATCATTATTTTTACACTTATTCCATTAACCAATCCTTCATTCACATTCATTTAACGCATTTTATGGATTGGTTCACCGACACTGTATAAAGACAGAAGCAATTACTTAATACATAAAACGAAGCTATAAATAGCAAAAACACGTGAACATGTTCACGTGTTTAAGGTATCAATCTGGCTCATCACACTTGTTCTTTTCCCTTTCCCTTATCTTCTCTTAGACTCATGTAGGGTGAAAAAATTATCTGTGCTTATTCTTTGAAATCATGCAGTGCTTGTAATAAACCTTTAACATATTCATAGCGATCATTTTGTGAACGTTTATCAAACATAAAGGTGAAAATGACCTGATCATTTTCAAATTTAAATTTCAACATCCGTCCAAAATCATTGACGTAGTGGGTGAGCTTATCAAATAATAGCTGCTTCGTTTGAGTTTGTGTCAGCGTAATCGTAATCGTATTCTTTTGTTCCTTAATAAGTTCTACTTTTTCACGTCTAGCATGCATGCGTAATTCCGTTACTTGAATGAGCGCTTCAACTTCAGCAGGATAGTCACCGTAACGATCAACAAGTTCATCTTTTAAGTCGACTAAATCCTCCGCTGCTTCAACTGCACGGAAGCGTTTATACATATTAATTTTTTGTTTACCATCAGAAATATATATATCGGGAATGTAGGCATCTATTTTCAGTTGTAATTCTGGGTCTACGGTTTCAACTGTCTCTCCTGTCAAGCCGTGTTTACGACGTTCAACCGCTTCTTTTAGCATCTCTGAATAAAGATCGAACCCGACTGAATCAATAAACCCATGTTGCTGGGCCCCGAGGATATTCCCCGCCCCACGAATCGATAAGTCACGCATCGCAATCTTAAAACCTGAACCAAGTTCAGTAAACTCTTTAATGGCTTGAAGACGCTTGGTTGCCACTTCTGTTAATACTTGATCAGGTAAATACGTAAAGTAAGCATACGCAATCCGGTTACTCCGTCCAACGCGTCCACGCAATTGATAAAGCTGGCTTAAGCCCATACGATCAGCCCTATCTACAATTAACGTATTCACATTTGGAATATCCACACCTGTTTCAATAATCGTCGTACTCACCAATACATCGTATTCACGATTTAAGAAAGCATGCATCACATTCTCAAGTTCCGTTTCGTTCATTTGACCGTGAGCCACGCCGACGCGCACACCTTCAACAAGACTCTCAATTTCACGGGCTTTTTGTTCAATCGTCTCCACCCGGTTATAGAGGAAGAATACTTGTCCACCCCGACCTGTTTCACGTTCAATCGCTTCGCGCAATAACAACGGGTTATACTCCACCACATACGTTTGAATCGGGAACCGATCCGCTGGTGGTGTTTCAATCACCGATAAATCACGCACACCAAGCATCGACATATGCAGCGTCCGTGGAATAGGTGTCGCTGTTAACGTTAAGACATCCACATTGGCTTTCAATGTTTTAATTTTTTCTTTATGTTTCACGCCAAAGCGCTGTTCTTCATCGACAATCAACAGACCTAAGTCCTTATATTGGACGTCTTTTGATAACAAGCGGTGGGTACCAATAATTAAATCAACCGAACCGTCTTTCAGTCCTTTTAACGCTTCTGTTTGTTGTTTTCGCGTTCTAAACCGGCTAAGGATTCTTATATCAACCGCAAAGTCTTGAAAACGCTCGAGTGCGGTTTCAAAGTGTTGTTGGGCTAAGATGGTCGTTGGGACTAAGATCGCCGCTTGTTTCCCTTCGGCAATCGCTTTAAATGCAGCCCGAAGGGCTACTTCTGTTTTTCCGTAACCAACATCTCCGCATAACAACCGGTCCATCGGCCGAGCTTGTTGCATATCCTGTTTAATCTCATCAATACTACGTAATTGATCGTCCGTTTCTTGATACGGAAAAGCATCTTCAAACTCACGCTGTATTAAGTAATCATCGCTAAACTGATACCCGACCGAGGCTTCTCTTTCTGCATACAGTTTAATTAAGTCATCCGCAATATCTTCTACTTTCGTTTGGACTTTTCGCTTAACTTTCTTCCACTCAGACCCGCCAAGTTTATAAAGTTTTGGCTCTTTGCCTTCAGAGCCGACATATTTTTGTACCATATCGATTTGATCAATCGGTACAAACAATTTATCGTCTCCGGTATATTGAATCAGCATGAAATCTTTATGCATACCTTGAATTTCTAGCGTTTCTACACCAATGAATCGACCGATACCATGATTCACATGGACGACATAGTCGCCCACTTTTAATTCTTGATAACTCTTAATTCGCTCTGCATTGTTCATTTTCTTCGGACGTTTCTTTCGAGTTGTTACCCGAGATTTAAATAATTCTCGGTCCGTGATAACCGCTAGTTTATGTAGCGGTAACTCAAACCCATGATCAAGTTGACCAATCATCACCACCGGTTGTTTTACCGGCAATGAGGTAGTCTCATCCGCGAGACCCGCTTCAATTTGATAATCTTTTAAAATACCTTGAACTTTTTCTGCTCGTTCAGGTGTTCTGACCATAAAAACAACCGAGTAATCGCTCTTTTTATATCGGGTGACTTCTTTTTTAAGTAACGGCATCTGACCATGAAACTCCTGCATATCTCGCGCTTGTACATTTATAATGTTACTAGGCTTCGTGTGCGGGAATTGACGCATGAAAATCGATAAATAGATTTTTTGTTGGGTCGCTTGGGCATCAATGTCTTCTCGGCTATAGGAGAGATTGACATGTGAGAAAAACTTATGATGCGTAAGTAATGACTCAACCCATTCTTGTTCTTCATGGTCAAGTTGTTCAAGTGTTTCATTAATCCGGCCCAGTTCATCCATAAAAATTAGACCATCAGCTGCTAAATAGTTAAGCAAGCTACCAGGCTCTTGATAAAACCATTGATTATATTTATATAAATCATCAAAGCTTTGTTGATCAGAGAGTGCGTCAATTTCTCGTTCTATCATTGATTCAAACTGCGAACGCCCTTCTGGGTCATTGATACGCCCAAGTTGATCGGCTGTTTTTGTTTGCAGTGTATCAACAAGACGCGCGCGGTCACTACCTGTGAGTAAACGCTCCGTGTTTGGATAAATAAACATGTCAGTGACTTTATGAAGCGAGCGCTGGGAGTCTGCTTGGAAGTAACGAATTGAATCGACCTCTTCATCAAAAAACTCAATTCTCACCGGATTATCTTCTGTTAGCGGATACAAATCTAAAATACCACCCCGCATACTAAATTCACCTGGTGTTTCTACCATATCCGTTCGCTCATAACCCATTACCACAAGCTGTTGGATCGTTTGTTCTAGCGGGACATCTGCTCCTACTTTAAATCCTAAAGTGAACTGTTCCCAGTAAGCTTTTGGAGGCAGCACCCGTTTTAAGGCAGCAACAGGTGCGACAAGTACACCACTCTCCTGCTTCGTCCAATTAACAAGTGCTTTGATCCGCTGTGCTTTTAGTTCCGGCGACGCGACACTCATTTCTGTTCCAATTAATTCATTTACTGGATATAAAAAAACTTGATTGGTCCCAATCAAATCGGATAAATCATCGACAAGCGCTTGTGCTTGTGCTAAATGATGGGTGACAACGATGGTCTGCTTTTCCACGGCTTGTTGAATACTCGCCATCCATAAGCTTCTTGCTGAGCCTGGAAGACCGGAAACTTGTTGTTCACCTACTCCTTTTTTGACACCGTCAACCATTGACGAAACATCCTCATACGTTAATAAATACCGGTTCATTTCTCGCAAGGGAAATCCCCACCTTTCTTTTTTCTACATAGTAAAAGGCTTTGGCTATTTGACCAAAGCTATCTCAATTCTTCTTACATTGTCATAATCATAACGACACCAAACAGGCATCACCAATACAACTAGCCCTCATTAGTCAGCGACTAAGAGGGTTCTTTCTCATAACAAGTATATCGTGCACATCACTTAATTAAACTTATTCATCACAGACTGAAACTCTTCTATCATAAACGCATCACATGCGGTGGCTGCATGTTCAACACTCTCATCAATAAGTGCGCGCTCTGTTTTAGTAAAACGACCTAACACGTGATCGGTAACGGTTAATCCTTCTTTGGGCCGGTCAATACCGATTCGGATGCGGTTGAAGTTTTTTGTTCCTAACTGATCAATCATCGAACGAATCCCGTTATGTCCGCCATGACCACCATTTTGTCTTAAGCGCACTTTACCCGTTGGTAAATCCAAATCATCATATACGACGACGATATCTTCTGGTGCAATACTATAATAGTCAGCCAGTGGTTTAACACTATCACCAGATAGGTTCATATACGTTTGTGGTTCTAATAAAATGACTTTATCTGTCCCGATGACTTCATACGCAAAATGACCTTGAAACTTCTTTTTATTCAGTCCCCATCCTTTACGCTTAGCTAGTTCATCGATGACCATAAAGCCAACATTGTGCCGTGTATCTTTATACTTGCGACCAGGGTTTCCTAGTCCAACAATCAATTTCATTTGTCTAACATCCTCCAGTTGGTTATATCTGACTACTATTCTACTTGTTTTTAAATGAAAATGAAAGAAAAATCACTCTTTCTCTACCGTTTTTAAAGTTTTTTTATTGAACTACTCCCACCAAACATTCTGCCAAATGTTTGAGGAAGGTCATTCCATAAGGGCATCATAAAGTTTGACTAACTATAGTTAGTCAAACTTTATATGCATTTGTATCTAAAATAATAATTAATTTGCGGGTGACTTAATGCTACTAAAACATACAAAAAATGATATTAAGTCTAGATTCGGTGATTTATGATCGTGTTGTACCTAAGCATAATTGTACGACAACGGCATACGTTGATTGATTTCTCATTTATGAAATTCTAAATACACATGCATTAAAAAACCGTGACGGATGAGATTGAACAGCTTCATATACCTAAAAATACTCAGGTAGGGCACAGAGCATGCGATATAGCTTTTCCGACTATAAAATGCCGCTAGATTAGCGTTTGAAACCATTATTGTAGGTACAGACATGTGTGTAAGGGGATATCTAGTTATTCGAAAAAGTACGTTAGAAAAAAACGTGGTTATAAATCGAATGGCTACCATTATTGTTATGTAGAAAGATGTGAATTTTGCCCACCTAACCTTATATTGAATGTTCAAGCAAGGGGTATGCTTGCTCTAAAACAATAAAAAATTAGCGCAATATTCGGGGTAACAGGCGGATATATGAGCATTAAAAACAACAAAGACGATCACTAATTATATGTGACGTCTTCATTGATTTTAATTATCTTACATTGATATAATTAAAAGGCTTACTATGAGTTCCTAAAGATGAGGGCATCATTCATATTTATCGCATTAAGGCGAGAAGACACCTTCCTCAAGTGCGTCAGCACTAGGTGGGTGATGAATCGTTTGTTTTGAATATTTTTGAAGTGGCAAACATATATTCCGAATGGTATAATTAAAGCACTAACAATGACCGTCACAAAAAAAGAGAGGGTGTGTATCATGGGCATGAAGGCCATTTTTTCAAATCGCTTATATAAGCATAAAATCGACCCTGATTTTGTGATGTCCATGGCTCACACCCTTCGGGTGTTTAATCAAGCCAAACATTTTCGCTATCAAGCGGAGGTCCGCGAGCTTAGGGGCTCGAAAGCGAAAAGTTCCGTCTCCATCCATCAACGTTTAAAGCAACGTTACGGATTAAATGATTATTATGCGAACAGCGCTGTTCAAGAAGGAGGCGCGCTTGACGACACTTCAAAAAATAAAAGGCTCTTTTGTTAACGGAATCCCCTTCCTCAAACATTCCTGAGAATGTTAGGTGGGGGTAGTTCAATCTTTAGGAAGCATTTAAATATGGTAACAGGTGCCTGTTATAAAGCTCAATGATTTAACATGTCTTTTACTTGAGTAATAATATTATCTACTGTAAATCCAAATTTCTTCATTAATACATCTCCAGGTGCTGATGCACCAAAGTGATCTAAACCAATGACTTTACCATCTAAGCCAACAAAACGGTCCCAACCAAAGGATGCTCCTGTTTCCACAGCAAGGCGCTTCTCAACATTACGCGGTAACACTCGCTCTTTATAATCAGCTGTTTGGGCCTCAAACAAATCAAAGGATGGCATACTTATAACAGATGCATCTACACCTTGTTCCTGTAGCTGCTTTTGCGCTTCAACTATAAGATGCACTTCTGAACCAGATGCAAGCAGTAAAATATCTGGTGTCGTTTCTTTTGATGGTGATAAAACATAGCCGCCTTTAGAAACATTTTCAAAAACGTTTTCTGTTGTCCCTTCTAAGACCGGAAGATTCTGTCTTGATAAAACTAACCCCGTCGGCTTATCTTTTGATTCAACTGCTAATTTCCATGCTGCGCTCGCTTCGTTTGCATCTGCGGGACGGATTATTGATAGATTAGGCATAGCTCTAAGTGAAGCTAAATGTTCTATTGGCTCATGAGTCGGTCCATCTTCCCCGACAGCAATACTATCATGTGTGAATACATACGTAACCGGTAGTTTCATTAATGCCGCCAAGCGCATGGCCGGTCGCAAGTAATCAGAGAAAACAAAGAACGTTCCCCCAAACGTTTTTAAACCACCATGAAGGGCAATCCCATTTAAAGCTGCACCCATCGCAAACTCTCTCACGCCAAACCAGATATTTCGGCCTGTGTAATCATCTTTCGAAAAATCACCTGCTTTATTAATAGCTGTCTTATTGGAGCCAGCTAAATCAGCCGATCCGCCAAAAAGATTAGGTAATGTTTCGGATATATAGTTAATCACTTTACCTGATACTTCACGGGTTGAAACAGATGTCCCTGCTTCGTATTTAGGTAAGCTATTTGCCCAACCTTCTGGCAGCACATCATCAATATTATCCTCTAGTTCT
This sequence comes from Halolactibacillus halophilus, assembly GCF_900115605.1. GTDB lineage: Bacteria > Bacillota > Bacilli > Bacillales > Amphibacillaceae > Halolactibacillus > Halolactibacillus halophilus. The sequence goes on from NZ_FOXC01000026.1 coordinate 25,879, forward strand.
TCTGCTAATTTTGGATATTTAATTTTATATTCACCAAAGCGTTTTTCCCAGTTTTCCTCATAATGTTCACCTTTTAGTTTTACCGCTTCTTTAAAATGAGCGTGTACGTCTTCAGGAACGTAAAAGTCTTCATCAAACGTCCACTTGTAAGTATCTTTAGATAGTTTTGCTTCATCACTCCCTAAAGGTGCACCATGGGAACTAGATTTACCACTTTTATTTGGTGAACCAAAACCAATGACAGTCTTCACTTCTATCAAAGTTGGTTGATCTTTATTATTTTTCGCTTGTGTAATTGCTTCATTTACCGCTTCAACATCATTACCGTCTTCTACTCTTAGCACTTGCCAATGATAACTTTCATAGCGTTTTTGAACATTCTCAGAAAATGACCGATCTAAATCACCATCTAAAGATATATCATTTGAATCATATAATACAATTAATTTTCCTAAACCTAAATGACCCGCTAATGATGAAGCTTCTGATGATACACCTTCCATCAAGTCACCATCACCGCATATAGCATAAGTGTAATGATCAACAACATCAAACGTCTCTCGATTGTATTTGGCTGATAAATGCGCCTCAGCCATGGCCATCCCAACTGCACTTGCGACACCTTGACCTAACGGCCCTGTCGTAGCATCCACTCCTGCAGTATGCCCAAACTCAGGGTGCCCGGGTGTTTTACTCCCCCACTGCCGGAAAGATTTCAAATCATCCATACTTAAAGCATAGCCTGATAAATGTAATAGACTGTACAGTAACATAGAACCGTGGCCTGCCGATAATACAAAGCGATCACGATTAAACCAATACGGATTGAGTGGGTTTTGTTTCATATGTTTAGTCCAGAGAGTATAGGCCATCGGCGCAGCCCCCATCGGCATACCAGGGTGGCCAGAATTCGCCTTTTCAATAGCATCGATACTTAAAGTTCGAATGGTATTTATCGCTAGCTGATCGATTTTCGTCATATATTTACGCGCTCCTCTTCTAACATTTACTTTTATTCGTTAATGAATTCAATAAGATCGCCCTCTTTAATATCTGGTGCACCTGCTGGTTCAACTAATATTGCACCAGGAAGTAGCTCATCAATCGACTCTTTAAAGTAGATGGATATATGACCTAGCGTTTTAAAGTTACTATTGGCAGCGCTACCAAAATCAGTAACAGTAAAAACCTCATCATTTATTTGAATCTTTGTTCCTTTTCTAATAACATGCTCGCCTGGTTCATTCAAAAACTCATGCATAACACTGATTGACATTAATTCACTAGTAGCCTGGGGACCAAATAAAATGATTAAATTCTCTTCCGCAAAAGCTTCTACCATCTCTCCAATATTTGTTACTTTTAATTTAGTATTCATAAAAACCATCCTCCTAAAAGTCATTTATTAAATAATACGACAGTTCGCACACATATAATTATGCGCTATCATTAACTAACTTATTTTTCAAAACCTTCATAACTGCTTCCATAAGCAATTGATTTTTCAACGATTGCACTTCCAAAACTAATTCTTTTGAAATATAACGATTTTCTAAAATGTCTAAACTCTTAAACTTCGAGAAAATAGAAGCACCTTTGAATTGATATGCTTCAACGATATAATTATCCTCATTATAGACTAGAGCAATAACAACTGATTGAATCTTTCCCTTAGCAACACCTGTACTAAGCATATAACCTGGCTTTTCAGAATACTTTTTAACTAATACCTTCAAAAATTTATTATAATAGTGAACTTGGTATAAACTGAGTAATAACTGAAAAAATATGATAATTGATGCAACTATAGCTAATTCTCTCATGTCTATTCCCCCCCTATGTAAAGTATAAGACTCTTCTTTATTATACTACATTAAGAAGAGTCTTATAATCTATAATTTATCTATATTGAGGTGAAGTCAATATATTAGCCAATTGTTTGATTCTGTAATTCACGTAATTTATAAACTGTCGTGCTCTTATCAAGCTCAACATCTTCCTCAGTAATAAATGTACCATCTGCAATATCTCGGTTTGCGATAACATTTCCTGTTACCAACCCAATTGGAATATGACCTTTTTCCATCACTTCTGCGTGTTTTTCAATGACGCCCCTTACACAAAAGCCACCAATACCATCTACCTTTTCTCCAGCTTTTATGTCACGTTTTGCCACCGCTACTGTGTCAGAAACAGGGGGGCCTACAGGTACAATCGCGTGATCATGCTCTAAAACAGCTTTAGCGATAGTTAACGGTGTTTCCAAGCTTGCTAAGTGATAAGGTCTGTATAGAATATGGTGATCTCTGTCGCCTTTTTTCATTAAGTAATTAAGCTCTTCTGCTACACCTTCATTTTGACCTTTTACGATAACGAATACGCCTGGAGCTAACCCATCAACATATTCTACAACACCATAGTTGTTAAGAACACCGCCGTCTTCTTTTAGTTTGAGTTTTTCTAATGTTGTATCTAAATCACCCGACTCACCATGCATGCCTACTACATCAGGTACATAACCAATAGCATTAGACAATAAATTCATTTCTGCCATTGTTTTGGTACCATCTTGGAATGCCGCCAACATGTGTGGATTCATATTTTTAGATTCAGCTTCTTCTTTTGCAGTATCTGGATTAGCAGAAATTCTAAGTTTATTATTTTTACCTTTACCAGCAACTAATACTTCCATCCCCATCGTTTTCGCAAATTCATAAAGTTCTACAATAGCTGCCGGTTCATCACCATCTGACCCAGTATAAACTAAATCAGCTGCATTATATAATTTTCTCATTAATGAACCAATAGTTATATCAATCTCAACATTAATTAGCACTAAGTGTTTTTTGGCTAATAAAGTTTCTAAAGCAACTTGTGCACCAACCTCTGTTACACCTGTCGCTTCTACAACTACTTCTACATCTTCATTATGAATAATGTCCTTGAAATTTGTACTCGTTAAAATATCTACTGCTTCACTGGATGACTCATTGAATACTTCTGCCGCTTTATTTGCAGCTTCAATATTGATATCACTTATTCCTTTTACCACCATACCAGGAATTGTAGAAATTTGGGCAATCATACCCCGCCCCATTTGTCCTGCTCCAATTACACCAACTTTGACTGGTTTGTTTTCATTTTCTCTACTTTTTAATTTTCCATACAATGTCATTTTAATTAACCTCCTGTTTTTTAATACATCCCAATACTAAACACCCATGCAATAACTACTGATAATGCGCCGGTAATAACACGGCTATATAGAATGGCCGGAACACCAACTTCAACTGTTTTCGAGTCTGCTTCACCAAGCGATAAGCCAACAGGAATAAAATCGCAACCAGCTTGTGCATTAATGGCAAATAATGCTGGTAACGCATAAGTCACTGGTATAGTTCCTAATGCAATTTGAGAACCTATTAGTACACCTACTACCTGTGCAATTACTGCTCCAGGACCTAGAATTGGTGATAAAAATGGCAAACTTGCTATAAAAGCAATTGCTATAAATCCTAAAATCGATCCTGATAAAGGTGCTAATAAGTTAGCAATTACATCGCCAATACCGGAATAATTTATAATACCGATTAACATACTGATAAAAGCCATAAAAGGTATTATATTCTTCAGTAGCATGTCTACTGAATCTCTACCAGCTTGATAGAACACACCCATAATCTTACCTATTCCTCGAGAAAATTTAATTAAGACATTATTACTTTGTTCATCTTGTTGGTGATGATCATCTTTAACTTTTTGATATTTTTCTTTAAACGCTTCTTTGCTTTCGATTTTACTATCCGTTGTCTTATCTTCTCCACTCGCTACGGTACTATTTGAATCAACTACACTTATATTATTTAGCTTGACACCTGATACGAAATTTTCAGTTGTAATATGCTTCGCTAATGGTCCTGATGGTGAAGAAGATAAAACATCTACAGTCAAGATCCCCTTCATAGGATATACACCAATTCTAGCCGTTCCTCCACAATCAATAATTACACATGCCATTTCATCTTCAGGGACAGAATATTTGAATCCATCCACAACTTCAGCACCACTAAGTTCTGCAATTTTTTTTGCAACAGGGTGTATACCTCCACCTGTAATAGAAACAACCTTGTTTTTCACTGCTGTCGGAACAATAGATAACCCTTTTCCCCAACCACCTTGACCTTTTTCAACAAACACACTTTGATATTGTTCAGCCATTTTATACGCAACCTTCCTTCTATATTATTCTATTAGTAGAAATTGAATCAGATTGAAGCTTTTTTAATAAGCATTTTTGTAATCCACTCTGTAACAATACCTCTCATTAATATCACTATTACCCCAACTAAAAAATAGCGAACAGCTAAGCTTCCTTGATCAAATCCTGCCTCCATGACACCATTTGCAATACCTAAATAGACGAATAATTCTCCTGCATTTGCGTACGGAAAAAGTCCAGTTACTGGATGGACAAAACTCACTGCTGAATCATAAAATGCTGGTTTTTGTTCTTCTTTAAGGAATTTACCAAATGTATATGCCATCGGATTGGTTAGTAATAATACAGATAGAATCGGCATTACTGTATATCTTAGTAAAGTGTACTTTGCACTTTTTCTTATAATTCTATCAACTCTATCTTGCCCAATTAGTGCAATCAATGAATTGGTGAATGTCAGTAAAACAATTAACAACGGTATAATACCGGTCATAAACCCCATAAATGTTTCCGCTCCAGCTTCGAATAACTGAATAAAGTGTGTGCCAAACCATTCAATTGCTTTCATGTTTTTCTCCCCTTTGTCTATAGTTAAAATCCCCATTTAACATATACTACTCACCTATAACTATGATGCTACACTTTCTTGTTCTTTCTCTTGTTGTATCAAAATCAACAAAATAAATATAGCCAGTACTGCCAACACCTAAATCACCATCTGCTACTTCAAACGTTTCACTAGACCCCAATAAAGTAGATTTCAGATGGGCGTCACCATTCCATAAAGCAGATCGATCACCACCTGGAAGATACTCACTTGCATTAGGCCATGACTCAACTGCCTTATAATGTTCCTCCCCTGGATAAATATAAGTATCTCCAGCCACATGATCTGGTATTATTTTTTCCAAAACATCATTTAAATCTTGTTGTAATGATTCTACTCCTTCCTCATTAGTATCATGTGCAAATTCTTCAAAAAATACTGAGCATGTTGTATGTGGTGACAGTACTACACAAATCCCCTCTTTAATAGCGCTTTCTTTAATCGTTTCTCGCACTTGTTTAGTCACATCGATATAAGTAACTTGTCCTTCTTTTGTATCCACTTTTATACTTTTCTTATAAAGCGCCATTTATTTTACCTCCTTTTTATTTGCCTTTATAGCAGATTCCACCATGTCAACTAGCATTTTAGATGGATCTGAACTTTTAACAATACCACTCGTACAACCGGTTCCATCAGCACCCAAACTGATTGTTTTAAAGACATCTTCAGCTGTTGAAATCCCAGCAGCTTGCATAACTAATATGTCAGGATTTATCTCTTTAATAGCTTTGTTAGTAGCTTTTATATAACTTTCATCACTGGTTTGTCCAGTACCAATCAATTCAGTTGGTTCACATAAAATAATATCCGGTGATAGTTTTGCGATAGCTTGTGCTTCTTGTATAGAGTCAGCACATACAATGGTTTGAATCTTTAATTCCTTAGCTTTTTTAATAGATTTAGCTAATTCAGAAAGTATCATCGGATTTTCAGCATGATTTAAAAATGTTGCTCTTGCTCCCGCACGGTGCAATGATTCAGGTAACACGTGCCCCATTCCTCTACCCGGATCGATTCCATCCATATGTTGAGCTGTTACGATAATATTTGATGTATTTTCAGAAATATTAGAAATATCCGCAAATGGAGCTGTTACAAAAATAGACATACCATAATTACTTGCTAGTTGATCGGCAACCTTCGCTAAATTCAGTAACGCATCTCCGTACAAATATGATTTTGGATTAAAAACAAAAAATGGTGTTGTTATACTTGTAGGCATCAGTATTCTCCTCCTTTATATCTGTTTGTTTCAAAGACATCGTAATAGTGATTCAATACTTCTGCCATCGCCATAGCTACATTTTGCTTTATTTCAACATAATCTTTTAACTCATCACTTTTTATACTCTTTACCGCTGCCGTTAGAAAATCCGTATAAATATTGATTTTTGCCATTCCACCAATTGCACATTTATTTAAATTGGCATCTCCTGTAGATGATCCCCCGTGCAATACAAGAGGAATATCTACCATTGAATTAATTTCTGATAACCTCTCAAAATTCAATTTAGGTGATCCTTTATAAATACCATGAGCGGTCCCAATCGAAATAGCCAGTGAATCTACATGTGTACTTTCTAAAAATTCAATGACGTCATTGACTTCAGTATATATAGAATCTGTTATCTCACTAGATTCAGAAGTGTCGTTAGCACCAACATGACCTAATTCAGCTTCTACAGTAACATCATGCTTATGTGCGTACTCAACCACCTTTTTAGTTATTTCAATATTGTCTTTAAAAGGTTCTCTACTTGCATCTATCATGACTGATTTAAACCCCAAATCAATTGCCTTGAAAATAAAATCAACATCTTCGCCATGATCTAGATGTAAAACAATTGGTACTGTAGCCTTTTCTGCAAAAAACTTACCAATCATCGCTGCTTCTTCTAATGAAATTAAATGACTATGCGATTGAGCAAATGGTAATATTAAGGGTAAACCCCTTTGTTCAGCAACATTCACAAAAACTCTAGCAGTATCCAAATCAATGAAATTAGTTGCAGGAATTGCGAATTTTTCATTTTTAGCTTTTAATAATAATTCTTTGGAATTAACTAACAATTATATCCCCCATTTCATTTGTTGTTATAATACTTTATATACAGTATAATAATTTAAGTGTCACAATATTGTCAACGCTTTCATTTACTTTTTTAAAGCGGCTTTACATTTGTAAAAAATATAAGCTCTAACTTATGAATATAATACCTAGGAGGGTTTACACTTGTTAAATAGAGATGATTTAATAATCAAAGTGGCAACATTATTTTATGAAGCTGATTTAACTCAAACTGAAATTGCTAAGCGACTGAAAATTTCTCGGCCTACCGTATCTCATTTATTAAAAGAAGCTAAAGATAAAGGGATAGTAAGAATTTCTATTCAACACTCAAAAATGAATATCACTAAAATGCAAAGCGAGATTGCTTTAAAATACAATTTAAAAAATGTATTAATATCCCCAAAATCTCATGGGACTCTATTAGATAAAAATCTTGTTGGAAGTTTATGTGCTGAGTTTATTGAACAAATTGCACCTACGATCTCTTCCCTAGGAATTGGTTGGGGAACAACAATGTATGAATTTGTTCAGTCAGCTTCTTATACTAATTTTAGTGATTTGGAAATAATACCGTTAATGGGCGGATTCGGTATTAGTGATGTTAAATTCCACTCTAATCATTTGGCATTTCAATTAGCTGAAAAATACAATTGTTCTGTTGTTTACTTTTATGCTCCTGCTTTTGCTGAAAGTATTGAAGTTAAACATACATTTGAATCAACAAATTTAGTACAAGAAATTTATAAAAAAGGGAAAAGTGTCGACCTCGCCATTACTGGTGTTGGTAATCCGGCAAAAACATCAACTTATCAAAGACTTGGATATATTTCTACTGAAGAGAAAGAGAAAATCAAATCTAGTACAATTATTGGAGATGTATTAGCTACATTATTTGATCGTGACGGAAATTCAGTCTCTACACCAATTTCTGATCGTATGATGGGGATGACACTCGAAGATTTAGAAATGGTTAAAGAAGTATTAGTGGTCGCATCTGGCGAAGAAAAAATCATCAGTGTCGAGGCGTTATTAAATAAGGGATTTATCGATTATTTAATAATCGATGAGGAAATAGCTAATGGGCTGGTTTAATGTATACACGTGTTTATTCATCGGATAATTCAAGGCTACACACATCAAAAAACACACAAACAAAAACACATGTTTCAGCTGCTTAAAAAGAGCTGAAACATGTGTTTTATAAACTTGAAATTATTATTGATCAAAACTTTCTTCAACCTTATTCAATCAAGACTATTATTATTCCTCTTCGTTACTGCTGCCTTTTTGGCCAACGAGTTCGGGTTCTATTTCTTCATCTGCACCAGTTTCTTCTGTTCCTTCTAAGTCTTCTACTTTATCTGGTGCTGTGACTGCAACGATGGTTGTATTCTCATCATCTAAGATTTCATAGTTTTTACCATCTTTTAAGTCAGAGACCATAATAGAATCCCCTACCTCTAAGTCAGAGATATCGAGTAAGATTTCCTCTGGAATATTTGCAGGTTTTGCGCGTACTTCCAGTTCGTATTCAGGCTGCTGCAATACGCCGCCTTCTTTTTGACCTTTTGATTCGCCTTCTAAGTGAACAGGAACCATAACGTCCATTTCTTGCTTCATATCAACGATATAAAAGTCAGCGTGAACAAGCTGATCTTTAAGTGGTTCTACTTGATATTCATGTAGCATCACATCAACTGATGTCCCGTCTACATCTAAACTAATAATCGCGTTTCGTCCTTCGTCACGCACGGTTTTTAATAACTCAACGCTATCGACTTGAACGGTCATTGTTTCTTTTCCTTTACCATATACAACGGCAGGAATAAAACCTTTATCGCGAATGGCTTTCGTATTCGATTTCTTTAAATCATCTCTTCGTTCTGCTTTTAATTTGACTGTCATAAGTGTCAACCTCCAATAAATTTCGTTCTTTTTCTATCTAACAACTGTTAGAATCGATAAGCTTAAAGTTTATCTAAGCATCGTAAAGAAGCGATTCTACTAGAATGTATTCCCACATCTATTACACATTAAACATAAAATTTAAATTAATCGAATAAAACACTGACAGATAGCTCTTCGTGAACACGGATAATGGCTTCTGAGATCAGTGGTGCCACGGATAGTGTCACAACTTTATCAATTTGCTTTTCTTTTGGTAAAACAATCGAGTTTGTCACGACAAGTTCTTTAATCGCTGAATCATTGATTCGTTCAATCGCTGGTCCAGACAGCACCGGGTGAGTACAACAAGCATACACTTCTTTGGCACCATTTTTAATTAATGCATTAGCCGCTAAGCTAATTGTTCCAGCTGTATCAATCATATCATCAATCAAGATCGCTGTTTTTCCATCGACTTTACCGACAATGTTCATTACTTCAGCCACATTTGGGCGCGGGCGACGTTTATCAATAATCGCAATTGGTGCTTTTAAGCGTTCAGCAAGTTGTCTCGCGCGACTTACCCCACCGTGGTCAGGTGAGACAATCACAACATCTTCTAAGTTCTTCTCACTCCAGTAATCCCCTAAGATAGGTACACCTACGAGTTGATCGACAGGAATATTGAAGAACCCTTGAATTTGTGGTGCGTGTAAGTCAAGCGTAATCACCCGGTCAGCTCCCGCTTCTTGGATAATATCGGCCACAAGCTTCGCTGTAATCGGTTCACGCGCACGTGCTTTACGGTCTTGACGGGCATAACCGTAGTAAGGAATGACGACGTTAATCGTTGCAGCTGAGGCACGTTTTAGTGCATCTATCATAATTAAAAGCTCCATTAAATGCTGGTTGACTGGGGCAGATGTTGATTGAATAATGTAAACATCACACCCGTGAATACTCTCTTCAATATTGATTTGAATTTCACCATCACTAAATGACGTCACTGAACTTTTTCCAAGCGGCACACCAATATGTTCCGCTACTTCTTTCGCTAATTCCGGATTTGAACTCAGTGAAAACACCTTTAATTTACGATCTTGATAATCAACAGACATTCTGTCAAACCTCCATTTAATTTGATTGTTTTAATTTTATAAACGGCTATTATTTTAATAGCTTATTGAACTTTTTAGCATAACCCTCTTTATTGACTTGTTTAGCTCTAGCGATAGAAAGCGCCACTTCAGGTACATCTTTTGTGATTGTTGAACCCGCCGCCACTAGCGCCCCGCGTCCGACGGTTACTGGGGCAATTAAATTTGTGTTACAACCAACAAACACATCGTCTTCTATAATCGTTTTAAATTTATTTAATCCATCATAGTTCACTGTAATCGAGCCACAGCCAACATTGACGTTTTTACCAATTTCCGCATCCCCAATATAACTTAAGTGAGACACCTTACTTCCGTCATCAATAACAGCTTTCTTCACTTCTACAAAGTTACCCACTTTCACATCGTCACGAATATCTGAAGCAGGTCGAACGTGTGCATAAGGACCGATATTGACCCGATTCCCTACTTGGCTATCATGTACGACACTATGAAGGACTTTAGACTGCGTTCCAATCTGACTATCACTGACCTCACTATTAGGGCCTATCACACTATCTGTCCCAATCACCGAATCACCTAAAATCTTTGTCCCGGGTTCAATCACAACATCTGACGCAATTGTCACCGTTGGTGCGATATAGGTCGTTAACGGATCTATAATCGTGACACCATTTTTCATATGGTCTCTGTTGATACGCTGTTTCATTAAACGTTCCGCTTCGCTAAGGGCTAAGCGGTCATTTACACCAAGTGTTTCATCGGCATCTGTCGTTTGATAAGCCGCAACCGTTTCTTGTTGATTTTTTGCGATTTCAATCACATCTGGTAAATAATACTCCCCTTGCGCATTATCATTGGACACATTTTTTAACGCTTCAAATAAAAAGGTATTGTCAAAGCAATACGTTCCCGCATTGACTTCTTGAATCGCTAGCTCTTCTGCCGAGGCATCTTTTTGCTCGACAATTTTCGCAACATCACCGTCCGCATTTCTGACAACTCTTCCGTAGCCGGTTGGATTAGGGATTGTTGTCGTTAACACGGTAACTTTAGCCTGTTTTTCTTGATGGTAATGAAACATTTGTTCAAGTGTATCTTTTGTTAATAGCGGCGTATCCCCGCAAACAACGAGGGTGACACCTTCTTGGTCTTTAAGTATATCTTCCGCTTGCATGACAGCATGCCCGGTCCCTAATTGTTCATTCTGTAAGACAAACTGACTCGCCTCACCGAGTTCTTCTTTTACCTTCTCAGCACCATGACCGACAATAGTAATAATCTCGCTTAAATCAAGCGACTGTAATTGGTCCATCACATGTTGGACCATTGGTCGGCCCATTACTGGGTGTAAAACTTTATATAACTTTGATTTCATGCGTGTACCTTGTCCTGCTGCTAAAATAACAGCAAATCGTTTACTCATAGTGAAACCTCCGATTAATCTATTGATCTTAACTTTAAGTATGTACTATTTAAAATTATACCATGTTAAAATATATCTTAAAAGGTGCGTGAAATCAATCCAATTCCTTAGAATTTCATTGAAATAACAAAGGTTGAACCATTGAAAGCGCCATCACTAAAATGCTCCGTTTAATTACCAGTGAAAAATATAAAAACCTCATACTACACTATCATGATTAATCATCCAAACACGATAGTCGTATGAAGTTTTTTTCGGTAATGACAATATAATTAAGAGACCTCTACTTCTTCTTGCGCTACTTCTTTCAATGTTTCTTCATACTTGGCTAGAATCGCGATTTCAATCACGTTACGCATCTTCGCATTAATCGGATGGGCAATATCCCTAAATTCCCCGTCCGGTGTTCGTTTTGACGGCATGGCTACAAATAAGCCGTTGTTTCCATCAATCACACGAATGTCATGCACAACAAATGCCTCATCTAGCGTAATAGAAGCAATGGCTTTCATCCGACTATCACTTTCCACACAACGCAATCTTACATCAGTAACTTCCATTATGCTCACCACCTAATAAGTTTTAACATACAATAGATAGATTCAACACGTTAAGTATAAATTCCTGCTAAATTTCAACTTTTTTGCATATTTTCTCATCTGTTTTATGTTGAACACAGCAGGCGCACAAATTATGACTGAATATGATCAAAATAATTACCGATGGTCGTTTCAATTTTTTGGTTTTTCACATCAACATGCGAAATTTGAATGAGTGAGACATAATCGGTAACAACACGTTCATCTTCCTCATCCTCAGCTTCTGCTAAAACGCCAATCGCTTTTACTTCCGCTTCAAACTCTTTCAACAAGCTCCGCATGCCATCAATCGTGCCACCAGCTTTCATAAAGTCATCAATGATGCACACTTTCGCGCCTTGCTTTAAGCTCCGCTTTGTTAGCACCATCGTTTGAATTTTCTTTGAAGAGCCTGAGACATAATTAATGCTGACGGTTGATCCTTCCGTGATTTTCGGGTCACGTCTAACAATGACAACAGGCACGTTTAAAAAGCTCGCCACCGCATACGCTAGTGGAATACCTTTTGTTGCAACTGTGACAACCGCATCAAGCTTAAGACCAGTAAATGCGCTTGCAAATAATCGACCGATCTCACGGACCGTTTGCGGCTCACCGAGTAAATCACTCATGAATAAATAACCCCCAGGTAAAATACGAGCGGGATCTTCTAATCGTTCGGCTAGCACTGATAAGAACTGACGACTCTTATCTGTCCTAACCTTTGGAATATAGCGCACGCCACCTGCCGCGCCTGAGATAGACTCTAACCGACCGATGCCTTCATGTTGTAACATTTGATTCATTATCGTTAAATCTTCACTGATCGATGATTTAGCTGCTTGATATCGCTCAGAGAAGAAAGGTAACGAGATTAATTCCATCGGATGTTCAAGAACATATTCTGTCATTCCGATTAACCGATCACTTCGTTTCATTTCTTCACCTCAAAACCGAATATTTTGAAATAAACATAACATTTTATACGGTTTTAAGCAAGAAAAATCCGAAAAGCCTTAATAATTCTTCGGATTTTTTGTCCAATAAGAAAAGCTCGGCTAGGCCTCGCCCTTTTTGGGCTAGAGGTTAGCCGAGCTTTTCAATTCTGGATTTTTATAAGTGATGCCATGAAGGCTTG
>NZ_FOXC01000063.1 GCF_900115605.1 Halolactibacillus halophilus
AACATAAGCGCGCTCTCGTCCTTACCGCAAGAAAATTTGTGCGTCTGGTGTTTGCACTCCTAAGCGAGCATCAACTCTATGTCGCTCGATCGGAGACGATAGAGTCTTAAGAAAATGGACTTTCTTAAGGATGCATATCCACTAAAGATACCGAACGAATTTTCTTATTTGTATCGATTTAGTTAAGTGCGCTTAAATTTCTTTAAGTATGGTGTATTTCTTACCATTATTCTCTTGACTTAATACCATAATGCTAATAATATTTAGTTCGTATTTTTCTACTTAATGTTCATTAGTTCTGTTCTATATGAGCTTTACTCAATTGACATTGAGACAAATTTATCTAAGGACAGATTACAATTTAATACAAAGATTTGCTAGATAGTCTTTTCCATATTGGGTTAGTCTGTTTGCGGAATCTTGTGATTCGTAAAAATCAATCATTGCAAATCCGGCATTTAGTTGTCCACGTATTTGTGATTCCAATGTGTGACTAAACTCATACCCATACTTCGGATTTATTTCAATGACTCCTTCTTCTTCTAGTTGTCTTGAGTTAAATGGCAAACTATATTTTAAAAATAATTCTTTTTCGGGGTAATCCCAAACGGTATCTGCATCATACATATAAATCCAAGGATTCATGTAGCCAACCATTAACAAGCCCCTTTTTTTAAGACTCGATAAGATTCTCGCCACATATTTTCTAAATTTCTATATACGCATTCGATACAGGACAAAATATAATATCAAAGCTTTCATCATCAAATGGGAAGTTTTTTGTCATATCCGTTTGAACTGTAGTCATTGCTAACTCTTCTCTATCAGCAACGAGTCGATCAGAATCAAGTTGCGCTTCAGAATAGTCCATTATTGTATTTTAATAGCCCTTAATAGAAAATATTGGACCTTGTTGACCACCACCACATGCTAGTCCTAAAAGCTTATTTCCTTTTGCTTTTTCAAACCATTATACTGGAACAACTTTTCTAATTGTCAGTGCGACTTCTATCGGTTTATACTTGGCTTCCATTAATTTCTCATGACTTATTGGAATAGTAAAAGAATTCCTTTTTTCTAGAAATTCTATTCCATCTCTCTATTAAAATCGTTGTATGTTGACATTATTCCATCTCTTTACTCTAAATAAATTTTATCTAGTCTTCCTTAATTCTTATTTTGACAAACTCACTTTAAATTACATTTAAGAAAAGTTATTTATTTTTTCTTATTTTTATTTGTGTCCATTATAATACCAGTAATCATTCCAGCTAGTAATCCAAAACCAGGTGCATAAGCCCAAACTAGTGGAGTATCAAGGAATAATCCTAATATAACTGCAAATATGGCACCACCAAGTAATCCAAAACCTATTCCATAGCTAAGATAATAATTTTTATTATCTTGTTTATTATTATTATGTTCAGGCATATTGCATCAATCTCTCCGATATCTATATTGAAAGCTTAAAACAAATAAGATATTGAGTTTTACTCAATTCTTATCGAGACAAATTTACTTTCACGAAGTTCTAATGATACTTCCTTTAAGGCAGTGACATCTTCAATTCCTTTGTAAACTTTTGTAATAATGTCCATTTTGACATTGATACACCTCCATAGTGCTTCTAGTGACAAACAATTTAAGATAATGCAAGGTCCCTCTTCGGATAGAGAGTGAGCGTCCCGCCTATCCCGACCACAATAATCAAAATCGATAGAACAAGATAAATAGGATTTAAGCTCATTTCATTTAATAGATAGCTTGTCTCGAAATATTTAAAGGGGATAATATATTTCAAGAAACTAAGACGATCAACCGTATTAATAAGGGATGAAATTAGAAAAGTAATCATCAAAATACTTACGGATATATTTCCGGATTTTTTATGGTTTTTACTGATAGATGAGATCAACATGCCAATACTTAAGAAGATCATTTGAATAATAAATAATGCAACAAATGTAAGCCCGATAAAACGATAAAAGTCTTCACCCTTATCATAACTAAGTGTACTTAGAATCATCGCTAACAAAGTGACCAGGTTTAATAGGCCTAAATTTATAATAGCTGCTATGGTTTTTCCAACGATTACTCTTCTTCTAGAAATAGGGAGCGTAAATAAATATTCAGCTGTACGATCGCGTTCTTCTTTCGCAATAAGGGAGCTCCCTAACAAAATTGCTTGTATCCCCAGTAATAAATAAAGATAAAGGGATATTGATCCGATAAATCCATTAAGGCTGCTTAAGGTAAAATCTTGCATTCCTAAAACAGCAAGCATCTCTTGTGGAATTGCTGCTATTAACTCATCAATTGCAGGATTTCCCGCAAAGGATTCGTACTCAATCATCCAGACCGTCACCAAAAAGGCAATAGCAACACCCCAGATTATTACTGATTTTAAATTTGCCTTTAATTCTCTTTTAACAATGTTCATCTCATGCCTCCTAAAGCGAATGGATATCTCTTCTATTATAAAGCAAGTAACTACCTACCAACGAAATAATGATTATTCCAATGGCTAGCCCAAATAATTTCAAGTCATAGATACCATCGATTAAAATAACACCTGGTTCAAAGTAATAATAAGGACTAATATACCCTAGCAAATCACTATCAATGATTCCTCTCACTGAGTTTATAACATAAAGACCGATAGCTAGTCCCATCGAAAGACTTAAAACGGATCGAATCTTTTTAAAGAGTAGGGAAATAAACATCCCGATGCTCATAAATAGCAGTTGAAACACTGGGACCGTTAAAATAAGTTTCAACACATGGGCTAACCTATAACTCTCACCGCCATTAAATAGACGTAGTGCAATCAAGGAGCTGATTCCGACAGCAATTGCTGACACGAACAAACTCAAAAAAGCTGCAGAAAACTTGCTAAAATAAATGGTACTTCTTGATACTGGTTTACTTAATAAGAAATCAGCCGTCAGTTCACGTTCTTCTTCTGAAAGGATTGAAAACCCATAGTTCGCACTTTGAATAGCGATTGCCAGCTGGATCATCCCAAAAGTTAGTGTGAAATAGCCTATTAGACTAGCTATGGATAGTCCTTCTTTGATACCTAGTGCTTGTAGCATTTCTTCCGGAAAACTATTCATAATCGAATCAAATGATGCCGCATCTTTCGCTAAAGCCGGGAAGAATGCCATGTAAAAAATCATAAATGCCGATAAGGACAGTGACCAAATAAGGATTGATTGTTTCTTCATTATTAATTCATGCTTAAATATATTCATTTTCCCCACCTATTCATAATAATGCATAAATATTTCTTCAAGTGTTGGTTCTTCAATAGTAATGTCTTTTGCATCAATGGAGCTAAGAGCTTTTGTTATGAGGTTAATATCGCCCTTATAGAAGAAAGTAAGTTCATCCTCTTCCTGGATTAATTCGGTCACTCCATCTAACTCAAAGGTTTCCTTGGATAAATCGTCTCCAACAACCGCTATTTTCTTATAATTATTTTCTCTTAATGTTTGAATATCTTCCACTTCTACAATCGAACCTTCCTTGATAATGGCTACTCGATTACAAAGTTCTTGGACCTCACTTAAGATATGAGAGGAGAAAAAAATGGTTGCGCCCCTTTCATTTTCTTCTTTGAGTAAATTAAAAAACTTTTGTTGCATCAGTGGATCTAACCCACCTGTTGGCTCATCTAAGATAATCAGTTTCGGTTCATGTAATAATCCTTGGACAATCCCAACTTTTTTCTTGTTTCCATAAGATAAATCATCAATTCGGCGATTTAAATCGAGCTCCATAATATTAGAAATCTCTTTAATTCGCTTCGTACAATCCTTGTCATAGAAGCTCGCTGAATAATTTAGCAAATCTATCACTTTCATTTTATCATAGTAAAAGATTTCTGAAGGTAGATAGCCAATATCTTTACGAACTTCAGGACCAAATTCAATCGCATCTTTGCCAAATAACTTAGCTTCCCCTGATGTTGGATATATTAGACCCAAGAGTAATCGAATCGTAGTTGATTTACCCGCACCATTAGGACCGATAAAACCAAAGATTTCCCCTTCTTTTACTTCTAAGTTTACATCGTTGATTCCTAGCGATCCTCCATAATACTTTGTTAAATTTTTTATTTCGATGACATTCATAATTAAATCTCCTTCCACACAATTTAATTGAACTACCCCCACCTAACATTCTCACGAATGTTTGAGGAAGGGGATTCCGTAAGGACACCCTAAAGGCGACCCATGCTCGTTCAACTAAGCATAGGTTTTTCTACTTTCCAACCGCCGCAAACCTATTTTCTCAACATCTATTAAAGCATGTTGGGGAAATAGTGCGCTCCAGGAGCACAACTTACAAGGGTAAACTCAGACACATATTAATTAATGTGAGTGTTTCGTTTTCTACAGGTATGAACAACCTTACTAACAATACCAAGATGAATACAAGCCACCCTAGCTTAAACCATAGTTCACCGAGTCTTTTATTTGCATAAATCCAATTCTCTTTTGATGCCATCGACCTTTTCGTTCGATAGCCGATAAAATAGTTAATGTTTTTAGGCTGCTTTTTAGAAAAGAGATAGTCAAAAACAATCATTATTAAAGGTAATATCAAATCATATAACCAGGTTGGATCGTTCATTTGTATTCTCCTCTACTAATGCACCTATGGTAACTAGTCTAATTATAAATAATCTTTACTCTAATCCTTTTCTTATTCTTGGTGCTAGTACGAGATAGACTGCCCCACATAATGCAAGGACGATGCCAGAGTAGCTCAATATCTGAGTCCATGCCCCGCTTTGAGACAAGATCATATCGGTTCCTTTATAGGCCCAATAGAAGGGATCCCAGTAAAAGAAAGGCTGCCAGAAGTCGCTGAGGATTTCAACAGCCAGAACACCAGCTATCAACGGCAGAAATAACAGTTTTATACTTCCTGCAGCACTGATTATATCTTTATTTGTAACACCTTGTATAAAGCCAACGAGTACGCTCAACAGACTGGTCACAAGTATGATCAGCATCATCTGCAGGATATTTATTCCGCCAAAACCTGTAATAAAGATGATGGCCGCTGTTCCGAAGATGGTCAGCAAAACACCCATGACAGATTTCCCGAGTATGAACGTTGTTCTGGATGTGGGCGTGACATTGATCGCACTCAATGTATTATCCACTTTTTCTTCTACCATATTCAAAGCAATCAGCATACCACCAAGGATTGAAATAAAAAGAATGGCTCCATTAACCAGGCTTTTCTTTAGTGGCGGAACCGTTTGTCCGAGTTCTATCAATTCTGCATTTGTATCTTCCACATTGATGTCCGACTCGTATAGCCCATTGAGTAATTTAGCATAATCGATGACCCCTTCAGATTCATTTCCCTGAGTCATGATATAGTAACCCTCATCTTCAGGAAGAATCCCGACAATCGAATCTCTATCCTCAACACGGTTTCTAATTTCGTCTTCACTTTCAAAGACTTCTATATCAGCAAACTGTTCCAGATAGGTGATCTGCTCTTCATTCTCTCCCTCTAACAAAGCGAGATTAACCGTTGTATCGTTTATCCCCGGTGTAAATACATTGATCAATACGCCAAACAAAATGGGCATGACAAGGATATAAAGTGAAATAAAATCCTTCACATTTACTTTTAAGTCTCTTTTAAATATGGTCCATATTCTTTTCATCACGTTTATCCCCCTCGTATAATAAGTTTATAGTTAAGATCTTGGTTTTGATCTTAACTCTTCAATCACTCATGAGTGATTGAAGGTCACCCCCATGGGGATGATAAAATTGGAATTTAATTCTTTTTGTTCCTTGATAAATTCATATAATAACACTGTTTTGCTTTGTCACTCCGGGCTATCCCCGTGTAAAATAGAACTAGATGGAAGTAGGTTCTAAATGGGAAAAGGCT
>NZ_FOXC01000049.1 GCF_900115605.1 Halolactibacillus halophilus
GATGAGTGATTCTTTACTCTGGTTTCAAGCACTAGCTTGTCTTACTTTATTTCTTAACTTTACTGTGTGTGTTATTCAGTTTTCAATGGTCAAATGTAAGTCGCTGTTCTTTCGGCGACAAGCTATATTATATAACGTTTAGCTTATCAATGTCAACAACTTTTTTATTTTATTTTGTCGCGTTTATGTTACTAATTTGGCGACTTGATTAATATAACATCTCCTATCAAGATGGTCAAGGCTTTTCAATAAAAAATTCTCGTTTAAGTGAAATAACTTCCCTTCACTTAAACGAGAACTTGATTCAATCTTTGTCATGTCATGCAATTATTCACCACTTAGTCACGATGACGCATTTGCGGGAACAGCAATACATCACGAATAGACGGGGCATTGGTTAACAACATAACCAAACGGTCAATGCCGATACCGAGTCCACCTGTTGGTGGCATACCATATTCTAATGCTTCTAAGAAGTCTTCATCCATTTCATGCGCTTCATCGTTACCCGCTTCTTTTTCTTTCACTTGCGATTCAAAACGTTCGCGCTGGTCAATTGGATCATTTAACTCAGAGAAAGCATTCGCATGCTCACGACGGACAATGAAGAGTTCAAAGCGATCCGTAAAGCGTGCATCTTCTTTGTTTTTCTTCGCTAATGGTGATATCTCTACTGGGTGACCATATACAAAGGTTGGTTGAACGAGGTGCTCTTCAACTTTTTGTTCAAAGAATTCATTTAAAACATGGCCAAAAGTCATGCTATCTTTAATATCTACGCCGTGCTCTTTCGCAAGTTCACGCGCTTTTTCATCTGACATTTGCTCAAAGAAATCAACACCAGTATATTCTTTAACAATCTCAGCCATGTGGACACGTTTCCACGCTGGTGCTAAATCGATAGACTCTTCACCGTATTGTACAGTCGTTGAACCGATCACTTCTTTTGCAATATGTGCGACCATATTTTCAACAAGGTTCATAACGTCATGATAATCTGCATACGCTTCATATAGTTCAAGCATCGTAAATTCAGGGTTGTGTCGGGTTGACACCCCTTCATTTCTAAAGACGCGGCCGATTTCATATACTTTTTCTAATCCACCAACAATAAGACGCTTCAAGTGTAATTCGATCGCAATTCGCATATAAAGTGTCATATCAAGTGCGTTGTGGTGCGTAATAAACGGACGTGCCGCTGCTCCGCCAGCGATACTGTGCATCATCGGTGTTTCGACTTCTAAAAAGCCCGCTTGGTTTAAATAGCTACGCATCGACTGAATAATCTTACTCCGCATAATAAAAGTTTCTTTGCTATCCGGATTCGTAATTAAGTCTAAGTAACGTTGACGGTAACGTTGTTCAACATCTTTTAAACCATGGAATTTTTCCGGTAACGGACGTAGTGACTTAGTTAATAGAAGAAACTCATCAACTTTAACTGACAGTTCACCTACTTTTGTTTTAAATACTGTCCCGCTTACACCGACAATATCACCTAGGTCACTCGTGTTAAACAACTGGTAGTTCTCTTCACCAATCGCATCTTTACGTACGTAAAGTTGAATTTGATCTGTTTGATCTTGAATATGAGAAAAACCAGCCTTGCCTTTTCCACGCTTGGTCATAATACGACCGGCAATCGTCACACGAATACCTTTTTCCTCTAAAGCTTCTTTCGTTTCTTCGCTATACACTGCTTTAATCTCACTTGCTGTATGCGTTCTTTCAAATTTATCACCAAAAGGATCAATGCCTTGGTCCATGAGTTGGTTAAGTTTATCTAAACGCACCCGCATATGTTCATTTAATTCTTCTGACATGTTGATCACTCCCACTATATATATTTTCTGATGTTTTCCCTTGCCTACTATAGCACATTTTCTCACAATTATCTTAAAAAATCTGTGTGAAATAGATTTTTCATTAAGATAACGCTTGTTGTTTGAACTCACTCTTAAAGTGAGACAACAGTTCTTCTAACTCTGCTCTTGGATCGATTTGATTGATGACCCTTCTTATTCTATCACTCCCAGGTAAATCTTTTAAGTACCACGCGGTATGTTTTCGTTTTTCTATCATCTGCCTTCATTCTGCTAATCGACCGGCACGCAAACGAAAGGCTCAGTTACTAGCACCCGGCACTAACACGACTTGATTAGAGCTTGTTGCATCAACAATTTGAAACACATATCCTCCACTTTACTGACCAGAACTAATCGCTATTGACACCACTTGTTTACCTACTTACTTTACACTTGTTCGTCATTTGGTTGATACAAGCGCACATCATTCAGCTCATCTTTCGTTAGTTTTGCCACTGCCTGCTTTACTGTTAGACCGGTTTCTGGAATATTTATGTCTGTTGCTATATCACTTAAAGGTACAAGGACAAAGGCCCGTTCAGTCATCCGTGGATGTGGGACGACAAGGTCATCTGTGACGATATGTTCCTCATCATAAAGTAAAATATCTAGGTCAATGGTTCTTGGTCCCCATCTAATGTCACGCTTTCGACCAAGTTGTTGTTCGATTGTTTGAATTGCCTGAAGTAAAACATGGGCTGACAACGCCGTCTCAATCATCACTACTTGGTTTAAAAAGGCCGCTTGGTCGGTGTAACCGACTGGTTCTGTTAGATATAACCTAGACGCCTCAACAATTTCGATCTCATCATAATCACCCAATAACTTGCGCGCTTTCGTTAAGTAATCAACTGTCGGTTCTATATTAGACCCTAACGCAATATATGCCTTAATTAGACTCACGCCCTCTCGTCATTTCTACTGCTACTGACTCGTAATGACCGGGAATAGGTGGATTTGGTTTGATGACTTTAATTGTTAGTTGTTGAATCAGCGGAAACGCCTGTAACACTTGATCACTCACCCGTTCAGCAACCGCTTCAATCAACTTTAACTGTTTTCCTTCGACCACCGTCTTGACTGTTTCATAAACATGACCATAATGCACCGTTGCTTTTAAGTTATCATTTACCCCCGCTGCTTTTAAATCTAGCTCTAAGACCAAGTCCACTATAAAAGTTTGACCCAGGGTATTTTCTTCTTTCAGAGCACCGTGATAGCCATAAAACTGTAAACCATTTAAATATATTTTATCCATCGTATCCCTCACCTTTTCCGACAAGCACATCCATCATCTCAATCACGCGTTTGTTTAATTCTACATTATGGACTCGAACGATATCTGCGCCATGCATTATTCCAAAACAGGTTGTCGCCGCTGTTGCTTCATCACGTTCATCTACGGAGCGGTTCGTCGCATAGTGAATGACTGACTTTCGTGATGTCCCGAGTAATACCGGATAATTGAGCGTTTGTAAAAATGCCATCTCTTTTAACACAGCCAAATTCTCCGGCTTGTTTTTTTGAAAGCCAATACCCGGGTCTAAAATAATCAGTTCATCATCCAATCCATGCCCCTTTGCAATTTCAATACTTTCGATTAAATCACGTTTCACATCCGCTATCAACGCTTGATAATCAGCTTGTTTGCGGTTATGCATAATAACAACGGGCACATCATACTTCTGGCAAAGATCAGCGATCCGTGCGTCATATTTTAACCCCCAAATATCGTTCACCATATCGGCGCCAGCTAAAATCGCCGCTTCTGCTGTTTCGCTTTTAAATGTATCAATTGAAATGTATACATCTAGCGCTTGTCTAATCGCTTCAATAACCGGTACAACCCGATTGATCTCGTCTTCAACAGAGACAGGCGTATAGCCCGGTCGCGTTGATTCACCACCAACATCGATAATATCGGCGCCTTGGTCAACCAAATTTCTTGCTTGGTCTACTGCTCGTTCAATCGAATCGTATTTCCCACCATCAGAAAAAGAATCAGGCGTCACATTTAAAATACCCATAATCCACGTTTTCTTTGATAGATCAATCCGCTGTTTACGCAAACGAATATACTGACTCATCATACCCCCCCTTATCATTAAAAAAGACCCTGATCGCCTCATGATAAATATGTCTTTCATTTTATCATGAATCGTGCGATTTTACAGAGTCTATGCGTTAAAAAACACTTACCCATGTAGGATAAGTGTTTTTCTAAGCTATTCTTCGTCGAATTGATAGAGCGGTGTTGAAAGATAGCGTTCACCATTACTTGGGATAATCGCTAGCACTTTCTTGCCTTTTCCTAATTTCTTCGCGATCTCTTTTGCCGCATATAAAGCAGCACCAGATGAGACACCACCGAGTAAACCTTCTAAGCGCGCCGCTTCACGTGCAGTTTCATACGCCTCATCATTGGTTACCGTAAAGATTTTATTGTATACGTCAGTATTGAGTGTGCCTGGAATAAATCCAGCACCAATCCCTTGAATTTTATGTGGACCTGGTTCGCATCCAGATAGAACCGCTGAACCTTCAGGCTCTACTGCATAAATATCAATATCAGGGTAGTGTTCTTTTAATACACTACCAGCACCCGATATGGTACCACCTGTACCAATCCCACTTACAAATGCATCTAATTGGTCACCCATCGCTTCCACGATTTCTGGACCCGTTGTTAGCTTATGAACCGCCGGGTTAGCCATATTCTCAAATTGCTGTGGCATAAAATAGCCGTGAGCTTCTTTTAATTCTTCTGCTTTTTGAATTGCGCCTTTCATCCCTTTAGATCCGGGAGTTAAGACAAGTTCAGCTCCGTAAGCGCGTAACAGATTACGACGTTCAAGACTCATCGTATCCGGCATAACGAGTACCGCCTGATAGCCTTTAGCTGCTGCAACCATCGCAATTCCAATACCTGTGTTACCACTCGTCGATTCAACAATCGTATCACCTGGTTTGATAGCACCGTCTTTTTCGGCTTGTTCAATCATTGCTTTTGCAATCCGGTCTTTCACCGAACTACCTGGATTCATGTATTCTAACTTTGCATATACCTCAGCATCTTCTGGTCCTGTTAAACGATTAAGCTTCACAATTGGGGTACGGCCAATTAAATCAGTTATCGATTGAGCAATTGTCATATGAAACGCCTCCTAATTCCGAGTAATCTTATTTGAATTAATTAAATTATACACAACAACACAATCAGTTGTCAATAAATCCACTCAACATCGTGCGCTTCCCAGAGTGTTTGAGCATCGGGTAAATAAGCAAGTTGTTCGATCGCCAGTTCGGTTCTAATGTAGTCCCTAACATCCGCAAGTGATAAAGTCACTGCCGGTAAGTCGCGTCCTAAATAAACAATCGAATAACCTGAACCATTTCGGAATGGTTCGCTATAACTATACGCATCTAATAGATTGACACGTGATTTATAATCCTCGGTTAAAAAGGTCGAGTCATCTGAGTAAAAACCTAAATAACCACCCGTTTCAAGCATCTCCTCAGTCGTTGCGTATTCGCGCGCTAAGGCGTGAAAATCCGCCCCATCTTCTAGCGCTTGGTAGATGGTGTCCGCCACGCCCTTACTCGCTACTTCTATTTCTGACAACTCAATCCAACGACTGAAATTAAAATCTTTTTGATGTTCTTGGTAATACGCGTCAATATCAGCATCTGATACTGACACCTCTCGCGTTAACAACCGTTCCATCAGTAACCGCGACTGAATATTATCCCGCCACAGCGCTTCTTTTTGAGCGACTTGGTTTTCTGGTAACTGACCATAAAGGGTATGCATTCGCATGACTTCTAAATCAATAATTCTTTCATTAATATCAATATTTTCTTCTGCGCTTATTTTTTCTGTTATTTCCTCGGTGATTAATGCTTCTAATGCTTCTTTACCGTAATGGGTTTCTAAATACATCATCCATGTATCAAATGCGATTGGTTCACCATCAATTTCAGCGACCGGTTCATTTCGATCAGCTGATTCACGCGTTAAAAAATATGTTGCGCCATTAGTCACAAGGATAATGGCCAAAAAAACGAGTAATTTTTTCATCAGCTTATCGTTTCTCTCCTTTACTATTCGAGTGAATCTGTTTGTTTTAATTCCGCGAGTGCTTCTTTTGTTAGGTGATAATGCTCATTACAGAAGTGACACGTCGCCTCTGCACCACCATCTTCTTCAATCATTTGATCAATCTCTTCATCACCAAGACCGCGAATCGCATTTTTAATTCGTTCAAGTGAACAAGAGCAGTGGAAGCGAACCGGTGATGTTTCTAATACGCGAACATTGCCTTCACCAAAAATCTTTACTAGCATATTTTCAGGTGAGAGACCTTGTTCGATCATCGCACTAATCGCTGGCATTTGACTTATATTCTGTTCAATTTTGTCAATCATCTCATCCGTCGCACCAGGCATAACTTGAATAATAAAGCCACCAGCCGCTAAGATAGTATGATCAGGATTTACTAAAACACCAGCCCCAACAGCTGAAGGTACTTGTTCTGATGTGGCAAAGTAATACGTGAAATCTTCACTTATTTCACCTGAGACCATCGGTACTTGTCCAGTAAAGTGTTCTTTTAAGCCTAAATCTTTCACAATACTTAACGAACCATCGGTCCCAACGGCACGACTAACATCTAACTTCCCTCGGTCATTAAGGTCAAAATCAACATGCGGGTGAGTAATATAACCTCTCACGTCACCTTTCGCATTGGCATCAGCAACAATTGGACCAACTGGACCATTCGCTTCAATTTTTGCAGTTAGTTTATCTTCCCCTTTTAACATTGCTCCCATCATTGCACTGATCGTCATCGTACGACCCAGCGCGGCCGAAGCTGTCGCCCATGTATCGTGACGACGACGAGCTTCCTCTACTAGTTCTGTTGATTTAATCGCATAGGCACGCACTGCACCTTCATACGCTAATGCTTTTACTATATAATCTGACATCTTTTTTCTCCTTTACTGTTTTACACTTTTTATTGTTTTACTTTATCATATATCGAGCGCAACCCTTTTAAAGTAAGCATTGGGTCAACGACATCAATTGTTTCTGACTCATCGGCGATCAAATGGGATAACCCACCGGTTGCGATCACCGTTGCCTCACTACTTCCTTCTTGTTTAAATCTTTTAACCATTGCATCAACCTGACCAACATAACCAAAGTATAATCCTGACTGCATCGCTTCAACCGTCGACTGACCAATTGTATGTTGTGGATGATTGATTTCTACCTTCGGTAACTTCGCTGCTTTTTCATACAGCGCTTCAAGCGATAATTTAATCCCTGGTAAAATTGCACCCCCAACATAAGACGCGGTTTCATCGATATAGCAAAGTGTTGTTGCTGTACCAAAGTCAATAATAATGAGTGGCGCTCCGTATGATTCAATCGCCCCTACGGCATTTACAATCCGATCCGCCCCTATTTCTTTCGGGTTAGGGTAGGTCATTTTTAAGTACGAATCAATCGGGTACTCTCCGACGACAATCGCTTCTTTCTTAAAATATGTTGCGACCATCTTTTCTAAGGCATACATCATCGTTGGCACAACGGATGAAATAATTACATCTGTCACAAGGTCGAAGGTTAAACCGTGATACCGGAATAAATGATCAATCATCATGCCAAATTCATCTTCTGTTTTATGACGATCGGTTTTAATCCGCCACTGGTTGGTAATTTTCTCACCCTCTAATAGGCCAATCACCGTATTCGTATTCCCAACATCTATCACTAATAACATATACGTCACCATCTTTTCTTCACCAGAATATCATCCGTCACCATTTTAATGGTTTTTCACGATTGAAACAATTAAAAAACCTTTACCGTGATACATCGGAAGACAAAAGACCAGTCGGAAAGCAAGAATCCGCTAACCACACTGGTCTTTTAAAAAACATTTATTTTTCTGTTTCGTCTTCTTTTAATTCATCAATTGAACTTGGTGCATCTTCAGTTGTTGAATCGGCTTCAGAAGTCATTTCTGTTTCTTCCGCCTCATCCATTGTTTCTGTCACATCTGTTTCTTCTGCTTCAACATCAATCGGCTCATCATCTGCTTCAGGTAATTCCCCTGTTTCGTAAAGAGCTTTAATTTGACGTGCATCAAGCGTTTCAACCTCAAGTAATGTTTGAGCAACAAGTTCTAACTTATCACGCTTATCCGTAAGAATCTCTTTAGCTTTTGCATAACATGTGTTGATAATCTCTTGCATCTCTTGGTCAATAAGATAAGCGATTTGATCACTATAGTTCGCTTCATTTTGCATGTCGCGACCTAGGAATACTTGGCCACCACCACTACTGAATTGAATTGGACCAACCTTATCACTCATACCGTACTCAGCAACCATCTTACGCGCAATTCCTGTGGCACGCTGGAAGTCATTGTGTGCTCCTGTAGAGACTTCACCGAAGATGACCTCTTCTGCGACACGCCCTCCGAGTAGGCCGGTAATCTTATCGAGTAGTTCTGGCTTGGTCATAAAGTAGCGGTCTTCACGCGGTAACATAACCGCATAACCACCGGCTTGTCCACGTGGGACAATCGTTACTTTGTGGACCATATCTGCTTCATCAAGTACCATTCCAATGATCGTGTGACCACTCTCATGATACGCGACAATATTACGTTCTTTCTCAGAAATAACCCGACTCTTCTTCGCTGGTCCTGCGATGACACGATCAATCGCTTCATCAACGTCGACCATGCCAACTTTCTTCTTATCTGTACGTGCAGCAACAAGGGCCGCTTCATTCAGTAAGTTTTCCAAATCAGCACCAGAGAAACCTGGCGTCCGCATCGCAATGGTCTTTAAATCAACATCTTCATCTAAAGGCTTATCGCGTGCGTGGACTTTCAGTACCGCTTCACGACCTTTTAAGTCTGGGCGATCTACTGTAATTTGACGGTCAAAACGACCTGGACGTAATAAGGCAGGATCTAAAATATCCGGACGGTTCGTTGCCGCTATAATAATGATTCCTTCATTATCACCAAAGCCATCCATCTCAACGAGTAATTGGTTTAAGGTTTGTTCGCGTTCATCATGACCGCCACCAACACCAGCACCACGTTGACGACCCACAGCATCAATCTCATCGATAAAGATGATACAAGGTGAGTTTTTCTTGGCATTTTCAAATAAGTCGCGTACACGTGAAGCACCGACACCGACAAACATTTCGACGAAGTCTGAACCACTAATTGAGAAGAACGGTACGCCCGCTTCTCCAGCAACCGCACGCGCAAGTAAAGTTTTACCTGTACCTGGAGGTCCCACTAATAGAACACCTTTAGGGATTTTCGCTCCAATTGCAGTAAATTTACGCGGGTCTTTTAAGAAATCGACTACTTCGATTAATTCTTGCTTTTCTTCATCCGCTCCAGCTACATCAGTGAAACGTACTTTTTTCTTTTCTTCTGAATACATCTTCGCTTTTGACTTACCGAAGTTCATCACACGGTTACCACCACCTTGTGACTGGTTCATCAAGAAGAAGAAAATGACGATCACAATGATAAACGGCGCAAGAGCTGTTAAGAAGCTTAGAATTGCACTTGGCTGTTCTTCTTCTTTCACCGTGATAACCTCTTGGTTTGCCCCTTCGCCATAAACCGACGTGACAATCTCTGATTGTTCTGGAATATTTGTGATAAAAGTTTGTTCTTCCTCACCTTTTAATACCCCAGTAATACGCATGACCCCATTAGATGGTCGCATTTCCATTTCTTTTACTTCTTCATTATTGAGCACCTCGATAAATTCATCAGCGCGCAATTCTTTTGTTTCATTTGTTCCTGTCGTAATTAATGACATCACCGCCATTAATACTAAAAAAATTACAGCATAAAATAATAAATTACGTGTTAATCGATTCATTTCATTCCTCCTCCCAAACGAGAAAAACTATAGTACATCGTACCACACCAAATTCAACTCCTGCAACTGAAGTGATTCGCTTGATGTGATTTTCTTCACCGGATTTTTCGTTTGTTTATTATCTCGTATTATTCTGCTTGGTCTCCACCATAAATATGTGGTTTTAATACACCGATATATGGGAGGTTACGATACTTTTCTTGATAATCGAGGCCATACCCAACAACAAATTCATTTGGCACTTTAAAACCAACAACGTCAGCGGTAATGTTTGCCGTACGTCCTTCTGGTTTATCTAGCAGTGTCACAATCTTAATTGATTTAGCCTTACGATATTTGAAAAGGTCAACAAGGTAGCTAAGTGTAAGACCACTATCAATGATATCTTCAATAATTAAAATATCACGACCTTCAACTTTCGTATTTAAATCTTTCTCAATCTTCACTTCACCTGATGACTTCATACCGCCACCATAGCTTGAGACATCCATAAAGTCCATTTCTAGATAAGTATCCATGTGACGTAAAATATCCGACATAAACGGAAGCGCACCCTTTAATACGCCAACCGCTAGTGGAAAACGATCGCGATATTCTTCACTTAGTGCTTTTCCTAATTCTTCACACTTTTGATCAATCTCTTCTTTCGTCACTAATATTTTCTCGATGTCATTATGCATCATAATCCTCCTACATAGTTTAAAATGATTTTTTTTGATACATTAATTTCACATACTGTTTGGCTTCCACATGTGTTTGTATGAACGGTTTCGTTAATCCCATCACCCATACGACATGATCATGTTGATCAACTAATAGTGGCCATTGATCACGCTGGTCTTGAGGGATTTTCTGATCAATAAAGATACGACTTACTTTTTTATGGCCGTCAAGTTCAGGCAAATAGATTTTGTCTCCTGCTTTTCTCGTACGCACGTGATACACCTCTTGATTGTACAAAGTATACGGTAAGTAGAGACAATCTTTTGTCACGTCGCTCTTTTCACCAACGATGGTCTCTTCAAATGATAACTGTCGTTGATCAGAGACAGACGCTTTGTTATTAACCGTTTTTTCACAAGTCTGCTGATCTTTAAAACAAAACATCAACCGGTGATAAACTTGTCTCATCACAAGTCCGTCTGGTAAGTCAACTGAACGATGACCATCCGTATGTTGAAGTAAGCCGAAAAAAGCCGTTTCATGTTTATAGCTTAAACGAGATGGAAGTGTATCATACAGATAGTTTAATATTAGATGAAACAAGCGTCTTTGTAAAGCACGAGCCTCTTTTTTCACAACGGAAATATCAATCAAAACCACTTGATTATCCTGTCGTTTTTCAACCCATTCATCAAATCGCTTCTCGGCTTCTTTCATTAAGTAATCATTATCCTCTGTTAGATGCGACATTAACACATCTGTCGTCTTTAATACTTCCGGATTAAATTGTTTAAGTCGTGGGATTACGTGGTGCCTAACAGCATTGCGCCGGTAGTGATCATCCGCGTTAGACGGATCTTCTCGGTACGGAATCTGTCGCGTTTTGACGTAGTGATAAAGATCCACTTTCGCGACATGAAGGAACGGTCGGATTAACCGCTTATCACCGAAGCCCCTGACTTCTGGCATCCCTGTAAGTTGACGCGGGTCCGTTGATTTAACGAGGGCCATGACTAGCGATTCAGCTTGATCATCGGCGTGATGTGCAAGAACAAGTGTATCACAGTCATGCTTATTCATAACATTTTGAAACACTTGGTAACGCAACGCTCTTGCGGCCACTTGTGTGCCGGCCCCGTGCGCTTGTTTAAAACTTACGACATCAACAGACGCACCGACCACAGGAATCCCTCGCACCTGGCAATAGTTTTCAACAAACAATCGGTCCGCTTCAGACGCTTCTCCTCTAAGCATATGGTCGACTGTCACTACCATAAACGAGAACGTTAAGTCTTTCGATAGACGATTAAACACATCTAACATCGCCATTGAATCAGCCCCGCCACTAACGGCGAGAAGCAGCTTTTCACCTGGCTGAATAAGCTGATTCGTTACAATATGATTTTTCACTTTTACATACATACACATGACCTTCTTTTTATATAATTGTTTCCAGTACGCATAAAACTAGGTGATTGGGTTATACCTCTTTTCATTATACAAAAAATCTACCCTTTTTGCGCTGCACACATTGCAATTTATTCCTAATATCACAAAAAGGCCTATTCTTTACATGATAACCAATAGTAACAACTTTAAGCAACCTTCACATATAGACAAGCGACACCTAACATCCAACAGCGCCTATAGACTCACACATAAATATAACCAATAACACAAAGATTTTAACGAATGCCCTTGACACTTTTTTCAGTCTGTTGTATTATATCACTTGTGACTTTCTTATGGCGGTGTAGCTCAGCTGGCTAGAGCGTACGGTTCATACCCGTGAGGTCGTGGGTTCGACTCCCTCCGCCGCTACCATATTACCATTAACTTTTTTACATATATAACACCCGCCTGTCTCTGGACAGGCGGGTGTTATTTTAAGTTGCATTAATTGGCTCTATACTAAATGTGGTGGCATCCCTTAATCTGATATAGCTCACTTTTAGTCAGCGTGATTCTTTTAAGCGCTTGTTTAAACACGTCATCCAGCGCTTTGTGTTCATCCCCTCGTCCTTCTAACATACTCAATTTAGCCAAGACTTCTTGTCGTCTTATTTTCAGTGTCAGTATATCTATATCGTATTGTTCTGATTGTTCGGAACGTCGTTGTTTATAAATTCGTTGATCATAAAAGACCAACTATAAATCGGTGACTTTCCCAGTGAATGTGAGACGATGATCAGTGTACCTTAATCGTTCATTAACGTTTTCCCTTGAATGAAGATCCAAATGATTGGTTAACAGTAAGACATCCACTATCTGACTAAAAGCATCTGCTAGATGAAACTTTAATTGCTCACCACCACTCAACTGTTGGTACGGCATCTTAGACACGTCCCACCCACTCAAGAGGCGGTGTCTTTCCCCGCTCTCATTGGTCGGTTGATATTGTTTGATATGTCACCTCATAATATGAGGCTTATTATTTACAATCAATTATCCTTAAATACTTCATCTAGACTTCGACCATCTACACCATTAAGTTTAACCCCTAAAATACAAGCAATCGTCGGTGCAACATCAACCATCTCAATCTCACCTACTTGTGCATTTGCTTTTATGTTTTTACCCGAAATAATAAAGTTACAGCGGTAGTTTTCTTGTTCCGTTGTGTAACCATGGGTCGCATATTTTTCACCACGAGCGGTTAAATCGACAACATCTTCATCTGATAAATCATCTTCGAAGCTGTACCCTTTTGTTGCCTCAAGCATATAGTGAATCGACGGCTCAACATGGAGCTCGTCTAATTCTGCTCGCTTATATAGTTTTTTTACCCCGTATTTAGAATCCGCCACAATATCATTCATGATAGCTAACGCATGTGCTTCCGCTTCTTTGTCACCATCTTTTATATGTAAGTAGGCAGCTCCACCAGTACTTTGAAAGTAAGCTCGCCACTCATTTGTTTCTTCTATTAAACCGTGTTGTTTTAATAGATTGTTTAAGTATACCTTAAACCTCACATCAAATTGACCGTGATCGCCTAACACAATAAACACTGTCTCTTCCATTATGCCGGCCTCTTCTGTGGCTTTGATGATATCTCCGAGACGTTTGTCCATCCGCTCAATGACCGCATCAACTGCCTGATTTTGTGTACCATAGGCGTGCTTCGTATCGTCTAAATCAATTAAGTGCAACAGCATCAAATTCGGTTGTTTACGTTTAATCGTATCAACAGCACAAGCTGTTGAAAAGTCATCCAAATACGGTTGACTCGTTCCTTTCCGCATCTGCCCGTACTTTAATTCGAGTCCTAAACAATACAAAGGACTGCCATTTTTCAACACTTTTAGCGCTTGATTCTCGCCATTAATCGCAACAACTTCGGGCAAGTTATAAGTAATACTTGATTTTGCGGTTACTGGCCAAAGAATACCCGCGCTTGTTAAACCGTTAGCTTTTAAGACGTCATAAATCGTTGGCACGTTTAAATCATCACGATACCAATGCCAGGCCTGGTTATTGGCTTTTACAAAAGGCTGAAGCGGATTGTTGTGACTCACCCCGTGCTTATTCGGATAAACACCGGTCACCATTGTTGAGTGAACGACATAGGTCATCGTTGGATTCACGCTTTTTAGTTTTGTTGTATGTACACCATCCGCCACAAGTTTTTGTAAGTTAGGTAATTTTTTTGCTTGGTTAAAGTGATCTTCTGAGAATGCATCATACGATACCACTATTACATGTTCAGCAAGTCTTCCGTTTAATCGTTCCACATCTCTTCCTCCTCAAACTGGTTAGACTAAATCTCTCGGCAAGGTCATAAATACCGTTAAACCAATGATAAACAAAGGGATAATCGCTAAAATACTATACTGAGCATTACCCGTTAACGATGTTGTTAGAGCCATCAAGGCAGGTCCCATAATCGCCGCGAACTTCCCAAAGATATTGTAAAAACCAAAGAATTCATTTGCATTCGCTTTCGGAATAATTTTTGCATAATACGACCGGCTAAGTGCTTGAATCCCTCCTTGTGCTGAGCCAATTAACGCACCTAAAATAAAAATATGCCAAACCGATGTAATGAAAAAGGCCGCAATGCAAGCGACGATATACGTCAATATTCCGGTAATAATCATCGCTCTAGAAGAATATGTTTTAGCTAATGTACCGTATAAATACGCACAAGGAAAAGCGATTAATTGAATCACCAGCAAAATACCAAGCAACGTAAACGTATCTAACGCTCCCGCATCTAACACTGACGTCGCATACGGAACCACCATCTTAATAATCGTATCAACACCATCAATATAAAAGAAATAAGCAATTAAAAAGATAAAGACAACTTTGTATTGGCGAATATTCTTAAACGTCTGAAACAGGCGTTTAAAACTATTCTTCACCGGTTTTGGCTCAGGTGCAACGTAATGTTTCTGATGAACATCACGATACATTGGTATCGTAAGCAGACCCCACCACAGCGCGGTCACGATAAATCCCGCTTGATAACCGAGAACTTGGTCCATCCCTAACCATAAAACAAGCAAAAGACTAATTCCAAAAGGAATGACACTCGCAATATAACCGAAAGCAAATCCCATCGTCGATACTTTATCCATTCGCTCATCAGTCGTCACATCCACTAAAAAAGCATCATAGAAAATATTCGCACCTGCGAAACCAATCGACGATAACACATAAAAGAGAATCAATAATTGCCACTGTCCACTTTCTGGTGGTACGACGGCGAGAAACACGGTAGCCGCAATACCTAGTACCGCAAAGAAGATAAAAAAGCGTTTCTTCTTATCTTTATAGTCGGCGATTGTACCGAGGATTGGACTTAACACGGCAATGATAATACTGGCAATCGAATTAAAGTACCCTAATGTCATACTGCTGTCGACACTATCAAACATACCGAAAACAATCGGCAACAGCGCTGTCGTGATCGCCATCGAATAAGCCGAATTACCACAATCATATAAAATCCATGAGCGTTCTTCCTTTGTTAATTTCATGTCACGCCTCCTTTAAACCCTTCATAAGAAGAGTGTAGCACAAGAATGTAAATTTAAAACGATATCTTTGTAAAAAATTATCATTAAATAGAGGTTACCGTGCCACTCAGCATGAACGGTGCAATCAAGCTGCGTGAACTACCCACCACTTACCACCCTTTCGGGTTGCTTGAAGTGGAGGCTTCTTGGGTAATCGCCACTTTTGGTAGCTGACGAAATTGACCAAGCTAACCCTCTTGTTCCAAGAGTTTATATTTTTATTAGGCACTTACTAATAAGCGAATGCCTTCC
>NZ_FOXC01000002.1 GCF_900115605.1 Halolactibacillus halophilus
TTTCTGCATGGACTACGGGGAGGGAGGGGGTAAAATATTTTGCTGCATCTGCAGAATCGAGCCCCCTTTACCGGTGCCCCCGATGGTTAAAATCGTGAAACTTTTTAGGTGGGGGGTCTATTTATTTTATATCACTTACCACCATTCATCGTTCCATTTGGTACTCTTTCGCCATAGAGAATAATCAACGTATCTACCGTGCTTCTTGTTATGACAGTTAACGCATTTGGTTTCAAGGTTATCTTCTTCGAGTGCAAGCTCTGGATAGTCTTCAATCTCTTTAATATGGTCCACAACCAGCATGATCTTCTTTCTTTTAGCTGATTCGCTGTACTCATTTGTATCAATGGTTACTCTGCCTTGTCGCTTGCATTCCTGGCATTCGTAATTGTCACGTTTCTTTATTTCTTCTCGTAATAGCTTCCAAGCTTTACTGTCATAGAATTTACGCTTTTGTTCTTTCGTTTTATATTCAGCCATCTTCACCATCAAGAGCGTATTTACCTCTTGCTAAGCCATACCCTTTTCTAACAATACCGTTATGGACCTTTTCGAAATGTTCAATATTGTACCTAGTTCCGCCAAGTTCGTTAGTTTGTGTTTCCCATTCAAATAAAAATCTTGTTTTCATAGTAACTTCTTCACCTTTGTAAAAGACTTTAGGTGTTGATGTTTCGTCTTCTAGTTCGATAACGAGTAAGTTTTCTCTATTGCTAGAAGAATCAAAACTATATCGTAATGAATCTATTTGATCTTGATTCACTTTCAAGGATTCATACTCTTCTGATAGTTGCACAATAGTTTCCATTTGTTCAGGACTAATCTTCTTACAATCTTTTATGTTTCTATCTACTATCCTCCGTCTAATAAAGTGCGCCTTGTCACTTATTTTCATCATCTTCATCTCCTTTTTATGTATAACAAAAAAGACACCCTATTCGGATGTCTCATTTTGCTTTTGAATGCGATATAACATTTTCAAATACTCATTATTATCTTCTTGTTGCTCAACAATCTTTCCTAACGCCATCAGCACTGCTCCAAGTACCAAACAACCTACAAAAGTTGATATTGCCGTTATCCACACCTCTGTTAATTGTGGTTTTAAAATAGCAATTTCACTCTCATAAAGGAGAGAATAATCTTTAATATCATTCCAAGTCGCCCAATCAAATGCTGATACAATTCCAATTGATCCTATCGCACCTAATACAATAATAAAGATTCCTAACCTACCAAAAAACTTATTGCTCATTTACATAGCCTCCTCCGTATTCTTATATGGAATTTTACCATTGATTGGTTGGGATTACCATGATAAAAAGACACCTCATCGAGATGTCTTTTCTAATATTCCACATAATAAACCGGAACTATAACACAATTGAATGTTACTCCTGCCGTTGAATCACATATATTTGATGTAC
The DNA here is from genome assembly GCF_900115605.1 of Halolactibacillus halophilus. Classification (GTDB taxonomy): domain Bacteria; phylum Bacillota; class Bacilli; order Bacillales; family Amphibacillaceae; genus Halolactibacillus; species Halolactibacillus halophilus. Next base: position 1,428 of record NZ_FOXC01000002.1, read on the forward strand.
CTAGCACAGATACATTAACTGATCTTGGTGACAGACTATCTGATTTCCAACGTAATTGGCAGTCAATTATTATCTATATTTTTCTACACTAACATAATATCACATTTTAGAAGGCCAAAAGTGACATGATAGTGACATGTTATCTCCAGCCGAGAACTTCAACTGTCGCTTGAACCATTTCATCACGCCATCTTAACGCTTGTCTCTTACTTACTGAACATTGATGCGCCACGTACTCCCAATCTTTATTGTTGTCCTTACACCAGTATCGTTCATGTACTAACTCTTTTCTGTCTTTAGGTAAGGCATTGTACACTGTTTCAATCGCGCTTGTAATTTCACGTAAGTAATTAAGCTGCTTATGCTTAGTCAGTCTGATTACTTTATCTGCTGTCGGGTCTGTTGTGTCTCTTACGCTATTCTTACCGGCTACTACCGTTGGATCATCATCACTCTCGTCATATGGATATAGTATCGCTTCTTCAAGCAATTTAATTTCTTGCAGTGTTCGGTAATAATTAAACCACTCTGATTCGATTTTTTTAAATGTTGTTTTCGTCGTTGCTAATTCCTGCAATGTTATGCCTCCCTGGTTATAGGTTTGTATTTTCATCCGTAACTATCCGAAATTTTTTTGATATACTTAAAAATGGACATCTGTAGCAAAATAACTTGATGAGGTGAATAAATGATCAAAAAAGGTCGTGTAAAAGTTATCAAAGAAAAAGATACAGGTTTAAATCAAAGATTTAAAGACACTCAGACAGGAGAAGAAATGACCCGCGGTCAATTCGCAGATGCAATTGAACAAGGCAAATTTAAAGATTACAATGTAATGCATCAAAGAGGAAAGCGAATCCCGCGTTCCAATCCAGGAGTAGATAACTTAGATTAGAGCTCTAGCTACAGGTGTCCGTTAATTCATTCAATCTATTCCACCCTTTTTTTATAGACCTTTATAATTCTAATTTAACTTCTGTGTAGCTTACGTCCTGCTCTAAAAATTGGTAATCTCTCAACCATTCGTACATATGCTCACCTACCTTATTTACAAATAGTTATCATCTTCCTCGTCATCAGTTTCAGAAAAAAGAACTTTAAATGTTTGCTCCATTATCTCTGTTCTTTTTCTAATTTGATCGTTTGTCATCTTTTCATAGTTAGGACGTGGAAGAGTAGAAAACTCTTGGTCTTTTTTAATAAGTGCTTTTCGTTCTGATTCATCATTCATATTTAAGTATCCTTTCTATTGGTGTCCCTAGATGTTGTCCCTAGATCAATTTCATGTGTATACCTTACTGCTTCAAGCGTTTGACTAAATGTCCCTAGATAGGTCTGACCTTCTTTTTATATTTTTAACTTCTTCTTTTTTTACTTATCTTTATTTTTATATAAATATTATCATTTTATCTAGGGACAAAAGAAAAAATATATTAATAATACTATATATATCAAGGGTTTAGGCTGTCCCTAGATGTATTTTTGATCTAGGGACACTTACTTTAATGAAAATATCCAGAACCCTTGTGGCTCTAAGATTAAAGACTGTCCCTAGATGTTTTACTGATTTTCGGACACGTCTAGGGACATTTCAGTTATTGTTGAATAAATATAACCCCTTTTACCATTCCGCCTTACCCTTTGCTTTTCATATCCCTCTTTAGCCAATCGCCTACCAAACTCAGTATTACCAACAGCCTTAAGACCAGATTCTTCACAATAGACCGAATACTGCATATAAGCGTTCTTTGTTACTTTCCCGTCAACGCTATAGTTATCAAGGAAACTGAGTACACTGTCAGACTGAACAAAATACTCTTTTGTTATATCAGACACAGCTTTACATTCAGTCAAATCACCCTGCTCGATAATGCGCCGCATACCTTCAATCGCAAGTTTCAACAAATAAGATTTAGCATTGCCTGTCGATAACTTCGCATCAATCTCCATATCTCTTTCCACTACTCTCGCATCACATGGAATAACACGCATACGCTTCTTGATACCACCGGACTTATCTTTAAATATCGGAATCTCATTACACGTAAAAACAAGCGTAGCCTTATTATTTAATGTGACAGCAGGCGAATAAATCGGTCTAATCATAACGGGATCACCAGAAACTATTGTCTTAAAATTACTAGACTTATCTAAGTAACTCGCGTTAATATCATCAGCCACATTAAGTAGCTTACCGACCAAGCTATAAACAGTCGTGTCATCATCAAATTTATCTAATGGCACATTCGTATGTAAACCATCAGCGAAAGATTGAATCATCTTAATCAGTGTAGATTTTCCGTTATCCCCGCTCTCGCCCCAAAAGAAAAAGGCGCGGTGCGGGAAACCCTTCGTCATCAAAATATGACCAAATACTTCTTCCACAAACTTTCTGAGATCTAATCGATTACAGGTGAACCAGTTAAGGAATTCATCTACATACTTATCGTAAGCATCATCATTATAAGTCGCATCGAGATAAAACGGTGTAAAGCCTGGATCAACTTCAACGATTTCGTTTTCGAATAAGCAATACCCATTGTTTAATTGAACGGGAAGATCATCATCATCTTGAAGTGACGCTTTGATTTTAAACAATTCCTTTAATTCTTTGTGTTGTGACGGCTTAAGTTTAATCAACTGATCAATGGCCCGTAAAAGTAAGTTTTCATCTGATATATAGTGACCATTTTGGTTAAAAAAGAGCTTACCTCTGAAATAATGAATGGACAATTTTTCAACCAAGACTTCACTAGTCATAATCATGTCCTTTTTATTTAAAAATTTGCTTATGTTTTCGTTGACTTCTTTCGCCTGGACACTTTCTAGTAGATTAGATAACTCTTTATCCTTTAGTGGTTCGGCGAAAGTGTACTGATTAATAAATCCTGCTAAGTTACCGAGTTCTTCATCCCAACGTGTATACATTTCCCTTGTCGTGAGCAAGTGGGTGTAAAGATTACTATTTCTTCCTTGTCCGTCGCTTAGGCCAACCAGCTGCTCATTTAACTTATTCGGAAAGAGCGTGAACGGCAACTCAGGTAACTGATCAAAGTTACCGAGAAACTTGCGGTTTTCCATCTTTCGCATCTTTCCGTTTTGCTTAACCACAATTGGCTGCTTGGTTGTATGTTTATAGTCAACAACCATACCCGCGTTGGTTAATTTCTTGACCCAGTTCTTTAGGTACACATGCTTTGGTTTGCGATAATAAAGGTGGAATCCCCTCGTTGTATGGACCTTGAGCGTTGGGTACTGATTAAAGATTACCTCTCCGATTTTTACAGACTCTTTATCATCAAAGTCTACTACTACCGTTTTACTATCTAGTAAGATGGCCGCATCTTTATAATTCGTATGATCGGTACTGAATGTATCAAAATTATGCTTGGGTACTTTTCCGTCCAGTTCAATATATTTAAGCAAAGATGATCACCTCCCATCTATGATGCTGTGGTATTATTACTTCTAAAAAAATCTTTAAAGAGGTTGCCAAGGATGATATTTTCTTTGGCTTGATTTTTCATCAACCGAGGAAGTTTCTTTTATATCTTGCTGTTTTACAAACACGCCGTTAATCATTTCACCTTTCCGATCTTTAATCTCTGAATAAGCGACTTCAGTACAACGCTGAATATCAACACCCAACTGCTTTGATAAGATTGTCAGTACGACATACATGTCACCTATCGAGTCTATCACTAGGTCATAAACACTTTTCACCATACCTTGGCATAGTTCGCCATATTCTTCACCTAACTTTAAAATTTGTTTCGTTGGATCAGCAACGTGTAACTTTTTTTCTATTGCCCAATCTTCAATACGTTCTGTTAACTCATTCATGCTATTCATTATTATCACTCCTGAATTTATTCTGGTTTTTTTTAAGTAATCGCAGCATATTCTTCTAACTTGTAATACCGCTTGTAATCATTCCAATCGTCTAAGTCTAAACCTATCTTTTTAGCATCGTTATAATCTTCATCCGAGTAAGGTTTAGGTAAACTATATCCCATCTTAATTAATTGCATTTGTACAAAGTAGTATCCCTCTTCACCAAAATAGGCAGGATCAACACCAAAGTGCTCGTTAGCTTTTATCATTACTTTTTTAAAATCTTCATCTTTGATATTCATTCCGTCATCTCCTTGTATAGCCTAAAAAATCAAGCAGTTGTTCTTGCGTCTTGTTCGTTGGTATGGCATATCCTGTTGCTTTTTTAATCAACATAGTTATTGCTTCTAGTCTTTCTTTATCCATACCGACCATATAAATTTTGTTGTTAGATTCAAGCAATATAGCTACTTGTGCATTTTCAATATCTAACTCCATTGATTCCATCTCCTTTGCTACCGATATCAATGTCGGTACCTAAAACCACTTATCGCTCGGATGGTCATGATCAACGCCCATCTTCTTGAAATCTACTAACTTTCTAACTAACTGTTCGTAAGTCTTATCCACTACGTCGAAATAATTAAAACGTTCGATTAACTGTCTAATAACCTTCGCTCGTTTCATATCGTTCTGTAAATTTGGCTGCATCTATTTATCTCCGATCGTTTTATTTTCATTACTTAACTCGTCCACACGTTGTAATTCAGTTAATAATACGCGCATATCTTCAACACTCATTCTCCTAGCTTGATAGATTCCATAACTCGCTAACTCTCGGACAAGTTCTTCTCGTTTCTCCATCTCATCACCACATTTGTCACTGTTTGTTTAGCGATACCTAGTTCTTTCGAGATCTCGTGTCTACTCATGCCGCTTTCATGTCTTTCGATTATCTTTTTATTTCTAAGTTCACGTACTCTAGCTTTTGTTTTTAACTGCATGACATGTAATGATTTCGCCCACTCGTTACTTGATACGAGCGCGTCAATTCTATTTGATATCTGTGCTTCATCCCGATTCATTAATTTAGCTATTTCTTTCGGTTTTTTACCGTTGATGTACTTAAAATTGATAATCATTATGTCTTCTTTTTCAGTAAACAGTCGAACTGAATCGATGCAATCATTCATGTTGATCACCGATTTCCTTCGCAGCGTAAAACATTAAAACGGCACTTATAAAGCCGATAGACATCCAAACGTAAAATACTAGATAAAGTGATTCAATCATTTTCTTCATCTCCCTTGGATCTGTCTCATATTAACCATTCAAAACATCCACCCCTCAATTTGTTTAATGTACCAATTGAGGTCTAATTGACGCTTATCCAATCTTTTTAGTTCTTCATTCCAAACAAAACATTTGTCACTGGTGTATGGCACCTTGCTGTATTTGGTTTCTTTGTCGTTTTTGGTTTTATAAACTGTCCCTAAGTATTTATCCTTTGTCGCAAAGATACGATTAACATTTTGTAGTGTATTAAAGTTGCTACTAAAAGAACCTTCCAGTAACGTATCTTCCTTTATTTCTTGTGCCATTCCATCAAATTTCCCTGCCTTGGCCACTAATTGAAAATACTCAAATTGCTTAGCTTTCCATAGATCAACGACCGTCTTATTGATTTTGATACCGTGCATATAATAATTGACTAGAGCACGATCAATAATCGTCAAGCTGTTGCGCTCAAAGTCACCACCTTCATAGCGGCGAAATTGCCCTATTGCTTTGATGCGGCCGTCTTGATACATGATCACATAGTTATTCACATCACGCTGCGCAATCTTTTTAATTAAATCTACATCAAAGGATAAATCATACTGCTTTTCGAATAACTCTAATATCTTCATTATGTTCTTCTCAAAGCCTTTTTCGTACTTGATGATAATTCCATCAGTGTTAGTCTGTATCAACTCACAGTGAGCTTCTAACAAACAGATAAGATGTGTCATGACCAATTGACCGTTAACGACTATACTATTCGCTGCACGTGGATGATAAAGTTTACTGTACTTATTTTTCATTGATCCGTAAGTGGCAGTCAAAACGACTTTATAAGGTATTTCTTTTTTATCCTCAGCCAACTTTAATTCGTCTCTTGTTTGATAAATTCGTTTGAAAATGTCCATGTTGTCCAATAAGTTGTTATTGATAATAAGAGAAGCGTAGTAGCCAGATATATCAATTTGCATATAAAGCCCTTCACCTATATATTTTTCTTTTGCCGCATGCAGACCACCAAAACCATACGTATGATCTAACCCTGCTAGTTTATAAGTAAGACTTTCTTTTTCTAGCGCTTCATACGCCACACCTTTATTGTAGGAAGCTTCAATATCTTCATAAAACTGCACAACATTGACTGGTAATTCCCACTTGCTGATACGCTCATCATCATAAATAATATTTAAACGTTTCTCGTCACTTTTGGGTTTAGCTTTTAATACTTCAGCTGCAAGATTCGCCTGTGTTTTTCTAACAGATGCAGCCGGTAGATTAAACTCTTTTACAATCTGGAATTTAGCTGAAAAGTAGTGTTCACGTTCTTCAAATAATTGCTTTGTTATAAGTACATCGTTTTGACAATAACTAAATGTTAGTTCGATTTCCTTTTGCGTTAGCGAGCGGTTAATTGAAGAATCAACTGGTGTTTCAACTATACTTAAACCTAAATTGGCCTGCGCTTCTTTTAAAGAGAGGCTTTTTAACTCTTGCATAACATCTAACGTGATAGGGTTTTGTAATGATAGATTAAACTTTTTACCACTGATGATTTTTTGAGAGGTTTCATATGGATCTATATCACGTAAAACAGAAGCCACGATCTTATCATCATAGTAATAATTGTTATAACCAACTAAGTAACTTACACTGGACAGGTAATGCGTTAACGCATCCCTGTCATTGTGTATTTTAGTTACGGCCCCTTCATCATCGATAAAAACAACTAACCAATCATGTTTGAACACTTTAAACTTATAAAAGGTAAACATGTGTCATCATCCTAAAACGGCGCTTCTTGCAATGCTTCCCAATTTTGAAAAGTACCTTTTTTATTTGTTTTTAATTCGATCATGCACTGATTACCTACACCGGCCTTTAACGTTTCAACAAGTACTTCTTCATCTTCGAAATCTTCAATGCTTAGATCAACGTCTAAAACAGCTGCTGTCTTCATTGCTCGTTTTAAATTAAGTTGCATCATCTTCTCGTTTGAGAAAAAGATATTACCAAAGTACTTTCTATTTTCATAACCTTCATTTAAAATTTCAAATTCGTGAGACAGCCATTCTGTGCCATTGTCATTTGGCCCTTGCCATTTTACATCGATAAGAATCGCATCATATAAACCATCAGGTAGATTTTCAAAATCGCCACCTACGGCATCTTTCTTTGGATCAAAACCTTGCTCTAAAATCTCTGCCGCCATATCTTTTAAGTTCATCATTTATTTCCCCTTTTTAGTTAAAGTTTTTAGTTAAAATTTTTAGTTATAGTTTATCTTGTTATTCAATTTACTTAGTCAATGGTCTTGGTGGTCTACGCTTTGGTGTATCTTTTTTTGGCTGCTCTTTTTCATCATTATTAGGTTCATCGTTCTTTTCATCTTTCTCTGCTTGTTCAGCCTGTTCACGTTCTTTTTGTTTAACTTTTTGTTCGGCTTCTTGTTGCTTTTCTTGTTGTTCAACAATCGCTTTTGCATCTTTAACAGATGTCTTCTTGCTCTTGTCATAAGCACCAATAACGGTATCTAATAAACTACGAATGGTTTCATCATCGACTTTATCGCGAGTATAATTTTTACGCTTGCTTTCTACTTTTCGGATATAGTTTTTGCCTACTTTGCGACAAAGAATAGTGTAATCTGAATTACCGTTGACAATGTTCATCCATTTCATTTTCAGACTCGGCACCTGTCTCGATACATCGTTCTCTTCAATGGTGATACTGCGAGAAATATAAATGATATTAACTTTCTTTTTCATGCTTAATTCTTTTAGTCGCATAATGAATACGCGGACCATCATCTCGATCATGCTATGGCCTTTACCCCATCCGATATCCCCAACCGATTTCACATTGTGTTCTTCAGTTATTTCTTGTTCAAAGAGCGTGATAATATCATCAATTGTATCGATAACAATCGTTTCAAATGTGTGTTTAGTTCCTTGGAGCTCGTCAATGATATCTGAAATTAACTCACTAGCACTTTTGGTAATTTCACCTTTACTGTTTCTTTGGTGACTAATATTGATTGAGGGTGTTTCAATCATTTCTGCGTTGCCGTCTGTGTTAAGATTCAGAGGATTCGGAAACTCTTCGGAAAAATAAGTTTTGCCATTCATCGTTTCACCAAAAATAACAAAGTTACGTGGCGTTTCTTTCGATACTTTCTTTTTATTTTCTGGTAATAGACCCATAATTAATTTTCCTCCTTGACTTTAAATTCAATATTTTCATTTCTCATAAACGCTTCTAAAGCATCTAGTTGCGACTCAGTACCAATGACTTCATATAGCTCAAAATAGGTTGGTTCGTCCGCTTCTTCAACAACTTTTTCCGTTTCTTTTTGTTTCGCTGCTTTTAATTCTTCAATGCGTTTTTCTTCTTTCTCTTTATCAACCTGTTTTTGAATTTCATCCTGAGCATCATCAAGAATCTGCGTTTTAATTTCTTTTACATCCTTGTGATTAAGTAAGTGAATATAAGCTGCGCTTGTTAAATTCACACCATAACGATTATTTGCAATCTCTACAGTGCTCTCAATGACATCTTTGTCCGCTTCTTCTTTTTCACGCTTCATCACTAAGTGATCGGCAACAGTTTTTAATTCTTCTTCCACAGATTTTAAACTTTTGCTCTTAGCAAGATAGCTATCCTCAATGACTAATTCGTCAGCGATTGTTTTATCTAGACCTGCATCCACAAAACGTTCAATGATTTCTTGTATGTCTTTCCGTTTCTCTTCTTTACGATTGTTCTCAAATACGTCATGCTGCTCAACTAAAGGATTGATCACTTCATCAAATTTTTTGTTTAGTTCTTTGCACTGATTTTCAAACGCTGTCACAGGAGCTGTTAACTGTTTCTTCGTTTTTAACCGGTATTGATCAACGGCCTTTTTTCCTTTACGAAGCTCAGTAATTGTTTTCTTGCATTCTGCAGCATCATCTTCCGTGAATGTTAAACCTTCATATCTTTTTAGGTTTTCTTCAAGTGCTGCTTCTAACTCTTTATAGTTGAACTCAACTTTCGCCGGTTCGAATTGTATGGTTTTCACTTGCAATTCATTCATGCCTTCATCTCCTTTTACTGTCCTTTTATAAAAATCGTGTTCGCTTGCACCAGGATGTGACTTTAGATATTCGCACCCTTCCCAAAACTCTTTGATTGCTGCTAACATGCCTTTGATAAAATCATTATCACGAGGTACCAGTTTGATTTTTAATCTTTCACTATCAAATTCAGCATCAAAATCTTTTGGCCTTTCATACAGCGCCAACCAACCTTCATTACATTCGAACTGATACATATACAATTGCATTTGCGCCTTGTACGCTTCAATTGTGGCTGTCTTACCGTGTGTTTTGATTTCAAGTATTAAGTGATACTGCGCATCATAACCGTCTGTATTGCTTCGCAAATTGTCTTGAATGCGTGTATTCTCTTTAAAGTTAGTGCCGTGCATGAGGTTCACATATTCACGTATTTGTGGCTCCATGATGTTTCCGTATTCGGTATACTCGTTGCCTTTGAATTCAGACTTGACTATGCCTGTTTTTTCAAGGGCCAATTCGTATACACTTTTGTATTTATTCAAGCCGAGAATGGTACTTACATCGGACCCACCGATGTATTTATGCCTGTTTTCTGTTACGTTTGGTCCTGCTTGTGTTGTGATACTCATACACCAAACTCCTTCCTGAACAAATCTTCCGTGAAGTCTTTCTTTTGCTTGAGTCGATCATAGATGTCTTTTTCTATCGTTCCTTTTGTGATGTAGCGATACACCGTCACCTTTTTTTCTTGGCCATTCCGGTAAGCTCGGCCAAGCGCTTGTTCATAATCTTGATAGCTGTACGTTGGTGTATAGAAAACAACTAAATTCGCATATTGAAGTTCAATTCCTGCACTACCTGCCATGTACTGCACAAGTGTTACACTGTTATTTAACGTACTCCAGCTATCCTTTTTTGGTAATTTAGTAGCTTGGCCACTCACTTCGAAAATCGTTTTCTTTAATTTTTTCATTATCTTTTTAAGTTGCTCTTTTTCTTCCTGGTAATAGTAGAAGAAGATAATGTTTTCACTAGTACCTTCCGCTAGCATCTCGGAATACTTTAACTTTTCCGATTGATTGGCATGATATCGCAAACCATGTTGTAATTTGGGTAGCGTATCAAACGCTTCTAGTTCACCATTAATCTCAAGCACACGGTCTTTCTTAAGTTTTTTGTACTCTGGGCTACTCTTAAATTGCACATCTTCAAAAATCAATGGTGGTAAATCTAGTGCCTCATCTTTTGATAGTTTGATAGAAAATGATTCAAAACGTTGTTTTAATTCTTTTTCTTTATTCCAACCAACAATTCGCTCCATCTGCCTCCCGCCGTACATAACAGGTTTACCAGATCGATATAGAGGTTCCTTTATTGCATAATCCCTCTCAAATTGTGTCTTATTCTTCTCATAGCCAAACATGATAAAGTAGTTGATGGTATCTCCCCACCCGTTGCTAGCGGGCGTAGCTGACAGTAAAAGAAAATGCGTACTGTTTAAAGCTAAAAACTTCCCTGCTTTACCACGTTGAGAGGTTGGCATTTTAATATAATGACACTCGTCAAATACGACAAAGTAACCTTTATATTCTTTCCATCGTTTAGCCAACACTCCGTAAGACAACAGATCATAGTCGACTCCTATGCCATGCTTTTGGGACACGAGAGCCATATCGCGGTCCCAACCGCCCTCTTTAATTTTTTGTGGAGGGGCTACAATAAGTAATGGTTCACCTTTTGTATGTCTTAGATAGTGATAGATGGCCATGATTGTTTTCCCTGTACCTGTGTCGGCCGCAATGATGTAATCTTTTTCAATGCTATTTAATAGTTTTTTTTGAAAGTCATACAAGATGGTTTGTTTCAAAATATCGCTTCGTCTCTTCAAGGGATCTACTAACAAAAGCTAATCCACCTGCCTCACTAATTGCATTAATATGATACTTTTGCAATTCACTTATTTTTCCGCCTTCAGGACGTTTTACTTCAATCGCTACAAAGGTGCCTTTCACACAAGCAATGATGTCCGGTGTTCCCGCTTTAGAAAACATGGATCCGTGCGTTTTTATATGCCAGGCACCAATACTATCTAAGTAGCGCTTAATTTGATTCTCAATTCGTTTCTCTGGACCTTGTGCCATAATTAACGGCCACCAAAGATTAATTCGATATCTGACTTCTTGGCCTTTCTAGCATTAAGTTTCTGTGCTTCATCCTCATAATAGTAGTCACTTAACTTTTGTGATGTGATTCTATTTCCTTCGACTAATTCAGCCACACCGACAAGATCAAGTTCTTTTTGCGGGACATCTAAATCATTAGAGAGTGCAGATTTATCAAACTTTGTTGTTCTTGCTAGCTTAACGGTAAGGACATGTGGGACATCCTCTTTATAAGCAATGACATTGCCATGTTTTAAGATATGTTTGATAATCTTTTCAGTCTTAGTATCGATAGTCTCTTTCAATCGTGCACGCTGTGTTTTTAAATCTTCTATTTCTTGATATAAACCATTAATTTCGGATTGCTTTAAATGTGTTTGAACGTTAATATCCATTTCTAAATAATCCCCTTTCATGCTATACTAAGTTTGTGAATTTGTTTTGAGACTCGTGTTGGTAGCGCGAGTCTTATTCATTTCTATAGATGATAAGTGCGTCTACGCCCCATTCATCATGCTGTGCACTGGCACTAAACTTTATATCAATAATTTCAGCATCTTGGTTATTTGCTAACCACTGATTAATCTCATCATCAATATGTTCGCCTGCGATTTGCTTCACTTTTAATCCTGCAGCTAATCCTAATTCCAACGTCTTCACCTCCCCTCAAATTAAAGCCAATCCTTGCGCATTTGAAGCATTTGATCAGTAAGCTCTCGTTCTTTTATTTGATTTAATAAACTTCTTATTACATCTGTCTCAATTTTCTTTTGTTTTAATTTATTAATTTCTTTTAGACAGTGCGTAATTTTCAAGCTGCACAATCGCGCTTCTTCATTCTTTCCTTCCATGGCCAGCTGAATAGCTTGAAGCGAATTACCGTGCACAGCATTGATGAGTTCACTTAATTGGTTATGATCTCGCTTTAGATAATGTTGTTCTATGCTCATTTTGTTCCGCCTTTCTAGCTAATAATTCATAAGCTCGTTTTGTTCTATCGTTTAGAGGCACCACATAACCATCAATGCTATCCCTTACCGTTCCGTCAGCCATAACATGCTTAATTTTAATCATTTATTTCTCCCTCCTTCTTAGGCCCAACGCTCATTTGTAATAGTTTTATATAGTGACCAAATATCAGGGAACGCAATCTTAAATGCTTCGATACGCAAATGGCCACGTCTTGGAATATCAAATGCAGATTCCATATCAGTTAACAATCCATCCAGCCTATCTCCTCTAATCTTTCTATTTTGACAAGCTCTAATCTCAGTAAAGCGCTCTTGTAATGCTTCTAAGTTCCTTTTATCCTCTTCACGCATGCTCATTACTCCACCTTCCGCTTTATTTTTGTGTACAGACCCGCATAAGCTGGCCAGCCGATGTCATCTTTCACTGTCAACAATGTTTCATGATTGTGTTTCTCAAAATGATTACCGTTTAAAACTTCAATGCAGTAGTCACGTGGAATCTCAATTATTGAATCATCTGTTTCTCCTTGTAATTTCAGCGTGTCTGATCCATCAATTACTAAACTGCCTGCTTCAAAACCATCCATTCTGTCTAACAAGTCTTGATAACGATTCATGACGTCATCTCCTTAAATTAGTGAATCAAGATTTTTAGTTGAATAATATACAAATGTTGTTTCAGGTAAGATTTCAATTTCAACTTTTATTGATTTCTCATCCTCGTCGAAATAAACACAAACAACCGCATCTTCCAAAAATAGATAGTACACATCGTTTTTTAAATCTAACTTCTCACCGTGCTTTTCTTTTAATAAAGCTAATATGTTATAGTGCATATGATTAACCTCTTAATCTTTGATTTTTTTTTGATTTTTAATACTTATTTAACTTCCTCCTTCTCTAACTCTTGCAAAACCGTTTCAATCGGTCCGATTTGCTTGGCTGGATTTCTGCGGCCATTCATAATGTCTGACATATACGGTTTGGAAATCCCAATCTTTTCGGCTAACCAATTTTGAGTCTTATCATGTTTAGCTAACGTGACGCGAATTTTAATGATAAAATCTTGAGACATTTAACCACACCCTTTCTATATTTTTATGTAAGCTAATAAAATATGCTAACTTCCATTGACATTTTTACGCAAATGTTTTAAAATCAATTCATAGCTAAATAAGCCTAGAATATACCTATTAAATCAACGTTTCTAAGTTTGGCGACCTCGAAGTGCTTGTTTTTTATTAGGGGTTTTTCTTGTGCTTGTTAGCGTATTAAATTAGCTTACACAAAATATATTAAAACATTTGCGTAATTTTGTAAAGGGTTTTTATGCATTTATTTTAATTATTTTGGGTAGCGTATAGGAGAGTGTTGATATGGCGCTATTTGAGAGATTAAAATATTTGGCTAATAAACAAGGCAAATCAATTAATGATGTAGAAGACGATATGGGTTATTCAAAAAATACTCTTTATCGCTTAAAAAAGACGAACCCTAGCTCAGAAAAATTAAAAGAGATTGCAGATTACTTTAATGTCTCTGCTGATTATTTACTCGGCCGAACAGACCAGGAATATTTAGATGAACCAGAAACAATTGCAGCGCATCATGACAGCTATAACTTTACAAAAGAAGAATTAGAGGAAATTGAAGAGTTTAAACGTTTTGTAGCAATGAGACGTGAAGCTCGAAAATCGAAAGGGGATTAAATATGACCCTGTATGATAATTTGTTAATCGAATGTGACGAAAATGATATTGAAGTGTACGAAATGAAGATGAGCACTAAAGGTTTGTATAGCGATAATGTTATTTGGATTAATAAATCAATAACCGGTATAGCGAAAAGAGGGTGTGTATTAGCCGAAGAGCTAGGGCATCATTATACTTCGGTCGGTAATATACTTAATCAGTCTAAGATGAACAATATAAAACAAGAAAAACGCGCTCGATCCTGGGCCTATGAAAAAGTTATACCTCTAAACAAATTTATAGAAGCACACAAAAATCTAATTTCAAGTAAATTTGAGTTAGCTGAATTCTTATCAGTGACTGAAGATTTTTTAGACGAAGCGCTAGAACGCTATAAAGAGAAGTACGGTTTGTTTGTAGAATTCAAAGGATTTACAATCCGTTTTGAACCACTAGCAGTTTTCGAATGGTTTGAATATAAAAATTTTTAACCCACAAAAGAACAAACGTTCGCAATTGAAAGGAGTTAGAAAATACAATGAATAAAACAGCGATTTATGTGCGTGTGTCGACTCAAGAGCAAGTAATGGAAGGCTACTCAATCGGTGCACAAACAGAGAAACTTAAAAGTTACTGTAGCATAAAAGATTGGACAATTTATGACATCTATACTGACGGTGGGTTCAGTGGATCAAACATGGAACGGCCTGGTTTAACTAAGTTGATTCATGACGTTAGACAAAATAAAATTAATAACGTTTTAGTATACAAACTAGATAGACTGTCACGGTCGCAAAAAGACACGCTGTACTTGATTGAGGATGTCTTTCTAAAACATCACGTTAACTTCGTATCAATTAATGAGAACTTTGACACTTCATCACCATTTGGAAGAGCTATGATTGGCATATTGTCAGTCTTTGCGCAGTTGGAACGCGAACAAATTAAAGAACGATCGCACATGGGGCGAGTGGAGCGGGCGAAAGAAGGATATTTCCACGGCGGTGGGTTTATACCGATTGGATACGACTATGTAGGTGGTGTGTTGATTATCAATGAATACGAAGCGATGCAAGTCCGTAAAGTATTTAAACTTTTCTTAAATGACACACCTATCGATCGCATACAAAAGACAATGAATAGTAAGTATACTTATAAGTCAGGAAACTGGGGGAGTCATAGCGTGGTGCGTAATGTCATCACAAATAACTTGTATATAGGTAAAGTTTCGTTTGGCGGTAAAAGCTATGATGGGAAGCATCAGCCAATTATTGATGAAGAAGTATTTAACGAGGCGAATAAACGTTATGCTGCTAGGAGTAACATAAAAGGTAAGTCCAATCCGTTCAAGTCTAAACACTTGTTGACCGGACTTTTATATTGTGGGAATTGCGGAGCACGATATTTTGCCAAAGGGAACTATAGCGGTCGCGGCGAGAATAAACGCTATTACCCATATTACACCTGCTACTCACGTGCAAAGACTAATAAAAAGCTTGTCGTTGATCCTACTTGTAAAAACACTAGTTTTCCTGTGGTCAAGTTAGAGCCAATTATCATCGAGGAGATTAAGAAATTAGCGTTCGATCCATCACGTATTAATGAAATTAAAGGTCAAGTACCTAAAAAAGAAAACGACCAACCTGTCATCGAGAGCCGGATAGCCGAACTCGATAAACAGATTAGTCGAATGTTAGACCTATACCAAAATAATAACATGCCGTTCGAACAAATAACAGCACGAATTGAACAGCTCAATGATGAAAAAGAATCTCTCACCGATGAGCTGAATAACTTGGATATTAATCAACCCACCATTACAATTGATCAAGCAGCCGAGTTATTGAGTCGTGCGTCAGACATTTTAGATAATGGATCAGTCGATGAGAGAAGAAAGCTTATCCACTCACTCATCGATAGAATAACTATCTACGATACTGATTTTGAAATACAGTGGTCCTTCACTTAGGATCATTATTTTTTAACCCTGGTAAGGCAACTGATAACCTCCACATGCGGTGTATGAGGAAACATATCGACAGGCTGAACTTTTTGTAGTTCATAACCAAATGGCACAAGTTCTGTAATGTCTGATGCAAACGTTTCAGGATTACATGAGACATAGATAATTCTCTCAGGCTGTGCACGGCCAATACGACGCATCACCTTACCACCCGCACCCGAACGTGGGGGATCTAGTAAAAGTAATTCCGGAATGCCGAATGACTCTAACATCTGATCAATCCCGTGACGCGCATCTTTTGCGAGGAATGTGGTATTATGAATACCATTATCCAACGCATTTCGTTTAGCTGATTCAATCGATGTTTCGACAATTTCAATCCCCGCTAACTCGCCCACTTTTTCGGCGAACGGCAGAGAAAAGGTACCCACACCACAAAAGAGATCAATCATCTTCTCTGTTGGTTGTGGTTTTGACATCTCAATTGCTAGATTCACAAGTGTTTCTGCTTGTTTAGGATTTGTTTGGAAGAAAGTATCAAACCATAACCGGTATTTAAAGCCGAACATTTCATCATAAATGAAATCACGACCACTTAAAATATATTGTTCTTCTGCTTGAGTGCGGTCACCCCAGTCTTTATTTTCAAACCACATTAAACTTTTAACGTTTGGACAATTCGTTTCGATTCGTTCGACCAGTGCTGCTTTTGCTGCTTCTAGTTCTCCGATAGGTGCTTCAGTCGCAAATAGCCCCAGCATCACCTCACCTGTATAAAACGATTGGCGAACCATCAAATGTCTGAGTAGACCACTATGTTCATCTTTATCATAACCTGGTAAGTTAAAATTATTCGCCCACTGTTGAACTTCCATTGCATAATCTACCATCTCTTTACCAGCAATCAGACAAGTTTCAAGTGGGATGATTTTTCTCCAATTCCCTTGTTCATGAAGACCTAAATGTCCTTCTTTTGAGAACGTGAATTCCATCTTATTGCGGTAACGGTACGGTTCACCTTTCACACCAATGGTCTCTTCCACAAGTACTGGGTCAAACCCATTATTTTCAACCATTGCTTTTACATAGCGAGTCTTCTCGTTCAATTGACCATCATATGACCAGTGTTGCCAGACACAACCACCACATAATTCAAAATGCGGACAATCTGGTGTGACACGTTCTGAAGAAGGCTCTACTAATTTTGTGTAATCTGTTTTAATCCAGCGTTTTCCTTCACCGTCAACATTGACTTCTACTTTTTCATTTGGAATCGTTTGAGGAATTGTTAATTTTAATTTTTTTGGATTCACTTGCCCAGTATCACGCCAAACGAACGCGCGACCAAATCCCTTTTTATCGACATAATCAATCGTTGTTTCATATTGTTTTTTACTCATGTTATTTCCTCCTACCCATAAGACACTTTAGCACATCTATCATATCATCTTTTTTATCACTTGGCGACGGGCAACAAAAAAGTAGCACCAAGAGATGCTACTTTAAATTGACACGGCGACTTGATTTTTCCCATTTTGTTTAGCTTGATAGAGCAATTCATCTGCACGTTTAAAGAATTGCGTTTTTGTTAAGTCATTAGATAACGGTTGAAAACCAATACTAACCGTAATTGGTCGATTAATTTCATCATTTTTCAGATAGGCAATCTTTTTTCTGATAGATTCAATGAGCTCATAACCATCATTAATTGATTTACTCGTGATTAAAACCGCAAATTCCTCACCACCATAACGAGCAACAATTTCATTCTCAGTAACACTGTCTTCAATTGTTCTTGCGACGCGTTTTAAAATGATATCACCTACATCATGACCAAACTCATCGTTAATCTTTTTGAAGTTATCAATATCAATGATCGCTAGTTGGAGTGGCATGTTGTAATGAATACTCTGATCATAAAGAAAATCTAAATATTCATAGAAAGTTCGGTGATTATACAACTCTGTTAACGGGTCCACCTTGGTTAGACGTTCCATCATAGCACTGCGCACCATCAGCGAGCGTTCTTGTTCATTTGAGCGTTTTAAGACGTCTAAAATATCTGTGCCTCGGTCTAAGACAAGTGAGAACACTTGGTAGGCAGCTACGAGAATAAAGAAATAAGCAAATTGCTCATAAATAGTGGCAGCTTCTCTCACCTCTGGAATTAAATAAAGTAAAATTAATCCGGTTATATTAGCAACAAAACTAAACAATAATTCAGCCTTGCTAAAATAAATCAAACTAACCGCAAGAAAAATCACAAATAACACCTGCAAGCCAGGAACACTCGCATGGGTATAAGCTGTAATCCAAGCTAAAATTATCCCGAATATTGTCAGCATTTTCGGTTTATAAAGTCCTTTAACTTTGACCAAATATTGCACGAAAGCAATTAATACGACTTGTACACCACTCGGCACGAAGACTTTTTCTACTAAAAACTCTAATGGCGGGTGCAGATGATACGCTTGACTCATAAAAAAACCTAGTAGTTGACCAATAAAGGCAAGACCAACCATAAACCAATAAATTACAATAATTTTATTCATCAAAGCTTTTAAATCAATATGTAATTCGTCATGGAAAAGCATAACGCATCTCCTTTAACATCAGCATTTTTCACTTGTTTGAATCATTATTTCATGTTAAATTTATAATCGTTACATAAAAATTATCGCCTTATTTTATTATGGCTTTCTTTCTCATGTGACATTTTTTTAAAAAACATGTGATTTGACTCATTCGTTTT
The DNA here is from genome assembly GCF_900115605.1 of Halolactibacillus halophilus. Lineage (GTDB taxonomy): Bacteria > Bacillota > Bacilli > Bacillales > Amphibacillaceae > Halolactibacillus > Halolactibacillus halophilus. The sequence continues at coordinate 20,140 of NZ_FOXC01000002.1, forward strand.
TATTATAACTTAATTCACATAACATTTCACCTACTTCGCAAAAAAATAATTAACTTTATAATTATAAAAATAAGTCATAATACCTAATCTGATGACAATCTTTATTTATTTCAAAGGAAACGAGGGATTCATGTGAAAACATTTCACATAGTTGGCGCGGGCATCGCAGGAGCCAGTATTGCTTATCATTTACTAAAACTTGGCCAACGTATCATAATCTATGACCGAGAAGATGACGGACAAGCAACAAACGCATCTGCAGGGATTATTTGTCCTTGGACGAGTCAACGGAGGAATAAAAAGTGGTATCGCCTCGTAAAAGAAGGGGCTAAATATTATCCAAACTTTATTAAGGAATTGGAGTCATTTACACAAAAATCAACCGGCTTTAGACAAAACGGTGCTCTTTGTTTATTTAAAGATGACCACATTCAAAACCTCGCCTATAAACGCATTCAGAGTAAGCAAAAAGACGCACCCGAAATGGGACAGGTGCTTAAACTTACCAGTGAAGAACTTTTAAATTTTCATCCAAGTCTTACGACTGATTTTCCGGCCGTTTTTGTCGAAGGCGGCGCACAAGTTGATGGCGCATCATTACTAAGCGCTTTAAAACACGCCATTAATTCACTAGGCGGTGAGTGGATTCATGACTCGGTAGACCCACACACATTGGATGGTCAAGTGATTTATACTGCGGGTGCTTGGTCACATGAATATACGCCTCATCCAGAGGTGAGACATCAGCGGGCTGAATTGCTAGAGGTTGCCCTAGCCAATGATTTACAACCAGCTGTATCCCCAGTTGTGATGGGCCTTGGTCCAATGTATATTGTTCCAACAGAAACACAGCATTATATGATTGGCACCACGCATGAAGATACAACGTCTTTTGATATCGAAACATCAGAAGACGCACGAGATTATTTATTTACTCAAGTGAAACGCTATTTTAAAGGCACGGCATTAACAAAGGGGCAGTCATCGATTGGTCTTAGACCTTTGACTGATCAAAACTTACCATACATCGGTCCAAGCGGTAATATGTTTGTGGTTAATGGGCTCGGTTCATCCGGGTTAACAGCCGCTCCTGTCATTGGCCGAGAAGTAGCTCAGTATCTAACCGGACAGTCGCCGGTTCTTGATTTAACAGATTATCATTCAACATCTTCATAAAGCTAAATTAAAATTGTTTAACAAAAAACAGTAGCTAAGATAAATGTCTGAGCTACTGTTTTTTAATTTATATTCGGTCATATCAATCCATTGTCAAATGTTTAATGATCGTGTGATGTTCTGGAAAGCGCTCAAGTAGCTCACGTTCGGTAAATAATTTAAAATCTTCAAACCGAAAACCAGGGCTAACCATACAACCAACGAGACCATATGCGCCGTCTACCGTTGAACCAAAAATAGTGCCTTTTTTAACAAGAATTTGCGGACTTTCACCCTTTTCTAGATCAAGCCCGAGTCGCTCCGTTCTATACGTACCATCCGCTTCAATCATGTGAATCGTAAGTGCATCACCCTCATGAAAATACCATAATTCATCCGATGTTAATTGGTGAAAGTGTGACTTGTCCCCTGCTCGAAGTAAAAAATAAATACTTGTGTATTGGGCATCATCCTTTTCTGGCTGACAATCGCCAGTAAAACTGGAAGCATAAAATCCCCCTTCTGGATGTGGGGTTAACGCTAGTTGGTCTATAATTTCTTCTATTCTTGACATCTCTTTCCTCCACTCTTTAAGTACATTTAGTTTCTCACTGGACTATTTCCATGATAATATAAGGCTATTACGATGACAAGGAGATTTATCATGACAGATGCTTTAAAAATAAAAAAACAAGAATTGATGCGCTTTTTAATGCAGTACAAATTTGCGATTAATGAAATGATGACCAAAGTAAATATTCTAAAACAAGAGTTCACCTATATCAATGATTATAATCCAATTGAACATGTTACACATCGAGTTAAATCACCGAAAAGTATTCTTATGAAAGTTGAAAAGAAAGATCTTAAACCAAGCCCAGCAGTGATTAAAGAACACATTCACGATATCGCCGGTATTCGTATTACTTGTTCGTTTGAATCTGATATTTACATCATTCGTGACATGTTAAAACAACAAGACGATATTACGTTGTTAAGTGAAAAAGATTATATCCAATCACCTAAACCAAATGGCTATCGTAGCCTTCATTTAATCTTATCGATTCCAATCTTTATGTCAGATAGGACCGAAAATGTCTGTGTTGAAGTGCAAATCAGAACAATCGCGATGGATTTTTGGGCAAGTCTTGAACATAAAATTTACTATAAGTTTAACAAACAAGTACCCAAGCATTTAAACATTGAACTGACTGAAGCTGCGGAAGCTGCTCATAAACTTGATCAAAAAATGGAAAAATTACACCGAGAAATGGCTGAGATAAAAGCAGAGTATGAAGAAGATCCATTAGAAGAATTGAATTTAGACAATGAACGCTTTCAACTTCCTATACAATTTTTAAACACATTCTTAAATGATGATGATCTATAAGTACAATAGACATAAAAGAAGCTCTTTCCATTGATGGATGAGAGATTTCTTTTTGTATCTGATCTATTGTGAACCCTGTTTTTCTAGCGTCTGAGATCAAGCGTCATCTGTTAATGACGAACGTCCCATCACCTTCTCAACAAGCGCACGTACCGAAACAAAAATTAAAGGTACTTCATAAATATAGCGAGGAATATTCAACATTTCTTTTGATGATGGTCACTGAATGCGTTAGTCTGTGATTGGTTTATAAGGACTCCACTAATACTAACTTCATGTTGTTCTACAGGTTCTTTGATTGAACGCTTTTAGGCTAACACATTGATAATGACTTGTGTCCATTCTTGTTCTAGTAACTTATTAATCCGTCCTTCTGATAAACCTTCCTTATATCATTTAATATTATCGCGTCATCCAGGTTTTGAAATATTTATCGCATTAAGGCGAGAAGACACCTTCCTCAAGTGCGTCAGCACTAGGTGGGGGTAGTTCAATTATAATAGGAAGATAATTCGTCGACCTTTTACTTAGAATTAACAGCGACAATAGTTAAACACAAAAAGAAGGATGATCGCTCATTTAGTTAGCAATCATCCTTCTTCATTTTCTGTCACACGTTTGTTACATTAACATATCAACACTTAGAGTAGCCACAGCCACCTAAATCAGTGAGACAAGTTGTACAACCGTCTTGTTTAACAAATGTTGACTGACCACAACTTGGACAAATATCCACTGAACCACTTGAGAATTTCATCATTGATTCCGGTACATCCAGAGTTGTTTCAATATCTTCACCTAGCTGCATGAGTACTTTCGCCAGCGCATCGGGTAAAGATTCAATTTGATTTTTACCAAACCCAACTGCACTTTGACCTTTGATACCATTAAATTTCTTAATAATCCAATTAACTTTTTCTTGTTGAGTCAAATTGGCGATACGCGGGCTTAATAAGCCTGTTAAGGCAATCGCTAGACCGTCCGCAATCGCTGATATATCCGCCCCTGTTTTACCTAAGTTAAGAAAGACCTCTTCAATTAAATCCGTTTGCGGATGACGATTAACAGTCACGTACATTTTACCGAATGGTGTCGCAGATTTAATCGTTTCACCAATCAAGCGCGTTGGTCGCTTATAAAATTTAGCTGAGCTGAATTCATGGTCATCATCCTCAAACGTAATTGTTTGAGTCGGTGAAGCTTTAGTTTCTTCTTTTTCTTCTTCCTCACTTACACTACGCAACACTTGGGTATCACGACTTCCATCTCGGTAAATTGTTAAACCAACAACACCTTTTTGGATTCCGTAACTATAAAGTTCTTTGGTTTGATCAACAGTAAAATGATTCGGTACGTTACATGTTTTACTAATAGCCGAGTCATTATGTTTCTGAATGGCGGCTTGCACATCGACATGATTCTTCGGTGTAATTTTTGGTGTTCCATCTTTTTCTACACACATCGCAGACACAAAGTAATCGGGTAAGACTTTCTCGCCTGTCTGTTCGAGGTAATCTTTTGCTTTACCTAAATAGTCAATCGTTTTACCGAGACGACTTTCACGTTCCCATTTAATTGAGAAGAAAGGTTCCACGCCTGTTGAGCGACTATAGCCTTCACTCCCTGTTTTTGTACCGGTGGTGCCGGTTGGTGCTTGAGTTAATAAGTGTGAGTTACGTAAGCCGTGCTTTTTAATGAGAGCTTTCACTTCATGATCTAAGCTCTTTGGTACACGTGCTTCTAAAATTTTCTCCTCATATTTCGGGAAACGTCCACGAACTTCGGCTAATTTTGCGCTGGCTTCGTAGGCGCTGTTTTTAATATAGGCATAGAGTTGATCAATAAACGTGATTGATTCATCGGAACCGTAACGTAATTCTAAATCAATTAGTAAGTCATGAAGACCTAACGTGCCCATGCCAATCCGGCGTTGTTCTTTTTGTACCTGTTCATTTTCCTCGCGGAAATACACCGTATAATCAATGACATCATCCGCATAGCGGATCGCATCCGCTACAGCTTGTTTTAAATCATCCCAATCGACATCATTCGTCTCTTTATTAAAGAATTCTGCCAGATTAATATGAATCAAGTTACAAATGCCATTACCACAAAGCGGCTGTTCACCACATGGATTTGAAGACACATTCTTTTGATAGTAGTACGTATTGTTCCATGGTGTTGCCGCGTGCTTTTTCTTTAGCGATTCTGGGTCGAGTTGATACATTTGTGACCCTTCTAAAGGAATCAACTGTTGTGTACTTGGCATATAGCCATCATTCATATGGTCATAAACCATCACACCTGGCTCTGCGGATGCATGAGCTGATTCAATAATGAGATCGTAAAGTTCTCTCGCTTTAATCGTTTGATAAATTTCAACCGGTAAGCCCGCTTCTAGCCAGTCATGAATATCTTGATACTTCTCGGCCCAATCTTTGTCGTACACTTCATGGCGGGTATCTGGAAAGATCAAGTGCCAATCAGCATCATTTTCAACTGCTTCCATAAACTCTTTTGTGATTTGAACAGACAGGTTAGCGTTGGTGATTTTACCACTTTCACGTTTAATTGTAATAAAATCAAAAATATCTGGGTGCGAAATATGTAATTGCAACATAAGCGCGCCCTTGCGACTGCCACCTTGCTCGATGAGCCCGGTCGCATAGCTAAGCAACCCGCCCCAACTCACTGACCCTGAAGAAATACCGTTAACGCCGTACACACGAGCATTGCGCGGTCTAAGAGTTGATAAGGCAAGACCGACGCCGCCTCCACGTGACATAATCTCCGTCATTTCAGAAAGTGAGCCATTAATAATGCCTTTACGTGAATCCTTTGGATTCGGCAAGACATAACAATTATAAGCAGTTAAATCATACTGCTTTTTGTACTTTTCATAAATTCCCATTGACGCCTGAACACGGCCGCCGGGAACAATTTTTTCTTTATATAAACTATCGTACATACGACTTTTGAATGTATCTAAATCTTGATGTTTGTAGATTTTCTCAATTGACATCGCACCTAGAACGTAACGTTCAACAGAATCTGACCACTTATAATCAAGTGGAATCGTCACATGACGACGGGGCACCGTCAAAGTTTGGTTTGATACCTCACCAATAAATGTCACCGTCTGATTGTCCATCTCAATTACACGCCCAAAATCTTTTTGCGGATATTCTGGGATTGACTCATCGTATACCGCTACGACAACATCCCCAATGTTTAATTTTGATACATCCATTTCTTTTACCGTATAACGATCGAGCTGTAATAATACTTGAAAAGGGGTTTTATTTAATTCGCCATAAATCTCTGTTAGTAATTCTGACACAGTATCTCCTCCTAAAAAAATATACTATATATAGACATATCTAATATTATAATAACACAGATATTGATTTTAGTGGGTTAAAATCCTTAGCTGTTTCTGTTGATTTTTTTTCAGATCATAAGGACCGATATACTAACGACAAACAGTTAAAGAAGAATTTTAACGACATTTAATACTTGACAAACTTCCTTAGACTATTACTGTTTTGGACAAATGTCAATCACACTATATTGACTTCGATTCCAAAACCTAACCGGGATTCGGCTCATACCTAAACCACTATCAATATATAATTGACACTTATTTTTGAGTATATACAACCCTTTCGTGCGCTTTGGAAACAACCCGTGTCCCGGCGCAATCACTGCACCAATAAAAGGTAGCCGGATCTGGCCACCGTGAGTATGGCCACTTAAAATAAGGAGCTCGGATTTAGTTAATAATTGGTCGACGATATCAGGGGTATGTGATAACAAAATCGTAGCCTTGGTCGCATCTGTATTTGAAAAGGAACGTGATAGGTCCGCATCATATGATGAAGCATCACCAACACCGACGATTTGAATCACATCCGTTTGGTGATGGAAGTCAACAGCCACATTGTGTAATATATTTATATTTATATCTACTAATCCTTGAAGGAAGACGTTTTGTCTTTTATGACTGACCTCATGATTGCCCATGACAAAGTAAACAGGGGCAAGTTTTGCGAGTTGTTCGCTTAAATGAAGTACGTCATTGAAAGATTTTGTTTTACGGTCAATCATATCACCAGTTAAGACGATTACATCAGGCTGGTCGTCTGTGATACGTTGGATTAATAAGGAATGAGAGCCTTTAAACATATGGCCATGAAGATCTGTCAACTGACAGATTCTAAGAGGTGACGTGATGTGAGGTAATGTAACTGAAACAAGCTGACGTTTAACACTAAAGGTGTCACGGTACCAAATAAGAATAAGCGTGACTACAAAAATAACCGATATTAAAAAGGGAACCATGAGACCGACCTTCTTTTTTTAAAAAATAAACCGTCTAAACCGATTGGTTAGACGGTCGCATGTTAAATTATTGTTGGTGCAAGGAAATTAAACATTGGCGTATTACGCAGCACACCGAATAGAATAGTCATAGCAAGCATACCGTATAAGACAGCCTCACTTGACCGCTTCTTTCCTTTTGCTGATAGGTAATAATAGAGTATAAATAGCGGCAAGAGAACGAAGATAAGACTATTGTATCGAAAAGCTTGATACAGATCGCCTTCTAATAGGCTAAGGGACAATCTAGTCACCCCGCAGCCAGGGCAATCAAAACCCGTGACATGTTTAAATGGGCAAGGTATATGTATGTTAAATGCCGGAGATAACACTTTCAAATAAAGAACACCAGCACCAACAACACCTAACCCAATCAAAATGCGCTTATCAAATTTCTTTAGATAATGTCGCATTCGCACTCTCCCCCTTTCTTATACAATACCGACAAACTTATTCATTTCTGCTTGAATAATCGCATCAGAAATAATTCCGAATCCAAAAATAGCTAACACAATATATAATACACCGTTATCTTTAATTAACATGTTATGTTGACGTTGCATGTCTGCCATTTTTTGACCGACGACGTAATACCAGAAGAAACCATAAATTCCACACGTTAATAATAAGAAAATTAAAGCTTTTGCACCTGAAAAGGTTGGATCATTGGTAGCCTGACTTAATTCTTCTGTTATTGCATATATCCAGTATAAACTATAAATCCCACATGTAATTAATGATAATATAATAACCATAGCGACACTGCGTTGTTTAATCATTTTTTCACCTCATTTCACTACAAAATATGACAATGCATAAAATGATTTTACCATAGTCAGATTAGAAAAATAAGGGGCAACCGGACGATTGTGACAAATGCATCATGTTCGTTCATTTAAATAAGGACGTGGCCAATCTAGATGTCCTTTAATTTGTTTAACGTAGACGCCACGTGCTTTATTGCTATCATTCAAATCAATACGAACCGGTTGAGTTTGTCTGGCGACACCTACATAAGCAACTGCTTCATTGGGCTGATAGACAATCGTATGTAGGGTGCCTGAACTATGCTCATAATCGGTAGAAAAAATATCGGCGGTCTCTGTATTAAACGTCTCATAGACTTGTTTTATTGTCATGTCGAGCTGCCAGTTGGCAGTCACTTTCTCTAACCGTTCACGTGATTCATCATATTGGTAGCGATTATCGCCAGTTAAAATATCAAAGTGATTGGTGCACATATGCGCTTGTCTTGTAACAACCTGTCGCGGTGTCGCCTCTACAACAACTGACTTACCGGTTTGGTCCATTAATACATAAGAAAAGCTGCGCCGGTGCGGGATTGTTTTCAGCAGTTCAACTGCTTCATCAACATTAGCAGTTGTTTCAAGTAACAGACGAGCAATCATATTACAAATAAACCCATCACCTGAGTGACGTCTATTTGTGAAGTTATAACCAACGACAAGTCCTTTTTCATTAATACCGTCCGTGCGGCCCGTCACTTGCATCGACGGTCCCATCGAACGATACCCGCCATCGGTTGGCTGATAGATAACAAACCGACCTTCATAACTATCAGGATGTGAATCATAATTTCTTGCAAAAAAATTATTACCATTCATAATCGAACAGCCACTTTTATTTACTTCGATATAATAGCCTGCAAAATGACGAATCGCTTCCTCTGTGGAGAGGTGTAACGCATCACGCAAGCCATAGATTTCATCAATTATTGGTGCATGAATTGATGTTAATAACTGAAGCGCTTCGTCATGATCAGTGAGAAAGTGCGTCTTGCCTCGCTTGTTAAATTGCATTCGGCGGGACTCAATTAAGTAACTCCCTTTTAGTGATTGACCTTGTTCGAACCCTAATTGATAATGGTTTCCTTCGAATCTAACAATATCCATAGATACATTTTGCATATGCGTCCCCCCTAAACACTCATCTTATCAGAAGTTGATACGGCATGCCCATCATTTGCTCTTAAAACAGTGACGTCACCCGCACTTTCCTGTCCATTGGACCATTCCGATTCTATTTTGATAAGTAGTTTCTACAAGAGATACGTTCAACATGGGTTCAGATGACGGTTAGGTGGTTTTTACAAATGAACAAAGGAAGCTTTGTCTTTTGATATCCGACCTCACGTTTTTAACTTAAGCTTTCTAGATAGATAATTGTTTGTTAAGCAAAAGTATTTACATCCTTATTGCTGACCGTTATGATTAATGGCATCAATGATAAGGACGTGATTAACATGGGTAAAATCATGGCAAGTGTTTATGATATAGTAATGTATCCTTTCGAAAAACTATTTTTAACACAAAAAAGACGCCTGCTACTAAAACAAGCATCCGGTCACGTCTTAGATATCGGAAGTGGCACTGGGGTGAACTTCCCCTTTTTCAATCCAGAAACAACAACGGTTTATGCGATCGAACCGGATCAAGCGATGCGCGAGAAAGCAAACCAAAAATCGGTTCCCGATTACATTCATATAGAAGCTACTGGAGCTGAGGCTATTCCCGTGCCGGATGACACATTTGATACCGTTGTGTCTACATTAGTGTTCTGTTCCATTGACAAACCTGAACAAGTATTTAATGAAATCAAGCGCGTATTAAAACCAGGTGGACAATTATATTTCATTGAACACATTAGAGCCACCTCACCTTCGATTCAATCGATCCAAGATACATTAACACCCATGTGGAAACAAGTGGCGGACGGTTGCCATCTCAACCGACCAACGGATCAATTAATTGAACAGCATTTCACCATCATTAAAAAGGCTTATTATTTCAAAAAAATAGTTACCGTGATTATCGCTGAAAACACGGAAATTGATACGTGAATTCAGCAGTAAGCATTATTGATGAAGCGGTATTTGACACAGTAGCGGTCTATTGTGTATATTCTTAAGTGTTGTCTTTATCATTAAAGACATCCTTTCAGCAGCATTACTATAGAAAAGAGGTATTAACCGTGTCCGTTTCCTTACAAGATTTTTTTACTCAACTACATACTCAACGTGAAAATACCGATGAACAGATCACGTACACATATAAAAAACTATTAAAACCCCAACCCGTATCATCAACACAAGCAGCTTTTCTCGCACAATTGACAAAGAAAGATTTAGATACCATCAGACGTTGGATGGACCTTGAGGGTGTATCAAAACTGACGAAACAACCGTTAATTGAGTGTCTCACTCAGGAACAAACAACCGCTATCAACCGCTTTATTTTATCGATGGATAATGAACGTTTACAGTGGTTAAAAAAATTCGTGGCGGGTGAAGCTATTCGTCTCGATCATTTCACTGCCCATAAACTTGCCTTTTTCACTTATACTGGTCTCACCTTTGCGATAAAAGACAAGGATGAATATGTGCTAATTATGCCAGATGATGTGCGTAGGCAATTTGGTGCTTACGACCAAAACGAATGGCAAATTCAAGCGGACATTAACGATGCCATCATCAGATTGACACAAGGGTTACTTTATTACTATGGTTACATGCCAAAATCGACTGTCTTTGAACTTGTGAGTCCAATCGTGAGTTATAATCTCGTTCGCGCTGATGCCGTCATTAAAGATGCGAAAACATACTACGATTATATGAGAGAAACCGAGCAAGATTTAATGGATAGCCGTGTCATTGATTTAGATTCTCTTAAAGAACAGCAACAAAAATCTATTTATCAAAAACATTATAGTTTTACTGATGATCAACTAATTCAAGCAGGTACAGAAGATTTTATGGATTTGACCGATGAGTTAATTCAACTGGTCAAACATTTAAAGGAGCGCTACTCACTTGATGATCAGACGATGAATCGCTACATGGATGACTGTTTGATTTTATTGAATAGTTTTATCGATATTGATCCAAGCTTCCTTTACTTAAGTCAACAACTCCCTGTAACAACAGAAGACGATAAAAAAATGTTACTCGCCCTCTTACAGACGTCACAAGATTCGATTCATACTTGGGCGTTAAAAGGAAATAAACGCAAAAAAGACGTAAACCAAACAACTGAAACGAAAAAAGTTGGTCGTAATGACCCTTGTCCTTGCGGGAGCGGTAAGAAGTACAAAAAATGTTGCGGTAAGTAACTTTCACATTCAAACAAGCATCTGATACTACGTCAGATGCTTGTTTTTTTTATAATTTCATTAGTGGCTCTTGATAATCATAAAATAGCTGTGATCATCTAAACATCAACGCCACATACTCAGGTGTTGGTCTGATTCAATGCGTGCAATTTGATCTTGACCAAAATCAAAGAAACAAAATCTTGACCTTGCTTCTAATGGTTTCTCGTGATAATTCATCTCTGCCTTTTCTAACAATCCTGTCTTAATTATTGTCGGCTCATTGATTTAAAAAATACCACTATAGACACTCACTAACCTTCACTAAGATGACGCTTTACACTACCAATGTTGTACCTAATCCACTCACATCATCACCTCAATTAATATATCGCTGTACAATTCTCTTCTAGATAATAACTTAAACAAGCCGCGTTAGAAAAAACAAAAAGAAGTAAAGCATTAGCGCTCGACTTCTTTTTAAATAACTCGCATATTATTTTATCACGCGTGTTGTTACCATACCTTCAATCGCTTCGAGGCGCTTAACAAGTGCATTAAAGTCACTTTCAGCAATCTCACCTTCTAAATCAATAATCGTATAGGCATGATCTTTATAACTTCTGTTGGTCATATCCACAATGTTTAAATTAACATCTGATACTTCTGAAGTAATTTTACTGACCATCTTCGGTACGTTTTGATGAAAAGCTGTTACTCGTGGATGCCCTTGATATGGCAGTGCAGCATCAGGGAAGTTGACTGAATTTCTAATATTCCCTGTTTCTAAATATGCCATTAATTCTTCTGCAGCCATCATGGCGCAATTTTCTTCAGATTCTTCAGAAGAAGCACCTAAGTGAGGAATTGAAATAGTATTTTTCATGTCTAATGTTTTCGCATTAGGGAAATCGGTAATGTACTTACCAACAGTTCCTTCTTCTAATGCCACGGTGATATCATCATCGTCAACTAATCCACCCCGCGAGAAGTTTAAAATATAAACATTGTCTTTCATTTTCTCAAATGCTGCTTTGTTTAATAAACCCTTTGTTTCAGGAATGAGCGGTACATGAATACTAATATAATCAACTTCTTTGAATAATTCATCAATGTTGTGGACGCGTTTAACTGAACGGGAAAGTTTCCATGCCATATCAACTGAAATGAATGGGTCATATCCGATAACATCCATGCCTAGTTCAAGCGCATCATTAGCGACTCTTGCTCCAATTGCACCAAGTCCGATCACCCCGAGCGTTTTCCCTTGAATTTCTTTACCGACAAATTGTTTTTTACCTGTTTCTACAAGCTTCGGTACCTCGTCACCTTTACCAATTAATGTCTTTGCCCATGCGACACCATCAAACATTTGGCGAGATGATGCAATGAGTGAGGTAATGACAAGTTCTTTGACCGCATTAGCATTCGCCCCCGGAGTATTAAATACCGGAATCCCTTTGTCTGTACAAACGTCAAGTGGAATATTATTAACACCCGCGCCAGCCCGTCCAATCGCTCTTAGCGACGCCGGTAAGTCCATCTCATGCATGTTAAAACTTCTTAGAATAACGGCATCGGGTTGATCGGCATTTTCATCAATAAGGTAGTCTTCTGTAAATAAATTGAGCCCTTTTTCAGAAATTGCGTTAAGTGGTTTAATAACAGTTTGTTTACTCATCTTCTTACCTCCTAATAATTTGTGATTATATTCACAATATGAATATAGAAAAAGGCAAGGGAGATTTCTCCCCCCTTACCTCTCACCCAGGCGAACGGCTTTATGTATAATACGCTCCCTCACAGTAGCTTCTGTGTACGCCAGTTACGTATTACCTGATTATTAAATCTATTTCGAAAACTTGAGAACACATTTAATATAACAAATCACTTCTCAATAATCAAGTGTAAATTTTCTAAATATTAATATTATATACGAAATCGTATAAAAACATTCGGTTTATTAATAGCGATTTCATTACAGCATTTCGGTTTTATTTGAGCCTTCTCGAATGATCTTTACTCTCTTTTTTGATCAACCCCTTTTTATAATGAATAACATGCTGTTTCTACTGCTTTTTAAAATATACAATATAAAAAAAGTGCACAGAATAAAATCTGTGCACTTTTTATTAATGTTCGGTTATGAACACTTTTTGAAGTAAGTCGACAATAATTATTGAACTTCTACTGAACCAGTAACTTCACCTTCTGAAAGGTCAGCTGATTCTTGGTATTCTTCTGATGCGAAGTATAGGTTACCATCAATTGTACCTTCTGGTAATGTGAAGCCGTTTGCTTCTACGTAAACATCACCTTTGAATGTACCACCTTGAATACGTGAGTTTTCACCTTTAACAGTTAATTTTGGTGCTGTTAAAGTAAAACGATCTGTAATGTTATGGTCCTCATCTTGAGTATAAAGTGCTAATTTACGATTAGCTTCGCCCTCTTGCTCACCTGGTGCAAGGACTAATTCTTCAGATGTTTCCATATCTTCTGTGAAGATTACAATCCATCCACCATTTTCAACTGCATCAAGTAAAGATGCTTCGTCAGTGATATTTGATTGCGTTGGTGCTGTTGTTACGTCTGCACCTTCAACACTTACAGTACCAGTTACAGTTCCTTCTGAAAGGTCAGCTGATTCTTGGTATTCTTCTGAAGTGAAGTATAGGTTACCATCAATTGTACCTTCTGGTAATGTAAATCCATTTGCTTCAACGTAAACATCACCTTTGAATGTACCACCTTGAATGCGTGAGTTTTCTCCTTTAACAGTTAACTTTGGTGCTGTTAAAGTAAAACGATCGATAATGTTGTGGTCGTCATCTTGAGTGTAAAGCGCTAATTTACGATTAGCTTCGCCTTCTTGCTCACCTGGTGCAAGGACTAATTCTTCAGATGTTTCCATGTCTTCTGTGAAGATCACGATCCATCCACCATTTTCAACTGCATCAAGTAAAGACGCTTCATCTGTAATATCAGATTTTGTTGGTGCTGTTGTAGCATCAGAGCCATTGTCCTCTGCTGCATTATCGTCCCCATTTTCTTCTGCAGTGTCATCGCCACCACATGCAACAAGTAGTGTTGCCATCAAAAACATCATTAATAAAGTCATCAATTTTTTCATAATTCTTTTTCCTCCTCATAATATATGTATTGTGACTTGCTTCACATACTATATTAACATAAATATAGAAAAAGTCTGTGAATAAAATGTGAATTATTGAACATAAATTTATTTTTTTTTACTGTTTTCTCTTTCCTACCTTAGACAAATGTATTATAATATTTGCTTTATCTTTATATAAGCATCTAACGATATTTAATACGGGAATATTTGTTCTTGCCTTTTTGATTTATCTACGATAAAATAAGAACAAACGTTCTTTCGTTAATTGTTTCACCTAAGGAGATGACACCTCTATGCGCGATCAACTTATTTTAGATGCTATTATTTTACCTTTACTACTGATTGTCTTAAAGAAGAATCGATTCCATTTATCTCACTTTAAGTTCGACTATTTATACGAGGAATGGCTAGAAGATTTATCTTCTACTATTCAAACCGACTTGTTGGTAACGAAAAAAATGCTGTACCAGCAAGAAAAGATAACCGTTAAAAAAATGCAGCAAACAAAAAAGCAAGTCACCTACCACATTTATTCAGCAACTAAAGAAAAAAACCTTTATTTTACACCGGTAGAACTTAAATCATTAACGGAGCGTTACTTATGTTATTACTTGTTTAAAGGAGATGATACAGATGGTCAATAAATTATCTGAAGGTAGTAATTTAATTTGGGAGTCGAGTAGAATGATATTACCAGAACATAAAGCAAGGATTAGAGCGCATGACTTAACCCCACCACCCAAAAGTCGTCCAGCGTTATCAGAAGATCGATTAACCGAGATTAATCAGCGTTTATCAATCGCTATTGAAACGGGCGTATCTATGACGTTAACTTATTATAAAAATAAGCAACACCTCTCTGTCACAGGCTCACACTTACGCTTACTAAATGAAGCGACGTTAGAAATAGAGACTGACAAAGGCTACGACCATATCCCGCTAAATGATATTATCAATCTAGATAACGACCTTTGTTTCGATTGATTCTATTTTTACTACAAAAAGGTCATTCCATGATCGGAATGACCTTTTTGTTTATTGCTGTTTCATTAATTCAACTTGCTTCTCCATCCGTTTATCGGCTTTATGATCTTTCACTACTAATATTGCCCCCGGGAACCAAAGTAAGGTGGTTAAGCCAAGGTTTAATAGCGCTTGAAATGGTTTACTTGCAAAAAATACCGCAAGTGGCGGCACGAAAAAGGCTAAAATAATAGAGCATTACTTCTCCCCCTTTATATTATGACACTTTCCAACTATTATTATTTTTTCCATCTCAACTATATTTGAAACCCTTGATTACAAAAGAAAAACCCTCAATACCAATGGTATCAAGGGTTTCGGTTGATTAGTATTGTTGCATATATTGTTCGCGTTCCCAAGGGTGTACTTGTGTACGGAACATATCCCATTCAATTTCTTTTGATTCAATAAAGTGCTCATAAGAGTGGGCACCTAATGCCTCAATAATTGTTTGGTCTTTTTTCAACTCTCCTAAAGCATCAAAAAGAGTTGCTGGTAAGTCATCGACACCATTTGCTACGCGTTCTTCTTTATCCATGACATAAATGTTACGATCAACTGCTTTTGGTGCTGGTAATTGATTTTCAACCCCATCTAAACCAGAGGCAAGTAATGCCGCTAATGTTAAGTAAGGGTTAGCAGAAGGGTCAACACTACGTACTTCAACACGTGTGCTTAAACCACGTGAAGCTGGGATACGAATAAGTGGTGAACGGTTAGAACCACTCCAAGCCACGTAACACGGTGCTTCAAAACCAGGTACAAGACGCTTATAAGAGTTTACTGTTGGATTAGCTACCGCTGTAAAACCTTGCGCATGCTTTAAGATACCAGCAATAAATTGGTACGCTGTTTCACTTAACTGCATTGGTCCGTTTTCATCAAGGAAGGCATTTTCTTTCCCTTTAAATAGTGACATATTACAGTGCATACCTGAACCGTTAACCCCAAATAAAGGTTTCGGCATAAACGTGGCATGTAAACCGTGTTTACGTGCAATTGTTTTAACAACAAGCTTAAATGTTTGAATATCATCCGCATGCTTCACTGCGTCAGAATATTTAAAATCAATTTCATGCTGGCCAGGGGCAACCTCGTGGTGTGATGCTTCGATTTCAAAGCCCATTTCTTCAAGCTCTAAAACGATATCACGACGACAGTTTTCACCAAGATCGGTTGGCGCTAAATCAAAATAGCCACCTTTATCATTTAGTTCAAGTGATGGTTCGCCTCTTTCATCGAGTTTAAATAAGAAGAATTCTGGTTCTGCACCAATGTTGAATGTAGAAAAGCCCATCTCTTCCATCTTCTTAAGGTTACGCTTCAAGTTTGCACGCGGGCAACCTAAGAATGGTGTGCCATCTGTATTGTAGATATCACAGATAAAACGTGCCACTTTACCTTTTTCAGATGTCCAAGGGAAAATAACAAACGTATCTAAATCTGGATACAATTTCATATCAGACTCTTCAATACGCACGAATCCTTCAATTGAAGAACCGTCGAATACCATTTCGTTATCTAACGCTTTGTTAATTTGACTCACTGGAATTTCAACGTTCTTAATCGCACCTAAAAGGTCGGTAAACTGTAATCGAATAAATTTAACGTTTTCCTCTTCAACTTTTCTTAAAATTTCTTCTCTTGTAAAACTCTTTGCCATGATTGTCCCTCTCCTTTAATTGATCTTTATTGACGGAAGAACCTTGATAGCTCTCCTTGACGCAATGAGGCTTTTCCATATCGACCAGTATGTAACAGTTCTTGACGTAAGTACTTACGCAATTCTTTATCAGATAAATCAGCCTGATCTTTCACCGGCTGCTCAATCTGATCTGTTACCGGAAGTTCTTTCAATTGAAGCACCTGCTTAATCCCCGCTAAATTAATGCCTTTTTCGATTAATTCTTTTATCTCTAATAATCGATCCACATCATTGAACGAGAATAAACGCTGATTCCCTTCTGTCCGCGCCGGATGAATCAATTCATGTTCTTCGTAGTAACGAATTTGCCTTGCGGTAAGTCCTGTTAAGTCCTTTACGATACCAATGGAAAATAAGGGTTGCGAACGGCGATCAACTTGACCCATTTACAACACTCCCCTTCCTCTTGCTTTCCATACTTCTATTATACACACGAGAATATAGTTGTCAATCCATGTTAGGTTATTTAACATAAAAATTTTCAGAAAATATTAAACTTTCATTTTATCTCTTACTGCCTTACTATCTTTTCCTTATTTTCTCGTATCAAAAGGACAGGTCCCAACTTTAAATAATAAGGTCACCTGATTCTACAAACTGCACAACCGCCTCACTAACCGCTAATTTCACATGGCTATAAGTAAGCCCGCCTTGAACAAACGCTGTGTAAGGCGCGCGGATTGGACCATCTGCGGTGAGTTCTAAACTGGCTCCTTGAATAAAAGTGCCAGCCGCCATAATTACATCACTCTCATAGCCCGGCATCGATGCAGGGTGCGGGGTGACGTAAGCATTTATAGGTGAGGCATGTTGGATGGCTTGACAAAACTTGATCATTTGGTCTGCTGTATCAAAGGTCACAGATTGAATTAAATCCGTTCGCTTATCAGTATATTTTGGGGTCGTTGTAAATCCAGCGAGTTCGAGTAAGCGTGCGGTGAAAATTGCTCCTTGTAACGCTTCACCAACGACATGAGGTGCCAAGAAGAATCCTTGGTACATTTCTTGTAGAATCCCGAGCGTTGCACCTGTTTCTTTACCAAGACCTGGGGCAGTTAAGCGATTCGCCGCTTTTTCAATTAAGTCTTTTCTACCAGCAATATAACCACCAATCCGGCTAATGCCACCGCCAGGATTTTTAATTAAGGAGCCCGCAATCAAATCAGCCCCCACTTCCGTTGGTTCTTTTGTTTCAACGAACTCACCGTAACAGTTATCAACAAAAATAATGATTTCTTTATTTATTGCTTTAACAAATTGAATCATTTCCTCAATCTGATCGATTGTAAATGACGGACGGTCCGCATAGCCTTTTGAACGCTGAATCGCTACCACTTTGCTCTGTGGTTTAATCGCATGTTTGAGCGCTTCATAGTCAATGCTTTGAGATGCTGTTAAAGGAATGGATTGATAATGCACACCAAAATCCATCAAAGACCCCGTATCTTGCCCACGTGTCCCAATCACTTCTTCTAATGTATCATAAGGGTCACCCGTCATATAAATGAGTTCATCACCAGGACGTAAGATTCCAAACAAGGCAGTCGTAATGGCATGTGTACCAGAAATTAGTTGTGGTCTCACGAGGGCATCTTCTGTTTTAAATACATCCCGGTAGACGGCTTCTAATCCATCGCGTCCGATGTCATCATAGCCGTAACCCGTCGTTGCTTGAAAATGGACGTCCGCAATTTTATTGTCTCGAAACGCATTAAGGACTTTTAATTGGTTCATCTCAACCGTCTGCTCAATTTGTTGGCGAACGTCTTTAATATCAGCTTCTGTTTGTTTAATTAAATGTTCAATCATATTTAAAACTCACTTTCTTCTTCACTTTTTGATAACAGCGGATGACTTTCCGGCAAATAAACCATCACCCGGTACTGTTCAGTTTTTTCATTGAAGTCTATCGCTTGAACAATGCCTTCCGTTTGAAGTAGTTGTATTTTTTTCCCTTCATCACTCTCTAGTACAAATGTTTCTAACGTAAAGAGTGACTTCACAAGGCGTTCCGTTTCATTAAGCAACCGTTTATGATCCACTTCGTCAAATGCACTTATTGTTAAAGCCGGTTTCTCGAATGGAATAAAGGTTGTTTGTAGTAAGTCTTTTTTATTATATAAAGTCAGCATCGGGATATGTTCAGCTCCTAAATCTTCAAGCAGACGCTTCACCGTTTCTTGTTGCTGGTGATGATCTGGGTGAGAAGCATCGACAACGTGATAAATCATATCCGCTTCTAGCACTTCTTCTAATGTCGAGCGAAAAGCCGCAATTAAAGCCGTTGGCAAGTCTTGCATAAATCCAACAGTATCAGTCACAATCGCTTGAAAACCCGATGGTAACTTTAATTGACGTGCCGTTGTATCGAGTGTCGCAAATAACTGATTCTCTTCAAACGTCTCACTTTCGGTTAATCGATTAAATAACGTCGACTTTCCCGCATTCGTATAACCGACAATCGCAATTTGAAAAATACGATTCGTTTGCCGACGTTTTCGGTACTGGTGACGTTGGTTTTTAACCGTCTCTAACCGACGCTTTAAGTCATCAATCCGGCGCATAATGTGTCTTCGGTCTGACTCAAGTTTTGTTTCACCAGGACCACGGGTTCCTATACCCCCACCAAGTCTCGAGAGCGCTTGACCTTGACCGTGTAGGCGAGGTAACAAGTACTGATACTGTGCCAATTCAACTTGTAGCTTTCCCTCATTTGTTTTAGCCCGGCTCGCAAAAATATCTAAAATTAATTGGGACCGGTCAATGATTGGCACATCAATGAATTCTTCGAGGTTTCTCACTTGCGAACTTGATAACTCATCATTTGCAATGACTAAATCAATCGCTTCTGCTTCAATAAATACTTGAACTTCTTCAATTTTACCTGTTCCTATATATAAACTCGGATGAATTCGATCCCTTTTTTGGGTAATGACATCAACGACTTCCCCTTTAGCCGTTTCTGTTAATGAAATCAATTCTTCCACCGAGTACATAAACCGTTCGTGATCGGTTATTTTTTTCTCTACGGCGAGAATCAATACGCGTTCTGACATACGTTTATTCCTTCTTTCTTAGTTTGGAGTTAGTTACATGGAAAGAGAGCGCTTTAACAGCGCTCCCGATTAATTAAAAATTATTCTGTTTCAATCTTGACGTTTTTCGCTGGTGAGAATGTTGAAATTGCATGCTTAAAAATCAACTGTTGTTTACCTTCTGTTTCAAGTAAAACTGTAAAATTATCAAACGATTTAACTAACCCACGTAATTGGAAGCCATTCGTTAAGAAAACCGTTACTTGAATATGGTCTTTTCTCAGTGCGTTTAAGTATTGATCTTGAATGTTAACAGATTGTGCCATGTAAATTCCTCCTCTTTTTCTCTCTCTATTATACTATAATTCTAGGTCGGTGGTAAAATTCCTGCTAAATCTTTAAGAATTTTTTGAAAAACATCATTTTTTGTTTCCGGTGTTAGCGTATACCAGTTGATATCCATCTTATTTCTAAACCAAGTCAACTGTCGTTTCGCATACCGGCGCGAGTTACGTTTCAATAAATCAATTGCTTCCTCTTTTGAGCACGTTCCTTCAAAGTAGCCAATCAATTCTTTATAACCAATCGCGCGCATTGACGGCGCATCTTTTAAGCCTAAGTCATAGAAATAGCGTGCTTCTTTAAACAAACCGTGCTCAACCATTTGATCCACCCGAGCATTAATCCGCGCGTATAGTAAAGTGCGGTCCATATCAAGACCGATTAGGATCACGTTGTAGGGTGAGTCCGCTCGTTGCGTTTGTTGGTAATCCGTCATTGTTTGACCTGTCCGGTCGTATACTTCAAGTGCCCGAATCACTCGCCTGACATTATTTTTATGCGTTTTCTTTGCTTGATTGGGATCCACTTCAACTAATCGATTATACACAGCATCTATGCCTAACTTTTCAATATCAGCTTCAATTTTACGTTCGTATTCTGGGTCTCGTTTTTCTTCTGATAACGCATAGTCACGAATAAGACTATCCAAATACATCCCTGTCCCCCCTGCAATAATGGGGAGTCGCCCGCGCTCATTCATATCCGTGATGATCTGAGTCACGCGTGTTTTAAAGTCAAATACTGAAAAACTTTCATCTGGTTCAAGGATATCTAAAAGATAATGAGGAATGTTTTGTTGTTCGTCTTGGGTGACTTTTGCTGTCGCGATATCCATTCCACGGTACACTTGCATCGAGTCACCACTAATCACTTCTCCGTTAAAATGCTGGGCTATTTCAATTGATAGGGCTGTTTTCCCTACCGCGGTTGGACCGACTACACATACAATCGTTGGTTTCACTTTTTTCACCTCCTACATAATCCGTTTAAACATCTTTTCAAGTTCATATGTTGAGAAATGGATGACAACCGGTCGACCATGCGGACATGTAAAAGGGGCTTCTGTTTTTCTCAACGTTTCAAGTAATTCAAACATATCATCATAATTCAAGTGATGGTTAGCTTTAATCGACTTTTTACACGCCATTAATATGGCAGCATCTTCTCGCAACTTCTTTAAATCAATCTTTTCATCTTCAATAATTTGGGCAATAATGTCACGAATCGTCTCTTCTTCAAAACCGGCCGGGAACCAATTAGGGTGCGCCGAAACGCGGTAAGTCTGTTGGCCGAACGGTTCAAAAAACAGACCAACAGTCTCAAGTTCGGTTTGATATTGCTCGATGAGTAGCGCTTCTTGTTTTGAGAAGTCAAAGGTCATTGGGACGAGTAATTCTTGTAAAACCGGATCCACTTCAACGATTTTATCACGGTAATACTCGTATTTAATCCGTTCCTGGGCCGCATGTTGATCGATTAAATACATGCCTTGATCATTCTCTGCAATAATATAGGTCCCGTGATGCTGTCCAACCGGATACATAAGCGGCATACGACTATTTTCACCTGAATCATTTATCGCTTTTGTCTCATCACTCGTTCTATCAACAGATGTTACATCGTCCGTTGATGGCATGAGTGGTTGCGCATTTTCATGAACTGTTTCAGATAAGTTAGGAGAAATCTGCTGATCAAGTGAGAGCGTATCTTCTGTAACTGCTTCTCTTTCCTGCGGTTGATTAAGTCTTGGTGCATTTAATGTTTCCTCGTAATGTTGTTTTATATCATTAGCCTCGTGTTGGACATCTTCTTTTGATTCTTGTTGAGTTAGACGGCCCCTAGAATTACTCAGTTGGTTGTGCGCACTTGTTTCAGATGGCGTGTGATCAAATGAAAAGCTCGCCTGTTTCGAACGATCTTGCTTAGGTTTTTGTTTTTTCTCGGTATAGTCTGGTATCAGCCGTTCTTGTTTAAATGCCTCTTTAATTGCGGTTTCAATCGCTGTAAACAATTCTTTTTCTTTACTAAACCTAACATCAAGTTTCGTCGGATGGACATTAACATCGACTAAAATCGGATCCATTTCAATTTGAATCACAACAATTGGGTGGCGTCCAATCGGAAGTAAAGTATGATAGCCACTTAAAATCGCCTTATTTAAAATCACACTACGCACAAACCGGCCATTAATGAGCGTTGATAAATATTGCCGACCACTTCTAGTTACTTCAGGCTTTGCGATGTAACCAGAAATTTTATAGTCGAGCGTGTCATGCTCGATTTTAATCATTTTCTTTGCGACATTGATTCCATAAATCTGTGCAATAATTTGGAGTAAGTCACCTCGCCCATTAGATTTAAAAATAACTTTATCATTATGGGTTAAGGTAAAACGAATATCCGGATGGCTTAAACTTAACCGATTAATCACATCAGTAATGTGACCGAGTTCTGTATGAATCGTTTTCATATATTTTAACCGTGCCGGCGTATTAAAAAACAACTGATCCACCGTGATTTCGGTGCCTTTTCTCGCATCTGCTTTGTCTCGATTAACTTCTTTGCCACCTTCATATTGGATTAACGTACCTGCCCCGTCACCTGTTGAAGTTTTTAACGTTAGTTTACTGACAGCTGCGATGGAAGCGAGTGCCTCACCACGAAATCCGAGAGTGCGGACATGAAATAAATCTTGCTCTGATTTAATTTTGCTTGTCGCATGACGCAAAAAGGCAACAGAAGCATCCTCTTCTAGCATCCCGTCTCCATCATCAGTGACTTTCATTCGCATGAGGCCTGCTTCATAAACATCGACTTTAATCATCTGGCTATTTGCATCAATACTATTTTCTACAAGTTCTTTAATCACTGAGGCCGGTCGTTCTACGACCTCGCCAGCCGCGATTTTATTACTGAGGGCATCTGACATGAGTTCAATGGCCACAAAATCACTCCTCTCCTTGTAGTTCCTTTTTAAGATCAAATAAAGCGTTCATAGCATCAATCGGTGTCATCGACATTAAATCCAATTGTTTTAATTTCTTTTCTAATCGCGTCGTTTTTGAATTTGACGATACTGACTTTGTTTCAGCAAAAAAACTTAATTGATCGTCTGTTTGCTGATGAGCTTTTGATACTGCTTTTTTATTAATGACTGCTTGCTCCAAGGATTCAAAAGAGACAGCTGTTTCTTTAATTTTTGCACCTTTGTCTTCTGCTTGATTTGATTCTAATAGCTGTAAAATAACATTGGCTCGGTTAATTAACGACCCAGGTAATCCCGCTAGCTTAGCCACATGAATCCCGTAACTTTCATCCGCTGGTCCTGGTTTAATCTTATGTAAAAAGATAACCTCGCCGTCGTGCTCTTCAGCTGATACGTGCACATTCTCTAACTGTGTGAGTGACTCGCTTAAACTCGTCAATTCGTGATAGTGTGTCGAAAAGAGGGTTTTTGCACCGATGTGATCATGGACATGCTCAATTATGGCTTGTGCAAGCGCCATCCCGTCATAGGTACTCGTCCCGCGTCCAATCTCATCTAGAAGAATCAAACTGTTATTAGTCGCAAAGTCTAACGCATGTTTTGATTCCAACATTTCTACCATAAAGGTACTCTGTCCACTTACTAAGTCATCAGCGGCACCAATCCGGGTAAAGATTTGATCAAAGACGGGCAAGGTCGCCGATTCGGCCGGTACAAAGCAACCGATTTGGGCCATAATAACTGTCAGCGCAATTTGTCGCATGTACGTACTCTTACCAGACATATTCGGCCCGGTAATCAGCAACATCTTCGTCTCTCCGTCTAACGTAATATCATTCGGGACATACATTCCATCTGTCATCACTTTCTCAACAACTGGATGACGTCCTTCGGTAATCGTTAAGGTCTCTTGTTTAGTTAAAGTTGGTTTAACATACCCTTCTTGTTCACTTACAACCGCAAAACTTTGTAAGACGTCTAAGGTACTGACACGTTCAGCTAGTTGCTGTAGCCGCGGTATATAGGCCTTTACTTTCTCGCGGAGCTCAGTAAATAATTGAAGCTCGAGTTCTAAGCTTTTTTCTTCAGCTTGAAGAATCAAATTTTCTTTTTCTTTTAATTCCGGGGTAATATAGCGCTCCGCATTCGTTAAGGTTTGTTTTCGTTCATATTTACCTTCAGGCAACAGATGCAGATTGGCTTTGGTGACTTCAATATAATAGCCAAATACACGGTTATAGCCAATTTTTAGTGATTTTATTTTTGTCTCTTCTCGTTCTTGTTGTTCTAATGCATTGATCCATTGCTTCCCGTTTCTTGACGCATCACGGTATTCATCGAGCTGGGGATCGAAACCATCTTGAATGATCCCCCCTTCTTTCAAGGTCATTGGCGGTTCATCAGCGAGACTTTGTTCTAGTAAATCACGTAGTTCAGCTAATGTATCTAAATCTTCTCCTATTGTTTGTAGATACGGAGAAGTAAATGTTGATAACGTTTGTTTTAACCCTGGTATACGCGATAAACTCAATTTTAATTGTTGCAGGTCGCGGGGATTAACATTACCAAAAGCTACCCGACCTGATAAGCGTTCTAAGTCATAAATCGATTGTAAATCTTCTCTTAATGCATCTCTTTCAATGAATTGGTCGAGTAAACCTTCGACCATATTATAACGTTCATTAAGGGCTCGTTCATCTAGTAACGGGCGCTCCAGCCATTTCTTTAAATAACGTCCCCCCATGGCAGTCACTGTTTGGTCTAATACCCAGAGTAAGCTCCCTTGTTTACCTTTTTTCATCATCGTTTCTGTTAATTCTAAATTCCGCTTCGAATGCATGTCTAAACCAAGATAGCCACTCAACTCAATTATTTCTGCAGGTTGGACATGCTCAAGTGAACGTTGTTGAGTTGATCGAATATAATGAATCAGCCGAATAACGGCCTGCTGTAAGCTATTGTGATCAACATTCGTTAGTAATGCATCAAAGGACGCATAATCAATCGTATCTGCTAACGTGTGGTGCGAGACCGTTAACTGGAGTTCATCTGATAAAACGTGCTGTTCTTTTGTCGATAACCGGTCAGAAATCACGACTTCTTTAATCGGACGGTTATATATTTCGCTTTTTAATCGGTCAAATTGGTCTACTGTTAACACGTAGAGTTCTCCAGTTGATAAGTCGATAAAACTGAGCGTATAATGGTCATCGATACAATCAACACTCGCTAAATAGTTGTTCTCATTCTCAAGAAGCATTGCCCCCTCCATAACTGTACCTGGGGTGATGACTTGGACAACATCACGTTTCACAACGCCTTTAGCCGTTTTAGGGTCTTCGACTTGTTCACAAATAGCTACTTTGTACCCCCGTTCAACGAGGGTTTTTATGTAGTTGGTAGAGGCGTGGTAGGGAATACCACACATAGGAATGCGTTCCTCACCTCCACCATCGCGACTCGTAAGTGTAATTTCTAATTCTTGCGCAGCTTTTGTCGCATCGTCAAAAAACATTTCATAGAAATCCCCGAGGCGAAAGAATAAAAAACAATCGGTATAGCGGGCTTTAATTTTTAAATATTGCTGAATCATTGGTGTGTAACTTGGCATATATAAAACTCCTATTCGTTCTCATTTGCTGTTTGTATTATAACATATTTGATCGTTCCCTCTTATCAATTTAAATTGATACTCGTAAAAAGAAAAAGCGCACAAAATGTACGCTCCAGAAATTATCATGACTCATCTTGATTATATCAGTGAAATGCTTCATCATCAATGAACTATGTCAGCTTTATAACACCTAGGTTCTAAACGTCTGGTAAGCGTGCAATCTTCAGACTTAGCTTAACAATTTACTTTTTAGACTTTTAAAAAAGAAAAAAGATGCCTATAGGCATCTTAATTATCTAAAGGTGTACTTTTATCCATCTCATCTGACATCTGTTGATTAATTTCTGAGATGAGCGATTGCAGGATCGCATTCACATCAACTTGAGTCTGTTTGAACTCCTCAACAATCGGTAAAGCATCGATTTGCTGCTGAATCTCATCAATATCTTGGTCAATGAGTTTCGCTGCTTCTGTTTTACCGTAAGCTTGTAAGTTAACCGCCTGTTTTTGGAGTTGTTTTATTTGGTTGATCTGTTGTTTGACTTTCTCGTGTCCATCCAGCGTTTGCTTGACCGCTTTAAACCGCTGCACGTCATCTAAATTACCGAGTTTTCCGGCAACACCGTTAGTATAGGCTAATATATCTTCATCAGTGTAATGCACATTGTCACCCCATTATTCTGTCACTAATTCACCATATAGTGACCATGTCTTTGCATGTGTTATTCTAACAGGGACAATCTCACCAATCAAGCTTTTTGATGCTTTTAGGTTCACTAACTTATTTCTTTTTGTGTAACCCGCTAAAACGTTAGGATCTTTCCGGCTCTCACCCTCAATTAATACATCGACAACTTCTCCGATATAGCGGTCCATTGCCACTTTGGATTGTTTATTAACAAGGCTATTTAATCGTTGAAGACGCTCTTTTTTAACGTTTTCTGGTGTCTCATCTTGCCAGCGCGCCGCTGGCGTGCCTTCTCTTGGTGAGTAAATAAACGTAAAGGCATGTTCAAACCCGACTGCTTCTACCAGAGACAATGTCTCTTCAAACTGTTCATCTGTTTCATTAGGAAACCCGACAATAATATCCGTCGTTAAGGTGACATCTGGCATTTTTGCTTTTATTTTCTTAACTAGGGTCAAATAATCATCACGCGTGTGACGACGGGCCATAACTCGTAAGATATCACTGCTTCCCGACTGAACCGGTAAGTGAATATGGTCCAGTAAGTTGCCACCCTTTGCTAGTACATCAATTAAGTGATCATCAAAATCGCGTGGGTGTGAGGTCGTAAACCGAATCCGCGGAATATCAATCTGGCGCAATTCATCGAGTAAGTTGCCTAAACCATAGTCAAACGGTAAATCTTTCCCGTAAGCATTAACGTTTTGACCAAGTAAGGTCACTTCTTTATAGCCTTCTCGCTGAAGCTGTTTGACTTCTTCAATAACATCTTCTGGTAACCGGCTCCGTTCTTTTCCGCGGGTATAAGGCACAATACAATAGGTACAGAATTTATCACATCCGTACATAATGTTAACCCACGCTTTAAGTTTGCCTTTTCGCTGTTTCGGAAGATTTTCAATAATGTCCCCTTCTTTTGACCAAACCTCAACGACCATCGCCTTTTGAAACATCGCTTCTTTCAAGAGTGAGGGCAAGTGGTGAATGTTGTGAGTACCAAAAATCATATCAACAAACGGATGTTTCTGCATGATCCGGTGCACGACGCCTTCTTCTTGCGACATACAACCACATATACCAATAATGACATCAGGATTTTCTTTTTTAATCGGTTTTAAATGCCCAAGTTCACCGAATACTTTATTCTCAGCGTTTTCTCTAATTGCGCACGTGTTTAACAGGATTACATCAGCTTCTCTCATCTCGCTCACTTCGGTGTAGCCCATCCGGGACAAAAGACCGGCCATGACTTCGGTATCATGTTCGTTCATCTGACAGCCATAAGTGCGTATGTAGTAGGTTTGGTTGTCACCAATTTGGCGCATATCTTCGGGTATCTCAAAATCATAATGGATATCGACATCTTTCTTCAATCGTTTTCTTGCCTTCTTTAAGTTAGGAGGTTCATACGTCGTTTCATCATGTAATTGTTGTAATCGCTCCACATGTTCTTTTGTGGTTGGTTTAACTAACTGTTGTAGGTGTTTTTGTTGTTCATTCACTGTATCTATCCTCTCCAATGTATGACCTGTTTTTCTTATCTATTGTATCATGCACCGTTCAAGTGATTAACAACTTTCATTATTTGTCACCTTTTTGTCACAAAAGAAAAAGCACCCTGAAAAAGGATGCTTCCGTTCAATCATTTACTACATCGCTCTTTGTTTTTTAAAGTCATCACCACTTAACCGAAGAAAGGATGATCATCATTAATCAGAATACGATCAATTTTCTTCGCTTGACCGGTGTTATTGTCAATATCAATTACAACACCTGATAACTGCGCTTTACCTGATTTCGTCGCTTCAAATCGCACTGGTAATTGAGTTAAGAATCGTTTTAAGACCGCTTCGCGGTCAGTACCAATAATACCATCATACGGCCCAGTCATACCGACATCACTAATATACGCGGTGCCATTATCTAACAAGCGGTTATCCGCCGTCTGTACGTGCGTATGCGTGCCAACAACAGCACTCACGCGACCATCTAAATACCACGCCAGTGCCAGCTTCTCACTTGTTGCTTCAGCATGAAAATCAACAAAAATAACATTCGTACGTTTCTTTGCCTCATCAACAAGCGCATCAGCATAACGGAATGGGTCTTCAAGTGGTGGCAGAAACGTGCGACCTTGTAAATTAATAATCGCCACTTCTGTGCCATTAACATTCACATAACCAATACCCTTACCTGGTGTACCATCCGGAAAATTAGCAGGGCGGACCATTTTATCGGCCGAATCGATAAAATCAAAAATATCTCTTTTATCAAACGTGTGATTCCCCATCGTTAAGTAATCAGCACCCCATTCTAAAAATTGTTTATAAATTTTTTCCGTGATGCCTTTACCCGCCGCGGCGTTTTCTCCGTTTACAATCGTGAGCTGGGGCTGGTACTTTTGTTTTAACTGTGGGAGATACGTTTTTAGTTGATCGCGTCCCATTGAGCCTACGATATCTCCAATAAATAAAATTCGCATACATAAACCTCTTTCTATATCGTCATCTTTTTTTCACGTGTATTATTCTAACATAATCGAAGGCCTTTCACTACTAGGAGAAAAATATACGCAACTTCCTAAAGCTCAATCCTTTTGAAACAACCGGATATCAAACAGTAACAATTGGGCTGGGAGAAAGGTGATGAGTGGGATGAAAAAATAAAGCACTCCAACTATTAATCCTTCAAGCAAATGTCTTTCAACGAACATGTAAGTAACAGTTTCCATAAGTATACTAAAAGTGATAGCCAACCCAAAACTCAGTAAAAGTTTCAGCCTTTTTCGTAGCACCTTACTTTCAGAAAAACAAGCGAGACTTATTAAGACAAGCATCAACAGTAACCATATGTACAAAAATATCCCTCCAATTTTAATAAGTTTTAGATGTAAAAAAGAAGCGATCAGTTGACCGCTTCTTTAATCTTCATTATTTAGCATATTCCACTGATCGTGTTTCACGAATAACAGTGACTTTGATGTGACCTGGGAATGTTAATTCATCTTCAATTCGCTTTCTAATATCACGAGATAAGCGAGCTGCTTCTAAATCATCAATTTCATCAGGTTTAACCATAATACGCACTTCACGTCCTGCTTGAATTGCGAATGATTTTTCAACGCCTTCATAGGATTCTGAAATCTCTTCTAATTTTTCAAGACGCTTAATATAGTTCTCTAATGTTTCACTTCGTGCTCCTGGTCTTGCCGCAGATAAAGCATCAGCCGCCGCAACAAGGACAGCGATGATTGACGTTGCCTCTTCGTCTCCGTGGTGAGAGGCGATGGCATTGACGACAACTTCTTTTTCTTTGTACTTGATAGCTAATTCTTTACCAATTTCAACGTGGCTTCCTTCTACTTCATGATCAATCGCTTTACCAATGTCATGGAGTAAGCCGGCTCGTTTCGCTAAAGTAACATCTTGGCCTAACTCACTAGCAAGTAACCCAGAAAGATGAGCGACTTCAATTGAGTGTTTCAAGACATTTTGACCGTAACTTGTACGGTACTTCATACGACCAAGGATTTTAATTAAGTCTGGATGTAAACCGTGAACACCGACTTCAAAGGTTGTCTCTTCCCCAACTTCTCTGATATACTCATCAACTTCTCGACGAGCTTTATCTACCATTTCTTCAATCCGCGCTGGGTGAATACGACCATCTTGAACAAGCTTTTCTAATGCAATGCGTGCAATCTCACGACGAACAGGATCAAACCCTGATAGGATTACCGCTTCAGGTGTATCATCAATAATTAAATCGATACCTGTTAACGTTTCTAATGTACGGATATTACGGCCTTCTCGACCGATAATACGCCCTTTCATTTCATCGTTTGGCAAGTTAACAACCGATACGGTTGTTTCCGCGACGTGATCTGATGCACAACGTTGCATCGCAAGTGATAAAATTTCTTTCGCTTTTTTATCAGCTTCTTCTTTTGTTCTGTTTTCAGCCTCTTTGATAATAAGTGCGGATTCATGACTCACTTCTTTTTCGACTCGTTCTAAAATCGTCTGTTTTGCTTGGTCTGCAGTTAAACCAGAAATGCGCTCCAGTTCAGCTTGCTGCTCTTTTAGCATAGCATCAACTTTGCTTTCCATTTCTTCAATTTGTTGTTGTTTTTCTGCTAAAGTAGTTTCCTTCTTCTCTTGCATACGTTCACGTTTATCCAACGTATCGTCTTTGCGATCAAGATTTTCTTCTTTCTGCATTAAGCGATTCTCTTGTTTTTGAAGTTCAAGACGACGCTCACGAATTTCTTGCTCCAAATCTTGGCGAATTTTGTGATTTTCATCCTTCGCCTCAAGCAATGCTTCTTTTTTCGCAACTTCTGCATTACGATGGCCTTCTTGAACGATTTGCTTAGCTAATTCTTCTGCACTCGAAATCTTTTTCTCTGCAATCGATTTACGAATCCAATAGCCAACAACAATACCGACGATTAGGATAGCCAAACTGGAGATGACGAGAACCAAAATTTCTGTGAAGTTCATGATTTCACCTCCTCTTGCTATTCATTTTTTCGTGTTTAAGTCGGCATGTACTTTTCATAGTCATATGAATGCGTCATTAAGTTTTTGTATAATTCAAAATGAGAATTATACACTTTCCATTCTAATCGTCAAAATTCTTAATGTCAAGAAGACAAAATGACAATCAGGCAAAAATGGACTTTATTACCATTAAAAATCATATTATTCTATTTTTTGAAAACAGTCGTACAAAAAAGAAGGGGAAATCGCCCCCCTCCTTTTACTCATCCTCTGGTAACAGTTCATCTATTGCTTCCGCTGGTTCTTCAGCTGGGACGCTACCATCAAAACTATAATGGGCACGCACTGCTTCATAGATTTCCGCTTTTACTTTTGGATTCTCTTTTAAAAATTGTTTTGAGTTTTCACGGCCTTGACCGAGACGTTCGTCCTTATAACTGTACCAAGCACCACTTTTTTGGACAATATCTAAATCAGATGCAATATCTAACATCTCGCCTTCACGAGAAATACCTTCCCCGTACATAATATCTACTTCTGCTTGTTTAAATGGAGGGGCTACCTTATTCTTCACAACTTTTACCCGCGTA
Source organism: Halolactibacillus halophilus (assembly GCF_900115605.1). Taxonomy (GTDB): domain Bacteria; phylum Bacillota; class Bacilli; order Bacillales; family Amphibacillaceae; genus Halolactibacillus; species Halolactibacillus halophilus. The sequence continues at coordinate 51,793 of NZ_FOXC01000002.1, forward strand.
CGGTTACCGACCATGTCATTACCTTGCTTAATCGTTTCCGCACGACGCACTTCTAGACGAACGGAGGAATAAAACTTCAGTGCCCGTCCACCTGGTGTTGTTTCAGGATTACCAAACATAATCCCAATTTTCTCACGGATTTGGTTAATAAAGATTGCTGTTGTTTTTGATTTATTAATCGCACCAGACAACTTTCTTAAAGCCTGTGACATGAGGCGAGCTTGTAAACCAACGTGAGCGTCACCCATTTCTCCTTCGATCTCTGCTTTTGGAACAAGGGCCGCTACCGAGTCAATAACGACGATATCAACAGCGCCACTACGCACAAGTGCTTCAGCAATTTCTAGTGCTTGCTCTCCTGTATCTGGTTGTGATAAGAGGAGTTCATCGGTATTAACACCTAAAGCTTTAGCATAAACAGGATCTAGCGCATGCTCTGCATCAATGAATGCCGCTGTACCACCTTGTCTTTGTGCTTCTGCAATCGCATGCAGTGAAACCGTAGTTTTACCAGATGATTCTGGACCGTATATTTCAATAATTCTTCCCCGCGGGTAACCGCCGACACCTAAGGCAATATCAATTGCCAGTGACCCACTTGACACTGTTGGGATTTTTTGTTCAGCTCTTTCACCTAATTTCATAATCGAACCTTTTCCAAATTGTTTTTCTATCGATTTAAGCGCCATATCAAGGGCTTTTTTACGATCATCACTCATAATATATTTCCTCCTTTAAAAAACGCAATCATTATATTTAACTTCTTTATCATAACGTTTTTTTATAAAATATACAAGCAAAAAACGAATAAATGTTCTTGCCTTTTCTAATAAAAAAAGCGTCTGAATTTGACATATTCATCCGCCTTTTTTAATTTTACCCATGATTTGATTGTAAATAATAATATAACCATTCTAATGCCTTTTTAACTGCACGTGTCCGTGTCAATTCACGATGATTAACAAATGAAAATTTTTCCGCGCGATAATGTTCTTCATCATGGTAAAGACAAAGGAAGACCGTCCCCGCTTCGTGTCCTTCTAGAGGTTCTGGACCAGCGACTCCTGTAAAGCTAACAGCCACATCCGTATTCAGCTTATCTTTCGCCTGTTTCGCCATCTCAATAACCGTTTCTTTACTTACGGCGCCGAAAGATTGCAGAGTGACTTCACTCACTCCAAGCAGCTTCATTTTTGCTTCATTGCTATAACTGACGATACTCCCTTTAAATACGCGACTTGCTCCTGGCACTGAAACAATCGCATCGCTAAACCGTCCACCGGTTAGACTTTCTGCTGCAGCGAGCGTTAAACCTTTATTCGCCAACTGTTTTACTACCACATCTGCAATTGATTCGCTATTAAAACCATATGCGTATTGACCCACACGTGCTAACAAAGTTGCCTCACTTGCTTCAATTAACCGATTAGCCTCTTTTGTTGTTTCTGCTCGAGCGGTTATTCTGAGGGCAACTTCACCATCACTTGCTAACGGAGCAATAGTAGGATTAGATTGTTGCTCGATTAGATCTTTGACTTCCATTTCTAATTGCGATTCACCAATACCAATAAAGCGCACCATCTTTGAGACAATCACATCTTGTAATTGAAACGTTTCCTTTAAATAAGGGAGTACGGCATCATTCATCATTTTTTTCATTTCAGTCGGCACACCTGGCATAATCACAAACGTTGTGTCATCATCTATGACAATCATGCCTGGTGCCGTACCCGCATCATTAGGTATCATGGTGGCATCTTCAATGACGTTTGCTTGTTTACGGTTATTCTCAGACATTGTTCGGTTACGTCGTTTGAAAAATGCTTCAAGTTGGGCAAGAGCTGATTTGTCTTGGTAGAGTGCACGCTTTGTAAAATCACTTAAAACTTCACGGGTTAAATCATCATCGGTCGGTCCAAGTCCACCAGTCACAAGAACGATGTCAGATCGACTTTTCGCTAATTCGAAACTACGATAAATTCTATCATGATTATCACCTACGACCTGATGATGATACACACTAATACCTTGATTGGCCAGTGCTTCAGAGATCCACTGCGCATTGGTATTAGCAATCTGACCAAGTAACAGCTCGGTTCCAACACCGATAATTTCTGCTTGTAGTTGCTGCATTATTTCGACTCCTTCATCACATGCCAGTTTTTAATAAAATAATCAAGTCCTGATACAACCGTTAAAATAAGAGCAATATACAGTAAGATTGTACCGATCGACACACTTAAATCAAGATAGGAGAACGGAAAGTCATGTAACAATAGAAAGGCAATCGAGACGAGTTGAAACGCTGTTTTCCATTTCCCCATTTGTCCTGCCGCTAAAACGAGCCCTTCACCCGCAGCAACTAGCCTTAAACCAGTCACCGCAAATTCGCGTGATAGGATAACAATCACAAGCCAAGCCGGGGCCATGTTGAGCTCAACAAGTAAAACAAAGGCAGCGGCGACTAATAACTTATCCGCCATGGGATCTAAAAACTTTCCTAAGTTGGTCACGAGATTATATTTGCGGGCATAAAAACCATCGACCCAGTCTGTTCCTGAGGCAACAATAAATAACAGCGCACTTACGAGATGAACAATGGGTAAGGTATCCTTACCGATTGAGACATTGCCCCAATCTAACGGTAAAGTCAGTAACAAAATAAAAATTGGGATAAGTAAAATGCGTGAAATAGTAATACGATTAGGTATATTCATAAAACATCCTCTTTCTTTAAATAATTTAACCCTTCTTAAAAGTGAGTGACTGATAAGAAGGGTCTACCGGTTACGCTTGGTCCGGTTCGTAAGCATCGTTAAAATAGATCCATACTTCTTGTACCGAACTCATATTCATCTCGCTTGAAAACTCGACTGGTATGCCGTTAATATCAATTGAAATGATACCTGGTTCACCAAAACGCAAGTAAGTAAAATCCGCACCTGTTAGATCAATCTCAACGGGACCGTTACTTGTCGTTAACATTTGTTCATACAACGATTGTCCTGAACTGTCTTCAATTTGAAGCCAGTTTTGATTGGTCGTATCGACCGTCAACGTGATCTCATCGGCTTCGGTCACATAATGATAAACAGACGCATTCGTTTGATAATCTTTTAATTCAAGAACAGGCTCTGACGTCTCTGGCACTTCAGAGCTATCCTCCTCTGTTGGTAGTTCATCTGTCGTGTTATCATCTGTTGATGTTGTCTCATCCGTTATCTCAGCGTCATCGCTCCCAGAAGGAATACTTACCTCCTCACCCACAGACGATGGGTTATCTTCCACTGGTGTTGTTGGTGCTGTCTCATCTGAAGTTAAGACGAACTTATAAATAATAAAACCAATCAAAAACAACAATAATAAAACAAAGATTGTTGGAAGCAACATTTGAAAGGGTGATTTGTTTTTTACCTTCGCTCGCGTTCGTGACCGTTTTAATGTTGTAAAATCCCGTGTATCCGTCGATAATGTTTCTGGCAATTCGGTTTTGTGTTCATCCATTAAGTGATGTGAGTCTAATCCAACTGCTTGTGCGTATTCCCTAATAAAAGCTCGCACATAAAAGTTACCAGGTATAAGCGAAAAATCATTTCGCTCAATCGCCTGGATATGGCGCGCTTGTATTTTCGTTACGCTTTGAATATCTTCAACCGTTAAGCCTTTTTCAAGGCGGCGTTCTTTTAATTGTTCTCCAATCAGCATCATTAACACCATCCATTTAATAAAATCCGTACGAAATACATACCATCTTCTATAATAAAGGATTTTCAATCAATATGAAAGAGGAGAAAGTGATTTTACGACTTTTATCTTCGTTTAAACGTGCCAACCGCCACTTACACCTAAAACTTCACCTGTCATATAGCTTGACGCATCACTTACTAAAAAAGTGCTCAATTGACTGACATCTTCCACTTTACCGAAGCGTTGCAGCGGGATCTCTTCTAAAAGCGCTAATCGTTCTGCTTCTAATAATTGTTCATTCATGCTTGTATCGATAAAACCAGGCGTAATCGCGTTGATCCGAACGTTATTCGCCCCAACCTCTTTGGCCAAAGCTTTAACGAAGGTAAGTTGCGCCCCCTTGACAGTCGAATAAGCGACTTCATGACTAGCGCCACATTTTCCCCAAACAGATGAAATAACGAGAATATTTCCAGCACGTTTTTGTAACATGGATGGTAAAAAATATTGGGTGATTTTCCATAAAGCTTCAACGTGAACAGCTAGTAACGCGGTCATATCCACTTGTGATAACTCTGTAAATAACCCGTAACTTGCCTGGCCCTGACTAAACACAATAACATCTGGTGTAAACTGGACGTTAGAAAGTAGGTGGTCAACCCCTTCAGAATCTGAAAGATCAGCCTGAATCATTTCAAAGACTGACTCAGTGGGTAATGCGTTGACAAGCGACTGTATGCCGACAATATTTTTATGGTAATGTAAAGAAAAAGTGTGACCTGTTACGCTTAAATCTTTCACAATCTGCTGGCCAATTGCACCACTTGCTCCAACCACTAACACGTGTTTAGTCATCTTGTGTCTCTTTCTTGATAAAGAATGAAGCCACATTATCTGATTTAATCCATTGATGCATAAAGGTTTCAACCTCTTCTTTGGTAATAGCTTCTAACATCGGCAATAACTTAAAGTAATCAATGCCTAAGAAATGATATTGACTGACCGAGTTGGCGATATTAGATGTGCTGTTCATTTCACGCATTAAGCCACCAATCATCTTTCGTTTCATGCGCGTGAAGGCCTCATCACTAAACATGTACGTTTTAAATGTATCGAGTTGTTTTAACACAACTGCTTTAAATTGTTCAACATCGGTTGAATTTGCACCAATAAGTGAAAAAGCAAATGACAGTTGGCGTTCTGTCTCAAACCCTAAACTTCCGTCAATGAGGTCTAAGTCATACAATTCTTGATAATATGCACCTGATTTCGAATAAAAGTAATCAAGAATCATTTCACTCATCAGTTCTGCTTTAATAAAGTCCGTTGGTTTTTCTGTCGTTGTCTCTTTAATACCAATCATACATTTTTCAGTCACAACGGGCATATGTAAAACCTCATGATCTTTATTCACATGAGCTGGCTCCACAACCCTTTCGCGTTTAATTGTTTGGACAGGGTCAAAGGATTTCTGACTTTGATTGTCGCGAATCACTTGAAGCATCTCTTCTGCATCAAAAGCACCAACTAAACAAAACGTCATATTGGAAGGATGGTAAAACGTATGGTAACACGTATATAAATCATCCTTGGTGATGTTTTGAATCGAATCGACTGTTCCTGCAATATCAATCTTTACTGGGTGGTTTTCGTACATCGTTTCGATTATACCAAAGAACGCACGCCAATCTGGTTGATCATCATACATTTGTATTTCTTGAGCAATGATGCCCTTCTCTTTTTCCACCGAGCTTTCTGAAAAATATGGCGCTTGAACAAAATCGAGAAGGATTTCAGTATTTTTCTTTATTTCTGTCGTTGTTGAAAATAAATAAGCCGTTTTAGTAAACGACGTAAAAGCATTCGCAGATGAACCAAGTGCTGTAAACTCTTGAAAAACGTCATGATCCTCTTTTTCAAATAATTTATGTTCCAAAAAGTGCGCAATCCCGTCAGGCACTTGAACCATATTCATCTCACCAAGTGGGACGAATTGATTATCGATTGATCCATAATTTGTCGTAAACACGCCATACGTTTGTTCTAACTCCGGCTTTGGAACAAGTAAAACTTCGAGTCCATTCGAAAGCGTCTCTTGATAGACCGTTTCATTGATTTGATTGTACTGCATTTTCTCCATCCTATTCGACCCCTTTCTGAGTAAGGAAGTATGTGGTGTCGAGCTCTATGCGGTTGGCTACACGCTCAATTGCGCTCTTTGTAACAGCATTAATACGTGCGACAAAATCATCCATACTATCTTTCGTGCTGAATTGTTGATTATATAACATTTCAACCATGCCGTAAGCTTCATCTAAGTTTTCTTTGTATTGATTTGTAATTAATAACTTTGCTTCTGCGATTTGTTCATCAGTGAAGTCACCGGCGCGCATCGCTTCAAGCTGTTCTAAAATAATTTTTTTCGCCTTTTTAAAGTCTGCTGGCGCAATCCCACTGAATACAAATAATAACCCCTTATGACTTTCAAACCGAGAAGCTGCATAATAAGCTAAACTATTTTTCTCCCGCACATTAATAAACAGTTTTGAACTTGGAAAACCACCAAAAATCGCATTAAAGACATGTAGTGCTGGATAATCATCATCACTATAATGTGTATGGGTTCTAAATCCAAAATGCAGCTTCCCCTGTTGAAGCGATTCTTCTTCAATAATTTCTTTCGGTTTTGTCACTGTTTTCTCTTCTGCTTGCATGCTAGCAATCGGTCCATTGGTTGCTCGCTCAATGTATTGGTCAAACAATGCTTCGACATTAAGTTCAGATAAGTCCCCAATTACATAAATATCTAATGGTTCCTTTTTAATCACTTGTTCATAATAATTATACAAGCTTTCAGAGGTAATCGCATCAAAGTCTTCTGGATAACCATGCACATGTGTTTTATAGACTTCTCCCTCACACATTTCTTCGATGAGACGCATGTTTGCCAGTTGCATTTTATTGTCTTTAATACTTTCAATTTTTTGACCGAGTGATTGTTTTTCCCTAGCAATAATTTTCGGGTCAAAACCGTTGTCCAACACTTTTGGAGCAAAGAGTGCTTCATTAAAAAATTGTACAGCTTCTGCTAAAATCGGTTCATCCGTTGATAAGTAAGAAGGATTGACTACCGACATCCGCGCCGTAATAATGTGCATCTCTCCCTTTTTACTCCCATCCATTGAAAAAGTTGAACCGTATAGATCATCTAACTTTTGACGAAAAGCGTTAGCGGTTGGATAATTCTTTGTCGCTTGTTGCATCACAAACGGCAACAATGCACGTTTGGTGACATGCTCTCGTGAAAGGGGGGAAATAAACTTTGCCACAAAATGTAACGTTTTAAATTTATTCGATTGAATCATATGTAGCCGATACCCTTGTCGATTAATAATCGTTTCTTGTGTTTGTAACATATTCGTACCTCCTAGTGTATTCACTGTCCGTTTATATTATAAATGTAAAATCATAACGTTATTCATTTTACACTACCCATCATTTCCTAGCAATCATAAGGCAATATAACAAGGGTTTAATTCGTCTGCCCACCAAAAATAAAAAAACCTTCACCAGGACAGAAATAATCTGATCCAGTGAAGGTTTAAATTGACATGTATTAATATTAATTACCCTTGATATAAGTAATACCGAGTTTCTTAGGCGCTTCAGAGCGTCCGATTAAACCAACTAAGATCAAGATCGTTAGTAAGTACGGCAATACTTGTAACCAGATATTCGGGATATCTTGGATAACCGGAATATAACTACCCACACGAGATAAACTTTGTGCAAAACCGAAGAATACGGCTGCACCCATTGCTCCAAGTGGATTCCACTTACCAAAGATCATCGCTGCCATCGCAATGAAACCTTGACCAGCTACAGTTAAAATACCAAATTCATTGTGAATCGCTTGTGCTTGAATCGCACCACCAATACCACCAAGTAAACCTGAGATCATTACACCGTAATATTTAAAACGAAGAACGTTAATTCCTAATGTTTCGGCTGCTTGAGGGTGTTCACCGACAGAGCGCAATCTTAAGCCAAAGCGTGTTTTAAATAAGACAACCCAAGCAATACCAGCTACAAGAATCCCTAAGTAGGCTGGACCTGACGTATTTTCAAAGAAGATCGGGCCAATGACCGGAATATTTTGTAACCCCAAAATGTTTGAACGACCAAACGAACGCGCTAATGGACCAGTTTGTGCCGCATCAAAAATAATTTTTGTTAAAAACACCGCTAAGGCAGGTGCTGCTAAGTTAATAACCGTACCAGATACGATATGATCAGCACGTAGATTAATTGTCGCAACAGCGTGAATGAGTGAAAAGAGAACCCCGATTAAACCACCCGCTAAAAGACCTAACCACGGTGTCAAACCACCAAAAGTATCAAACATAAGTAAGTTAAAGACCGCCGACATAAAGGCACCCATAACCATAATACCTTCAAGACCAATATTGACAACACCACTTCGTTCTGAGAATGTACCGCCTAAGGCAGTGAAAATGAGCGGAGCGGCATACATTAATGAACTAGAAACAATTAATTGTAGTAAGACTAAAATATCCATGCCTATTCTCCTTCCTGGACAGCTTGTGTCTTCTTATTATTTAGTTTATTCATAAAGAAGCGAATAATATAATTGGCACCTACAAAGAAAATTATGGCAGCGGTTACAATAGATGCCATTTCATCAGGGACGCCTGCACCATTCGGTAAGAAGCCTGCACCGATTTCTAATACACCAAATAGAATTGATGAGAAGAAGATTCCGATAGGGTTACCAAGTCCAAGTAAGGCAACAGCAATACCATTAAAACCAGCAGTAGGAAGCCCACTTTGCGTAAATAAGTTACCAAAAGTTCCTAAACCGTGAATCGCACCACCAAGACCAGCTAAACCACCACTGATGAGCATTGATAAAATAATATTTTTAGTCGCACTCATACCAGCATATGTTGATGCATGTGGATTGAGACCAACGGCACGCACTTCAAAACCTGCGGTTGTTTTTGTCATAAAGATCCAATAAAGAAATACCACAACCATTGCGATAAAAATACCAACATTTAAACGCGAACCAGCTGTCAGTTCAGTTAACCAGCCAATAGACAGGTTAGCATTTTCACTCACACGTTCCGTTGTATTACCAGTACCTAATACATTTAAAATTAGATAATTTGTTAAGTGAAGCGCTGTATAATTTAACATAATTGTCACGATTACTTCACTTGTACCAAAGTAAGCTCTTAAAGCACCCGCAACACCAGCCCAAACAGCACCGGCAAAAATGGCTGCTGCAATACTCATTGTGACCAGCATTAAACGCGGTAAATCTGGAAACGCTAAAGCGACCCAAATCGATGCTGTCCAACCAACGAGTAGTTGACCAGCCACCCCGATATTAAAGAAGCCCGCTTTAAAGGCAATCGAAAAACCTAAACCAGTGAAAGTTAAAATTGTTGCTGCCCGTAAAGCTTCACCTAAGAAATAAGGGCTGCCAAATACGCCTGAAATCATGGCATTATACGCTGTGATTGGATTGAATCCAAACGCTAACATTAATAATGCCCCAAAGATTAATCCGAGAAAAATCGAAAAAATCGGAACAAGTAAATTATTTAAACGATCTTTATTCATTGTTAACAATTGTCTCCCTCTCCTTTCATTCTGCCGTTACTGTTTCAGCACTTGCTCTATTTTTATCAACACCAGCCATTAATAGACCGAGTTCTTGCTCAGTTGTTTCTTTTGCATCAACGACGGCAATAATACGACCATCATACATAACCGCAATACGGTCTGATACATTCATGATTTCATCTAATTCATAGCTCATTAATAAAACAGCCCGACCTTTATCGCGTTGTTCTACTAAACGCTTGTGAATATATTCAATCGCACCAACGTCTAAACCACGTGTTGGTTGTGCAGCAATAAGGAAATCTGGATCACGAGCAATTTCACGTGCAATAATCGCTTTTTGTTGATTACCACCAGACAATGATGAGGCTGAGTGCACTTCACTCGGCGTTCTAACATCAAACTCTTCGATCAGTTTTTTCGCATACGATTTAATTTCTTTATAATTTAAGAAGCCATGATTACTGAATGGTTTTTGATAATAAGTCTGCAAGGCAATGTTCTCTTCTAATGTCATCGGTAAAACAAGACCAAATTTGTGACGATCTTCCGGAATATGTCCAAGGCCTGATTCAGTGATCATTCTCGGCTTTTTATTCGTAATATTTTTACCGTTTAGAGTAATCTTACCAGATGCTGATTTCATTAACCCAGTTATCGCCGAAATAAGTTGTGATTGACCGTTACCATCAACACCAGCTATACCTAATACCTCACCAGCTTTTACTTCAAAACTAACGTTTTTAACGGCGTCATACCCTCGCGATTCTTTGACCGTTAAGTTTTCAACTTTAAGTACAGCTTCTTTCGGTTCCGCGGGTTTTTTGTCTACTGTAAAAGAGACTGAACGTCCAACCATCATATCCGCAAGTTCTTGTTGCGACGTTTCCCTTACATTCACGGTGTCAATACTTTTACCACGACGAATAACCGTACAACGATCCGCTACTTGTTTAATTTCATCTAGTTTGTGTGTAATAAGAATAATAGACTTACCTTCACTTACAAGTTTACGCATAATACTCATTAATTCTTGAATTTCTTGTGGAGTTAACACACCGGTAGGTTCATCAAAAATTAGAATATCTGCTCCACGATAAAGTGTTTTTAAAATTTCCACGCGTTGTTGCATACCAACTGTAATATTTTCCACAAGTTTCTTCGGATCAACACTTAACCCGTATCGATCTGATAATTCTTGTACTTGTTTATTAGCAGTGTCTTTATCCATAAAGCCAAAACGATGTTCTTCTTTACCAAGAACGATGTTTTCTGTTACAGAAAACTTTTCCACTAACATAAAGTGTTGGTGAACCATTCCGATTCCTAAGTCATTCGCAACGTTAGGAGAAGAGATGGAAACATCTTGACCATTTACCCGTATCTGCCCTGATGTTGGTGTTAACAAACCTGAGAGCATATTCATTAGTGTCGATTTTCCTGCACCGTTTTCGCCTAATAAAGCATGTATTTCACCTTTTTTTACATCTAAGTGAATATTGTCATTCGCTTTAAATTCACCAAATTTCTTTGTGATGCCGATCATTTCAATAACTTTTTCTGATTGTACCACTTGAAATCCCTCCCAATCTTTCTATCAGTCTTTCATTATTCATCATCATTACCATTAATGGGGTGTGATTATATAAGTGAGCGCTAACCTGATGATTAGCGCTCACTGAAATCAAATCTTATTGTTCAGTGTAAGTAAACTCAGGTACTTCAATTGTTCCGTCAACAACTTCAGCACGCGCTGTTTCAACAGCTTCCCATGCTTCGTCTGACATGTTACCACGAACAACATCAACACCATCTTCAGCTAATCCGTAAGCGATGTTTTCACCGCCAGGGAATCCTTCTTCAATTGTAAGGTTCGTTGCGTTAACAATCGCGTCACCAACACCTTTAATTGTAGATGTTAACGTGAAGTTTCCGCCTTCCCAATCACCTTCAGCTTCTTGGTCACGGTCAACACCAATAACCCAAATTTGGTTATCTGGATCTGACTCTAAACGGTTTCTTGCTTCAGTGAATACACCGTTACCTACAGCACCAGCTGCGTGGTAAACAACGTCAGCGCCATTAGTATACATTGCAGCTGCAATTTGTTGACCAATACCAGCGTCTGCAAATGAGTTAGCATACTGAACGTCTACTTCAATGCTGTCATCAACGTGAGCAACACCAGCTTCAAAACCAGTTTGGAAACGGTCAATAACCGCACCTTTTTGACCACCGACAAATCCAACTTTACCTGACTCAGTTGTATGAGCGGCTGCAACACCTGCTAAGAATGCTGCTTCGTTATCACGGAAAGTTAAAGAGATAACATTTTCAACATCTGATACAGAGTCAACTAAACCAAAGTGTTGATCTGGATTAAGTTTTGCTACATCTTCAACAGCTTCTTGAAGTAAGTAACCAATACCGTAAATGATATCATAACCTTCAGCTAATGCTTGGTTGAAGTTAGGAATAAAGTCTGCAGAGTCATTTGATTGGTAGTAAGCGTATTGGTCATCTCCAGCACCAACTTCTTCACCCCAAGTTTGCATACCTTCCCAAGCTGATTGGTTGAATGAACGGTCATCTACACCGCCTTCATCTGTAACCATTGCGATTTTAAACTCAGTTGATGCGCCTTCGTCACTTGAATCTTCATCATCAGTGCCTTCGTCACCTGTAGCATCTTCATTTTGCTCTGTGTCTTGATCTGTTTGATCGTCAGTTGACTCATCATCAGTTGAGCCACAAGCACCAAGTACTAATACAGCTGCGAATAAGACTGACAAGATTAACAATAATTTGTTCTTCATTTTGTTACCCCCATTTTCTGGTTAATTTTTTTGACCATTTAATTTTGTTTGTTACTAAGATTTGAGTATGGCAACTTAATCGGTGCGTTTTCTCACAACATGAAACTGGAAAGCATCGCTTTTGAAATAGTTAACTGAATAAAGTATCGGTTCATGATCTTCTGTATAGTGCATTTGCCTTAGTAAGAGGAGTGCTTGATCAGGTCGGCAATTGAGTATGGCTGAAATTTTTTCATGAAAACCAATCGGTTCAATGAAGGTTTCAGCATAATGTATGCGCTTACCTGTATGTTCCTCGATAAGTTTGAAAATCGAATCTTGCGAGTGAATTAATCCAATCGGTACAAGTTCGTGATCAATTTTATCGATGCAATACACCACCGGCTCACCATCTGCTGTTCTCACTCGTTCGACCCTTGCTAATGCTTGGACGTCCAACGAGTTAAATTGAGCTAAATCGCTCGCTGACGGCTTAACGACCTCAGCTGCGACAAATTGTGTACCCGGCAACTTACCTGCACGTTTAATCATGTCGGACACACTCCCTAGTTCTTCAATACCTGAAGAATAGATTGGTTTAGGATTAACAAAAATGCCATTCCCTAAGCGACGTGTGACCATATTTTCATCAACTAATTCTTCAATAACGGCTTCCATTGTTGTTCGTGACACATGATAGTTTGTTGCTAATTCATACAGAGGATGTAACCTTTCGTTTGGTGGGTAGACACCGTTCTCGATATCTTCCCGCATTTTTGAAAGCGTTTCACCATATTCCTTACTGTCTAAATAATCTTTCGACATGTTTCATCCCCCAGTAACATAAAACAAAATGATTGGTCACTAACAATATACCACTTTAGCCATAAGAAATAAACACAAAAATACGAAAAAGATGTCTTTTCTACTAATCTAAATTATACGATTAGTCTGACAACTCCTGCATAAGGACAATTCTAGGCTTCGATCCTTCATGTGGACCGACAATATTATTTGCTTCCATTTCATCAATTAAACGTGCTGCACGATTATAGCCAATGCGGAATCGACGTTGTAACATTGACACACTTGCTGTCTGCATCTCAACAACTAACTGAACAGCTTCTGGATAGAGCACATCTTCACTTGACGCTTTTGATTCATCTACTTCATCAGGAATCATCTCGGCTTGATAATTGGCTTTTTGTTGCTCAATACAATAATCGACAACCGCTTCGACTTCTTCATCTGATAGAAAAGCGCCTTGAATTCGGGTAGGTTTTGATGCACCGACTGGCATAAATAACATATCACCTCGTCCGAGTAACTTTTCTGCCCCGCCGCTATCAAGAATCGTGCGAGAATCTGTTTGCGATGACACACTAAAGGCAATTCGTGACGGAATGTTCGCTTTAATGACGCCTGTAATGACATCGACACTTGGTCGTTGCGTGGCGATAATTAAGTGAATCCCAGCTGCACGTGCCATTTGAGCGAGTCTTGTAATCGCGTCTTCTACTTCATTAGAGGCGACCATCATCAAATCTGCCAATTCATCAACTAAGACAACAATATAAGGTAGAAGTGGTTGTTCCTCTTCCTCTGTATCAACGGTTTGATTGTATTTTTTAATATAGTTATTATAACCTTCAATATTTCGATTGCCCGTATCTGAGAATAAGTCATAGCGTCGTTCCATTTCATTGACAACTTTTTTAAGCGCTTGTGCCGCTTTTTTAGGGTCAGTGACTACAGGCGTCAGTAAGTGCGGAATTCCGTTATAGACATTCAATTCGACTTTTTTCGGGTCGATCATCATTAACTTTACTTGATGTGGTTTTGCGCGCATCAAAATACTAATAATAATCCCATTAATACAAACACTCTTCCCACTTCCAGTAGCTCCAGCGACGAGTAAGTGCGGCATTTTATTCAACTCATGGACAACAGCTTCCCCTGAGATGTCGCGTCCCAAGATAAACGATAAGACCGCCTCATCAGATAGTTTTTTCGCTTCAAATACCTCACGCATCGTTACCATGGATACTTCTTGATTTGGCACTTCGATACCAACTGCTGATTTACCCGGAATCGGTGCTTCAATACGGATATCTTTTGCGGCCAAGGCTAGCGCCAGGTCGTCATGCAGGTTCACGATTTTACTTACCTTCACCCCTGCTTCAGGATAGACTTCATACTTCGTGACAGCTGGACCGACATGTACCCGGGTCACTTTAGCCTTTACTCCAAATGATTCAAACGTTGTTTCTAATTTTCTTACAATTTCTTGAATCTTGCCTTTTTCCTGAGACTTTTTCTTTTGCGCAGGCGCTTCAAGTAAAGTGACGGGTGGCAAGACATAAGCCATGTTTTCTTTTTCTGTCATCGGTTCGACTTGGGCTTCTTTTTCTATATCAGATGTCACACCGTCTGTTTTTATAGATGCTTTATCATTGTCATGATTAGTGTTTTTTAGTTGTTTTTCTTCTATATCTGAAAATGGAAACACACCTTGGGCCTCAGAAGCATCATCATGATAGTGAACATCAGTAAAATCTTCAATAACCGGTTCCTTTATTTCCACTTTTGCTTCAGATTGTTGCTTTTGTTTCGACTTTTGTGTTGCTGATGTTTGCTCGCGCTCTTTTGATTTACGGGTAAGGATCTGTTTTTTTTCTTTTAGAAACTGAATAGCGTTAGAAGCTTTATTAATGATATATTCAAAAAAAGATTTAAGTGAAAAATCAAACATAAACACAAACGAAATAATCATCAAAAAGACCGCTAAAAAGACCGAACCTGCTAGCGATAATAATTTGTAGGTGAGGCTAAGTAAAATGGCACCTACCATACCACCACCTAAGTTTTGGCTTGTCATTTCTCCTTGTCTGTAGGCATTAAATTGGTCAAACGAATGCCCAATAATCGATAGATCATGCGTTAGCATCCATTCACGATATACTAAAGCGTGCGTCAATAACATGAGCGACACTAAAAAGATAAACAAACCTAAAAAGCGTCTTGAAAAAAAATCTGGAAAACGTTGTTTAATCATCATATATAACCCTAAAGCAAGTAAGCTTAACGGGATAAGGCTATACCAAAAGCCGAATAAAAAGCGAAAACTCGTCACTAAAAATAAAGGAATAATCCCTTCGCTGAGCGACCAGGCTCCACTACCAAAGACAGCTAACAGGATGAAACCCAAACCATACAATTCATATTTAAATGTTTCGGATATTGTTTTTTTGGATGTTTTTGATTTGCGTTTTGATTTTGTTTTTTTATTTGTCATGCTAATCCCTCCCATCTTGTCTATTATACCATAATTAATCTCGGCGATTGTGCAACAAATAATGCGCAGTTAATGACTACTGAGATTAAACTATCTCTACCTAGCATTCTCATGAATCTTTGAGTAAGGTGTCTTCTCGCTCTAAAACAATAAATCTGTTACCTTTACTATATACGATGATTGCAATTAAACCAGCAAAAAAGCGAATCGATTGATTCGCTTTAATGTTATAACCAAGATTTATCCGTTAATTCAAATGCTTCATGTAAGGCATTGACTGCTTCTCTCACATCATCTTCTTTTACAAGAACCCAGATTGTCGTATGACTATCAGCTGATTGTAAGATTTCAATTTCTTTCTCTCTTAAACTCCGAACAATCCGCGCTGTTACACCTGGTACACCCGTCATACCCGCTCCAACGACGCTAACTTTTGCGCAGTTTAGTGTTTTTACGGGATGATAACCAAGTGTTTGAATAATATCAATCGCTTTATCACTAAGGATATCAGGTACAGTAAACCTTAGCCCACCCGGAAACATATTAATAAAGTCGACCGAAATACCGGCATCAGCCAAAGCGCCAAAAACATCCGCATGAAGCATTTCAAAATCCGAGTTGGTTTCTATTTTAATTTGTGCAATACCAGTGATCTGTGCAATACCGGTGATAAGCCGGTCAGTAATATCACGCCCGAGCGTCTGATTAATCGCACCGGTAACAAGGGTACCGACATTTGTCGTTTGTGTCGAACGCACGCGTAACGGCACTTTCCCTTGCATCGCAATTTCCACCGCGCGAGGGTGGACAACCTTCGCCCCTTGATAGGCTAAGTTGACAATTTCGTTATAAGTCACAACATCAAGTGTTCGTGCACCCGGTACGAGGCGGGGATCGGCTGTTTTAATGCCGTCTACATCGGTAAAGATATCGACATAGTCAGCATTTAAACTTGCCCCAAGCGCGGCAGCTGACGTATCACTGCCACCTCGGCCAAGTGTTGTTATATCTCCCTCTCTCGTCTGACCTTGAAAACCAGTCACGACAACAACATCAACAGATTCTAACTCCTCTACTAAGCGAGTTGTATCCATTTCGACAATTTTAGCTTGTGTAAAGTCATCGGTTGTAATGAAGCCTGCTTGCACGCCCGTTAAGGTTGTCGCTGTTAGGCCTGATTTTTTCAACTGATTAGAGAAGACGACCGCTGATAGTACTTCTCCGCATGATAGTAGTAAATCATACTCTCGATTTGAAATTGCATGGTTAGGGTAATCAACCAATGTTAATAATGCATCCGTCGCATAAGGGTCAGGAAGTCGCCCCATCGCCGAAACAACGACAACAACTTTGTATCCATCCTCTTTAGCTGCTTGAATATGCTTAATTGCTTGTATTCGGGTTGATTCATCTCTAACAGATGTTCCACCAAATTTTTGAACAACGATTTTCATAGGACACCTCTAATTTATAACCAATTATTTTTGACGAGTGATTCTGCAATTTGAACAGAATTCCACGCCGCTCCTTTTAATAGGTTATCAGAAACAATCCACATATGATAGCCATTTTCTTGATTTAAATCTTTTCTGATTCTTCCAACAAATACATCCGGTAAACCCGCGGCTGAAAGCGGCGTTGGGTAAAGCTGCTCTTCTGGCTGATCCTGTAGTGTCAGTCCATCACTTGAGGCAAGCAATGTTTTAACCTCTTCAACTGAAGGTGTTGCATCTAGCTCCACATAGACACTCTCAGCGTGTGAAGTAAATACCGGCAATCTGACACATGTCGCAGCGACATTAATGGTATCGTCATGCATGATTTTTTTCGTTTCATTGATCATTTTCATTTCTTCAAATGTATAGCCATTCTCTGTAAAGACATCAATTTGTGGTAAGGCATTAAAAGCAATCGGATAATGTTTATCTTCGCCTTTTACCGGCAATAATTCAGCTTTCATATCATCACCGTTTAAAAAGTCTTCAGCTTGAGTTTTGAGTTCTTCAATCGCTTCTGCCCCTGAGCCTGATACAGCTTGATACGTTGATACAATGATACGCTTTAAGCCATACTTTGCTTTAAGCGGCTGCAGTGCTGCTACCATTTGAATTGTCGAACAGTTCGGGTTCGCAATGATACCTTGATGTTCTTTAATGTCTGTTTCATTGACTTCAGGTACGACTAGTGGTACCCCTTCATCCATTCTAAAGGCGCTTGTGTTATCAACAACAACTGCACCACGTTTAACTGCTTCTGGGGCAAACTTTTTTGAAACGCCGCCCCCAGCTGAAAATAACGCAATATCAATATCTTCAAATGATTCTGGTGTTGCTTCTTCAACCGTATACGTTTGATTATTATACGTTAACGTCTTACCAGCCGAGCGCTTTGACGATAACAGTTTTAATTCATTGATGGGGAATTTGCGTTTTGCTAAAGTTTCTAACATCTTTTGACCAACGGCGCCCGTTGCACCAACGATAGCGACATTATACGTTTGTTGATTTGACATAATTCACTCTCTCCCTTGCAAGCTAGTTCAATTTTAATCTCTATTTTAACATACATCCTTTAGTGAATCATATAGATTTTTGATATTTGTGAAAATTAAATCTTTTACTAATCTTAACGAAAGATAGCCAGAAATTATATATTCGTTCATGCCTACGCTAATGTTGGCGGTCGTTTAAGAAAATCTCACCTACCACCATATTCTATTTAGCAGTTACACCTGTTTATAAAACTTAGGCAAGAAGGTTCCTTGAAACCCGTTAGCATTTAAGTGGCGGGTAATTGACTATTTAAAAATATAATGTCAGCGTTATGCACAACAATAAATAGCCTTATCAAAAGCATCTTCTGGAATATATATAATCCCATCTTTAATTTTATAAGGTATGTTATTATCTTCTAACAACTCTGTAGCATTACTTTCTTTTAATAACTCTCCCCACTCTGCATAATCCCCAGTATATTCTTTTTTATAATCCAAAAATAGTAAAAATACAATTAAGAAGGCTAAAAAAATTAAACCGAATTTTTTTAAGAAATTAACAATCATCAACTTCAACCTCCATTTCATAATCCAACGTGATCTTTACAAAGAACTTTAATAACCGTTGCCCGAACACGGGAAACGGTTATTAACTGTACTCGAAAACCCCTCGCTCACGCCATTAATTGTATGATGATGTATATATGTAACTAATGCTGGTTTCTACATTCAGACAGAAGCAACACTAAATATTATACAACCTATTATATAACCCAAAAGAACAGAAGTCATTAGACTTCTGTTCTAAATTGACTGATCAACTCAGTTTATTTATTGTTTTTTTCTTGTTCTTCTAAAAGCACGGCTTTGCGTGATAAGTTCACACGGCCTTGACGATCGATTTCTTTAACCTTAACCATAATTTGATCGCCCTCTTTTACAACATCTTCTACATTGTTTGTCCGTTCAATTTGCAGTTCAGAAATGTGAATCAGACCATCTTTACCTTTGAAAATTTCAGCAAAAGCACCGAATTTCTCAATACGTTTAACGGTCGCAAGGTACATTTCACCCACTTCAACTTCACGTACAATATCTTCAATAAGTTTTTTAGCTTTTTCATTCATCGCTTGATCTGTTGAAGCAATAAAGACTTTACCATCTTGTTCGATATCAATCTTCACGCCTGTTTCATCGATGATTTGGTTGATTTGCTTACCACTTGGCCCAATGACGTCACGAATTTTCTCAGGTTTAATGTGCATCGTCATAATTTTAGGCGCATACTCAGATAGCTCTGATTTTGGCTCATTAATAACTTCTAACATGTGTGACAGGATATGCATCCGGCCAATTTTAGCTTGTTCTAGAGCTTCTTTTAAGATATCACGGCTTAGGCCATCAATCTTAATATCCATTTGAAGTGCGGTCACGCCTTTAGCTGTACCCGCTACTTTAAAGTCCATATCGCCTAGGAAATCTTCCATTCCCTGAATATCACTAAGGACGGTGTAATCGTCTCCTTGTTTCACAAGGCCCATCGCAATACCAGCAACAGGTGCTTTAATCGGAACACCTGCATCCATCATCGCAAGCGTTGAAGCACAAATTGATGCTTGTGATGTTGAACCATTTGATTCAAGTACTTCTGATACTAGTCGAATCGTGTACGGGAAGTCTTCTTCACCAGGAATAACTTTTTCTAAAGCACGTTCACCTAACGCTCCGTGACCAATTTCACGACGACCAGGTCCACGGATTGGACCCGTTTCCCCAACACTAAATAACGGGAAATTATAGTGGTGCATAAAGCGTTTAGATTCCTCTAAGTCTAAGCCATCAAGAATTTGTACATCTCCCAATGCGCCTAGTGTACAAACACTCAACGCTTGTGTTTGACCACGAGTAAATAGTCCTGAACCATGTGTACGTGGTAAGAGCTTCACACGAGATGATAACGGGCGGATTTCTTCTGGGCGACGACCATCTGGACGGATTTTTTCTTGTGTAATAAGTCGACGTACTTCGTCTTTAACCATTTTATCTAAAATAGCTTTTACTTTTTTAATTGTTTCGTCATCAGCTTCATTTGCTTCAAAAGATTCAACAATCGCAGTTTTCACCGCTTGGATTGCTTCTTCACGCGCATGTTTTTCCATCACTTGAATTGCTTCATTTAATTTTGGACGTGCCGTTTCATTTAATTCAGCAAGCAGTACTTCATCTAAATTAAATAATTTAACATCCATCTTTTCTTTACCCATTGCCTCATATATTTCCTCTTGGAAAGCAACAAGGCGTTTGATTTCTTCATGACCAAACATGATTGCTTCTAGCATTACTTCTTCTGGTACTTCATCCGCACCAGCTTCAACCATATTAATGGCATCTTTCGTACCAGCAACGGTTAAATCAATGTCACTTTTTTCGCGCTGTTCAACTGTAGGATTGATGACAAATTCGCCATCAACACGACCAACAATCACGCCAGCAATCGGTCCAGCAAACGGAATGTCCGACACACCTAAAGCAATTGATGAACCAATCATCGCTGCAATATCTGAAGGCGCATCTTGGTCTACACTCATCACCATACTGATGACTTGCACATCATTACGATAACCATCTGGGAATAGCGGACGAATCGGACGGTCAATCAGACGTGATGTTAAAATAGCCCGTTCACTCGGACGACCTTCACGTTTAATGAAACCACCTGGGATTTTACCTACTGCGTATAAACGCTCTTCATAGTTTACCGTTAGCGGGAAAAATGGTAAGTCTTTTGGTTCACTTGAACCTGTTGCTGTCGCTAACACAGAAGTGTCACCGTAGTGTACCATACAAGCACCATTGGCTTGCTTAGCTAGTTCGCCGACTTCAACAACAAAAGGTTTGCCTGCGATTTCTGTTTTGAATACTTGTTTGTTTGTCATATAAAAACCCTCTCTTTTCTTAAGTATGACCACTCACCGGGGTTTAAAACAATCCTATTGCATCTGGTTTTCATCTTGCTCCATCCTGATCAAAAATTACAGTAACCTATAACCTTTGATCAGAATCGAGCGCAAGGTTTGTTATGTATTAAACTGGGTCGTGATCAATCTTTTTATACATATAGAAAAAGCGGGAAAAATTCCCGCTTTTTTACTTTTATCGACGTAAACCTAATTTTTCAATTAGTTGACGGTAACGTGTAACGTCTTTGTTACGTAGATAAGTTAATAAGTTACGACGTTTCCCAACCATTTTCAATAGTCCACGACGTGAGTGGTGATCCTTTTTGTGTGTACGTAAGTGATCGTTTAAGCTATTGATGTCTGCAGTTAGGACAGCGATTTGGACCTCTGGAGATCCCGTATCGTTTTCGTGTGTTTTGAACTCATTAATTAGTTCATTTTTACGTTCTTGTGTGATTGCCATCCTGTTCACCTCCTATTACTTCTTATTTAAAAACCCCAATCCCCTAGCAAACGTTGGAGTTATCGTGTTGCCAAGTGGATGGTTTCCGTTAACTAGATTAACCTTTTTCAATGGAAATTGCAAGTGTTAGCCCTTATTTTTTAAAATTATTTGTCGAATTGTTCGTTCATCTTGCTCAATTTGGGCAATAAGAGGCTCAATACTGTCAAACTTTAATTCTTCTCTTACGTACTGTTGCCATTCAACTTCAATGCCTTTGCCGTATAAGTCATCGGAAAAGTTTAAGAAATGCACTTCCAGCTTAACCTGTTCTTTTGAATCTTGAAACGTTGGGTTATAGCCAAGGTTTGCCATCCCGTCAATTTTTTGGCCATTGATCACGGCAGTAACATAATAAACACCCGTTTTAGGTAGTGCTTGTGATTCATAGACAGCTAAATTCGCCGTCGGATAACCAATTGTCCGGCCACGTTTATGGCCGTGTACCACCGTTCCACTTGTTTTAAGCGGTCGAGTCAATAAGTGTTTCGCCTCATCAACACGACCCTCCTTTAGTAATTCGCGAATCCGTGTCGAGGAGACCTTCTCTGTCTGATCGGTAAATTTATCAACAATGGTGACAGAAAAATGCCCTTCGGCATCATCGACAAGGGTATGAACATTCCCTTTCCCTTTATGACCATAACTGAAATCAAACCCACTGACGAGGTGTTTAATATTTAAATCAATAATAAACTGATTGATAAATGCTTTTGGCTTGAGCTTAGCTAGGTCTTTAGTAAACTCAACCACATACAAGAAATCAACGCCTAAGCCGTCAAAAATCGCAATCTTTTGTTCCATTGTGGTTAAATACTCTACAGCACCTGGTTGTTTCGCTAAAATTTCTTTTGGGTGGGGAGTAAAGGTCATCACCGCTAAAGCTAAGGCTTGATCATCGGCAATTCGTTTTGCTTCTTCAATCACGCGTTGATGTCCTAAATGCACACCATCAAAAAAACCAATGGCTAAAACGGTAGGTGTCTGTGGTTTATCTTGTGTTGCTGTTGATAATCGTATCACTTCCATAAAAAACTCTCCTCTACAGATTAAAACCTCGCAAAGACTTAATAATTGTCTCATCTTCCGGATGCGTTTGGTAAATGGCCAATAGCTCTCCGTCACGTTCCATTCGATAAGGGGTATCAATTAAAAACCCCTCCGGACGCGAAAGCTTTTGACCAAAGCCTATCCGTTTTTTCAATTCTTCATCTACTTCCCATACCGGTAAATGTAACAGTCCCGTTTGTAATGGGTGTAAAATCGTATGTAATGCCTGTTGGTCTTTTAATTGCTCGAGTTCTTCTAGAGTTACCGCTTCAGCTAAGGCAAACGCGGCTGTCCGGGTGCGAATAAGATGTGACATATGAGCGGGGTACCCTAGCGCTTTACCAAGGTCGACACATAGCGTTCGGATATATGTCCCTTTAGAAACTGTCGCCTCAAATGAGAACTTGACAACGTCTGCTTCTTTTCTCAAAGTGCCTGGTGTTAATTTTAGTTGTTTAACGTTGATTTGACGTTCAGGCCGCTCAACTGGGATCTTTTGTCTTGCATACTCGTATAACTTTTTTCCGTTCACTTTTACCGCTGAATAAAGTGGTGTTTTTTGTGTACTTTCACCTAAAAACTGCTGTAACACACGCTCGATTTCTCTTTCGTCGATTATGTTTTGTAAGGGTATGCTTTCTAATACCTCACCCGTTTGGTCTTCAGTTTCTGTCGAAATACCTAACGTGATCTCAGCTTGATATGTTTTATCTGTGTCTGTTAAATAAGGCACAACCTTAGTTGCCTCTCCAATACAAATCGGTAACACACCATGTACTGCTGGGTCAAGTGTTCCTGTGTGTCCGACTTTTTTTGTATTAAAAATCCGACGCAATATCATCACACAATCATGGCTTGTATAACCAATTGGTTTATTTAAATTTACGATACCATCTGTCATTAATTCCAACTCCTTAGGATAAAAAACAAACTAAAACCCTTGTCTATTGTAGCACAAGGGTTTTAGTTTTCGCTATCTTAATCATCCGATTCGTGTAAGTCGCGAATGAGTTTTTCAATCCGATTACCTGTTTCAATCGTATGGTCAATTTCAAAGAATAGCTCTGGCGTTTTTCTTAACCGAATTCGGTGACCAATTTCTGAACGTATAAAGCCCTTGGCTTTCGTTAGTCCCTTAAGGGTCGCTTCTTTCTCATCTTCACTACCAAGAATCGTTAGATAGATCGTCGCTTGCTGTAAGTCACCCGTCACTTCAACATCGGTGATGGTAACAAAGCCGACACGCGGGTCTTTAAGCTTGCGATTAAGAATATCACCTAATTCTTTTTTCATTTGTTCTGCTACACGATTTGCTCGCAGTTGACTCATATAAAGTCACCTCTTATATTCAAGTTTCTTTCTCTTTATTCATACCACTCACGGTCAATATTTAAACATTCAACGCGTGGGTCTCTGTCTAGTAATTGAATCGCTTGATCAATCACCCGTTCGCACGGTACGTGTGAATTAGCGACAGTGACAAGACCGAGCAACGTTCGCTGCCAAAGGTCTTGATGATCTAATTCACTGACACTGATATTGAGTCTCTTTAGTTGGTGAAGCAGTCGTTTTAATATATGACGCTTTTCTTTTAATGAATGCGCGTCATAGATTTTACAATCCACTTCAACATAAAGTAACATTAGCGCTTAATTTCTTGCATAACGAAGCATTCAAATACGTCGCCTTCTTTAATATCGTGGAAGTTTTTAAGCGTTACCCCACACTCGTAGTTGGTCGCTACTTCTTTAACATCGTCTTTAAAGCGCTTAAGGGTATCAATTTCACCTTCAAATACGACGACACCATCACGAATAACGCGGACACCGGCATCACGTGTGATTTTACCTTCTGTCACATAACTTCCGGCAATAGTACCGATTTTAGATACTTTGAACGTTTCACGAACTTCCGCTTGACCAATTACTTTTTCTTCAAATTCAGGATCAAGCATCCCTTGCATCGCTTGTTCAATTTCTTCAATCGCTTTGTAGATAATACGGTGTAAACGAACATCAACGTTTTCTGTTTCTGCCGCTTTTTTCGCATTATTGTCAGGACGGACATTAAAACCAATCACAATTGCATTGGAAGCTGACGCTAGAATGATATCTGATTCTGTAATGGCACCAGCACCTGTGTGAATGATGTTGATTTTCACACCTTCAACGTCAATCTTCATCAGTGAAGCAGCTAATGCCTCAGCTGAACCTTGAACATCCGCTTTAAGAATGATGTTTAAGTCTTTAATGTCACCTTGCTTAATCTTTTCAAATAAGTCTTCTAAACTTACTTTAGACTGTTCACCGCGACGTTCTTCCAATTGTTTTTGTTGACGTAATTCACCGATTTGACGCGCTGTTTTCTCGTCTTCAAACACAACAAAACGATCACCCGCTTGCGGAACATGATTTAAACCAGTGATTTCAACAGGCGTTGAAGGTCCCGCTTTCTTAATCCGCTTACCTAAATCACTTACCATTGCTCTCACACGACCAAACGTATTACCGACAACAATTGGGTCACCGACTTTTAACGTACCGTTTTGAACAAGTAGAGAAGCGACTGCACCGCGACCTTTATCGAGTTCTGCTTCGATCACCGTTCCATCAGCCCGGCGATTAGCATTGGCTTTTAGTTCTTCAACTTCTGCGACGAGAAGAATCATTTCTAACAATTCTTCAATACCTTCACCTTGAAGAGCTGACATCGGTACAAAAATCGTATCGCCACCCCAGTCCTCAGAAATAAGTTCATATTCTGTTAGTTCTTGCATCACACGGTCGGGGTTAGCCCCTTCTTTATCCATCTTGTTGACTGCAATAATGATTGGTACTTCTGCTGCTTTGGCATGATTAATGGCTTCTACAGTTTGCGGCATAACGCCATCATCAGCTGCAACAACTAAAATCGCAATATCAGTGACTTGTGCCCCGCGTGAACGCATACTAGTGAAAGCTGCGTGTCCTGGTGTATCAAGGAAAGTAATTTTCTTACCTGCATCCGTACGAATTTGGTAGGCCCCAATATGTTGGGTAATCCCACCCGCTTCACCTTCGGTTACACGTGTGTTGCGGATTGAATCGAGCAGCGTTGTTTTACCGTGGTCAACGTGTCCCATGATTGTCACAACCGGTGGGCGTTCTTTGAGTTTTTTCTCATCATCTGCTTCAATGTACTGAATTAAATCAGATTTTTCAACTTCCGCTTCTTTCTTAACAGTTACACCATACTCACCTGCAATACGTTCAACCGTATTTTCATCTAGATCTTGGTTTTTATTTGCCATCACACCTGCAGACATTAACTTTTTAATAATATCAGTAGCTGGCTTACCGAGTAAGTCACCTAATTCTGTCACATTTAGCGTACCTGTGTACATAACAGCATTTTCATCTTCTTCAACAGCTTCAGCTACGTCACCTGCTACTGTGTAATGAGTATTCAGTAATTCCACTTCATCATCTGTCATGGTTGACATATGATTTGTGACATCACTTCCTAATTCTTTAAGTGTATTAACAACATCTTTACTTGATAAATCGTGCATTTTGGCATATTCATAGACTCTTACTTTAGCCATACAGTCACCTCCGAGTTTTCTAATCGAGCAATGATAACATCTTTTTCGCAAAACCTTGATCGGTTATTGCTACAGCCACTCGCCGTGATTTGCCTACTGCTTGAGAAAGCAAAGCTTCTTCAACAAATGTAACACACGGCACACCGTAGTGAGCTGACTTATCTGTCAAACTCTTTTTTGTATTTACACCGATATCTAAAGCAAGCAAAACGAGTTTCGCTTCTTTTAATCGAATCGCTTTTAAAATTTGGTCTTCACCAAAAACAACCGCGCGTGCACGTGTAGCTAGACCTAATAAATTTAAGATTTTCTGATCATTGCTCAATGGGTTCACCTTTTACTACTTTCTTTAGTGCATTATATATAGATTGAAGGTCATTTGTTTGTAAATGACGCTCAAGAACATGATTTTTTTCTGCCTTTTCGATAATGGCTAAATCACTTGCGACATAATACCCCCGACCATTTTTCTTTCCAGACGGATCAACAAAGGTATCGCCGTTTTTTGTTTTAACAATGCGAATTAATTGATCTTTTTCAAACATCTCTTGTGAGACAAGACATTTTCTTAGTGGCGTTTTTCTGTTTTTCTTTGGCATCTAAAAACACCTCCTAGTTAAACAAATCGTCCATATCTTCAAATAAAGGGCTATGCTCTTCATTTGTTTCAATCACTGCTAAATCTTCATCAGAAACAATTCCTTGTTCTTTAGCATCTGATTCGCTCTTAATATCAATTTTCCATCCCGTTAACTTTGCCGCAAGACGTGCGTTTTGTCCGCGTTTACCAATCGCTAGGGATAATTGATTATCAGGAACAATCACGGTCGTTGCTTTATTTTCCTCATCGACAATGACTTTAGTCACTTTTGATGGGCTAAGGGCGTTGGATACATAAACAATAGGATCATCTGAATATTCAACGATATCAATCTTTTCACCTTTTAACTCATCAACAACTGTCTGCACACGTTGTCCACGTTGTCCAACACATGAACCGACCGGGTCAACCTCTTCATCAGTTGCGTAGACAGAAATCTTTGAACGATCCCCTGCTTCACGCGCAACAGATTTAATTTCAACCGTACCATCATAAATTTCGGGCACTTCCGTTTCAAACAAACGCTTTAACAAGCCTGGATGTGTCCGTGACACATATACTTGCGGTCCCTTATTCGTATTTTCAACTTTTGTGACATAGACTTTAATTCGGTCATGAACACGGTATGTTTCTGTTGTCATGCGTTCAGATTCAGCTAATTTTGCCTCTACCTTACCCAAGTCAATATATACAAACCGAGGATCGACACGTTGAATGATTCCGTTCATAATATCGTCTTCACGCTCTTGGTATTCACTGAAAATCACACTACGTTCAGCTTCACGTACCCGTTGAGTCACGACTTGCTTAGCTGCTTGTGCCGCAATTCGACCAAAATCACGTGGTGTCACTTCAACTTCGACCACATCTTCAACCTCATAAGACGGATCAATTTCTTTCGCTTGATCAATTGAAATCTCTTCTTGTGGGTCAAAAACTTCTTCTACAATTTCCTTACGAGAAAAGACTTGCATCTTTCCTGTTTCTTCTTCCAATGCCACCCGGACATTACTTGCTGATTTAAAATTCTTTTTATATGCAGAGATGAGGGCCGCTTCAAGTGCCTCCATTAATAACTCTTTATCAATGCCTTTTTCTTTGCTTAAATAATTTAGGGCATCAAATAGCTCTTTACTCACGTTGTTTCCTCCTTTAGTTAAATGATACCGCTAATCGAGCTTTTGCTATTTTCTTATACGGTACGTCTAATGTTTTTTTACGGGTTTTATCTTTATATTCAATCGTTACGATATCCTCATCAGATAAACCAACAAGATCGCCTTCAATCGCTTTAAAACCACCAATGAGTTCGTAAAACTTTAAATAGACGTGGTGGTTCATGAACTTTTGGAAGTCTTCCCGTTTTTTTAGTGGACGTTCAGCACCTGGTGATGATACTTCTAAATAATAAGGGTCTTTAACTGGATCATCTTCATCAAGCGCTTCACTTAATCGCTCAGATACAAGACCACATTCCTCAATATCGACGCCACCCTCTTTGTCAATGAACACGCGCAGGTAAAAGCTTTTGCCTTCTTTAACGTATTCAATGTCCACAAGTTCTAAACCTAAATCAGCCAAAATGGGTTCTACTAAGTTCTTCGTTGTTTCTGTTACACTCACTTATTTCGCCTCCTTCAAAATGGTACAGCTGTCAGTTTAAACGCAGTTTTTTACAATGTTAAATCCCTTGCCGTAAGACAAGGGATCGACGTGTACAACATTTAGCTACATGACCATAAAGCAGTAAAAAGTGCCACACACTCTTCGTTCACGACCATTAAAATCTACAACAATCATAGCACAACTTTCAGTTAAATTCAAGTTGAGAAGTATAAAGAAAGGGAAGGGTTAGAAAAGTGATAATTGATTTTTTTCTTCCATTCCATTCAGGCAGCCTTGTTGATCTAAATATTCAAGTACCGTTTTTGAGATGCGGCTTCGCTCACGTAGGTCTTCTTTAGATAAAAATTCCCCGTCCTCGCGTGCTTTCACGATATTAAGGGCTGCATTAGTTCCCAAACCATCAATTGAATTAAATGGTGGGAGCAGTCCGTCTCCATCAACGATAAAGTCTGTGGCACTCGATTTATATAAATCTACTTTCTTAAAGTGGAAACCACGCATGTTCATCTCAAGCGCGAGCTCTAAGACAACAACCAAACTCTTCTCTTTTGGTTGAGCATCGTTTCCTTTTTGATAGATTTCTTTAATACGATTGCGAATCGCTGTTTCACCTTTAATCATCGTATCAATTTCAAAATCACTTGCCCGCACAGTAAAGTATGCGGCATAAAATAATATCGGGTGATGGACTTTAAAGTAAGCGATGCGGATGGCCATCAAAACATAAGCTGAGGCGTGCGCTTTTGGAAACATATATTTAATCTTACGACAAGAATCAATATACCAATCAGGCACATCATTTTTTTTCATTTCAACGACCCATTCATCTTTGACCCCTTTACCTTTACGGACTGATTCCATAATAGTAAAGGCCAAGGATGCATCAAGTCCTTTGTGCATCAAATACACCATAATGTCATCACGACAACCAATCACTTCAGGCAATTGACAGATTCCTTTATTAATGAGCTCTTGGGCATTGCCTAGCCATACATCGGTTCCGTGTGAAAGGCCAGATATAATAACTAACTCAGCAAAGGTGCTTGGTTTGGTGTCCTCTAACATTTGACGAACGAATTTTGTTCCAAATTCAGGCACACCTAATGTACCCGTTTCGCACATGATTTCCTCGGCGGTAACACCTAAGACATCAGGTGAACCAAAAATTTTCATCACCGCATCATCATCGGTTGGAATCTCTTGCGGGTCCATCCCCGATAAATCTTGTAGCATCCGAATCATTGTCGGATCATCGTGTCCAAGTATATCAAGTTTCAATAAGTTATCATGGATGGAGTGGAAATCAAAGTGTGTCGTTTTCCATTCCGACGTCCGGTCATCGGCCGGAAATTGAATCGGTGAAAAATCATAAATATCCATGTAGTCAGGGACAACAATAATCCCGCCAGGGTGCTGACCTGTTGTCCGCTTAACACCGGTACATCCTTGAACAAGTCGGTCAACTTCCGCATTTTTAATAAACATCCCATTATCAGACGCATAACCTTTCACATAACCATAAGCTGTTTTTTCGGCAACCGTCCCAATGGTTCCCGCTCGGTAAACGTTATCTTCTCCAAACAACACTTTCGTGTAGTTGTGCGCAACAGGCTGATAGGCGCCGGAAAAATTTAAATCAATATCCGGAACCTTATCTCCTTTGAATCCTAAAAACGTTTCAAATGGAATATCTTGACCGTCTTTTTTATAAGGCGTCCCACATTCGGTACAGTCCTTATCCGGCAAATCAAACCCACTGCCGTACTCACCACTTGTAAAGAAATGATGATGACGACACTTTGGACACACATAATGTGGTGGTAATGGGTTAACCTCAGTGATTTCAGTGAATGTCGCAATCAGTGACGATCCAACTGACCCCCGTGACCCAACAAGATAACCATCATCGAGAGATTTTTTTACGAGTTTATGCGAAATCAAATAAATAACTGCAAACCCGTGTCCGATGATACTCTTTAACTCTTTCTCCATCCGGTTTACGACAAGATCTGGCAACTCATTTCCATATAAATTATGTGCAAAACTATAACTCATATCACGAATCTCTTGATCGGCTCCGTCAATCTTTGGTGTATAAAGCTCATCTTTAACAGGCGTCACGTATTCAATCAGATCACTGATCTTATGCGTGTTGGTCACAACAATTTCTTTAGCTTTATCCTCACCTAAAAACTGAAAAGCTTCCATCATCTCATCTGTTGTTCTAAAATGCGCATCCGGTAAGGGCTGGCGGCTCAGTGGATTAGCATTTTGTGACTTAATAAGAATTTGACGATAAATTTTATCTCGCTCTTCAATATGGTGAACATTTCCCGTTGCTACACATGGTTTACCTAACTCATCAGCTAACTCCGTAATATTTCGGATTATATCATAGAGCTGAGCTTCATTTTGAATCAGTTCTCGTGTAATGAGCGGATAATAATTAGCTGGCGGGTGCACTTCAATATAATCATAAAATTCTGCTACTCGAAGGGCCTCGTCTTTTGATTTTTGCATCATTGTTTCAAAGACTTCGCCTTTGTCACAGGCAGAACCAATTAAAATACCTTCACGTAATTGCGTCAGCTTTGAACGCGGGACCCGCGGGACATAATGGAAATAGTCAATGTGGGCCATGGAAATGATTTTAAACATATTTTTTAATCCGACTTGATTTTTAGCTAGCAAAATCGCATGATGTGGTCTTGCGCGCTGATAACTGTTGCCTTCACCCATATGATCGTTAAACTGATTATGGTTAAAGATTTCGCGTTCTTCCGACTCTTTAATTAGTTTCCATAACAAATATGCTGTTGCTTCTGTGTCATAAATTGCTCGGTGATGTTGGGTGAGTTCAATATTATAATATTTACATAAGACATTTAATCGATGACTTTTGAGTTGCGGTAAAATAAATCGACCCAGCTCAAGGGTGTCAATCACAGGATTCGTTGCTTCTGGAAGCCCCGCTTTCTTATATCCTTGGTTAATGAACCCCATATCAAAACTGGCGTTATGAGCAACTAAAATGTCGTTACCCATAAAGTCTTTAAATTCTTTTAATACCTCTTCTACTTCAGGAGCATCAACTAACATATCATCGGTAATACCCGTCAAATTGATAATTGTCTCAGACAATGGCTGATGAGGATTACTGAATCGTTCAAATCGTTCAATGATTTCGCCATCTCTTACTTTCACCGCAGCAAGTTCGATAATCGTATCATAAACAGCAGATAACCCGGTCGTCTCCACATCAAATACGACATAAGTAGCATTCTCCAAAACAATGTCTTCCGGGTTATAAGCAATCGGCACCCCGTCATCAACTAAGTTGATTTCAACCCCATACATCATTTTAATGCCTAATTGTTGGGCTTTGCCGTGAGCATCCGGAAAACCTTGGGCACCGGCGTGATCGGTTATAGCTACTGCCTTATGTCCCCATTTTGCCGCTTGCTCCACAAGCTCGGCCGGCGTGAGAACCGCATCCATTTGCGACATCGTTGTGTGTGCGTGGAGTTCAATTCGCTTCTCATTTTCTGGGTAGGAATCTTCTCGTGTTGCTACTTTTATTTCATTTAGATCGTTCATCATCATAGTTAACTCATTACTAAATGTATCTGTTTGAATCGTTCCACGTACTTTCACCCACATCCCTTTTTTGACACGAGCAAGTCGTTCTTTATCCCGGTCATCACGAGAGAACATCTTGACACTAAAGGAGTCGGTATAATCCGTAATTTTAGCAATCAATAAATGGCGGCCGGATTTAAGTTCTCTAATTTCTGCATCAAACACATAACCTTCAAAGATTATACGCCGGTTTTCTTCGGTGATTGAATCCATCGATACCGCTTCTTCTTTGATAGGGTAACCGATCACAAGCGTTTCATTTTTATTTGGATCATCCATTTTTACTTTTTGTTGTTTTTGTTGGTCTTCAATCGCTTTTTTTACCATCAATTTATCTTCTAAGGCTTTTTGTTCCTGAAACTTTTGAATATCTTCCGTTTTCACTTCTGTTTCACATTCGACTTTCCAAGTGGGTAAGCCATATTTTAAGCAGTAACGACGAAAGGATTCGTTAAAACGATTTTTAAGCACAACACTTTCCGTTTCATTGCGTGCTTTTAAATATAATTTTTGATCTTTTACCAGTGGCAATTGTTGTTCAATCCAATCACGATAAGCCGGCGAGAGTACTGCACTTGATTCCAAAAAGTCACGCCAATAATATTGCATCAACTCTCCATCAACTGATTGTTCCTGGGATTGAATTGTAAAATCTATCGTCGCGACCGATTGAAACGTTTGCTGTAGTTTCATTCGCAATTGTTTAAATATTTGAATCGGTAATACTTGGGGCAATTCAAAATGAAAGACCCACTGCTTTTGTTTTTTGTAGACATCTAATTTCAAAAGCTGTGCCCCTTGAAAATAAGCAAATCGATCAGCTTCTTCAAACTGTAGTTGGTCGAGTAAAATCGTCATCTTTTCAATTGGTGACGTTTTCATGACAGCCCTCCTCACTGTTAGTAACGGAAAACCCTTGTTAATTAACAAGGGTTTTCCACTACTTATATTGTCTTAACATATGCCATCAATTGTTCTAATGACATCTCTTGTTTTTCATCATCTGTGCGTTCTTTCACTTCCACAATGCCCTCAGTCGCTTTCTTACCAACAGTAATACGAACGGGTAAACCGATTAAATCACTCTCAGCAAACTTAACACCTGCTCGTTCCTTACGGTCATCGTATAAAACAGCTACACCCGCATCACGTAATTGTTGATATAAAGTATCACCAAGCGCTGATTGTTCCGCATTCTTACTGTTAACCACAACGAGGTGAGCAGTGAATGGCGCCACTTGTTTTGGCCAAACAATTCCCGCATCATCATGATGCTGTTCAACAATAGCCGCAAGCGTACGAGAGACGCCAATACCGTAGCAACCCATTGTTAGTGTTTCACTGCGTCCTTGGTCATTTAAGACTTCTGCTCCTAATTCTTTCGCATAAAATTGACCTAACTTAAATACCTGACCAATTTCGATTCCCTCTGCGAAAGCAATCACACCTTTACCATCTGGTGATTTGTCACCTACTTGGATAAAACGAATATCCTCATACGTAAACGTTCCAAAATCACGGGCTGGATTAACATTCACATAATGATAACCGTCTTCATTTGCACCACACGTGACATTAGCGACACTCTTAACTGCTAAGTCACAAATCACTTGAATCTCTTCATTGACAGCAATCGGACCGAGTGAACCGAAATCAGCCCCTAATTGTTCGCGCGCTTCTATTTCAGAAGCCATTTCGACAGTTTCGGCTTGTAAGATATGTTTAAGCTTGATATCATTCACATCATGGTCACCACGTGTTACAACTAGCACGTATTGTTCATCTGCTTTAAACAGTAACGTCTTTAAGCCTTTTTCTAGTGGATGAGCTAAAAAGTCCGCCACTTCTTGCATTGTTTTTTGATTTGGTGTTGCCACCTTTTCAAGTGTTAAAGGTGTTTCAGTTGCTGGCGTATAATCATCATATACTTCTGCCATCTCAATATTCGCAGCATAATCTGATTCGGTTGAGTACGCAATCGTATCTTCACCGACTTCAGACAGTGCCATAAATTCATGGGTATCTTTACCACCCATCGCTCCAGAATCGGCAATAACCGCTCTAAAGTTTAAGCCTAATCGAGTGAAAATCCGGCTATAAGCATCATACATTGCTTGGTAACTTTCGTCTAAACTTTCATCTGTAAGATGAAACGAGTAAGCATCTTTCATAATAAATTCACGGCCTCTTAAAAGACCGAAACGTGGACGACGCTCATCACGGAACTTCGTTTGGATTTGATACAATGTTAATGGGAGTTGTTTATAACTTCTCACTTCGTCTCGTACAATACTGGTGACGACTTCTTCATGTGTTGGCCCAAGTACAAACGCACGATCATGACGGTCATTTAATCGCATAAGTTCAGGCCCCATCTTATCCCAGCGGCCAGATTCATGCCATAGTTCGGCTGATTGAAGCGCTGGCATCAACACTTCATTCCCACCAATTGCATCCATTTCTTCTCGAATGACTTTTTCTACTATGTTTAATACTTTCTTACCGAGTGGGAGAAACGTATACACACCTGAAAAATTTTGACGAATAAAACCGGCTCTAAGAAGTAACTGGTGACTCGTCACATCAGCATCAGCTGGTGTTTCTTTTAATGTTGGTATCAATGTTTGACTTTGTTTCATTCTTTATTCCACCTTCTTCAACGTAATCTTAGAAGAATAATCGTTGCAGATCATTCCACGTAACAATAATCATAAGTAACATCAGTAACGCAAATCCGACAAAATGGACCAATCCTTCTTTTTCTTGGGAGATTGGTTTACCACGCACAGCTTCAATACCAATGAACAGTAAACGACCCCCATCAAGAGCAGGAAGCGGTAGGAGATTAATAATCCCTAAATTGACACTAAGTGCCGCTGTCCAAGTTAAGAAACTATAAACACCAGACTGAACAACTTGATCGGTAACATCATATATACCAACAGGTCCAGACAAAGCATCAACAGTAAATTGTCCACTAATAAGCATCGCCACATTGGTAACAATTAATTTTGACCAGTAAAATGTTTCATTCAAACTATAAGGT
Organism: Halolactibacillus halophilus; assembly: GCF_900115605.1. Classification (GTDB taxonomy): domain Bacteria; phylum Bacillota; class Bacilli; order Bacillales; family Amphibacillaceae; genus Halolactibacillus; species Halolactibacillus halophilus. The sequence goes on from NZ_FOXC01000002.1 coordinate 86,723, forward strand.
ATCGCCTTTAGCCACGATCGCTCGACACCACGCATCACGCCAATACGACCGACAGTTTGATCGTCTACTTGATAAGCTTCAGGTGTCATGTCTAGTAAAATTGCTTCATCACCGCGTTTAATCGTCAGTGATAAGGCTTCATTTGGCCGACTAGCTACATAGGTCTGAAAATCGATCCATGAGCTAATCGATTGTTTATCAATCTCAGTTATAACGTCTCCTTCGACTAGACCTGCCTCACTCGCTGGTGTATCAGGTAACACTTCCCCTACTTCTGCTTCTTCAATAGGAATTCCTTGAAGACCGGCAAGAAAGAAAAATAATACAGCCGTTAAGACAAAGTTCATAAACGGACCGGCAAACAATTGCAACGCTCGTTTTGTTTTTGATTTAGAACCAAATTGACGATTGTACGGGGCAATTTGTGTTTTCGTTTCATTCATGACATAATCCGCTGTTTCACTAACCGCGTAACGTACCGTCTCTTCTTCACCGATAAAGCTACCTTCGATAAATAAATCATGGGTCAAATCCGCTTGCCTTACTTCAATTACTTCTGCGAGCGGATAGTTTTCTTTGTGATTAATAATAATATCGGTGACTTTTTCATCTTGGTCAACTAACAAACCAATATGTTGACCCGGCTTCAATTCAATAATCTCTGGGTCTTCACCCGCAACTCGCACATAGCCACCCATTGGAAGAAGACGAATCGTATACAATGTTTCATTCTTTTTAAGTGAGAAAATTTTCGGTCCAAACCCAATAGCAAATTCTCTAACTAACATGCCTGTTTTTTTAGCAACAATAAAGTGGCCAAACTCATGAACAAACACAAGCAGACCAAACATTAAGATAAACGCTATGACAGTATTCATTCAAGTTGCTCCCTTCATTTCAATCTATTTATTTACGTATTTGTATCTTACCCGATAAATTGAATCAAGTATAAAAAAGGAAATACAAATAACCAGCTATCAAATCGATCTAAAATACCACCGTGTCCTGGTAATAACTTGCCCGAATCTTTCACGTGATAATAACGCTTAAAAGCCGACTCCACTAAATCTCCTACTTGACCCACGGCACTTGAGAGTAATGCAACAAGTGCGACTAAAACTAACGAGTCGTGGACAGGAAAAATCAAGTGAAACACAACACCTAACGTCGTCGCTAACAGCATCCCGCCCACAGCACCTTCAATCGTTTTATTTGGACTAATCTCCGGCCATAATTTACGTTTTCCGAAGTAGCGTCCTGAAAAATAGGCGCCTGTATCCGTTGCAAGAATGACGATGATGGCAAAGAAAATGTATTCTAGTCCACTCCGCTGGGTTTCAATGAAATAATGAAATCCTAAACCAATGTAAATCGCAGTGATAACCATAAAACCAGCATCTTCAAAAGTAAACTTATTTTTAACGAGCACAGTATAGCCTAACAGTAACAAGACGAGACCGATTAAGACTTCCTGTTGCGCATTCTTTAGTGTCATGAGCGGATCAATTTGAGGTAATAAGAACACCCATAAAAGCCCCATCGAAAAAATCGTCGGTACTAAGTATTTATGCATCTTACGCATATTAAATAATTCATATAACCCTAATGATGATATAAGAAGCATGATAGCGTAAAAAGGCCATCCGCCAAAGATCACAAATGGGAAAAACAACAAAATTGCGACAATCGCTGTAATGATTCGTGTTTTCATATTAATCCTCTTCTTTCTCGTGTAGTCCACCAAATCGACGTTTGCGTTGACTATACACACGTAAAGCTTTCAAAAATTCTTCTTCATCGAAGGCAGGCCAGTGAACAGGACTAAACCAAAATTCACTATAGGCGAGTTGCCACAGTAAGAAATTACTTAACCTTACTTCTCCACTCGTTCTAATTAATAAATCAGGATCAGTTAATTCCTTTGTATACAAATGTTGCCCAATTAGGTCTTCAGTAATCGCATCAGCCGATAACTGTCCTGCTTCGACTTTATTGACGATCTGTTTTACAGCTTCTGTTATTTCAAGCCGACCACCATAATTTAAAGCTATATTTAGAATCAGACCGGTATTTGACTGTGTTCTTAGTACCGCTTCTTCCATCGCTTTCTTCGTATGTTTTGGCAATTGTTCAAAAGAACCAATCATCATCACCTTCACATTTTCATCAATCAGTTCTGGTAAGTAATGATTAAGAAATTGGGTCGGTAATTTCATTAAAAAGTCAACTTCTGCCTTTGGACGTTTCCAATTTTCTGTTGAGAAAGCATAAATCGTTAACACCTTAACGCCTTCTCGGTTAGCTACTTTAACGATTCGCTTTACATTATCCATACCTTCTTGGTGTCCTTTAAATCTAGGATATCCACGCTCTTTTGCCCACCGACCATTACCGTCCATAATAATAGCGATATGATCTGGTATGACTAAAGAAGCATCACTTCTTTTATCTTTTGATACCTTCGTGTTATCTTGTCGATTCAATAATTGACTTAACACCTTTTTCGGATTATACCATGCCATTCATTCATTCACCCTAACCACTCTTTTTGATAAAACAAAAAGAAGACTTTAACGATTCTTCATACAGTTTATCATGTATTCTCGAGATATTCACTAGTTTCAATTATTTTCTTATGTACGGTACCTATTTTTCATAAAATGTGTTTCTATAGTTACCTATGTAAATCGTAGCTATAAACATAAAAAGTGAAAAGAGGTGTAGCAGATGTGCTACACCTCTTTATTTTAAAACATTATCATACTTCCATAATTTCCGCTTCTTTTTCCTTCGTTAAGAGATCAATTCTAGCGATGTATGTGTCTGTAAGTTCTTGTACATCATCTTGGAATCCACGTAAATCATCTTCTGTAAGATCCCCAGCTTTCTCAGCTTTTTTCAAACCATCATTTGCATCACGACGGACATTACGTACTTGTACTTTCGCTTCTTCAGCGAATTTACCGACAACTTTGACAAGTTCTTTACGACGCTCTTCAGTCAGTGCTGGAATTGCGATACGAACAACATTTCCATCACTTGAAGGCGCAAGACCTAAATCAGCTTTTTGAATCGCCTTTTCAACATCACCAATCGATGACTTATCGAATGGCGTAATCATTAAAAGACGTGCTTCAGGAACTGAGATCGTTGACAATTGGTTGAGTGGTGTTGGTGCACCGTAATAATCCACATACACACTGTTTAAGATTGCTGGATTGGCACGACCTGCACGTACGGTTGCTAGATTGCGCGAATAAGACTCCATTGATTGATCCATTTTACCTTTTGCCTCTTTAATTATTTGTTCTGACATGATTTATTTCCCCCTTAAAATGGTACCAATTTCCTCACCGGAAGCGGCCCGTTTAATATTACCTTTTTCTGTGACATTAAAAACTAATAGAGGTATATCGTTGTCCATACATAGAGATGATGCCGTTGAATCCATCACACCTAAACCATCATTTAACATCTTCAGGTAAGTGAGTTCATCATATTTTGTTGCGGTTGAATCAAGCATCGGATCTGCGGTATATACACCGTCCACATTGTTCTTCGCCATTAAAATAACTTCTGCATCAATTTCAGCAGCGCGTAGTGCCGCGGTTGTATCCGTTGAAAAGTATGGATTACCTGTACCAGCAGCAAAAATCACTACACGTTTTTTCTCGAGATGACGGATTGCCCGACGTCTAATATATGGTTCAGCTACTTGGCGCATCTCAATGGATGTTTGAACACGCGTTTCTACACCGCAGTTTTCTAGGCTGTCTTGTAAGGCAAGTGAATTCATAACCGTCGCTAACATACCCATGTAGTCAGCATTTGCACGGTCCATTCCCATCTCACTACCAACTTTTCCACGCCAAATGTTACCGCCACCAACAACAATCGCGACTTCTACACCTAACTCTACGACTTCTTTTACTTGTTCAGCAACAGATCGAACAATTTTCGGTTCGAGACCATATCCTTGCTCACCACTTAATGCTTCTCCACTTAATTTTAATACAATGCGTTTATAACGTGCTGCGACCATAATAACCTCCATTATGTAGAATTTAATTCTATCTTACATGAACTTTAACTTCTAGACAAATATTTTTAAATCTTTCCTATAGAAAAGGGAACACGATGTGCTCCCTCTTTAGCTTCAAACTGCTTGCATTATTATTTGTTAACTTGGTTCATAACTTCTTCAGCAAAGTTTTCTTGGCGTTTTTCCATACCTTCCCCTACTTCATAACGGGCAAAGTCAGCAATTGTTGCGCCTTTATCAGCTACTAACTGCTTCACTTTTTGGTCTGGGTCTTTAACAAAGCTTTGTTCTAATAAACAAATTTCTTCGAAAAATTTACCTAAACGACCTTCAACCATTTTTTCAACGATTTTTTCTGGCTTGCCTTCGTTAAGTGCTTGTTGTTTAAGAACTTCGCGCTCTTTTTCAACTGTTTCAGCATCTACTGCATCACGTGAAACGAAACGTGGGTTAACGGCAGCAATGTGCATCGCAATATCTTTTGCGAATGATTCGTCTGTCGTACCTTCTAATACCGTAAGAACACCAATGTTACCACCCATATGGATGTAAGCACCAAAGGCATCGTTATCAGTTTTTTCAGCAATGATAAAACGACGAAGGGATAGTTTTTCACCAATTTTTGCGATGTTGTTGTTGATAAATGTTTCAACTGTTTCTCCATCACCGTGTAGTGGTTGTTGTAATGCTTCTTCAACATTTGCTGGTTTTTGACTAAGTAAGTGCTTAGCTAACTCACTTAATAGTGCTTTAAATTGATCATTTTTTGTTACGAAGTCAGTTTCACAGTTTACTTCAAATAATACCGCTGTATTACCTTCAGTTAATGTATATGCTGAACCCTCAGCTGCGATGCGATCTGCTTTTTTAGCCGCTTTTGAAATACCTTTTTCACGTAGGTAATCAATTGCTTGATCCATATCGCCTTCAGTTTCTTGAAGTGCTTTTTTACAGTCCATCATACCTGCGCCTGTTTTTTCACGTAATTCTTTTACCATACTCGCTGTTACTGCCATGTTAAATTCCTCCTTAGAATGTAAGTTACTTAGACGTCGCTTTAAAAAAGGTGATAAAAGGTTACCCTCTTATCACCTCCGTCAACGTTTACTCTTCTGAAGCTACTTCTTCAGTTACTGTTTCTTCAACAGCTTCTTCTTCACTTTGTTTTACTTCTAAAATAGCATCAGCCATTTTACCAGTAAGTAATTTAACCGCACGGATTGCATCATCATTTGCTGGAATGACGTAATCAATCTCATCTGGGTCACAGTTAGTATCAACGATACCAACAATCGGAATATTCAATTTGTGAGCTTCAGCTACCGCAATACGCTCTTTACGAGGGTCAACGATAAATAAAGCATCAGGAATTTTTTTCATTTCTTTAATACCGCCTAAGAATTTTACAAGACGCTCTTTTTCTTTAAGAAGTCCTACAACTTCTTTCTTAGGAAGGACATCAAATGTACCGTCTTCTTCCATGCGCTCAATGTCTTTAAGACGGTTGATACGCTTACGGATTGTACCAAAGTTAGTTAAAGTACCACCTAACCAACGTTGATTAATGAAGTATTGACCTGAGCGGATTGCTTCATCTTTAACTGATTCTTGTGCCTGTTTTTTCGTACCAACGAAAAGAACTGTACCACCGTTTTCAGCAACTTCTTTAATGAAGTTATAAGCTTCTTCCACTTTCTTCACTGTTTTTTGTAAATCGATAATGTAGATGCCGTTACGCTCTGTGAAGATATATTTCTTCATCTTTGGGTTCCAACGGCGTGTTTGGTGTCCGAAATGTACACCGGCTTCAAGTAGTTGTTTCATTGAAATAACTGCCATGTTTTTGTTCCTCCTAATAGGTTTTTTATTTTCCTCCGCTAACATCCTCAACATAAAAGACTTAAAAAACAATTAAGCACCCTTTCACATTTCAACTAGCGTGTGTATTTAACACCGAGAACTAATATATCATACTTCTTGAATGAAGGCAAGTATTCGTCTTTATTTTTTGTGGAATTTTATGATCAATTCAACTTCCGTTTTTCCGCGATCCATTGCCTTAGCAATCATTTCCGGTGTTTCACCTCGCGCGTAACGGTCAATGATCTCTGCTTGGTAAGATTTTTTATAAGCAACCGGCTCATCTTCAATTGCATCGACGAGTGGTCTATATTCAGGTTCTTCTTTCGTCACTGTCTTACTGGCGTTTATTGTTTCTGTCTGCTTATTCTCTTGATAAAAGCTAGTACTAGCTGGTTGCTCCTTCGCTTTAGGTGCCGATGGTCGTTGGGTGTTACTTTGAACTACTTGAAGTAGACGATCATTCTCTTCTTTCATTTCAATTAAATAAGACATCAACAGTTGTTCGAGTTCTTTTTTTTCTTCTTGAAATTTTTGTTGTTCTTTGTGATAGGCTTGTTGCTTTAAATAGTAATGCCTTAAAACAATAAACGTCACTATATGCAATAAAAAACTTATAAATATAAGGAGGTATTCCATGACATGACCAACCTTTCTCTTATGCTCCGTGACGCTTTATTGGTGTAATCAATATTTCACCCTCTTCTAAGTGGGCACAAGAATATTTATACTCTTTTTTCGTGGTCTCTTGGTATTTACCAAAGCACAGTTCAACGTTTGGATACAATGTTCCTTTTGCTATAAGAGTCGCTTCATTCTCTTTACCGATTGACACCGTTAAATTTGCCTTCTTATCTTCAATTTTTGATAATTTATCTTCGGTTAGTTGTAGTGTGTTACGCTGTTTAAGTAACAAAATCCGTTCTTTTGAACTAAGGCCATCGGCTTGTGCCTTAGCTTTTAAGCCGGCTCCTAATTTCTTTAATTTTTTCTCGTCTTCAAGTAGCGTCTCACGTGCCAATTCGAGTTGCTTTAATAACTCCATTGACTTTTGGTTAACAGCTATTGCCACCGTTGTCTTTGTATCCATTTTATTACCTATATCTTTTGCTTCAATAGACTCTCCCGCTGAACAGACACCACCGATGATGTGGCCAGCTTGACAATAAATATGTGACTGTGCGGTACATTCACTATGCAAAATAGAATTACTCACATTAATATTTTGTCCAGCATGGACGGTGGCCTGATTAATATAACCAATGTTAACATCAACTCCAGCCTCAATGTGCCCTTTCTTCATCCCAACGACGCCTTCAGATATATGAATAGAGCCCCCAGCCTTAATATGACTAGCTTCAACTAAACCATATATATAGATATCACCGACTGCCTCAACCGCATAGCCTTCAGGTACATTGCCACGAACCGTGACCGAACCTTCAAACTTTACATTACCTGTTTTCATTGATAGATCTTCATTGACTTCATATGTATTAAACACACTGATTTTTGTACGGCCAATACTTGGCTTTCCAATAGTACTACTGTAAAAACTAAGCGTTTCCTCATCAAAATAAACATTATCTCCTGCTGTGAATTTCACAGCTTTTCCCTTTTTCCCGTGAATAACTTTTCCAGTTACTTTATAGCCATTCTTCTCTTTGGTAGGCCGTGTTATGACAGCTATTTTTTCATCTTTTTCAACGGTAGGGATTTTATGTATGTCTTTAAAACTTTCCCGTTCTTCTATATTAACAGTGTCAGAATCTTTGGTTAAAAAACGAATGGTTCCGTCTTGACCATCGACAGCTGTTTCACCTTCAGCAATTAAAACAGGAAAAACTAACGCTTGATCTTTTTCAGTAATCGATAGAAGTGTTTCCTCTTTTAATCCCGCTTGAATCTTATGGGATTTCAACCAACGTTTTATAGTATCCATCTCTATTTCTTCTTCAGGCCACGCTTTATTTAATATCAGTTGAACGGATAGTTCATCTTCAGTGATGGTTACGTCAAAAAAATCATCAAATGCTACCACATGATCGGCTCCTTTTATTGACTGCTTTTCCTCTATTGTAAAACATGTCGTAATTTAAAAACAACTTGTTTATGAATTTGTGATATTCGTGATGTGGTTAAATTAAGCACATGTCCTATCTCAGTAAACGTTAATTCATCATAATAAAATAAACTAACGACAAGTTGTTCATTTTTATTTAAACCTTTGATTGCTACTTTGAGCTCTTCATGATGTTCTTCTTGCATTAATGCTTCTTCAGGCGTAAGTTGTTGATTATCAATAATTGAATGACCGATACCTTCCTTAAAATCATCACTATTTTCGCCACTTTTTTCTTCAATCGATAGAAGATTACTAAACAGTTGATCTTTAATTGTATCTTCAACCTCTTGACGACTAATACCGACATATTCAGCTATCTCATCAGCTGTAGGTTCCCGCTGTAAGCTTTGGGTTAATGATTGAAACGCTTGTTCAATCTTTTTCGTTCTCTCGCGAGCTGACCGTGGCAACCAGTCTTCTTTTCTGAGGCCATCGATAATGGCTCCTCTAATCCGAAAAGATGCATATGTATCAAATTTTAAATCGCGTTCAGGTTCAAATTTATTCAGGGCATCGAATAAGCCAAAAAAACCCAAACTTCGAATATCATCGCGTTGGACTGTTTTCGGTAAATGTACGCCAATCCGCTGTGCATGGAAATCGACTAAGTATTGATAATGTTCAACAAGACGATTAGCTATGTCCGGACTATGCGTATCACGCCACAGTAACCATAATTGATCGATATTGTCTAATGTCATAGTAATCGCCTTCCTTTCTTATAAATCTTGCGTACCTTGATTCACAGTTCGCACGTTTAGCATTAACGTTTCCGTTGAAAACTCAATCGTCCGCCCACTTTTCCCCCGTAGATCTTCAGCTACAATTGGTATGCGTTCATTTTCTAAAAACTCTTTCACAGCAATCACATTACGTTCGCCTACTCTCAACATATCATTCGTCGAACTAAATGAAAACATTTGAGCGCCACCTGCAATTTTTGCCTTTAATTGATGCCGTCTTGCGCCTTTATCTAATAAGGTTTGCAGTAAAGCGGGTAATGAGGTATCGGCGTATTTATAAATATTGATATTATCCTTTTTAGCCGAAGTTGAATCAGGCAACATCACATGTGCCATTCCGGCAATCTTAAGTCGGTTGTCATAAATGACAACACCTACACAAGAACCTAATCCTGATGTACGCAAATGCATAGGTGCTTCAGCAAACTTTAAATCGGCAATCCCGACCTTAACAATATGGTCTATTAATGTTTTCATTAATCACTAACTCCAAGCTTGTCAAATAAGTGATCGAACGAATCAGGATCCGGTAACAAGAAAAAGTGCCCTTTAATAGGATCGCCTTCATCTCCATGATCATCGATTAATGTATCAATGACCATCGCATGATCACTTACTTGGGAAATTTCGAGTAACCCTTCTGCTAAAATAGCACCAGCCATATCTATAGTAATTAATGGAATTGAGGGCTGTAAACTTCCGCCAATAAAATCTGATAAGGCTGATAAATATGAACCAGCCAAAATATTGCCGATTTCTTGTAAAGCAGATAAAGCCATTAGATTATCTGGATGATCAATAACTGAGAAGTCATCTATCCCGGTTAATTGCTTGACGAAACTTTCCGCTTCCTCAGGCGAGAGAATAAAGAACATTTGTCCTGGTACTTCGCCCTCAATGCGAAGAAACACGGCAGTAATAATTTCTTCAGGCCCACCAACTAAATTCATCATTTCTTCAAAATCAACAACACGTACTGAGGGCACGTGCATATCGATTTTTTTATTTAACATTTTGGATAGAGCGGTTGCGGCATTACCCGAGCCAATGTTACCAATTTCTTTCATAACATCAAGTTGAAAGGCTGTTAACGATTCGATTGAAGCCATATTCTCACCTACTTCATTTCATAAAATTCGTTTAATACATCAGTTGATAAGATTTCATTTATATTTAGCAAAATAAGTAAGCGCTCATCATATTTTGCTACACCATTGATGTAATCAATCTTTACCGTGCCTATGGTTTCTGGTGCTGGTTCAATGGTGTCATTTGGGATATCAATCACATCGTAACACGCATCGACAATCAGACCGACATCTTTTTCATCGTGTTGAATAATAATAATGCGAGTCGCTTCTGTTTCTTCTTGACGTTCAAAACTAAAACGTTCACGCAAATCAATTACCGGTGTAACAACACCGCGTAAGTTAAGAACCCCCTTAACAAATGGTGGGACCCCAGGAATACGCGTGATTGGCATAACACGCTCAATCGCGCCTACTAAGTCTACTGGTAAAGCATATTCTTCATCATTCAATTCAAAGACAATCGATTTTAAAAACTCTAAAGCCATTGTTATACCTCCTCTTACTTAATTAGTGCATCCGTATCAACAATTAATGCGACCTGTCCATCACCTAAGATGGTTGCTCCAGAAATGGCAAAGACGTCTGTTAAATAGTTTCCAAGTGATTTTAATACAACCTCTTGTTGACCAATAAATGAATCAACAATCAAACCAGCCATTTTTTCACCTTGTCTAATAATAACAACAGAATGGAAGTCCTCTTCTTCTGTTTCCCTTGGCACACCAAAGACATCTGAAAGTGATACAAGTGGAACAACACGACCTCTAAAGTCAATCACAGGCTGGTGATGAGCGGAGAGGATATCCTTTTTATTTACAATCGCTGTCTCGATGATTGAAGATAATGGTATTGCATATTTTTCATTCTTAACTTCCGTTAACATAACCGAAATAATTGACAATGTTAGTGGTAGCTGAATAACGAAGGTTGATCCTTCATTGTATTTAGAATCAATGGTAATATTACCACCAAGTGATTCAATCGTATTTTTCACTACATCAAGTCCGACCCCACGTCCTGAGATATCAGAAATTGTATCGGCTGTTGAGAAGCCAGATGCCATGATTAGTTGGAAGACCTGTTGGTCAGAGTAACTCTTCGACTCTTCAAGCGTTAAAACACCGTTAGCAATCGCTTTTTTAAGTACTCTCTCACGGTCAATTCCAGCACCATCATCAGCAATTTCAATAAAGACATGATTACCACTATGGTAAGCATTTAATTTTAGTGTTCCTTGAGATGGTTTGCCTTTTGCTTCACGCTCGCTTGGGGTTTCAATACCATGATCTAGAGCATTACGGATTAAGTGAACCATTGGATCACCAATTTCATCAATCACCGTACGATCAAGCTCTGTTTCGGCCCCGTAAATTTGTAAATCTATATCTTTATTCAAGTCTTTAGCTAATTGACGAACCATGCGTGGGAAGCGGTTAAATACCTGATCCACTGGTACCATACGCATTTTTAAAATGATGTTTTGAAGGTCACCAGAAATACGTGACATGTGTTCTACTGTTTCTTGTAGTTCATTATTTTTCAATGTTGCTGAAATTTGTTCCAAACGACCACGGTCAATAACTAATTCTTCGAATAAGTTCATGAGCGCATCCAAACGATCAATGTTAACCCGGATTGTTTTGCTGGAAAGTTGAGATTTTTTCTTGGTATTGGCTGTTGAGGTTGATTGCTCCTCCTCAGATGAGTCTTGTTCAGTTGGCGCTTTTGTATCGTTAGAAACGGATGTTGTTTCATCTCGGTCATACGCCTGAATTTTTAATTCTTCTACTTCAACCGTGTCAATTTCAGATACTTTATTGATTTTTGCTGAAACATCTTCAGCTGAATCCTTCGTCACCAAGACAACGGTAAAGCTGTAGTCAAACTTTTCTTCTTCTAATTCGGGCACAGATGGTGTTGATTTGATAACTTCACCTAGTTTTTCAAGGATTTCAAAGACCATATAAACACGAGCAGCTTTTAATAAAGTTGTTTCTTGTAGTGTCACTGTCACTTGATAGTTATTGAAGCCACCTTCAGCCGATTGTTGCAGCACAGTAAGTTCAAATTCATCTAAAGTCACATCCGTATTCACTGATTTATTAGTCACCTCAGTTGATACTAATGATGAAGCAGCTTCTACGTTTTCCCCTTTTTCCATTGCTTCAAGTTGATTCACAAGGCCTTTTACATCTTTTTTGCCTTCCCCGCCATCAATGATATCTAATACCATAGCTTCAAGTGCGTCTACTGCCTTAAAAATCACATCTAGCATCGCTTCATTAAGTTTGACCTTATGATTACGAATGGCATCTAACACATTCTCCATTTTATGTGTTAAATCAGCTAAATCTTGAAACCCCATAGTCGCTGACATACCCTTTAATGTATGGGCAGAACGGAAAATTTCATTTACAATCGACACATCTTCCGGATTCTTTTCTAGCGTTAACAGATGATCATTTAACGCTTGAATATGTTCTTTACTTTCCTCAATAAAAACATCTAAATACTCACTCATCTCCATAACATTCACCTCTCACTTAAACTAATTTGACAATACGCTCACTGATCAGCGTTAAAGGTTCAACAAAATCCACTAATTTTGTTTTTTCAGCTGCTTGAGGCATACCATAGACAACACATGTCTCTTTTGATTCAGAAATCAATTGAGTGAACGGATGCTGTTCTTTCATTTGTATCAGCCCATTCGTACCATCTGATCCCATCCCGGTCATAATCACACCTATTAATTCAACTCCAGTAAGTTCAGCTAATGATTCAAATAATACATCAACCGCTGGTTGGTGACCGTTTCTGTTTTCTTCTTTTGAAATACTCACGCGATAACCTTTATTCGATTTTTTCACTCGCATTTGGAAGCCGCCCGGCGCAATATAACACACCCCTGGATGCAATAAATCCCCGTCCTCTGCCTCTTTCACCCTCACTTTTGATAATTGATTCAAGCGATCAGCTAAAGACTTTGTGAAACCAGCTGGCATATGCTGGACAACCACAACCGGCGCTTTCAAATCTTCGGGTAATTGGGTAATCACCTGCTGCAAGGCTCGTGGGCCACCTGTTGATGTCCCAATGGCTACAATCTTCTTAAATGCATCGGGTCGGTCGCTTAGTGGCTTAGCAGGTCGTAGATTCGTTCTTTCAGGTCTAGGTACAAGCTTTTTGATCGGTAACGCTGGCATTTCACGTTTGAGTGTTTTCACTTCAACTTCAGCAGCTTCTAACACCTTACTTATTATTTCGTCCTCTATGTCTTGAATGTTTAGAGAAATAGACCCAGAAGGTTTTGGAATAAAATCAACCGCACCAAATTCCATTGATTCTAAAGTCTTATCTGCTCCTTCTCGCGTCAAACTAGACAGCATCACAACCGGTCTTGGTTCGTTTGCCATAATCTCTTTTAAAGCGGCAATCCCGTCCATAACAGGCATTTCAATATCTAAGGTAATCACATCCGGTTGATGTTGTTTGATCTTCTCTAGAGCATCTTGACCGTTTCTTGCGGTATCAATAACGTGGAGGCGTGCATGGTCTTCTAAGATATTTGAAATCATTTTTCTCATGAAGGCGGAATCATCAACAACAAGTACGTTTATTTTTTTCATCATGATCTACCTCTCTTTAATAAACTTTTTTAATTTTGAAATGAATCCTGACTGTAGTACTGAAGGTTTAGCATCAGGATCTGTTAAATAATCAGACATTAAGTCGTGTATTTCTTTTGCTATCGTTGATTTTGGATCTGAGATAACAAACGGTGTCTGTTTCGATACCGCTTGTGATACTATTTTATCATAAGATAGCTGTCCAAGTGACATCATATCTTTTTTTAAAAATTGATAAACAACTCGCTTTAGTCGTTCTGTTGCAATTTTACCTTCTTTTTTTGTCAGTACCCGGTTCATAATTAAGTAAAACGGAAGATCATTGTTACGTGAATGTACGTGTTTAATTATCGCATAAGCATCCATCATCGATGTAGGCTCTGGCGTTGTAACGACAAAACACTCGTCAGCTGATAAAATATAAAATAAACTTTCTTTTGTTGCACCGGCCCCCATATCAAAAAAGATAAAATCATAACGGTCCAGCACATGTTTAAATTGATCTAGAAAGAAGTGGATTTTTTCTTCATTCATTTGAAAAAGGTCGGTGAGTCCAGACCCAGCTGTAATATATGACAAGCCAGTACTTGTTGTTTCAATAACCTCTTCAATCGGTAAATGTTGATCAAACATATCGACGATAGAATACTTACTTTGAAGGCCAAGAAGAATATCAATGTTTCCCATTCCAATATCTAAATCAAAAATTAATACCTTTTTTCCACGATTAACTAAATCAATTGCAACATTAAGAGTGATGTTGGACTTTCCGACGCCACCTTTACCACTAATGACCGCGATGGTTTTAGCTTGTTGCTTTCCTTTATTCATCTGTCTTCGTAATTGTTGTGCTTGATCATTCATGGTGTTGTGGCCTCATAATATGTGTTGATAAGTAACTCGGTGTTGCGCGTATAATATCGTCAGGAACATCTTGACCTGTTGTAATATAACTGATACCGAGAGATGATAGTTTAACTAAGTCAACAATAGCGCCGAGTGTGTCAGTCTCATCAGCTTTTGTTAAAATAAATCCTTTTAGTGGAATTTTATCAAATTGATGATAGATGCTCAGAATATCTTTCGGTTTAGCCGTTAAGCTTAGCACGAGATAAGTTTCAATGTCTTTTGATAAATCAACAATCTGACCTAACTCTCTAATGTATTTTTCATCTTTAAAGTTACGACCGGCTGTATCAACAAAAACACGGTCATAATCTTGAAATTTCAATCGTGCTTTTTGATAATCTTCTACGTTATAGCATACTTCAATCGGGATATCTAAAATTTCAGCATACGTTTTTAACTGTTCAATTGCTGCAATTCGATATGTGTCAGTTGTTATCAAGGCGACAGATTGTTTGTCTTCCATTAAGCTCTTGGCTGCGAGTTTGGCAATCGTCGTTGTTTTCCCTACGCCGGTTGGACCAACGAGATGAATAAACCGTGTTTGAAAATTCATCACACCTGAAGCTGTTTCATAAAAATAATTCATCAGACGGTCTTTAACTTGACTTTTTATCTCATCATAGACAAGGGATTGTCCTTCATTCTTCTCCAATACAGGTTGGATTAATAGCTCTGCTTGCTCGCTTGAGATATCTTCTGCTAACAATTCTTGATAAACCATATCATAAATCGGTGGGAATTGACCTTTTTGATCTGTCGACTCCTCCATCCATTTTCGCAGTGATCGCAGTTCTTCAAGGACGACTTGTTGTTCTTTTTCTGCTTTCGTTTCAGTATGAATAAATGATTGCAGCGAGGCTTTTTTTTGTGCCTCTAGTTGTTGCCTATCTGATTGAGAGCGCGCGTTTAAGTTAGACCTTTCGGCAGTATGTTTTTTTACTGGTGCTTGTGATTGTTTAGGATCAACCGCTGCGACGACCTCAATATTTTTCTTTTTAAATAAGCCTAAAAACCCACCTGTTTCGACGGTTTTACTATTTAGAATGACGGCATCTGAACCAAGTTCTTTTCTAACCTGTTGCATCGCTTCAGGCATTGTTTTTGCGACATACTTTTTTAATTTCATGTCATGTTCACCACCCCTACACTTTGGACATCTAAGTTTGGTTCCAATTCATTATACGATAACACTACAACCTGAGGGAAGAACCGGTCCAACAGTTGCTTCATGTACATACGAATCGTCGGCGAGCATAAGATGATTGGATACTCTTCATGCAGTGAAATTTTCTCAATTTGATTTTTCACCGCATGGACAATCCGTTGTTGTTTATCAGGGTCTAGTGCTAAATAATTGCCGTGTTCGGTTTGTTGAACGTGTTCAGCAATCGTTTGCTCTACCTCACCAGCAACGGTTATGACTTTAAGATCTGCTTTTCCGCGAGCGTATTGTTTTGTAATTTGTGAGGCAAGTGATTGTCTTGCGTATTCACCAAGTAGTTCTGTATCATTTGTCATTTTCCCAAAGTCAGCCAATGTTTCAAAAATAACCGGTAGGTTTCGAATCGAAACTTGTTCACGCAACAGTTTCGCCAATACTTTCTGTACATCACCAACCGATAATACATCTGGTGTCACTTCATCAACTAAAATAGGATAGGATTCTTTTAAATGGTCAATCAATTGTTTTGTCTCTTGACGACCAAGTAATTGGTGGGCGTGCTTTTTAATCACTTCAGTAATATGCGTAGCGACAACCGATGGTGGGTCGACCACCGTGTAACCATTGAGTTCGGCATCATCTTTCATTTCTTCTGTGATCCATTTCGCCGGTAGACCAAAGGCTGGTTCTGTCGTTTGTACACCTTCCAAGTCATCACCGTCTAAACCGCCCGTCATGGCGAGGAAGTGGTCTAGTAATAATTCGCCTATTGCTACTTCATTACCCTTTATTTTCAGTTGATAAGCATTCGGTTGCAACTGAATGTTATCTCTGATTCTTACAACAGGAATAACTAATCCAAGTTCTATCGCAAGCTGACGGCGAATCATAACAATTCGATCCATAAGGTCCCCGCCTTGATTCGCATCAACAAGCGGAATCAAAGCATACCCAAATTCAAATTCAATCGGATCCATACTAATTAAGTCCACAACACTTTCTTGTGAGCGCATATCCTCTGTTGTTTCTTCTTCTTCAACTTCTGCTTCATCAACCGCTAGCTCTGGTTTTGGGCGTTCGAGTAAATAGCCACCACCAATGAGAATTAACGCCATTGTTGTGGTTAACACAGGATTAATTGGAGTAAATCCGAATAAGAAAATCGTTCCTCCTGCCACGTAGAGTAATTTAGGATATTGTAATAATTGACCGGTAACATCGGTACTCAAGTTACCTTCAGACACAGCTCGGGTAACGATAATACCCGTGGCTGTTGAAATAAGGAGCGCTGGTATCTGACTCACCAGACCATCCCCTACGGTTAATTGCATATAAGTGGATAAAGCTTCATTAAAACTCAGCCCTTGCTGCAACATCCCAATAATAAGGCCGAAGATAATATTGATCATAACGATAATAATACCAGCAATCGCATCTCCTTTTACGAATTTACTCGCACCATCCATGGCACCATAAAAGTCAGCCTCGCGCTCAATCTTTTCACGTCGCTGTTTTGCTTGTTGTTCATTGATTAGACCCGCATTTAAATCGGCATCAATACTCATTTGCTTACCAGGCATCGCATCTAACGTAAAACGTGCTCCTACTTCGGAAACACGCTCAGAACCTTTAGTAATAACTAAAAATTGAATAATAATGAGAATAACGAAGACGACAAAACCGACCAGCGGATTGCCACCAATAACAAATGTTCCAAATGTTTCAACCACATTACCCGCTGAACCTGTACCTAAAATAGATCGTGTCGTTGAAACATTAAGACCTAACCGAAATAAGGTCAGTAATAGTAAGAGCGATGGTAAAATCGAGAACTCTAGCGGTTCTGATGTGTTCATCGCAACTAAAATGACAATGAGGGAAAGCGAAATATTCGTTAAAATTAGAATACTTAAAAGAATATCTGGTAGTGGGATAATTAACATCACGATGATCGTGATGACAAATAACACAACGGTAAAATCTCGTGCTCGCATAAATGTATACTCTCCTTACCCTCTAAAAAACTAAGCTTTTTTCTCTAAACGATAGACATAGGCTAATATTTCAGCCACTGCTTGATAATACGATTCGTCAATGTCTTGATCAATCTCGACGTCACGGTAAAGCGCACGCGCTAACGGACGATTTTCAATAATCATTACCTCATGATGTGTCGCCACTTCTCTTATTTTAAGCGCAACATAATCAACCCCTTTTGCCACAACAAACGGTGCTTCGTGAGTACCATTTGTTTCATCATACTTAATGGCTACCGCATAGTGGGTTGGGTTAGTAATAATGACATCGGCTTCAGGAACTTCACTCATCATCCGGCTCATCGCCATCTGACGCTGCCGCTCTTTAATTTTCGATTTAATTTGCGGGTCCCCTTCAATATTTTTATATTCGTCTTTAATATCTTGTTTAGACATGCGAATATTTTTCTCATAATCAAACCGTTGATATATATAATCTAATACACCAATGATAAACAAACTAATAGCCCCGGCAATACCAATAAAAATCGTGGTTTCACCAAAAAAGGCTAGTGCAATATCTAAGTCTTTAAAAGCTAACATAAAGACCTCATCTTTTCTCATCCAAACAACGGTAAACGTCACCGCTGCCACAAAGCTAATCTTTAGTAGCGACTTGACTAGTTCAACTAAAGCACGAGGAGAAAATAATCGTTTAAATCCCGAAATTGGGTTAATTTTATCTAACTTAAAGTTTAGTGGTTCTGTCGTGAATAAAAAGCCAATTTGCGCTAAGTTACTGGCCACGCCACTTATCATAGCAACACCTAAAACTGGGGCAATTGTTAGACCAACATACCCTAACACTTCGACAATAATCAATTGAATCGAATCAAACGTTAGCGTCCACTGTGTATATTCTGAGAATACTTTAGTTAAGAGATTGGTTAATCGCATTTTCCAGAACGAACCGAGCAACATAAAAGTTAAAAAGATTAAAAACAACGCAACGGCCGTGTTAATATCTTGACTTTTCGCTACTTGGCCTTTTTTTCTAGTGTCTTCTCGTTTCTTTGGTGTTGCTTTTTCTGTCTTTTCACCAGAGAAAAATTGGAGATCAAGTTGTAAGTATGTCATCATATTTAACCTCCAAGGATCCGCATGAGCATTTCCATCATTTCAATCACATAATGGACGAGTCGTTTCACTAAATCAATATACGCCATCATAAACAGACTCAAAACAAACAATGACACACCAATCTTTAGTGGAATACCAACAACAAAGACATTTAATTGTGGTACTGTCCGCGCGATGATACCTAAGGTCACATCAACTAAAAATAACGTCCCTACAATCGGTATCGCCATTTGGAAGGCAATTAAGAAGAGTTGATTAAACATATTAATCGCAGTAATTAACAATGAGTCTTGCCCTAAATCAATGAGTTGGTCAACATCAATGACATCAAAACTGTGAATAGCACCTTGGATCAAGAGATGATGACCGTCAACAGCAAGCAAAAACATAAGAGCCAAGATATATAAATATTGACCAATAACCGGTCCTTGTGCGCCTGTTTGTGGGTCAATCACATTCGCAATCGCAAAACCCATTTGAAAATCAATGAAGTTACCTGCAATTTGAATCGCCGTCATAATAATATTCGCTACAAACCCAATAATTAAGCCGATAATTACTTCTTTTACAAGCAAAAAAACAAATGTTAAATCAAGAGCAATCACTGGTATGTCCAATGTAAACATAATCATTAAACTCACAAAAGCCGCAAACCCGATTTTAAATTGGGTTGGGATATTACGATATGAAAAAATCGGCAACGTCACGAAGAATCCTGCGAGCCGTCCAAAGACTAATAAATAAACGGTCACATAGTCGAGATTAATAACAGATAGCATTGTTATCTAATAACCGTTGTAAGATTTTGAAATATTTCTGTCGTAAACTGAACAACTTGTGTCAGCATCCATGGCCCAAAAATAACTAAACCAAATAAAACAGCGACAATCTTTGGAATAAAGGCTAAAGTTTGCTCTTGGATTTGTGTTGTTGCTTGAAATATACTGACGAGAAGACCGACGACCAGCGCTAAAATAAGCAAAGGGCCTGCGACCATTAGAACAGTAGTAATTCCCCGCTCAGCTAAAGATATAACTAGTTCTCCACTCATACTTTCGCCTCTTTCTAATTAAAACTTGATAATAGCGCTTCTGAAATTAGATACCAACCGTCCACTAAGACAAATAGGAGGACCTTAAATGGTAGTGAAATCATAACCGGTGGTAACATCATCATCCCCATGGACATTAATACACTAGCCACCGTCATATCAATGACGAGGAATGGAATAAAGATCATAAAGCCCATTGTAAATGCCGTTTTCAACTCACTAATCGCAAAGGCTGGCACTAGCGCAGTTAACGGAATCTCCTCAATGGTATCGAACTCCGGTGACTCAACATAATTTAAAAACAATGCCAAGTCACGTTCACGAGTATGGTCTGCCATAAATAACTTAATCGGCGTACTTGCCCGCTCATATGCTTCTTCAATATTAATTTCTTCATCTAGTAAAGGCGTCAACGCTTGTTCGTTAATATCAGAAAATGTTGGAGCCATAATAAAAAAGGTCATAAACAGCGCAAGTCCTACAAGTAATTGGTTTGGTGGCATTTGTTGAGTTGCTAGTGACGTACGAGTGAATGATAGAACAATGATGATTCGAGTAAAGCTGGTCATTAAAATTAAAATTCCAGGTGCCAGTGAAAATACCGTTAGTAATAGTAATAACTGAACAGAGGTTGCGACATTCTCAGGGTCACTCGAACTAAAGATGTCAATAAATTCATTCATTCAAATCATGCCCCTTAATGTCTTGTCTAATCTTTGCCTGCTTTTGTTTCATCTGTTCTAGTTCACCCTTAAATAAAGTTGAAAACGAATCATTTCCATTCATATTTGGTGAAGAGTTGTCATCGCTTTTTGATTGCTTTTGTTGAAATGACTGCGTCACTTTAGAAAAGAGATCAGCCCCGGGTACTTGATTATTACTTGTGAGCTGGTCGATAAAGGTTTGATCGGTTATCTCTGTTAACAACTCAACCGTATCGCCAACACCGAGTAAGTACACTTTTGTTCCAACTTTTACAAGCTGAACTGATTTATTCATTCCAACAGACACCCCGCCAAGGTTTTCAAGGTTGTTTAATTGTCCTTGCTTTGAAGTGAATTTATTCATCAGTTTAAGTAAGACGTAAATAAGTACAACGACAAGGGTAAGAGCTAACAGAAATCGAATCACTAAACCCCAAAAGCTCACTTCTTCGTTATCGCCTTCAAATAAACTCGGCTCTGATTCTACCGGTTGTTCCGATTGGTCAGTGATTTCTACATTTGGTTCTGTTTCACTTATATCAGCCTCATCTGTCGATGACTGACGATAGGCATCGAGAACAGATCCGTTATCATCCTCTGCCAATACCGTTTGCGGAAACAAGCAGATAAACATAATAAAACTAAGACTTATCCAACGTTTCATCATTTTACCCTAATGCTTTATTGATGGCCTCTAACACACGGTCTGCTTGAAATGGTTTAACAATAAAGTCTTTCGCTCCCGCCTGTATCGCATCGATCACCATTGCCTGCTGCCCCATTGCTGAACACATAATGATGGTCGCATTTGGGTTCTGTGCTTTAATTTCTTTTAGTGCTTGAATGCCGTCTTTTTCTGGCATCGTGATATCCATTGTCACAAGATCTGGTGTTAGTTCAGCATATTTTTCAACAGCGACTTGACCATTTTCAGCTTCTCCTACAACATCAAAGCCGTTTTTTGATAAAATATCTTTAATCATCATTCTCATAAATGCTGCATCGTCTACGATTAATACTGTATTTGCCATGGTTGTTTCCTCCTAAAATGTATCCGTTGTTATTTTAGTTTTTTAAGTCGATCACTTTGACTGATTATTTCTGTTACCCTCACACCAAAGTTTTCATCAATAACGACAACTTCACCTTGAGCAATGAGTTTGTTGTTGACATGAATATCAACGGGTTCACCCGCGAGTTTATCAAGTTCCAAAATCGACCCTGTTGATAATTCTAAAATGTCTTTTACCGCGCGTTTTGTTCGACCAAGTTCAACGGTCACTTGAAGCGGAATATCTAATAACATATCGAGATTGCGTTTTTCATGTTCCGGTAATTGAATTGGTTCAAACGCTTGAAAACTTGCTTGCTCAACATTTTGCTGATTAGCCATCGGTTCACCCATATTTCTAGGTTGACGCGGTTGTTGAACTTGTTGTTGTGGTGCCTGTTGAGTCATATTCGGTTGTTGAACCTGTTGTTGTGGTTCAGGTGAAGCTTGCGGCGCTTCTTGAGTTGGTACCGTTTGTGGCGGCTCTTCTGTTGGACCATTTAACAACTCACCAACCATAGCTTTAGCAAAAGATGGCGGTAAAAGTTGCATAATTTTCGAATCAATCAACGTACCAATCTTTAATTGAAAGGACACTTTAATGATATATTCATCATCAGGAATGTATTTATCACTTTCTTCTGTTCCTACTTCTAACATGACGGTTTGTGGTGGGGAAATATCGATCCGTTTTGAGAACATTGTTGACATACTTGTCGCTGCCGTTCCCATCATTTGATTCATTGCTTCTTGAACAGCACTCATATGAATTTCATTAAGCTCTGCTTCAATATTAGAACCGTCTCCACCAAGCATTAGATCTGCAATGATTGACGCATCACTTGATTTTAATATAAATAAATTGTCGCCTTCAAACCCTTCAGTATACTTAACCTCTACGCCGACATGAGGATGTGGAAATTCTTGTTCTAATTCATTGCGCTTCACAATTGAAATCCCGGGTGTCGTGATGTCGACTTTTTGATTTAATAGCGTTGCAAGTGTTGTTGCTGAACTACCAAATGAAATATTACCAATTTCACCTAATGCATCAATTTCAACATCTGAAAGAATACTAGACGTATCTTCAGACTCTTCTTCTATCGTTTCATTTTCAACTATTTCCTCTTCATCTGATGTACCGTTTAGTAGCGCATCAATTTCGTCTTGTGATAACATACCATCACTCATCATCGGAAGACCCTCCTTCAATTTCATCAATCACCTGCACAGCAACGTTATTTTTCTGGCTACCAGGCTGCACATAAAACAATGGTTCCTCACTTGACTGCATAATTAAAGGCTCTTCAATCGATTGATTTAACTTTAATACATCGCCCTTACTTAATTCAAGTAAATCATCAATGGTAATAAGTGTTTCACCTAACACCACACTGAGTTCAAGTTCCGTTGATGAAATATTTTTTGTTAATTTTTCATATTCACCAGGTTTCCGTTCTTTTTGTGCTTCATTCTGCATCCAGTAATGAACAGATAACCTCGGAATAATTGGCTCCAAGACGACATGCGGAATACATATATTAATCATGCCGCTTGTTTCACCGATTGTTGTATTTAATGAGACGACAATGACCGTTTCATTTGGTGAGACCAGCTGTAAGAATTGCGGATTCACCTCAAACTCCTCAAGCATTGGGTCAATATCAATAACACTTGCCCAAGCTTCTTGCAAGTTGTCGAGTGATTTTTCAAATAAATTAGACATAATCGTTGATTCAATTTCGGTTAAGCTCTCTATTTTATTCAAACTTGTTCCCCGACCACCCAAGATACGGTCTAACATCGCATAAGCTACATTTGGATTAATTTCAAAAATAATTCTACCTTCAAGTGGCTCCATACTATAGATATTTAACACGGTCATTGTTGGAATTGAACGTATAAATTCTTCGTAAGGTATTTGATCGACGGAAGCGACCGAAATATGCACATAATTTCGCAACTGTGCTGAAAAATATGTTGTCAACATCCGCGCATAATTTTCATGGATTCTCGATAAACTTCGCACTTGATCTTTTGAAAATCTAAGTGCTCGTTTAAAGTCATAACTTCTGATCTTCTTTTCTTTCTCTTCTTCTTTTAATTGGTTAGCATCCATTTCCCCTGAGGATAATGCCGATAGTAAAGCGTCTATCTCATTTTGGGATAAAACCTCATCTGCCATAAACTCACCTCCGGTTCGGAGTCGCAACTACTGAACAATCTTACTAATTAAATAGATGTCCGTAATTTCCCCTTCTTCCATTAACACATTCATTTCGTCTTTTAAGCGGTTCTCAAATCCTGATAAATCATTTTGTAACACGGATGACTCCATCTCTACTGTTTGTTTAATCAATATGTTCTTAAACTGAAACATACGTTTTTCCACTTCCACTTTAGCATCTTCACTGTTCGTGATGAAGCTAAATTGCAGTTGCGCATAACGATTATCAGCTAAATCAATGTTAATCGATTCCGTCATATAAGAGTATTCAATCTGTTCATCAATTGTTAACTCACGATTAGGATCATCTTGATTTATAAGCATATAGATGATGGCAGCCATACCTATAATAGATACTAATACAAGTCCAATAATAATTTTTTTAAAAACTTTACTTGCCATTTACTTCACCTACCTGTTGGTGCCAAGGAAACATACCAATTTTCTTATAAAAGCTCTGCGACAGCTTACTCACCTCAGCTTCAGTTTCTTTGACAAAATATTTTTTACCATTTACGAGTGTAATCGTCGTATCAGGTAACGCTTCAACTTTCTCGATATACATTGCATTAAGTGTAAATGTGCCACCTTTAAAATTAGTCACTGTAATCATAATTAAGTGGGGAGTAAGCCCGAGAGCTTACTCCTTCCTCCTATCGTTTTAGATTCACAAGTTCTTGTAGGATTTCATCTGATGTTGTAATAATCCGTGTATTCGCCTGGAAGCCACGTTGTGCCGTAATCATTTCAGTGAACTCTTCAGCTAAGTCGACGTTTGACATTTCGAGTGCACCAGAGACAACAGCTGCTGTACCATTTGATTCAGGTTCGTTTAAAACTGGTGCACCAGTACCAGTCACTATCATACCATCGTTTACCGAAGATCGGAACATATTACCACCAACCTTATCTAAACCACCTGGATTCGAGAATTTCGCAAGAACGATTTGCCCTGCAACTTCTGTACCCCCATCTTCATTTATATAATTAACAACACCATTCCCTTGAATACTAAAACTGGCAGCACCCTCTGGAATGCGTAAATAACGTGAATCTGTTTCTCCTGCATTCTGCTGACCAATTAAGTATTGCCCATTAGCATTCACGATATATCCATCTTCATCAAGGTACATATTACCCGCGCGTGAATACTGAAGGTTTAAATTATTAACATCTACCTCTGTAATTTGACCCTCACCACCATCTGCTTCAATGCCAGTTCCGAAAATAAACATTCCATCACCTTCGAGCGCCATATCAAGTACTCGATTAGTTGTTTGGCGGTTACCTTGGGTGTGAATATTATCAATGGAGCCAAGTTGTGAACCTAAACCAACTTGCATCGGGTTAATACCACCACGAATGTCTGTTGGTGCTGAAGCCCCTGCGGTTGTTTGACTCATCATATCTTGGAAAGTTGTTCGTGCTTTTTTATAACCAGACGTATTAACGTTCGCAATATTGTTACCTACAACGTCAAGTTTGGTTTGGAATCCACGCATACCTGCGATTCCTGAGTACATTGATCTTAACATAGTTAGTTCCTCCTTCTTGTATCTACCTCTATCAGTCAGTAGACACACATGCCTCCCAGTCTGGGTCCAGCATTAATCAATTATGATTGTTCCGTTTATATTTGTGAAAATCTTCTCGGTTGCTTCTTGACGGTTCATCATCGTTATAACCGTTTGATTCTTCGCACTCACAACAAGGGCTGCTTCATCCGTAAGGACAAGTGAATCAGTAATCCCTTTTGCTTTGGCATTTTCTACTTGAGTGGCGATTGACTGCCATTTTGATTCGTTCATAACAATGTTGCGCTCAACCATGCGTTCCTCTGCATGCTTAGTCAGCGTCAAATTTGATTTCTTCTGATTTAAAATGGACTGAAACGCCTGCATTGGTTTTGCGATTGTTTGTTTTGATGAGGGCAACATGGCCTGTTTAGGTAGTGGATTAATTTCTATCCCCATAACACCCTCCTATTCTGATGTCTCCGGTGTTGTTACTCGTAACACTTCATCGGTATATATTTTTTGATCATTAATTAATTCAATGACCGCAAAGCCTTCTTTTTCAGAGATTGCTTTCACTTGACTTGTGACGATTTCTTTTGGTTCTAAAATGTCACCTGATTCTTCATCAAGTTTATAATAGCTCACTTCTTTTCCAATCATATGGCTATACTGAATGACAGGTGATACCGATTGATTCCTAACTAACTGTTGAATGGAATCATTCATGTTCATCATTTGTTCCAGAGATGAAAAAGTCGTCATTTGCGAGATGAATTCTTTATCATCCATTGGATCAAGTGGGTCTTGATTTTTGATTTGAGCCATTAATAATTTTAAAAACTCATCTTTACCTAGATCGCCACTTGGCGCTTCTCTTGTTTGATTACTTAAATAATATGAAGGATCAATTTTCATTATGACACCCCTTCCTGATTTAAAATATCACTAAAACTTAACTCAGCTTCCTCTTCATCTTCTGAATAAAAAACAGGCTCATCTCCATTGTGCGATTGATCTTCTTGATCTTGATAATCAAGTAGTTCAGGCGCGCTCGTCGCAGCTACTTGTTCTTCTTGTTCCACAATCACTTGATGCGGTGAGAACATGTGTCGAAGTTCTTTCATATTTGCTTCTAACGCTTCTTTTGCCATACTTGAAGAGGCAATCAGTTTTACAAACATTTCACCATCGATCTCCATCATTTCAACCGAAATCTGCCCCAAATTATTTGGGTTTAACTGCAATTTCACTTGTTGCTGCCCTAACAGATTTTTTCCGACTTGCATCTTTTGAAGAACAGCTTCAAACTGTTGAATTAGTTCTTGATTGAGCGTTTGTTGATTTGAGGCCGCCGATTGACTTAAGTGAATCGTCAATTGTTCTAACGATTGCGTACCTTTTGAAGAAGCAAAGGCTTCACCAAAGGTTGGTTGTGATTTACCTGATTGGCGTTCAAGTGCTTGCGATAACCATTTTGAAATATCTTCAGTTGTGACTTTACTATGGGTCGCGTAACCTTTTTCACTTAGCGCCATACGAGATTGGAATTTTGTCAGCATCTCTTTTAATAACAATTGATTGTCTTCCGTTAAGAGTTTACTGGATAAGGCTTGACTTAAATCTTTCGGTAATGTTTGGAAATCTTGCAACAACGTCATCCAATCTTTATTTCCTAATGTCCCTGCACTTAATTCTTTCAACAGTGGCGTTACTTGTTCTAGCACAGGTTGAAGTTGAACTAATGCGCTAAGTTGAGCCAAATCTTGTTCAGATAGTTGTTCAAAGTCGATACCTTCATCTAATTTTATTCCTAAATCTTTTAACAATGTTTTAATTTCTTCGCTCAATTTCCCTAGCACAGACAACATAGCTTGGATATCTACTTCTTTTAATTCAGTTGTATCAATATTCGGTATTAATGATACTGATGCATTACCTTCTGATTGTTGCGTCAATTGTTGAACAACTGATCGAATATTTAATCCACTTTCATTTCCAGAAATCTTCTGAGATAACGTCGGTTGGTCATTAGTTAATGATGGCGAGGAAGACTTAGCCAACGTTTGTTTAAAACCTTCCGTCTGTCGCTTACTCATTTGACTTGTCGCATTACTTGATTGCTTAGGTAAACTTTGAGTCACTTGTTTAAATAACATATCCATCGTATTCATTGTTTCACCCCCCTTCACATATTATGTCATTCACTTTAGTAACTACTCATATAACAGCTCGGTTAATTCTGCTGCTTTTTCAGCTTCCATAAAGGAAAGAATCTCACTGCGCGTTTCTGATGGTACCCCACTTAGAATATCAACGGCAATCGTCGTTGTTGTCTCAGACAAAATACGAGCAGCACTTTCAGGTTCCATATCAGTATAGGTCGACACGATTTCTTCCAAACGCGCCTGCTGCTCATTTTGACTTACAATTTGAGACTGATATTCAGCTAATTGATTGTTTAAGTCAACAATGTCTCGTTCTAATGCTTCAATTTCATCATCTTTTTCTGATGACTCCATTATTAAGCGATTAATTTGAGATTGATAATCACCAATTTGGGCTAAATATTTTGCTTCCATTGATTGTAAATTCATTTCATCTTCAGTCGTAATCAGTTTTTCCACTCCGGGCACACGGTTAAGAAAACTCTTAGTGTTTTTCACTGGTTCCATTCCCAAGAGCGATAGAACAATATAAATAATTGTCACAGACAAAATCAGCGGAATCACAGCTAAAAGTAAATAACTTAGCCAACTTTTTTTCTTTTTTTCTGTTTGTTTTTTCGCCATAATTTCACCGATCCCCATGATTATAATATTGTCTAATGGACGCTTCATCTAACATTTTGCTCTCTGATTCTTTTTCTTTTAATTTAATTACTTCCCATTTATGATCAATAATTTTTTCGAACTTTTTCACTTCAACGTACTGATCTGTCAACAATGAGCGCTTATCTTCCATAATTGAGCGTTTTTCATTCACCGTAGCTTCAACATGTAAGATCTGCTTTTTAAGTTGTTGCAAATATGTATGATGAGACACAAGTGTTGTAACTGAACCCGATGTATGAAGGGCTTGTTGATATTTATCTTCAATTGTTTCTTTTTGTTTTAAAAGTTGAAACAGTTCTTCAGCAACTGTTTCAAAATCGGTCACGGCAGACTTATATTCAAGCTGAGCTTCGTTTTTAAGGTTTTCTTGGTGATGTAAAATTTTTTCGAATGCTTGGACATTAGTCATCTGATATTACCCCCCATATAGTAAGGATTCCACCTGATCGATCGCCGTCTCTCGATGACAATTATCTTCAATTCCTTGTTTTAAGAAATTGATAATTTTCGGATGCAGTTGAATCGCACGGTCAACTTGTGGATTGGACCCCCGCTTATACGCGCCGATTTGAATCAGCTCATAGTTTTCTTCGTAACTTGCGAGATAGCTACGCAACTCATTAGCGAGTTTCTGTTCTTTCTCTGTCGTAATTTGTGGCATAACTCGACTAATAGATTTGAGTACATTTAGTGCAGGGTATTGACCCCGTTCGGCCAATTTACGATCTAACACAAAGTGACCGTCTAAAATCCCTCGGGTTGTATCAGCAATGGGGTCGTTTAAATCATCTCCATCAACAAGTACCGTGTAAAAAGCTGTAATCGTCCCTAAATCACTCGTCCCCGTTCTTTCTAATAGCTTGGGTAAAATAGCAAATACAGAAGGTGGATAACCTTTTGTTGTCGGTGGTTCACCTGTCGCTAAACCTACTTCGCGCTGTGCCATTGCCACCCTTGTAACAGAATCCATCATTAAGTTGACATTGTAGCCTCTATCTCTAAAATACTCAGCGATTGATGTTGCGGTATAAGCGCCTTTAATTCTCATCAAAGCCGGTTGGTCTGATGTTGCAACAACGACAACAGATTTTTTTAAACCTGCTGGCCCAAGGTCTTTTTCAATAAATTCTCTTACTTCTCGCCCCCGCTCACCAATTAGCGCTATAACATTGATATCCGCCTCACTATTACGGGCAATCATGCCAAGGAGTGTACTCTTTCCTACACCACTACCAGCAAAAATACCGATTCGTTGTCCTTTGCCTACCGTAAGCAATGTATCAATCGTTTTAACTCCAATTTCAATTGGTTCTAAAATCCTTGGACGCTTTAACGGATTAGGTGGAGATTGTTCCGTATTCATCGCCAACAGACCTGACGGCAACTCCGAATCATCTAACGGTAAACCTACAGCATCAACAACTTTACCAACGAGCCGTTGCCCCACTTTTACCGTTAACGGCTTCCGAGTTGCTTCTACTAAACTACCTGGTCCAATATCATTGATCTCAGTATAAGGCATGAGGACAACGACAGCATCATTAAATCCAACGACTTCGGCCATGATTTTGTCATAGTTTGACGTATGAATGAAACACACTTCTCCCATTTTCACTTCAGGGCCGGTTGATTCAATCATGAGACCTACAACGCGCTTCACTTTGCCAAAATGCGTATACGTCTCTGTCTTATCAATCACGTCAACGAGTTGATTAATGTCCACGTGGCATCTCCTCCATTGTTTCGGTTAATGCTTCATGAATTTTTTCTAATTGGCGATCAACACTAACATCTAATTGTCCACTTGGTGTCTCAATTACACAGCCACCAATCGGTAATTTATCATCAGGTAGCACTGACAGCATCACTCCATCATTAAGCACTCGTGTCAGTTCATCAGTTTGTGAATGAATCAAATCGAAATCTTGAATACTCGTTCGAATACGAATAATTGTTTGATCGTGATAGTCTTTAATAGCTGTTTTCACAATCGGCAATAAAGCATCATTTGACATTACTGCATCAAAAACAACTTTTTTCGCAACCACCATAGCCAGTTCTACAATATCAGCGTGCGCCTTATCAATAATGATTTCTCTCTCTTGTTCAGCTTGATGAATAATCTCATTTGCTTTTTCAATTCGCGAACTAAAATCAGCTAAAGCCGCTTGTTCACCGGTTTCGTGTCCAGCCTGATAACCTTCGTTTTTGGCCGACTCAATTAAGGTTTCTTTTTCAAGCTGCCAGTCCTGCTTTTTTTGGTTGATGTCTTGTTCTGCTTGTTGTCTATCTGCTTCAATTTGCTGATGGACTTTTGTTAGCTCTTGCTTTAATTGGTTTAGTTCATCATTTAGATGCGCTTTTTTTTGCTCTAACTGTTCAAGGTCTGAAAGTGATTCATCCACTTCTGATGGAGAGTCACCAATCTGTTCAGGTTCCTCAACTTTAAATTGAATTGGTTTTAATTTTATTTCGCGAGCTTTAAGTGGTTTAAAATCAGACAATAATATCATCTCCTCCACCACGTGCAATCACAATTTCACCTACTTCTTCGAGTCGACGAATCGAGGCGACAATGCGCGTTTGTGCTTCTTCAACATCTTTTAGACGAACAGGTCCCATAAACTCCATTTCTTCTTTAAATGTTTCAGCCATACGTGATGACATATTACTAAAGACAACTTCCTGCACCTCTTCACTTGCAACCTTAAGTGCTAGACGTAAGTCATCATTTTCAACTTCTCGAATGACGCGTTGGATTGCACGATTATCAAGTGTCACAATATCTTCAAAGACAAACATCCGCTTTTTAATCTCTTCAGCTAGTTCTGGGTCTTGTATTTCTAATGAATCAAGAATCGTACGTTCTGTTGAACGATCGACTCCGTTTAGTACTTCAACAACAGCCTGGATCCCGCCGGTTTGTGTATAATCTTGCGTAACCGTTGATGATAATTTCTGTTCTAAAATACGTTCCACCTCATAGATAATTTCCGGTGATGTAGAATCCATTAAGGCAATCCGTTTTGCGATATCTGCCTGCATTTCCTGAGGTAATTCAGATAAAATCTGCCCAGCCTGTTCGTTGTCTAAATAGGATAAAACGAGCGCAATTGTTTGTGGATGTTCTCCCTGAATAAAATTTAATATTTGATTCGGATCTGTTTTCCGCGCGAAATCAAATGGTTTTACTTGTAAAGAAGAGGTTAGCCGTCCAATGACCGCTTGTGCTTGCTCTGCACCGATTGCCTTTTCTAAAACTGTTTTCGCATAAGCAATTCCGCCTTGGGCGATATAATCTTGCGCCAGTGCAATTTGATGAAATTGTTCGAGCACTTCTTCTTTTTGAGTGTTTTCAACTTTTTTAACACCTGAAATTTCAAGTGTTAATTTTTCAATTTCTTCTTCAGTTAAATGTTTATAGACTTGAGCAGATACATCTGGTCCGAGTGAGATAAGAAGGATCGCTGCTTTTTGTCTACCTGTTAATTCCTGTTGTTTCGCCACTTCGACTCCCCCTAATCCTCAGAAATCCAGCTGCGGAGTAATTTCGCAAAATCATCCGGTTTCTCTGTCGCCATTTTCTCTAGTTGTTTACGTTTAATAGAGCTTTCTGTATCTTCTGGTTCCTCAATTCCTGGTATTTCTGTAACTCTATCTGCTTCAGACATATACATCTCTTCTTCACTAACAGGTGATTGTTTAGATTTTCTAAGTAGTAAGATGACGATAACCGCAATAAGTGCTAATAATACAACGCCAATCGCTACATAAGCCCAGATTGGCAAGTTAAAGCCTCCCTCATCGGTTTCTCGTGAAATACCGTTAAATGTTTGAAAAACAATTGAGGTTTTCTCTGCCGGGTTAATATCTGCGATATTACCATCAATCGATGTCGCAATAATTGAATCGAGGATTGACTGCACACTTGCTTGCACCTGTTGTTGTTCTTCCGCTGATAATAATTCCAAGTTACCTTCTTCATCCGTTGTTACTTTTGTATTATCAACCGCAACTTGAATACCTAAATCTCTTAGCCGGTAAGGACTTTCGCTAATTTCCCTTTGAATGCGGTTAAATTCGTAATTAATCGTGTCTTGTTCCAATTCATATTCACCAACACCACTTCCATCACCAACAGGATATTCGGTTACATCCTCTTCACCGGTACCAGCTGCTGCCTCATCAAGTGCTCCTTCGCCTTCATAAGACTCACGTATTGTCTCTAAACTGATCGGAATACCTTTCATCGCCTCTTCATCGACTGGTTCTACGAGTTGTTCCACGCGATTTTCTTGCGTGAAGTCTAAGTCCGCCGTAACGGTTGCGATAACTTTTTCTGGGCCAATCATGACAGACAACATTTGTTGCACGCGTTGTTGCAAGTCACGTTCAATTTCTTTTTTAATTGATTGTTGTTGAGCAAAAACATCAGATGTCGAATTAATATTTTCATTATCTAGATTATAATAGTTAAAGTATTGGTCCATAATGACGATATTATCAGTAGTAAGATTCGGAACAGCTTTTTCAACAAGGTGATGAAGTGCCCGTACTTGTTCGTTATTAAATTGATGCCCTGGCTCAAGGGTTAAATTAATCGCGACAGATGTTGAATCTGTCTGTTCCGTAATAAATACGGATTCTTCTGGTAAATTGATCATCACATTTGCTTGATTGATACCGGAAAATCCAGATAATAAATTCCCCAACTCAGATTGCATCGCATCCAGTTTAATCATGCCAAATTCATTATCCGTCACACCCCAAGAAGTATTCGCACTAAAGAACCCATAGTCAATTTGACCAGAGTCTGGAATACCTTGAGCAGCAAGTTCTACAAGTAGACCCTCCGCTTGACCTTTGGGCACATAAATGGTTGTTCCACCATCACGGACTTCGTGCTCAATTCCACGTGTATCTAATTCTACCTTCACTTGCCCAGCTTCTTCTGCTGATAAACCTGAATAAAGCTGCACCATCGGTGTACGCGAAAAGAATATTGTTCCGCCAATGACGATAATCAAAAACAAGACGACTGACGAAATTATCAAGCCTTGTTGCTTCTTTGAACGTTGACGCCAGAAGTTTTCGATTGTTTCTTTGAATTGTTGTAATTTCTCTTTCATTCTGCGCCTCCATACCAATAAAAATCACTTATAAATTAAAGTTGCATCCGCATCATTTCATTATAAGCGGTAATAACCTTACTCTGAACTTCAACAGCCAAATTAAGTCCGACCGAAGCTTTTTGAGCGGTAATCATAACATCGTGAAGGTCATTAATTTCACCATTCACTAACTGTTCCGTTTTCGCTTGCGAATCGAGTTGTAATTGATTCACATCATTTAAAGCATCTGTCAACATATTTTTGAATGTTGCGCTATTAGCCTTTGATTCAGTGCCTGCTTGTGACTTTATTGTAGGAGTTGTCATAGGTTGGATGAAGTTCGTTTGAATCATAATTATTAACCTCCTTTACTACTTACCAATTTCTAATGCTTTCATAAGCATCCCTTTTGTCGCATTAAATGCGGTAACATTTGCTTCGTAAGAGCGGGTTGCACTCATTAAGTCTACCATTTCTTGTAGTGGGTCGACATTGGGCATTTGGACATAACCCGCCTCATCCGCATCTGGATGATTTGGATTATAGACCGTCACAAACGGCGCATCATCTTCTGTAATACTTGCGACTTTAACACCATTCACACTTTTATTCTCATCACCTTTGATTTTAGAAAATTGATCTCTAAAGCTAGATGAATCACTGTGAAAATTAACGATTTTCCGTCGATACGGTTCAAACTCGCCATCTTCATTTATCCGTGCTCTCGTAGAGTCAGCATTAGCGATATTCGCAGAGACGGTATCCATCCTAAGCCGCTGAGCGGTAAGTGCTGAACTACTTATATTCATCCCATTAAAGATAGACATAATTAGCTTCCTCCTCTAATGACCGACTGCAGATTATTAAACTGTCCGTTCATCCGATCAATCATTGCATTGTAATGAATCTGGTTTGTTGCCAAATTTGACATCTCTTTATCAATATCGACATTGTTTCCATTGTGGTTATAAGATGTCCCCTTATTCGTTGTTACATTAAACTGATTACTTACTTCATTAAAAGTAAAATGTTTTTCATGGGTTCTTTTTGCTTCAATGTTAGTCTTTAATTCATTGTCTAAGATTGATTTAAACTCAACTTCTCTTGCCTTGTAATTCGCTGTATCCACATTAGCGATATTGTTAGCGATTGTTTTATTGTTAAGTGCTGCATAGTCTAAACCCTGTTGCAGTGAATCAAATGTACGACTAAAAAACGTCATTTTAGTCCTCTCCTTATACGTACTTTTATATACTAACCTTTTGTTATTGTAGATGAAAACAATGGGATTGTCTATGTTTGATAATGTCTTCCAAACACTAAGATAAAGCTCATTTTTACCTAGTTAATTATCAAGATATAAGCCCATGGAACCATTGTTTTTTTCGTTTTCTTCTCACCGTATCTTAATCTATATCTCATCACTCTTTAACTTCTCATTATAAGGGTGTGAAACTGTATTTTTTTGCAATATTACAGCTATTCCTTTTTTATATTCCTTAAAACGGAAATGTTTTTCCGCGATTTTAACATGTAGGTCTATCATATCATTTTTATTCAACTCATGCATTATATTTCTTCAATCAACTATTTTTTACGAAAATAAGTTAAATTAAGGATGCAATATTTACTTTTTATGCCGAAGGTTCTCATATTTTTCTAAAAATTAACCTTCTAATGAGTTTAATATCCTATACCTTTAGATGGAACAGTGACTTGTAAAATTAGGTTGAGATGATCGCTTCAGTCAAGCCACCATTCTATGATTACTCATCCTCTAGTGGTGACATCAATATTTTTTGAAACAAAAAGAAGCTGTGCTTGATAAGTTATCTCAAGCACAGCTTCTCTGTTGTCATAATCAATTAATACATTAATTTTGTGAAGACTTTAATTTGTGTAATTCAACTAAGAACTTATCATTTAATACTTTGATATAGGTTCCTTTCATTCCTAAGGAACGTGACTCAATCACACCAGCTGATTCTAATTTCCGCAGGGCATTGACAATGACTGAACGAGTAATGCCGACCCGGTCGGCAATTTTACTAGCAACGAGTAGCCCTTCTTTTCCATCAAGCTCAGCAAAAATATGTTCAATTGCTTCTAGTTCGCTATATGATAATGAACTGATTGCCATTTGCACAACAGCTTTGGAACGCGCTTCTTGTTCAATCTCTTCTGATTTTTCATGTAAGATTTCCATTCCAACAACGGTTGCGCCGTATTCGGCTAATAGCAAATCATCATTATTAAAATCCGTGTTGAGGCGACTTAAGATTAGAGTACCTAAGCGATCGCCCCCACCAATAATCGGTACAATTGTGGTGAGACCACCTTTAAATAAATCCTTATTTTCAATTGGGAAAGCT
Source organism: Halolactibacillus halophilus (assembly GCF_900115605.1). Classification (GTDB taxonomy): domain Bacteria; phylum Bacillota; class Bacilli; order Bacillales; family Amphibacillaceae; genus Halolactibacillus; species Halolactibacillus halophilus. Next base: position 122,264 of record NZ_FOXC01000002.1, read on the forward strand.
GTATAAGGACTATCGATATCAATATTTGACGTCGTTTCTTTAAGGTTAAATAAACTTTCCGTGTATTCCACTGGGAATTGACGTTCTTCGAGCATCGCTTTCATACGTGTATTTTCGATTTGTTGATTAATTGAAAACCCAAGTAATTTACCTTTACGGCTAACAACAAAAATATTGGCGCTCATGATTTCTTGTAGCGTTGATGCTACATCATTAAAGTTCACCGACTTACCTGTTGTTCCTTGTAATATTGAATTAATTTTTCGTGCGCGCTGTAATAATTCCATAGTGATCCTCCATTATTATAAAATATATTGACTTAAGTCTTTATCTTTTGCAATTTTTTCTAATTTATCATCGACATATTGCGGTGTAATCTCAATTTCAACCATAGCCATCGCATCTGCTTCAAATGATAAATCCTCTAGCAACTTTTCTAATATTGTATGCAATCGACGTGCCCCAATATTATCTGTTTCTTGATTGACATGAAAAGCTACTTCAGCGATTCGTTTGATGGCGTCATCAGAAAATGTGACAGTCACTTCCTCAGTTTTCAACAGCGCTTGGTACTGCTTGAGTAAAGCATTTGAAGGTTCTGTTAAAATTTCAACAAAATCATTCACCGTTAGCTTTTCAAGTTCTACTCGTACCGGAAACCGCCCTTGCAACTCAGGAATCAAATCGGATGGCTTTGACATATGAAAGGCACCGGCAGCAATAAACAATATATGATCCGTTTTTACTGGCCCATACTTTGTTACAACTGTTGATCCTTCAATAATCGGTAAAATATCACGCTGTACACCTTCACGTGAAACGTTGGCATCACCTGAAGACTGACCACCTGCCACTTTATCAATCTCATCAATAAAGACAATACCTGCATTTTCAACTCGCTCACACGCGGTTTGATATACATCATCTAGGTCAATGAGCTTTAAAGCTTCCTCTTGCTTTAATACTTCGCGTGCTTCTGTAACTGTAAGTTTCCGCTTTTTCATTTTTTTCGGCATCATGTTTGATAGCATATCTTGCATTTGCTCCATGCCTTGATTATTTCCAGTATCAAACATACCCGGTTGTTGCTCTTCAACTTCAATCGTTACAGTGTCATTTTCTCGTTCACCTAAAGCTAATTGCCGTTTGATTTGATCACGCTTTTGCTGTTTATCTTCAGTCGGTTCATCGTCTGTTTCTGTTTCATCTGGCTGATTAAAGAACATTTCAAATGGATTTTTAATCGTGTTTTGTCCCTTTTTACCAGTCGGTGCTAAATAATCTAATAAACGGTCATTTGCAAGCGCTTCTGCCTCATCTTGTACGAGCAAAGTACGCGCTTCTTTTTCTAAACGAATCGATGATTCCACTAAATCACGAATCATTGATTCAACATCACGACCGACATAACCGACTTCTGTGAACTTCGTTGCTTCCACTTTAATGAACGGTGCGCCAACAAGCTTCGCTAAACGTCTGGCAATTTCTGTTTTACCGACACCCGTTGGTCCAATCATTAAAATATTTTTTGGTGCCACCTCATCAATTAAGTCTGTTGTAAGCTGCATGCGGCGGTAACGATTTCTTAAAGCAATTGCAACAGAACGCTTAGCTTGATTTTGACCTATAATATAGTGGTCAAGTTCGTTGACAATTTCTTTCGGTGTGTATTCTTTTTTCATTCTGTCACCTCTTTATTACACTAATTCTTCAATAACGATTTGATCATTTGTATAAACACAAATCTCACCAGCAATTGTCAAGGCGTGTTGGGCAATGTCTCTTGCGCTTAAATCTTTAGCATAGCGTTTCAAACTACGCCCACTCGCAAGTGCGTAATTACCTCCAGACCCAATCGCCAGGACGTCATCATCCGGTTCAATGACCTCACCCGTTCCTGATACAAGTAGCATCGTCTCTTTATTCATAACGATTAACATTGCTTCCAACTGTCTCAGCGCCTTATCACTTCGCCACTCTTTTGCTAATTCCACAGCGGCCCGTGTTAAGTTTCCATCAAACTTATCTAAATTGGCTTCAAATTTCTCAAATAACGTAAAAGCATCAGCAACAGAACCGGCAAATCCGGCGAGTACTTTACCGTTAAATAAACGTCTGACTTTTTTCGCCTTGTGCTTCATAACAACAGCATTACCCATTGTCACTTGACCATCACCACTCATCGCACATTGTCCATCATGCCGGACAGCAAATATTGTGGTCGCATGAAACTCTACTGGCATGTTTTCACCTCATTTATTTCTTCTTCGCTCGCGGATGACTATGATCATAGACGTCTTTTAACCGATCTTTCGTCACATGCGTATACAGCTGTGTTGAAGAAAGGTGTGCATGTCCTAACAGTTCTTGTACACTCCGCAAATCTGCACCTTCATTTAATAAATGTGTTGCAAATGTATGACGCAACATATGTGGATGTACATGCACTGTTAACGCGGCTTTTTCTGTTAATTTATTAAGGATCAATCGCATCCCTCTTGCGGTCAGCGATTTTCCCCTCGCATTTAAAAAAAGTGCTTCTGTCTCATTGTTTTGTTGTAATGATCGTCTACCCTCATTAATATATCGATTCAATGCTTGCTCAGCGTATGAACCAACGGGAATATAGCGCTCTTTATTCCCTTTACCCAATACTTTGACGATATTAAGTGACAAGTCCAGATCTTTAAGACTTAAACCTTCGCACTCTGCCACACGCATGCCAGTTGCATACAATATTTCTAATAAAGCTTGGTCCCTTTGCCCTAACGGATCACCTAAATCACTTACATCAAATAATTGTGATAACTCTTCTTGATATAAAAAATCTGGCAACTTTTTGTCTTGCTTTGGTAATCGAGTGCCGATAAACGGATTATCCGATACATAGCCTTCCCTTTCCATGAATTTAAAAAACGTTCGGATGGCTGATAACTTTCTCGAAACCGTCCGGCGTGATAGTGATTGTTCATATAAATCCATTAAAAAAAGACGAACACATGCGTCATCCACTTCATTCATTTCATTGATCTGTTCTTTTTGCATAAATAGAAAGAGTTGATCAATATCATGTAAGTATTCCTTTACCGTGTAGTCGGATGCATTTTTCTCAATTTGCAAATACATTTTGAATTGATCTTTGTAGATTGAAAATGCTTGCATCAAAACATCCTCCCAGTTAACCGATTAAATCAAACGTATCATATTCTCTCGCTTTTAGCAACTAATTTACCGAATTGCTTTAACAATCTGAATCGTCTAATATTTCGATACTTATGTTATCAACAACCCATATCTCATTTCACCATGTCAAGTGTTTTTACTTACCAACGGATAATTATATAGTTGTTTAATTTGATTGTCAATGAATTTTCACACAAATCGACCAATTGTAATGATTGTGATTTTACTGACGACAACTCTATGCGATACTTTGCACGTGGATATTGTAAAAGGGTACGCCTAACAAGGCGTACCCTTTTACCAATTATGATTGTTGTTCTTCTTTGTAATCACAACTTGAACATTGAATTTGTGTTCCTTTTTTTACTTTCTTTTCAACTAACATCTCATTACACTTTGGACAAGGTCGTTCGATTGGTTTATCCCATGATAAGAAATCACAGTCTGGATATTGGTCGCAGCCATAAAAGGTACGTTTCTTTTTAGACTTGCGTTCAACGATTTGCCCCTTTTTACATTTAGGACAAGCAACACCAATCTCTTTAAGAATCGGTTTTGTGTTTCGACATTCTGGGAAGTTTGAACAAGCCATAAATTTCCCGTACCGTCCCATTTTAAAGACCATTTCGGATCCACATTTTTCACACGTTTCCCCAGCGGGTTCATCTTTGATTTCAATTTTCTCCATTTCAGCTTCAGCTTTTGTTAAACGTTTTTCAAAGCCTTGATAGAAATCATCAATTATTTTAACCCACTTGATGTCGCCATCTTCGATTCGGTCAAGGTCATGTTCCATTTGAGCAGTGAAATCGATATCGATGACTTCAGGGAAAAATTCAACAATTAAGTCCATCACAATCCCACCGAGTTCTGTTGGTACAAAGCGCTTATTATCAAGACTGACATAGCCACGCTTTTGAATCGTATCTAATGTTGGCGCAAATGTTGATGGTCGACCGATGCCTTTTTCCTCCATCGTCTTTACTAAGCGCGCTTCTGTGTAACGCGGAGGTGGCTGAGTGAAGTGTTGATTCGGTATAATTTTTTCAGCTTTTACCGTCATACCTTCTTCTAGCTCCGGTAAAAGACGATCTTCATCTTTTTTATTGTCATCGTTTCCCTCGACATATACTTCCATAAACCCTTTAAATTTAATTTGTGAGCCGTTTGCTCTAAACTGAATACCGTTTTGGTTTAATGTTACCGTTACTGTATCCATAACTGCTGGCGCCATTAAACTAGCGGTAAATCGTTCCCAAATCAGTTTATATAAGCGATATTGATCACGAGATAGTACGGACTTTAATGAAGCAGGCGTACGAAAAGCGCTGGTTGGACGCACGGCTTCGTGCGCATCTTGCGTTTTTTGTTTGCTTTTGGACTTTCGATCGGCACCTAAGAATGCTTTCCCGTACTTATCTTCAATATATTGTTGCCCTTCATTACGTGCTGTTTCAGATAATCGGGTAGAGTCGGTACGCATATAAGTAATTAAACCTGTAATCCCGCCATCTTTTTTACCTAAATCAATTCCTTCATAGAGCTGTTGGGCGAGCATCATCGTCTTACGCGCTCTAAAGTTTAATTTACGTGCCGCTTCTTGTTGAAGCGATGACGTTGTAAATGGAAGTGACGGGTTACGCTTACGTTCGCGTTTTTTCACCGATTCAACATCAAATTCTTTTGCTGGTATCTTCGCTAAAATTTGATCAACATCATCTTTCGTTGATAAGCTAACTTTTTTATTATCGACGCGATAAAATTGTCCATCAAATACGTCACTATCTTTATTAAACTTTGCATCAATTGACCAATATTCTTCCGGTTCAAAGTTTTTAATCTCATTCTCACGGTCAATAATCATTTTAACTGCGACCGATTGAACGCGACCAGCACTTAAACCCTTTTTAACTTTCTTCCATAGTAATGGACTAATGTTATATCCAACGAGACGGTCTAAGATCCGTCGTCCTTGTTGGGCGTTTACTAAGTTCATATTAATTGAACGCGGCTGTTTAAATGATTCCTTGATCGCGTCTTTAGTAATTTCATTAAAAACGACCCGACACTCTGAGTCTTCATCAATGTTTAAAGCGTGAGCTAAATGCCAAGCAATCGCTTCCCCTTCGCGGTCGGGGTCGGCTGCGAGATAGACTTTCTTTGCTTTTTTTGCCGCTGTTTTTAATTCTTTTAATACCGGTCCTTTACCTCTAATGGTAATGTATTTCGGTTTATAGTCATTTTCATAATCCACACCCATTTGAGACTTCGGTAAATCAATGACGTGTCCCATCGATGCTTTTACTTTGTATTTACGACCTAAATATCGTTCGATTGTTTTCGCCTTTGCAGGCGACTCTACTATTACTAAATAATCTGCCATTTCTTCCCCTCCAAGAGGTTTCGTTTTTCAGTTTTTTTAATATCTGTGAAATCTCCACTATTATTAAATAGAAGATTAGCATTTGTCAACTAAACGATTAAAAAAAGGCAGATTTTTATTTATTATTCCTTGCATTTTTGGTTAATTATTTGCCAATGACGCTTATTCTCAAGCCATTCCTCAACAATATCTTGGGTATTTTGTACCAATTTTGCACCTTGTTGAATTAAGGCATGACAACCTGCTGTATTTGGATTCAGAATATCGCCTGGCATTACCATTACAACTCGTCCTTGTTCTAACGCTTGATCGGCGGTAATCATCGTCCCACTTTTAAGTTTTGCTTCAATGATTAACGTCCCAAAGCTTAAAGCACTAATCAAGCGATTCCGTTCAGGGAAGTGAAACCGCGCAGGTTTTTTGTCTGGTGGATACTCTGAGAGGATTAAATGATGGTGCGCAAGCTCAGTAAATAACGCTTGATTCTCATAGGGATAAGGGTACAAAAAACCACTACCAATAACAGCAATGGTCTTTCCACCACCTTTTATGGCTAAGTGATGGGCAAGAGCGTCAGTCCCCTTGGCCATTCCAGAAACAATCACGAAGTCTTTTATTACCGGCAACAATAACTGTTGCATCCGTTTTTCGGTATGAATTGTCGGCTCACGTGAGCCTATCACACTTAGCCTGTTGGTCTGATTCACTAAGTGCACTTGTCCCAATCCATATAAGACGACCGGGGGATCTGGAATCGTCCGAAATATATCCGGGTAATCCTCATCTAGTATCGTCCATGTTTTACATTTACGACAAGCTAATGCCTTAACAAAACCTTTAAATCCTTGCCTCATTTTACTTGAAATATCCTGACATTCTCTTACCTTTAAGATCATTAAAATATCAGGGTGTTGCTGGACAATGGATTCTGATAGAACGTCATGATTTAATGCCATCAGTCTAGCTAGTTTTCGCCTGGTTAATCCGATTTCTTCATATAAATAAATGATATATTCTCGGTTCTCCACAGGGCACCTCCAACCGTTTTCTTTTATTGTAAAACACTCGTCCTTTAACTGTCGATTGAATCCTTTATTCGTATCGACAACAGTTCATTAAAAACTAGCAAAAGTTGTGTTTAAAATAAAAAAAAGAGGCGTTTTATATAAAAACCCTCTTTCATTAGGCTTGATTATTTATTTTTACTTTTTCTTTGTTATCCCACTGGATTTATCTACTTGATAAATAAAGGCAAACACCTCAGCAACCGCTAAGTATAACTCTTCTGGTATGGCTTCATTCACTTCAAGTTGCCCCAGCACTTCAACCAAACTTTTGTCTTCCTGGATCGGCACACCAGCTTCGTGAGCCCGTTTAATAATTTCATTAGCAACGTAACCTTGACCTTTAGCCGAGACAACCGGTGCTAAATCTTTTGTTTCATCATAGCGCAGGGCCATCGCTTTTCTTAAATGGTACGATCTTTCTTTCTGATCATTCATGCGCGCATATCCCACCTTTTTTGGTCTGTCGCAGCTTTCTTATAAACATCATGATGGTTAACTACCGGCTCCTTATCTTTAAACGGACGATGATGAAGCGAGGTCAAGTGATAATCAAGACGAGCTAATCCATCTTTAAGTGACGGTTTCAACGGCTCTAAAAGGTTAGCCACTTCTTGATTATTAATGACCGTCACTTGAATGGTACGATTTTGCACCGCCATATCTACAATGGTTTCGCCAAGTGAACCAAGTGTAAGGTAAAAAGCGACATGACAGTAATCTGGATTAAGTTCTCCTGACGTCTCTTTTTGTCCATACATTTCTAGATACACTTCTTGGTCTTCCCCTGTTGTGATTGGTAAGGCAACACCGTAATGAATAAAATGCTCATCTTGTCTTACTATTGATAACTGTTGATCTGTAAGTGATTGAATCAGCTGATCAATGGCCGGCAATTTTACTTCTGATGATTGTTGAACATCTAATAATAATTGTTTTAACGTGACACTTATGTCGGTTGAATCGAGTAATTGTTGTTCATACGTTAGACCTGATTGCAACAGAAAATCTTTTACACCCACCAAAAATTGTTGTTCAACAGGTAGGGTTTGAAGCAAGTTTGTTTCTTTTACAAGTGGTGTGAGTGCTTTAAAATCTGTTTGTGTTAGTTGTTGGTCAAATAATTGGGTTAAGAATGCTTTAATATTTCCAGCTGTTCCAGCTGTTGGACGATCCATAAACTGTTGCAGTCCTTGTTGCTGATTAACCGGTAACTGCCGGGTCACTTTTTCTAACAGCGAAGGATGCTCTTTAAGAAATGTGTGTAATTTCTCCATTCCTACCATTTGTTCTGATGGTGATTTTTGAATTAAGGCGACCTGTTCACTCGATGCTTTTACTACTGCTTGAATTATTTCTTTACTGATTGACTGCCGGGCGCCTAAATCAGCTCCATCGATATCAGGGAAAACGGTATTTATTTGTGCCTGATTTTGCTTTAAAAACATAAGTCGTTCTTGTTGGTTAAGCGGGAGTCGCTCAAGAGCAACCCATTGTTTTAACTGTTGGGCTGTCTGTTCATTAACACCAAGTTGACTTTCAAGTAACTGTTTCAAAGCGTTCGGTACATCTGCTCCTTGAGTCAATTGGATGCCTTTTTGATTGAATAACGCCATAATTTGTTCCATTTGTGTATCTGTTAAAGCAAAAATGGCTGAATCAGGTGATGCAACAGGTGTTTTCACCATAGACAGTTGCTGCATCAACTGTGTCAATTTATCTGAAGGGACAAGCTCATTTAAAGTCTGCATCAATTGATCAACAAGTAAACTCGTCGAGTCTGCCAATCCCCGCGCAAACGATGTGACTGTCTCACTTGAGAGGGGGATCTGATGTTTAACCATACTCATTAATACGTTTTTTATCTCAGGCTCTGGATGAGCTTTATAAATAGCTAATGCCGCTTTAAACTGACTAGGCTTTACTGGAATATTCTCTGATAAAAGTTGTCGCAACAGTTGCTCTGCTTCTTTTGTCACAGGTACCCCCATATTTTTAAGTAGCGCCCCGAGTGAAGCCTCCTGTTTTACCACTTGTTGTTCAATCATTTTCAGTTCTGGTATTTCACCAGAAGACGTGACTTCAAACACGTAACTTTGCCCCTTTTCCACAGGTACCTCAAGTTTTGCGGCTACACTTTGATTTCCCATTTTAATCGTTGCCATCTGATCGGGATGCAATTGCTCAATGGTACCTTTAACAATTTGTCCCTTTGATAAGGCTAACTTCGTCTGTGCTTGTTGGTGTTTTAACGCTTGGGATTTATATTGACTTTGGACTTGCATCCTCTCACCATCCTTTTATACGCTCATAAATGAGCTCTGACTGGCGCAAATGACCGACGGTGAATCGGTGTGACGCCATGCTGTTTTAACCCTTCTAGGTGCTTCTTTGTTCCATAGCCTTGATTAGATAAAAAATCATAGCCCGGGTACTGTGTATCGTAACGGGACATGAGACGGTCCCGTGTGACTTTGGCGATGACACTCGCCGCTGCAATGGATATACTTTTCATATCACCTTTAATTAAAGATTGTTGCGGCGTAACTGTGTTTAATTCAATCGCATCAAGTAACAGATAATCAGGCATCAACTCCAATGAATCAATGGCCTCTAACATCGCCTGCTTTGATGCTTCTAAAATGTTAATCGCATCAATTATTTCAGCTGATACGATGCCGATCCCTATCGCAAGCGCTTCTCGTTGAATCGCTTGATAAAAATACTCTCGTTTTGATTCAGATAACTGCTTTGAGTCTGTTAGGCCAATTAAATCACACGTTTCTGGTAGAATGACAGCCGCTGCAATAACAGGACCAGCAAGTGGTCCACGGCCAACTTCATCTACTCCTGCTATACACTGATACCCTGTCGCTCTTGCTACTTTTTCGTATTTAAACTTTAGCTGATAATCTTTTTTTAACTGGGCTTGTTTTTTCTCTCGTTTATAGTATCGGGTCAGTAAGTCTTTCACCCCTTTCCTATCATCTTGTTCAAGTATTTTAAGCGTATCTTGATCAAGTGCTTCATTCAATAGTTGTTTGATCGACCGAATTGACTCCTTGTGTAAAGCTGAGTTTTCCATTCTACATCCTACTCTCTTACTGTTTATATCGTATCCACCCATCAAATGTGAATATGATTTTCGAACGATTTTATTTCTTAAAGAGTGATAGACAAAAGACGCACCTAGTGAGATGCGTCTTTTGGACGTTCTAATGATATTAACCCGAGTTTACCTGAGCGATAGTCTCGAATAATGAGTTCAGCCGTTTTGTCATAATCGACGTGATTACCCGGAGCAATCGCACCTCTTAGACGACCAATATGATCAAAGAGCGGAATAACGTCTTGGTTAATGTCTTCTATTTGGTAACGTTCCATTAAAACATTTGGATAGTGATCTTTTAAGTAGCGTAATAAAAAGACAGCTAAATCATCCATGTGGAGAATCTGGTCTTTAATCGTACCAAGGCAAGCTAACCGATAACCAATCACTTCATCTTCGAATTTCGGCCAAAGAATACCAGGTGTATCAAGCAGTTCAAAGTCTTTCTTCACCTTGATCCATTGTTGACTTTTAGTGACCCCTGGACGGTCACCCGTTTTCGCAATTTTTTTATTGGCTAAACGGTTTATCAATGTCGACTTTCCGACATTTGGAATGCCGATAATCATCGCCCGTGCTGGACGTGGCTTAATACCTTTTCTACGCATTCGTTCCAGCTTATCATGCGCCATCAGCTTCGCCGTTTCTACAACTTTTTTAATATCTTCTTTACGATTGACATCGACACTAATCGCACGTTCTCCCAATCCGTTAAAGTGCTCAATAAACGCATGGGTCACTTTAGGGTCAGCTAAATCTTTTTTCATTAATACCCGCATTTTCGGCTTTTGATTGAGAATTTGTTTTAGCATCGGATTCTCGGATGCAAAAGGTGCCCTTGCATCCACTAATTCAATCACAAAATCTACAAGTTTTAACTTTTCTTGCACTTCTCTTCTTGCTTTTGCCATATGGCCTGGGAACCATTGAATCGGCATATTTATCACTCCTTACCGAACTAAATTAAAATCATCCAGTGGCCAGTAACGTAAAAACGCACGGCCGATTATTTTGTCTTTAGGGACAAGACCAATTGTCCGGCTATCTGTCGAATTGTTACGGTTATCCCCTAAGACAAGGTAGTACCCCTCAGGTATCTGGTCGCGACCAGGTTCGATATCATTAATGGTAAAATCATTGGTATATTCATTCAAATCAGTTAAGAAATACTCTTTTTTCTCGCTACCATTAATATACAACTGATTACCTTTATATTCAATCGTCTCACCCGGTAACCCGATAATCCGTTTAATATAATCCTTTTGTTTCGTCGCATGAAAGACGACAATATCAAATCGCTCGGGTTCATCAAAATAATACGATAACCGCTCCATCATTAAAAAATCTTGGTTATGTAAAGTTGGTTCCATTGAATCTCCATCAATAGAAATAGGCATCAATACAAAAGTTCTTATTAGATAGACGGCGAGCACAATTACGAGTACCGTCATCAAATGATTCATTATTTTTCTCATTTTTCTTTCACTCCGCAAGTGACGATTAAACGTCCACATTTACTTTAAGTGTATCAAATATTCATCTATAATAGGGAGATCTTCTCTAAGTTTTCATGAAATTTTCATGTTTGATTTTAGTGGTCGTTTGTACACATGTTTGCCGTTGACCGTTATTTTAGCGTTGAAAAAAGGAGCTTGAAACTTCAAGCTCCTTTTTTGATCGTTTTTCGTTAAATTAGCGGATTTCTTTGATACGTGCAGCTTTACCACGTAGGTTACGTAGGTAATAAAGTTTCGCACGACGTACTTTACCGCGACGCATAACTTCAATCTTATCGACACGTGGTGAATGTACTGGGAAAGTACGTTCAACACCAACACCATAAGAAATTTTACGCACAGTGAAAGTTTCACTAATGCCGCCGTTTTGACGTTTAATAACGACACCTTCAAATACCTGGATACGTTCACGTGTACCTTCGACTACTTTCACGTGTACCTTAACCGTATCACCAGCTTTGAATACTGGGCGATCCTTAATTTGTTCTTTTGTAATGTCTGCAATTAATTGTTGCATGTGTATACACTCCTTCTCCACTCATGTTCATATAAGAAGAATTCTTACAGCGGAACATCGTTTTCACTTAAGCTTCCACTCAAGTCCAACAGTTACTATACCATATTCACGCACTAAAAACAAGGTGTTTAGTCTGTTTTATTGTTTTTTTGTTTAGTTTCTTCTTCGGTTTTTACTTCTTGCAGTAGCGTCTTATCAAGCTTTGATAAAGGGTAGTTATCTAATAAGTCTGGTCGACGGACATATGTGCGTCTGAGCGATTCTTTTTTTCGCCACGCCTCAATCTTTCCGTGATGTCCTGACCGAAGAACTTCTGGTACCTCATAGCCATTGAATTCAGCTGGGCGAGTATAGTGAGGATGTTCGAGTAAACCTGTCGAAAAAGAATCTTCTTTCGCCGAGGCCTCGTTTCCAAGTCCGTCTGGAAGCAGTCTAACAACGCTATCAATCACAACCATCGCACCGAGCTCACCACCAGTTAAAACAAAATCGCCAATAGATATTTCGTCGGTGACAAGATGCTGTCTAATTCTTTCATCATAGCCTTCATAATGGCCACAAATGAAAATCAAATGCTCTTCCTTGGCTAACTCTTCTGCCTTTTGTTGGGTGTAGCGTTCACCTTGGGGACACATGAGAATCACACGCGGGGGTTTAACTTCATTTTTCTCAATCGCCTCAACCGCCCGAAAGATCGGCTGTGGCATTAATACCATGCCTGCACCACCACCATAGGGATAGTCATCCACTTTATTATGCTTATTATCAGCATAGTCTCTAAAGTCAATCGCATTATATTGAAACACTCCATTGTCCTGTGCTTTTTTCATAATCGATGATTGCAACACACCATCAAACATATTTGGAAACAGGGTTAAAATATCAATCTTCATCCGACAACAAACCTTCCATCGGTTCAATTGTGATTTGCTTTTTATCGATGTCAACGTCTGTGACAACGTCCTCAATATACGGAATTAGTAAATCTTTCTTGCCCGTTTGTTGTACAACCCAAACATCATTCGCACCAGGTGATAAAATTTCTTTAATCTCACCGAGGACACGTCCATCTGTCGTTTTAACTCCACAACCTAAAATTTCGTGATAATAATAAGCATCTTCTTCAAGCGGCGTTTGATAGGCTTCTGTTATCTTAAGTAGACTTTCTTTTAATGGTTCTACATCATTAATATTATTGTATTCTTCAAATAAGACCATATCGAACCCCTTATGTTGACGGTGCGATTTGATGGTGACGATTTCTGGCGTATTGCTATCTTTCTTAAATAAGAATAAGCGATTGCCAGGAGTAAAACGCTCATCAAAGTCTGTAATTCTTACGATTTTTACTTCACCTTTAATCCCGTGTGTATTTACAATCTTTCCAACGTTAAAATATGTTGTCATGTCTTCACCTCGTCAATTTATTTTTTCACCTCAAGAACGCGTCTTCGATCGTTATTCAGATTAAAAAACAAATCGTTTACCTACCGTTATTATTTTTCGTTTTTTTGCTTTTATTCTATCCTCACATCACCGTGATTATACAAAAAGCGCCATGATGCAGAAAACAGGGAAAGGTTGCCCTTTTCCCTGTTCTACATGATGTCTAGATAAATACGTTTTTTTGTATCTGTTCCAGCTGCATAAACAATCGTGCGAATTGATTTCGCAATACGACCGTTCTTCCCAATCACCTTACCAACATCCGTATCATTGACCGTAAGATGAAACACAAGCTTGTTGTGCTCTTCTTTAGTGTCAACACGGATATCTTCTGGATGATCAACAAGTGGCGTCACGATTGATGTTATCAAGGCTTCCATGTGATCACACTACCTTATTTTTGGTTTTTTGAGTCGTGGAATTTTTTCATGATGCCTTCTTTAGAGAATAAATTGCGAACAGTGTCTGATGGTTTTGCACCATTAGCCATCCAGTTCATTGCTTTTTCTTCATCTAATTTCACTTCAACCGGGTTTGCTACCGGATTGTATGTGCCGATTTGTTCGATGATACGTCCATCACGTGGCGCACGCGCATCTGCAACTACTACACGATAAAATGGATTACGCTTTGAACCCATACGCTTTAAACGAATTTTTACTGCCATGTTTTTGCACCTCCATTAAAAATGTTTTTCACAAGTTTAGATTCTATCAGATTGTTTGACGTCTGTAAAGTGTTTTTACATTACATAAACGGAAAATTAGGTCCTTTTTTCTTTTTACCCTTCTTCCCGCCTTGTGCACCAGACATTTGTTTCATCATTTTTTTCATTTCATCAAATTGTTTTAAGAGACGATTAACTTCAGAAATTGGGCGTCCAGAGCCCTTCGCAATCCGTTTTTTTCGGCTAGCATTCATCAGACTTGGGTCTTGTCGTTCTTTTTTCGTCATGGACTGAATAATCGCTTCTACATGCACTAATTGCTTGTCATCAATTTGAACATTTTTTAAACCCTTCATCTTGTTAGCTCCCGGTAACATTCCTAAGAGCTCATCAAGTGGTCCCATGCTTTTGACTTGATCCATCTGATCAAGAAAATCATCGAAGGTAAAACTTGCTGAACGCATTTTTTGCTCTAATTCCTTTGCTTTCTTTTCATCAATGTTGTCTTGTGCTTTTTCAATCAAGGACAACACATCACCCATACCTAAAATACGCGAAGCCATTCGCTCAGGATGAAAGGCTTCAAGTTCATCAAGTTTCTCACCCATACCCGCAAATTTAATTGGTTTATCGGTCACAGCGCGAATAGATAGCGCCGCTCCACCACGTGTATCACCATCGAGTTTCGTTAAGACAACGCCAGTAATATCAAGGGTTTGATCAAATGTTTCGGCCACATTCACGGCATCTTGTCCTGTCATCGCATCAACAACTAAGAAAATTTCATCAGGATTAATGTTGGCTTTAATTTGGGTTAGTTCACCCATTAAGTTTTCATCAACATGTAATCGACCCGCCGTATCGATGATGACATAATCTAAATGCTCTTGTTTTGCATGCTCAATCGCTTCATTAGCAATATCAACCGGATTTTTCTCCGTTCCTTGACTAAAGACCGGAATCCCAAGTTGATTACCGACCGTTTCTAATTGATCAACAGCCGCTGGACGGTAAACGTCACAAGCAACAAGTAGCGGCTTACGGTTATGTTTTTTACGCAATAAATTCCCCAATTTACCTGAGGTAGTTGTTTTACCCGCCCCTTGTAAACCAACCATCATAATCACAGTCGGCGGACGTTCACTGACGGCGATTTTGCTCTGTTCCCCGCCCATAAGTACGGTTAATTCTTCTTTAACAATTTTAATGACTTGTTGGCCAGGCGTTAAACTTTCCATGACCTCCACACCAACTGCTCGTTCTTTAATTTTCTTCACAAAATCTTTGACAACTTTAAAGTTAACATCCGCTTCTAAGAGTGCTAAACGGACCTCACGGGCCATTTCTTTGACATCTTGTTCGGATACTTTCCCTTTTCCGGTCATTTTCTTAATTGTACTTTGCAGACGATCTGCTAAGCCTTCAAATGCCATAGAGAAATCCCTCCTAATCCAATTCTTTTAGCGCGTTAATATCGGTTAATAACGCCTCATCTGTCACTTTACCTTCAAGTGCTCGAATAAGTGCTTGTCGATTCAAAAACTTTTCATATAATTGTAATCGTTCTTCATACGATTCAAGCATCTTTTCTGTTCGCTTAATATTATCATAGACAGCTTGTCTTGACACATCAAAAGTATCAGAAATTTCTCCTAAGGAGTAATCTTCTAAATAGTATAGTTCCATATAACTCCGCTGTTTCGGCGTTAAAAGCGCTTGATAAAAATCTAACAAGAAATTTACTCGCGTCGTTTTTTCTAACATCATCTTGATCACTCCTTGTTAAGTAAAAAAACTTTACATTAAGCATACTAGACGATTACGCGTTGTCCGTCAAGCCTTACTCCTCAGTTAGCATGTCACTAAACAGACCGTAAACAAACGCTTGAGGATCAAATGGTTCGAGGTCGGTCATCTTCTCACCCAAACCAACATACTTCACTGGAATATTTAATTCTTTTCTAATCGCAAGGACAATGCCACCTTTAGCGGTACCATCTAATTTTGTTAAAATAATGCCGGTCACATCTGTTGCTTGTTGGAATTGTTTCGCTTGAATTAATGCATTCTGTCCGGTCGTTGCATCTAAGACGAGCAGTACATCGTGCGGTGCCCCAGGAATTTCTCTTTCGATGACGCGCTTAACTTTACTCAACTCGTTCATTAAATTCACTTTATTTTGTAAGCGTCCCGCTGTATCACAAAGCAGTACGTCAGCCCCGCGTGACTTCGCTGCTTGGATCCCGTCATACATGACTGCCGCTGGGTCACTACCTTCACTTTGTTTAATCACCTCAACACCCACACGCTCTCCCCAGACTGAGAGTTGTTGAATTGCGCCTGCTCTAAACGTATCACCGGCGACAAGCAAAACTTTTTTTCCTTCTTGAGATAGCTGGTAAGCTAATTTACCTATCGATGTCGTTTTCCCTACGCCATTGACCCCAACAAACAGTATCACACTTAGATCATCTTCTTGTAGATTAAGAGGTGACGCCACTTCAAAATCATCACCCGCATAGATCTCAACGAGTTTTTCTGAAATCACATCTTTAAGCTCGCGCGCATCTTTAATATTTTGACGCTTCGCTTCCATTTCTAAATCTTCAACTAATGTCATGACTGTATTTACGCCAACATCTGCTGAAATCAAAATTTCTTCTAAGTCTTCAAAAAACTCTTCATCAACTTTACGATACCTAGCAACAAGGTCATTGAGTTTAGACGAGAACGATTGTCTCGTTTTTGACAAACCTTCTTTATATTTATCTGATACTTCTTCTTTTTCTTTTGTTTGAGTGAATTTATCTTTTAATTTATTTAAAAAGCTCATTTTTCTCCTTCTTTCTTATGCTTCATTTAAAATTGCTGCCGTTTCTTCTAATTTCACTGAAACAAAACGGGAAACTCCTGACTCTTGCATCGTTACCCCGTATAAGACGTCTGCGCCTTCCATTGTGCCTTTCCGGTGGGTAATGACAATGAACTGTGTCTCCTTACTATAATCCTTCAGGTAACGGCTAAAACGCTCGACATTAGCCTCATCAAGCGCAGCTTCTACTTCATCAAGGACACAAAACGGTACCGGTCTCACCCGTAAGATACTAAACAGCAGTGCGATCGCAGTGAGTGCGCGTTCACCTCCTGAGAGTAGAGCTAATTGTTGTGCTTTTTTACCAGGCGGTTGCGCTTTAATTTCAACGCCCGTTCCAAGTAAATCGTCTGGATTGGTTAATTTCAGCTCTGCATGCCCCCCGCCAAATAACTGGTGGAAAACTTCGCTAAAGGCGACTTTAATTTGACTAAATGTTTCTTCAAAACGTTTCTCCATCTCGGTGTCCATTTCGAAAATGACATCATATAACGTTTCTTTTGCTTCAAGTAAGTCTTGTTCTTGATTAGTTAAAAATTCAAATCGTTCATTAATACGATCATACTCGTCAATGGCGCCAAGATTGACAACGCCTAATTCATCGATGTCACGTTTTAACAATTTGACTTTCGACTGATCATCTTCTAATGTCTCTGTTTTCTCTGTTTCACTTCTAAGGCGTTCAAAGCTCAATTCATAGGTTTCTTGCAGATAATTCAATCGGTTTTCTAATTCGACATCTAAACGATTAGCTTTTACTTCTAACCGGGTTTGTGTTTCTTTTTTTGCGCTCAGCTGATTGCGCTCTGTTTTTAATTCTGCTTCCTTCGTTTCAAGTGCTGCTTGTAAGTTTAACCGCTGTTGTCTTTTTTGTTGGATGGTTTCTAACAACGTACCTTTTTCTTTTTCTAACGATTTAAGCGCCTCATCCAATTGCTGTTTTTGCTGTTCATGCATGTCTTTATCTTGATGCATCGCTTCAGCTGCTTTTAATTGTTGAAATGCTTCTAATAATTCCTGTTCTTTAGTTTTAGCCGCTGTTAATTTTTCAAGTTGATATTCGAGCGTCTTCATCTGTTCGGCGTAATCAATATTAAGCTGCTGCAACTGTTGGTCATACGTTTTCCGGTACGTTTCATGATGTGCTTTTTCTTCTTCTAATTGATCAATAGCTGCTTTTACTGAACCAAGCTGTGCTTTTATTTCAGTCAGCTTTTGTTCTGAGAGCTTTCGTTGGTTTTTTAATTGGCTTTGGTCATCATTAAATGTTTGTAGTAACCTTGTATTGTAGCGATAACTTTCTTCTAAGTGCTTTAACTCAAGCACTTTTGCTTTGCGTTCATTTTCTACTTCGGCCAATTGTGTTTTTGCTGTCGTCAGTGTGTCATCTAATGCTTGCTTGTCCGTTTTTAGGGTTTTGTAGGCCTGTTCTTTTGCTTTGATCGATTCGCTATAGGCGTCTGTACGGGTAATGAACGCTGTTAACTTTTCTGTTACTTGTTTCAACTCAGACTCCCGTGAAAATAATGAGGACTGTTGACGTTTCATCGCACCACCTGTCATAGACCCACCAGGGTTGACCAAATCTCCTTCTAGTGTTACAACTCGGTACTTTCTATCAACAATTTTTGCGATTTTGTTTGCATCTGCTAATGTTTTTGCAATCAACGTTTGGCCAAGAAGATATTTCACAACCGGCTGATACGGTTCACTCGTATGAATGATATCACTTGCAACAGCGACAAAGCCCGCTTCATTCGTTAACCGCTCTTGGTACGTCCTTGGCAATGCACGTGGTTTTATTGATGTCAGTGGATAAAATGTTGCCCGCCCTTGATTGTGACTTTTTAAGTAACCAATTGCATCACGCGCTGCTTGCTCGTCTGTCACAATCACGTGTTGAGATTGTGCACTCATCGCCGATTCCAAAGCCATTTGATACTCACGTGGAACATCAATCAGTTCAATCACCGCTCCGTGAACACCAGTTAATGTTTTAGCATCGCGTGCTTTAAGCACTACTTTAACACCTTGATAGAAGCCTTGAAAACTTTCTTTTAATTCCTCTAGCATCTCTTTTTTTGATTCTAACTGATCAATTTGACGCTCAGCGTGGCGACGCTTATCATACATGGCTTGAAGTTCTTTTGCGGCTGTATCTTCTTGACCTTTTAAACTTGACGCCTCATTTGATTTCTGTTCAAGTACATCTTTACGCCTGGCCGTTTCACTCGTTAAGTTGTCTACTTCCTCTTGGAGGGTGTCACATGCTTGTTTTTTGTCACTGACTTGTGCTTTAAAGTCTGACTCCTTAAGAGACAAATTATCATATTCTTTTTCATATGAGTCTCGCGCATGTTTGAGCCGCGCTTCCTCGTTTAACAGCTCGATATAATCACTTTTTTTATCGGCCAGTTGCTGATCAAGATCGTCGACAGACACCGTGAGTTTTTCTTTAATCTCAGCCATTTTTTGTTTTAAATCACGTGTCGTCGTTTGCACCTTACTATAAGTTGCCTCAAGCGCTTGTCTCGACTGTGTTTCGTCATCAAGGGCACACTTGGTTTTATCTTTATCCGCAACAATTTTTTCAAAAGAAGCTTTACTATGTCGTTCACGCTCTAATAATAATTTTTGTTCACCCGACTGTTTTTCAAGTGTCTCTGTGACTTCAAGTAACGTCGTTTGAAGTGCTTGTACTTCTTGGTCAAGTCCATCAATCTGATGATGGACATCATCATTTTTTTGTTCCTGTTGGTCTAAGTTAAGCTGTTGTTGAACGACTTGGTCTTTAAGTCGTTCAATCTCATCAAGTTGTGCTCGCCAATCGGTATGCATCTGATCAATTTCGGTATAAAGCACCTGCTTTTCAATCGCCTCAAGCGCCTCTTTCTTTGCTAAGTAGTCTTTTGCGACTGTTGCTTGTTCTAAAAGCGGTTCACGTTGTTGGTCAATTTCATGAAGAATATCTTCAACTCGGTTTAAGTTTTCTTCTGTTTCTACAAGTTTAAACTCGGCTTTTTTCTTCCGTTGTTTATACTTTAATACCCCAGCTGCTTCTTCAAAGATGACCCGGCGTTCTTCAGCTTTTGAACTCAAAATTTCTTCTACTTTCCCTTGACTAATAATTGAGAAAGCTTCACGTCCTAAGCCAGAGTCTAAAAATAAATCGACGATATCTTTCAGTCTGCAAGCCTCTTTATTTATGTAAAATTCACTTTCACCTGAGCGATACACGCGCCGCGTCACACTTATTTCAATGTAATCAAGTGGTAAGGTCCCAGAACGGTTATCAAGCGTCAATGTCACTTCAGCCATATTAAGAGGCTTACGTGTATCACTCCCTTGAAAAATAATGTCTTCCATTTTAGTTCCACGTAAAGATTTCGCAGATTGTTCACCTAGCACCCAGCGAATTGCATCGGTTACGTTACTTTTCCCGCTACCATTCGGCCCAACTACAGCGGTCACACCTGGGACAAAATCAACATGAATCTTCTCGGCAAAGGATTTAAACCCAACCGATTCTAATTTTTTTAAATGCATAGTGTCGTCACCTTTTCTAATTTAAACCTAAGAGTTTATATACTCCTTGTTTCTTTTTCGCCGACTTTATTTTATCATAGATTAAGGAGAGTTAGAAGATGAGATATAAGGAGGGGAAACAATTGTCAACAAATCAAACACTCGCATCATTACTCGAAACATTACAGGCTAGGTTAAATGTTGTGAATGAGGGGTTATTTAATCCGGAGGATTTTAACCCAGAAAAAATCGATGACTTAGCCGCACTCGTTCAATTTATCAAGTCACGCTCACATTTATCTCTACAGGAAAATGAAGCCGTCATTGCAGAATTAAAAACATTGCGCAAATGAAACATCGCTTGAATCTTTTTTATAACAAAGATTCAAGCGATGTTTTTACATTTTTTAAGACTGATGTAAGTCAAGCGCACGTTTTGCTGCGCGCTGTTCTGATTCTTTCTTCGTTCGACCTTGCCCTTTACCTGATACTTCTTGATTAATTTTTACGTGCGCGACAAATTCGCGGTCATGTGCAGGTCCATGTTCAGCAATAATTTCGTATTCAATTTCAGCATGTTTATTTTGTTGGATTAATTCTTGTAGTTGACTCTTATAATCCAGCCCATGTAAAAAGGCCCCTTCTTTAACTTTGAGATAGACATGCTGTTTTAAAAACGAAACCACAACTTCAAATCCTTGATCGAGATATAATGCCCCAATAAAAGCTTCAAATACATCCGCTAATAGTGCTGGGCGCTTTCTTCCCCCGGTACGCTCTTCCCCTTTACCAAGTAAGACGAATTTATCAAAATGCAATTCTTTTGCAAATTTCACAAGCGCCGGCTCACACACGATTGACGCTCTTAGTTTCGTCAGTTCACCTTCTGCCTTATTTGGAAACTCACGGTAGAGATACTGGGAAATCCCTAACTCTAAAACAGCATCACCTAAAAACTCAAGTCGCTCATTATCTTGATGGATACGATTTTTATGCTCATTCACATACGATGAGTGAGTAAATGCTTGTTCAAGGATCTTCTGATCATGAAAGAAAATCTTTAACTCTTTTTGTAAATCTTTAAAATTCATTCCTTCACCTCCTTTTTTCTCCCTATATTCTATCTTTAATTGTTGAAAAAAGCAAAGGTCTCGTTTAAAAAAACGAGACCTTTGTAATATTTTTTAAGCTTGACTGTCTATGTAATTCACAGCATCAGCTACTGTTTGAATTTTTTCTGCTTCTTCATCAGCAATTTCCATATCAAACTCATCTTCAAGTTCCATCACTAATTCAACAACATCTAGTGAATCTGCTTCAAGATCATCTTTGAAAGATGCTTCAAGTGTTACTTTTTCTTCTTCCACATCTAAACGGTCAACAACAATTTTCTTTACACGATCGAAAGTTTCTGCCATTTGTCATTCACCCCCCTTCAAATCAAATTAGTCTTACATATACATGCCGCCATCAACGGATAATGTTTGTCCGGTAATATAGCTAGCCGCATCAGATGCTAAGAAATAAACAGCATCAGCGACTTGTTTTGGTTCCCCTAGAGCTTTAAGAGGGATTTGATTAAGTAGTAATGTTTTTTGTTCATCCGATAACGCTTCAGTCATATCGGTCGTAATAAACCCAGGTGCCACCGCATTAACGCGAATTTGTTTGGCAGCTAATTCTTTTGCGGCTGATTTGGTCATCCCAATCACGCCTGATTTTGCGGCAACATAATTAATCTGGCCAGGGTTTCCAGAGAGACCCACGATAGAGCTTAAGTTAATAATAGCGCCACCTTTTTGTTTCATCATTGGACGAGCAACAGCTTTCATCATGAGAAAGACACCTTTTAAATTTGTGTCAATCACTGCATCAAAGTCAGCTTCTTTCATCCGCATGAGTAAATTGTCTCGGGTGATACCTGCGTTATTAACGACAACATCAAGCTGCCCGAAAGTATCTACCGTTTTTTTAACCATGTCTTTCACATCAGCCTCATCGGCCACGTTTGCTTGAATGACGAGCGCTTGTTGGTTTAAAGCTTCCACTTCAGCTTTAACCTTTATAGCCTTCTCTTTATTACCATTATAATTAACAACGACATTGTAGCCATTTTTAGCGAAAGTTAGGGCGATTTCTCGACCAATTCCACGTGAAGCACCCGTAATGAGAGCCACTTTAGTCATGATTCATCCTCCTTGTACCAGTCAACGAAGGCGGTTAATGTGTCCTTATCTTCTACTTGAAACACACGCGCCCGCCGATGAATTTTTTTCACTAAGCCTGATAAGACTTTTTTAGTACCTACTTCGACAAAGGCATCAATATCACCGCGGTCTAACAAGTGACGAATACTTTCCTCGAAACGGACTTTGCTATATAGTTGTTCGATTAAACGCTCTTTGATCTCGCTTGGTTTTATTTCTGGTTGCGCTGTGACGTTATGAAGTAACGGTACTTCAGGCGGCAAGACAGCTACACCCGCTAATACTTCGCGAAACTTTTCTGCTTGTGGCTTCATAAATGATGAATGAAAGGGACCACTCACTGCTAAAGGAATCACTCGCTTAGCTCCCTTTTCTTTTAACTGTGGCGTGACCGCATCAATCGCTTCCTTATCACCTGAAATAACAATTTGACCAGGCGAATTAAGATTCGCGATTTCTACTTGATTATTCGTCGTATTTAACACTTCTTCAAGCGCATCCTCA
The DNA here is from genome assembly GCF_900115605.1 of Halolactibacillus halophilus. Classification (GTDB taxonomy): domain Bacteria; phylum Bacillota; class Bacilli; order Bacillales; family Amphibacillaceae; genus Halolactibacillus; species Halolactibacillus halophilus. The sequence goes on from NZ_FOXC01000002.1 coordinate 145,258, forward strand.
GATAGCCCAAGAACGGCACTCATCCCACCTTTAGCTTCTGGGTCTGCTTGTTCCATCAACAATCCTCTTTGATAAACGAGCGTTGTAGCTTGTTCTAGCGTTAAACTACCACTGGCTACAAGCGCACTGTATTCGCCTAAACTATGCCCTAAAACGGCAACAGGTTCAACACCTTCTGCTTTTAAAACGGCTGCTAACACTCCACTCGTTAAAACGAGAGCAGGTTGAGCGAATTTAGTTTCCGTTAACGCTTCAATCGGACCATCAAACATCAACCCACGCAAATCAAATCCTAGCCATTCATTGGCTTGATCGATGGTTTGTTTCGCGTTTTGGTCATGTTGATACACACTCATGCCCATCCCTAAATTTTGCGACCCTTGTCCTGGAAACATGAAGACAACTCGTTTCATTCGCTCATCTCCACATCGTTCATTGACTGAACGGTAGCAGCAATCGTTTCACTCACGCGGTACTCAACCATGGTCATTGTTTGTTTAATCGCACTATAAATCGCCCGGTCATTTGAAGATCCGTGCGCTTTTACAACAGGTGCTTTCAAACCAAACAAAGCCGCACCACCATACTCAGCGTAATCAAGTTGGTCTTTCAATCCTTTTAAATCTTTCTTTAAGACAGCTGCGGCGAGCTTTGTTTTAAGCGATGACATAAAGGTTACTTTAAGCATTTTAAACATATTCATCGCTGTTCCCTCAACTGTCTTAAGGGCAATATTTCCACTAAAGCCATCTGTAACAACAACATCAGCCACTCCTGAGAGTAAATCACGTGCTTCGACGTTACCGACAAAGTTTATCGGGGCTTGTTTTAACAATTGAAAGGCTTCCTTGGTTAATTCTGTCCCTTTATTATCTTCTGTACCAACATTTAATAAGCCGACGCGGGGTTGTTTGATCCCACGAACTTTCTCAGTATAAATGGATCCCATAATACCATACTGTAATAAATGTTTTGCTTTCGCTTCTACATTCGCTCCGACATCAAGTAAGACAAAGCCTCTTTGATCGATTGTCGGTAACGTTGGACTTAGAGCTGGACGTTCAATGCCTTTAATGCGGCCGACTTGAAATAAACCAGCACTCATCAGCGCACCTGTATTACCTGCTGAAATGCAGGCATCCGCACGTTGTTCTTTCACCTCATTAGCCATTAACACTAAAGAAGCATCTTTTTTTCGTCGCACCGCTTTTACAGGCTCATCGTCGCCTGAGATGACGGTTGTCGTATGAATAATCTCAATCCGTTCCACTGAGGTTAAATATGGTTTAATCTTTGCTTCATCACCGACTAAGATAATGGTTAAATCTTTATGGGCTTTTGTCGCTAACATCGCACCCTTCACAATCGCTTCTGGTGCATGGTCACCACCCATTGCATCTATGACAATTCGCATGAATTTTGCCTCCTACTGTTCCTTCTGACGATACATCGTAAAGTTCCCTTTAAATACGGGCTCACTTTCGACAAAACTTTCGACGACGACATGTGTCCGGTTATGTTTTTCTAACGTTTCAACATGTGCTTTTGCTACTACGCGTTCACCTTGCTTTACTTGTCTGGTGAACTTTATTTCAGCCTTTTCAGTTAAGGCTAGTTCATCATCAATCACAGCCACTGCAAGTGAATTTGCTTGAGCAAATAAATGGTGCCCCCGCGCAATATCATTGCGACTAAACACATGGTCTTTTGTAATATCTAATATTGAAATCGCTCGGTTATCAAGTTCAAGGTCAATAATTTCACCAATAACATCGTCTAGTGGAAGTGCCTTAACGGTTTCATTCCACTGATCCGTCGCGACTGACTTAATTCGCTCACGCAATTCAGGAATCGATAATTCCATTCGATCGAGTCGAATCGTTTGAATGCTGACATTGAAAAAATCAGCTAATGCTTCATCCGTAATAAACGGGGTATCTTCAATTTTATCTTTTAATTTTTCCTGGCGAATCTTCTTTGGTAATCGCATCTTTTCACCACCTATACTTCTGCCGTCTTTTCATCCTATGACTAGGTACTAATAGTAATATATATGACTTTAATAGTTTTTGCAAGCCTAAATTAATCAAATCCTTGTTGATATTGCATTATAATCAAATCAATATGCCGTTTTAATGGTGCATAATCCGCATCTTTATCTAACAGCTCACTATAAATAATGTCACTCGCATCACGTCTCGCCGTCTCTAATGTTCGGTAATCTTCAACTAAATCAGCTAAGCGAAATTCAGGTAACCCACTCTGCTTTCTTCCGAAGAAATCACCTGGACCACGTAATTTCAAATCATATTCTGCCAATTCAAAACCATTGGTCGTTTCCGTCATCACACGCATCCGTTCTTTTCCAACATCGCCTTTTGGATCAGCGATTAAAATACAATAACTCTGCGTATCACTTCTCCCTACCCGGCCACGTAATTGGTGCAGTTGTGAAAGTCCAAATCGTTCCGCATCATAAATGACCATCACCGTCGCATTTGGAACGTTGACGCCTACTTCGATCACGGTAGTCGAGACTAAAAGATCTCGCTCACCTTCAGTGAATGCTTTCATTACAGCTTCTTTTTCATCATTGGTCATCCGACCATGGAGTAAGTCTAGTGATACACGGCTGTCATAATAGACAGCTAACTGCTGGTATAAATCGACCGCATTCTGAATATCCATCTTATCGGACTCTTCAATAAGCGGGGTAACAATATACGCTTGATGTCCTTTATTTACTTCCTTTTCGATAAAGGCTAAAATCCGGTCTAACATATTATCCTTCACCCAAAACGTTTCAACTGGTTTTCGTCCCACTGGCATCTCGTCAATAATCGAGACGTCCATATCACCAAAACTCGTAATCGCAAGTGTCCGTGGGATCGGCGTGGCTGTCATGAATAAGACGTCTGGGTTCATGCCTTTCTCACGCAACACTTTCCGCTGGTTGACACCAAAGCGGTGCTGTTCATCAATGACAACAAATCCTAGCGCATCAAAATCAACTTCGTCTTGAATGAGCGCATGCGTTCCAATCACAACATCGACCTCACCACTGGCTAAACCTGCTAAAATCTCGCGTCGCTTTTTCCCTTTGACTGAACCTGTTAATAAGGCAATATTAAGCTTGTCTTTGAACAACTCACAAAAGCCTTGATAATGTTGTTCGGCGAGTATTTCAGTTGGCACCATTAATGCACTCTGACTACCTGCCGTATGAGTCAAATATATACCAATAGCCGCAACAATTGTTTTTCCTGATCCAACATCACCTTGAAGTAAACGATGCATCCGGTAAGGTGAAATTAAGTCCGTTTCAATTTGTTTGAGAGCTTTTTCCTGAGCCTCTGTTAAGGTAAACGATAGAGCCTCGATGAACTGTTGAACACTTTCATAATCCGGTTGTTTTTTATAACCAGTCGTGCGTTCACGGTCAAACTTTTTAATTGCTTGCAGTTTTAATTGAAACAACAACAATTCATCATAGACGAGGCGACGTTTGGCTTGTTTTAAATGCTTAAAACTTTTCGGAAAATGCATCTGTTTAAGCGCATAAGCTAAAGAAATCAATTTATACTTCGTTCTGTATGTATCAGGTAAAAATTCATCGAGCTGGTCTTCTATTTGTTCAAAGGCTTGCTTGATTAGCTTTTTAAATCGTTTTGACGGTATGATTTGTCTTAATAAGTACACCGGTTCAATCGGCTCATCCGGCCCTTTCTCACCAAGGAAGTGATGCTCTGCCGTTAACTGTTGACGATACTGATCCCACTTCCCTGTTACTGTTACTGTCTTTCCTGCTTGTAGTTGTGCTTTTAAAAAGTGCCGATTAAACATAATGACTTTGACAATGACCTCGCCGACTTGTAGCGGAAACGTTAAGCGAGACTTTTTCTTACCAAAAAAGCTCACTAAACTATCGGCAACGATCGTGCCTTGAATCGTTGCCTTTTGTTCGTGAACCAGTTCACTCAGTGGTAAGATTTGATGATGATCATAACGTGATGGAAAAGTATAAATCAAATCTCGCACTGTGTAGATGTGCAACTGATTAAGTTTTTCTTCTAGTGCTTCGCCCACACCCTTTATTGTCGTCACCTTTTCTTCCAACATCGCTATCAACTCACTTTGTCGTTTGATTTGAGAAAATTTCTCGAGCTAGTCGTTTTCCTGTCGGTGTGGCAGCTAAACCACCTTCTGCCGTTTCTTTAAATGCTACCGGCATCCGCTGACCAACGCGATACATGGCTGAAATAACCTCATCTGTTGGTATAACACTTTCAACACCCGCTAAGGCCATGTCGGCGGATACAATAGCTTGAGAGGCACCTAAGGCATTTCGTTTTACACACGGGACTTCGACAAGTCCAGCTACGGGATCGCATATTAACCCTAACATATTTTTTAGTGTGATACTAAAGGCGTGCGCTGACTGCTCGGGCGTGCCACCCGCCATCTCTACAACCGCGGCCGCCGCCATTGCCGATGCTGACCCAACTTCTGCCTGACAACCCCCTTGGGCACCAGAGATAAAGGCATTATTCGCTACCACTAATCCAAAGGCGCCAGTCGTAAATAGGAATTTTACCATATCTTCTCTCGACGCTTTCAGCCGGTCTTTGACCGCAAATAACACACCTGGCACACACCCGGCACTTCCTGCCGTTGGCGTAGCGCAAACCTTCCCCATAGCAGCATTGACTTCATTTGTTGCCACTGCTTTACTAACAGCATCAAGTAAAATCGGACCCGATAGAGGTTCATGTTCAGTGAGGTACGCGTTTAGTTTCACCGCATCACCTCCAGTTAATCCTGTCACAGATCGCACGCCATCTAGGCCGGACTCAATCGCCTCTTCCATGACCACAAGTTGAGCTTGCATCCGGTTAAACACGTCGTCATAACTCAATTCATATAGTGTCATCTCACGTTCAATCATAATTTCAGCAATTGATGTATCTTTCAGTTCTGCTAGTTCTATTAATTCCTTTACTGTACGAAACATGCTATCTTCCCTTCCCTTTCATCTCTGTCTATATATCTTTCAACCCTACTAACAAACAGTCGGACGTCCTAATAACTAGATTTTAAACCTTAGTCAACGACTTTAGCGAGGCGTAAAATATGTTTAGCTTCCCGTAAAGCAATCTCCACTTCAGGCTCAATATTCTGATCTAATTCAATTGTCATCAGGGCTTCTTTACCGACATCTTTACGATTCACTTCCATTCGGCCAATATTAATTTCGTACCGGGCTAAAATCTCCGTCACGGAGGCAATGGCGCCAAAACGATCGTTATGCATAACTAAAATGGCCGGATGATTACCTGATAAGTTTAAGTTAAAGCCATTTAACTCAACGATTTCAACTTTACCACCACCAATTGATTGACCAACCAGTTCCAAATGATCCGTTGCATTCATCACTTCAATCCTGACCGTATTGGGATGTGAAACAGCCGAATCATCCTCAATAAAATCGATATGTATCCCTTGGTTATGTGCATGCGACAAGGCATCAATGATCCTTTTATCATCTGTATTATAACCTAAAATACCCGCAATAAGTGCAACATCAGTCCCGTGTCCTTTATACGTTTTAGCAAATGAACCATACAAATGGCATTTGACGTAATGAATCTCCGCGGCGAACAAATATCTTGCCGCTCGACCGATCTTAACTGCACCTGCCGTATGCGAACTTGATGGACCTACCATGATAGGTCCTATAATATCAAAAACGGATTGAAATTTCCCCATATCACACGCTTCCCTTCACTTCATAAAAATCAATAATACAAAGAAAAGTGTCTCGAAATTAAGATTCGAAACACTTTCTATCTAAAATCATACTTATTCAACTGAGAAAATATAAGAATAAATCGGTTGTTTACCTTGATGGACTTCTACTTCAAGGTCCTCAAATTGATCTTCTAAATAGTTGACGACTTTTGTCGTTAACGCATCTGTTGCATCTTCACCTTGTAATAGCGTGAAAATCTCATCATCCTCGTCAACCAGCTCCGTTAATAAGGCTTTAATCGTTTCAAATTGATCTTTATTTGAGGCTTTGATTTTACCATCAAATAAGCCCATGAAATGACCGTTCTCAATCGGTAAACCGTCGATTTGTGTATCGCGAACCGCATACGTAATTTGTCCCGTCTTAACAGCTTTAGCACCATTCATCATCTGTTGTTTATTCTCTTCGATACTTACCTCTGAGTTAAACGCCAGTAAAGCACTCATCCCTTGAGGAATCGTTTTTGTTGGTACAACGACAACATCACATTCAGCTAATGCAGCTGCTTGTTCAGCGGCCATGATGATGTTTTTGTTATTCGGTAACACAATCACTTTTTTCGCATGTGCTTTTTCAATCGCTTCTGTAATATCTTTTGTGCTCGGATTCATCGTTTGTCCACCTTGCATGACCACCGTTGTTCCTAAGCTTTCCAATAATTCAGCAATACCCTCACCGACTGAAACAGCGACAATACCGTATTCACTTAGTGGCTTTTTCTGTTCTTTCGATTGGTCTTCATTTACGATCGCACTATGTTGTTCACGCATATTTTCTACTTTAATCATCATAAAGCTACCAAAACGTTGCGCTAAGTTCATCGCTTCACCTGGATACTCCACGTGGACGTGTACGCGAACATAATCATCATCTGAAACGACAAGCAATGAATCACCCATCTCTGATAATTCCGCACGGAATTTTTCTTCATCATACGGACATTCTTTTAACTTATCTGCTTCAAATGCCACCATAAATTCGGTGCAATAACCAAATTCAATCTCTGATGTATCCAAATAATCTTGGTGATGTGATTGATGATGTTCTGCACTCACTAAGTCATCCATTGCAACAGAAGCTACTTCGCGCTCTGGTAAAGCTTCACCTTTTAATGATGCTAAGAACGCTTCATAAATCACAACAAGTCCTTTACCGCCACTATCTACAACACCAACTTCTTTTAAAACAGGTAAAAGTTCTGGCGTATAATCTAGAGACACTTTACTAGCTTTTACAACTTCTTCAAGAAATTCTTCTAAATCGTCTGTTGTTTCTGCAATTTCTAACGCTTTATTTGCGGTATCTTTTGCGACGGTTAAAATTGTTCCTTCAACCGGTTTAATAACTGCTTTATACGCTGTTTTCACGCCACTTTCTAAACCTTCAGCAAATGTTTTTGTCGTTAAAACATCAAGTCCTTCGACCCCTTTACTAAAGCCTCTGAAAAGTTGCGATAAAATAACACCTGAGTTTCCTCTAGCGCCCATTAAAAGCCCTTTAGCAAAAGCACTTGCCACTTCACTAACAGCAGGACTTTTTAGCTTACTTACTTCCTGTGCACCTGATGTCATAGATAAGTTCATATTTGTTCCTGTATCGCCATCTGGCACAGGAAAAACGTTTAATGCATCAATCATATCTGCATTATTTGATAAGTGATCGGCGCCAACTAACACCATTTCTTGGAGCTTATCACCTTCTAGTTGTTTTAATGCCACAATGAGTTCCTCCCTTTAAACCTTACAAAAGTAGGCGTTAGTCAGCTTGAACACGCACGCCTTGAATATAAATGTTAACTGCTTTGATTGGTAAACCTAAAGTCTTGTCTAATGTATACTTGACTTGTGATTGCACATTATGCGCAATTTCTGATATTTTTGTACCGTAGCTCACAATAATATACATATCAATCGAAATGTTATCTTCATGTTGCGTTACGACGACCCCTTTAGAAAAATTCTCTTTTCTTAAAATTTCAGCAATGCCGTCTTTCAATTGATTTTTTGATGCCATACCAACGATACCATAGCACTCAATAGCTGCACCGCCGGCGACAGTAGCAATAACTTCATTTGTAATGGTAACATGACCATCTTTTGTTGTTAATTCAATTGTCATCTGTTTTACCTCCTCGTTTGGATCCAACGTTATTATTTTGTCGTTACTTCTTTCACGATTAAAAACATGAACAGCCATTAAACATTTTACAATACTTTTTCACTTAAGAAAAGGATTTAACAAAAGAAAGCGTATGAATCAATTTTATTCCTTTATTTTTAAAAAATTTCTTCTCTCATTACTTTGAACGAAAAACCTTATGCTGTCAAGTGTTTATCCTTGATTTGCGATCAAGAACCTTGTAGTGATAAGCTTCTAAAAGCAGATTTTTACTTAAATTTAATTGCAATTGTCGATCAACTATGATAGATTATATGAGTATGAAATGAGATAGTTGTATGTAGGAGGGAAAAATATGAGCCGCAAATGTGTCGTAACCGGACGTAAGACAGTTTCTGGAAACAATCGTTCACACGCGTTGAACGCTAACAAACGTAACTGGAAAGCTAATGTTCAAAAAGTACGCATCATGGTAGATGGTAAACCAAAACGTGTTTACGTATCTGCTCGTGCATTAAAATCAGGTAAAGTTGAACGTGTATAATCATACGTTAATGATGAAATAAAGCGCAGTCGCCACTTCTGGCCTGCGCTTTATTTTTTTCTTTTAATTTAATTGGTGACAAGCATCGGACACAATCAGGCTAATGCTTTCACATCTGCGCAAACATCTTCTTAGTAAAATCTGAGTATTTTTCTAAAAAGGCACTTAAGCCTCAACCCTTTCATTAAAAAGCTGGTGGCTCATCCGCACTTATAACAATCAAGATACCTGCCTTAAAAGAAATAGACCCCGTTGTCGATACTAAATGATTCGATAGCGTTAAACTTGATCCTTCTTCTAGCGTCGCCTCCACCAATGGGTATTTAAACCCTGCTAAAGTTACACCCTCAACTTGGTCTGTTGCTGGCAAAATCGAAATGTAACGCGTAGGATCCAGATAAAGCTGGTGCACACCGGGTAGATAAATATCAATCGTGTGGTAACAGTCCATCATTTTAGCGTTAACCCCTTGTTTGGTTAAACGTTTTAATAAAGCAATATTCACTAAAGTGTGATCTAGACGCCCACCTGTAATCCCGTAAAGAATCAACGAATCTTCTGGTTGATTTTGGAGCATTTTTATGGCGAGTTCTAAATCTGAGTCATCTTTATCTACTGAGAACACCTGCATCTGTTTTGCTTCTTTTTCAATGAATTCATGCTCCTCTTTAGAGACCGAATCAAAATCGCCAATTGCTTGATATAATGTCAGACCCGCTTCTAATATATAGAGACAACCACGATCACAACCAATCCAACAATCAACTTTTTGGTCTGTTAAACAAGGCAAGAGGGCCTTTGGCCCTCCTGCAACAATACCATATACGGTCATAGTTACTGATCCCCGATCGCTTGACGCAATTGATTGATTGCTTCATGACGATCTGTTTTATTAAAAATAAAGCTTCCAGCTACAAACACATCAATACCCGCTTCTTTGCACCAAGCTGCTGTTTCAGTATTGATGCCACCATCAACTTCAAACTCTAAATCTAGCTGCATATCTTTCCGCCATTGATCAGCTTGCTTGATTTGATCAAGTACACTCGGAATAAAGGACTGTCCTCCAAAGCCGGGGTTTACCGTCATGAATAATAATAAATCAAGTTCAGGCAAAATTGGACGAATCAATTCAACCGGTGTGGCCGGATTAATCACGAGCCCTGCTTTCACGCCTTTTTCTTTAATATGCATAATCGTCCGGTGCAAGTGGGTACACGCTTCATAATGGACGGTGATTATATCAGCCCCGCTATCGGCGAATTGATCGATGTATTGATCAGGATTTTCAATCATTAAATGGACATCCAGTGGTAAGTTTGTTACTGGGCGAATCGCATCAACGATCAATGGACCAATCGTAATATTTGGTACAAAGTGTCCATCCATAACATCAACGTGAATATAATCGGCGCCTGCTTGTTCTACTTCTTTAATCTCTTCACCTAATTTACTAAAATCTGCAGATAAAATTGAAGGTGCTATTTTTGACATAATTAATACCTCGGCTTTCTTTGTTTAATCTCTTCATAAAATTGTTGATAATGGTCATATCTAAATGACGCAATTTCTCCGCGAGCAACCGCCTCTTTCACACGACATTTCGGTTCATTCATATGCATACAGCCTCTAAACTTACATGCTTCGCTATATTGTTCGAAATCAACGAATAATTTCGGTAATTCCTCTAGATTAATCTCAGCAAAATCTAATGAACTAAACCCAGGTGTATCAGCGACATGCCCCCCTAAAATTGGGACTAACTCAACATGACGCGTCGTATGCTTCCCTCGTCCGAGGCTATCTGATATGGCCGCGGTTTTAATATTTAAATGCGGGTTCAATCGGTTTAAAAAGCTCGATTTCCCAACCCCTGATTGACCAGCAATAACGGTTGTTTTTCCTGCTAGTAGTTCCTCTAACTGATGTGATTCTTGGTCAATCTCTGTTGAAAAAGATTTGACTACATACCCCATCGCTTCATAGATCTTTTGGTAGTTTGCGACCATTTCGTATTCATTTTCTTTAAGCAAGTCCATTTTAGTGAGTAAAATGACGGGGGTGATGTTATGTTTTTCAACTAAAACTAAAAAACGATCTAACAACACCGTACTAAAATCAGGCTCTTTAACAGAGACTGCAATTAACGCTTGGTCGACATTACTGACTGGAGGTCTGACTAACGCATTTTTGCGCGGTAAAAGTTTCGTGACAGTGCCATCTGTTTTGTTTGCTGATTCAAATTCAACATCATCGCCAACGAGTGGTGTTTCTTTATTTTTTCGAAACACACCTCTTGCCCGGCACTGAAATACCTCGCCTGTCTCATCTTCTACATAATAAAAACCACTAAGAGCTTTCATAATTTTTCCATTGGCCATTTATTCACCACCTTCAATATCTTCGTATCGAATTGTCTTTTGAACTACTGTCTGATCATCACGCTCAATCCGGTAAACCGCTTGGTCATCTGGTGCGATTTCCATTGGAATCGTAAAGGTTGTATCTTCAGTAATCATTTGAACTTGGTACGTCTTTTCTGAATCGTGTGACACGTCACCAATATAGATTCTTACTTCTTGCGGGATAAGACGTTCTTCTGTCGTCGTATTTTCATCGTCAGCTGGTAATTCATCTAGTGTATAACTGACCGTCACCTCTTCTTTATACGTTTTCACCGGTTTTTCTTCTTCACCAAGTGAGACGACAAGATTGACAACCGACCCTTCTTCTACCTCAACGTCACCTTCGGGTGATTGACGAATAACTTCACCTTCTTGCACCTCATTATCGTGTGCTTCCGTGACTTTTGCGACTAAATTTTTATCGGTTAAATAGTCACGCGCTTCTAATTCATCTAAGCCAATCAAATCATCTAAGGTTACCATCCGCTTACCAACACTCACTTCAAATACAACAATCGTTTCAGATGGGACAACATCACTACCTGGTTGGGGTTCAACTTGCGTTAAAATCGTCCCAACGGGCTCTTCTGAATACACATCTATACGCTGAACATTTTGAAAATCTTGGTTGAGCAATAACCTTTCCACCTGACTGTAAGATTGATCGGTATAATCCTCCATCCCAACCGGTTCCTCACCTAATGATACAACGAGGTCGACCCCAGTTTCTTCTTTAACAAACCGACCGGAATCGGGTGATTGACTAATCACTACATTAACATCAACTGAATCATCATAAACTTCCTCAATGTCATACGTTAAATTATTATTTTCTAACCAGCGTTTCGCTTCTTCTCTATCTCGATCGGTCAAATCAATTAATTCAACATCATCAGGTTGGAGTAGAATCGGCAACACAAACAAACTAAACAATAAACTAAATAGTAAAATTAATACGGCAATTGAGCTTCCCCAAATGATTTTTTTCTGCTTTGATGTTTCCTTTTTGTTTTTAGCTGTCATAGTGGAAGGATCTTGTACCATTGCCGATTTTCGATGCACAACAGTATCATCACCGGATTGATTTTGGAATAAGCTCTCCTGAATCACTGGCACTTGTTTCGTTTCATCTCCTTCTATAATAGGGACCTGAAACGGGGCTTCATGTAGCCTATCCTCATCTAATACGGTTCGTAAATCCTCAATAAATTCATCCATCGATTGATACCGATTGAGCGGATCTTTAGCAGTTGATTTCAACACTACATTCTCGACACTTTGCGGCACGTCTTTCGCCCATTTCTTCACCGGTGGTACTACTTGTTGAAGATGTTTGAGTGCCACGGACACGGCGGATTGACCGGAAAACGGTAAGCGACCGGTTAATAATTCAAACAAGACAATACCAAGCGAGTAAATGTCTGATTTTGTGTTTGCTAAGCCCCCCCTGGCTTGCTCTGGCGACAAGTAATGCACACTGCCCAAGACCGCATTTGTTTGCGTCATCGATGTTGAACTTAGTGCAAGTGCAATCCCAAAATCGGTTACTTTCACTTGTTTGTCACGCGTCATTAAAATGTTTTGTGGTTTAATGTCGCGGTGAATAATATGATGGTCATGCGCGTGTTGAATGGCTTCTGCAATTTGAGCTGTTATCATAACCGCTTCTTCTGGGTCTAGCGGGGCGTGGAGCTGAATGTAACGTTTGAGCGTCATACCATTGACATATTCCATCACCATATAATAAATATCGTTTTCATCATCGACATCATAAATCGTCACAATATTAGGATGTGACAAACTCGTCGCATTTTGCGCTTCCCGGTGAAAACGCCTGATAAAATCATCATCATTGGCATACTCAAGCTTTAAGACTTTAATAGCGACTTCTCGTTTCAAAATCGAATCAAACCCCAAGTAGACATTAGCCATACCGCCACCACCGATCAGTGACTGAACTTTATATCGTTCTCCTAATACTTTACCTTCTAACAAGAGGCGTCACCTCCTGCTTGTTCATTAATTAACACAAGGGAGATATTATCTTCGCCGCCACGAGCATTAGCCGCATCAATCAACTGCTTACCTGCATCATCAATTTTTTGTACCGATTGAATAATTGTTTTTATTTCTTCATCTGTTAATTTATTCGTTAACCCGTCTGTACAAAGTAACAACGTATCGCCTAGCTCACAACTCACCATAGTAACGTCAACATCAATGGCAAGGTCGGTACCGACTGCCCGAGTGAGAATATTCTTCTTTGGATGGACCCGAGCTTCTTGTTCGGTTATTTCACCTGCATGAATGAGCGCATTCACAAGGGAGTGGTCTTTAGTAATTTGTCTTAGTTGACCTTCAGCTAATTTATAACAACGGCTATCACCAACATGCGCGACAACCGCCATCTCGTCAATAATGATGACGACCACAACCGTCGTCCCCATCCCACGATAGGCGTCATTTTCTTTTGCTTTTTGATAAATTTGTTCATTGACTGTTTGAATCGATTTGATAAGATAGCGTTCAACATCATCAACGCGTGTGAACTGTCGCTCCTTTGGCCAGTGCGTTTGGAAATACTGTAAAACCATGGCGCTGGCTACATCTCCAGCATTATGGCCTCCCATACCATCAGCAATGACATACAACGTTTGTTTGTCTTGATTACAGACGACACCACCCGTGTCTTCGTTATAAGGACGAACGCGTCCTTGATCGGTTATAAATATATGCATCATTTTCACCTCACCCACTGATTACATATCATCAGTTGCTTGTTTATATTGTAATCGGGTTAAAAAGAACCCATCGGTTTGATATTCATCAGGGAATATTTGCAAGCCAAATGGCGTAATCCCTGCTGAATTTTGTAAGAAGTCCGGTAATTCAGTAAAGAAGTTTGGATCGACTTCGTATCGTGTTTGACCAGATAAAAACTCAGCCACTAACGCTTCGTTTTCTGTTGGGTCAATGGTGCACGTACTATAAATCAGTTTTCCGTCTTCTTTTAATAAAGGCATGATTGTCGCCAACATATCGAATTGAATCATCGATAGGTTTAAGACATCTTCATTTGTTTTCGTATACTTGATATCTGGCTTCGTTCGAATGACACCAAACCCCGAACACGGAGCATCAATCAAAATCCGATCAAATGTCTTAGGCTCAAAAACTTGGTCAAGCTTACGTGCATCCATCGCTTTGGTCTTCATATTGATCAACCCTAATTGCTCGGCTTTTTTCTCAACGAGTGATGTTTTCTTCTCATGTAAGTCATAGCTATACACATGCCCAGTATTCGATAAACGCTCGGCTAAATCCGTCGATTTACCACCGGGTGCACTGCAGCTATCAAGAATTGTCTGCCCTTCCTTAACCGCCATCATCTCTCCAACTAACATCGACGTTTGGTCTTGAATAGTCACAATGCCTTCTTCAAAGTAAGGGTGTTTCAAAATATTACCTGTGTTAATTATAAGACCTTTAGACGAAAACGGTGAGTCTTCTACATCAAATCCGTCCTCTGTTAAGCATTGTTTCACCTCGTCACGGCTCATTTTTAATGGATTGACCCGTACCGATTTATCTGCTTTTATTAACTGGGCCTTGGCGATTTGTTCAGCCTTTTCTAGACCATAACTATCGATCCAGCGTTCGATTAACCATTCAGGTGTACTCGTTTCGATGCTGAGTCTTTTCGTTTCCGGCTCAATTTCACCATACGAGGGGAAGCCTTGACGTAATGCTTGACGTAACACACCGTTGACTAATTTAACAATGCCTTGATGTCCTCTCTTTTTCGCAAGCTCAACAGCTTCATTAACGACCGCATGATCAGGTACCTTATCTAAATATTTTAGTTGATAAAATGACAGGTAGAGTAACCACTTGACCCAACTTTGCAGTTTGCTTGTTTTTTTTACAAACTGATCAAGGTCATACGCTAACGTTAATTTCCGGTTTAGTGTCCCGTAAACAAGCTCAGTAAACAGACCTTGATCTCTACTCTCTAAATCATTGCTTTTTAACGTTTGATCAATCAATAAATGACTAAAGGCACCGTTATCGCCCACTTTAACGAGCACGTCCAACGCATGCGCTCTAACTGTTTTACTCATAGTGTTCACCTAATACTTTCCCTATCTTAAATGGATGTTGACCATTTAAGAGATCTTTAATTGGCATGCGTTTCTTTCCTGCCAGTTGAATATCTGTTAGTTTCACTGAGCCCTCGCCTGCTTGTACAACTACCCCGTTTTGTTCGAGTGCGATAATCGTTCCGGGCGCTTGATTTGTGTGGGTTTGGTTTGTTTCAACCCACCATAATTTCACGTTCTTTTCATCTAGTGTTGTACTAGCGACAGGGAAAGGGTGCATCCCGCGCACATGATTATAAATGTCGTTACTCGTTTTATTCCAATCAATCCGTTCTTGGTCACGGGTAATGTTTCTCGCATATGTGACTTTGCTTTCATCCTGCTTAGTTGGTGTGAGTGTATGATTAAATAATTTTGGCAACGTTCGTTGTAAAAGGTCCCGTCCAACTTCACTCAATTTATTAAACAGACTGCCTACATGGTCCTCCCGTTCAATCGGAAGTGTCTGTTGCGTTAATATGTCCCCAGCATCTAGAGCTTCAACCATATACATAATTGTGACGCCCGTTTCACGTTTTCCGTCAATAATTGCTTGGTGTATTGGCGCACCACCACGGTAATCTGGGAGTAGTGAGGCATGGACGTTAATACAGCCATAATAAGGTGCTTCTAGTAACACATTTGGGACAATCTGACCGAATGCTGCGGTCACGATTAAATCCGGCTTGGCTTCAAGTACAGGCGTATAATCTGTCTTGATTTTTTCTGGTTGAAAGACTGCTAACCCCAAGCGCTCAGCTGCCACTTTCACCGGTGGTGGCGTTAACACTTTTTTACGCCCTTTGGGCCGATCAGGTTGGGTGACGACAAGAGGAATATCATAGCCATCTTTCACTAACTGTTCCAAAATAGGCACACTAAAGTCAGGTGTTCCCATAAATACAATCCGGTTCATAATTAACCTTCTTTCTACATAAGTTGTTGTGGGTTTAAATCAATATGGATCATTAACTGTTCTTTTCTACTTTCAGCTTCATAATGCTGTAGTATTTTTCTTAATACCGACATTAAGTCAGGTTCATCTTTATATTTTACCATGCATTGAAAGCGATAACGACCTTTAATTCTTTCAATCGGTGATGGCGTTGGACCAAGAATAACCGCTTCCTTCGTCAAATGTTTAACAAGTAATTTTTGAATTACCCGCGTCACTTCTTCTGCCTTCAAGCGATTTTCGTGCGTCACCGTTATTAAGGTCAGGAAATAATACGGGGGATATTGATAGGCTTTTCTAAGGGCCATCTCTTGTTTGAAAAAACCGTGGTAGTCATAGTCTTTCGCGAACAACACACTATAATGTTCAGGCGTATACGTCTGAACAATAACTTCTCCAGTCAATTCATGCCTACCTGCCCGACCTGAAACCTGGGTGAGCAATTGAAAGGTCTTTTCTGCCGCTCTAAAGTCTGGCAAGTTTAATAAGCCATCAGCCGCAAGCACACCGACAAGAGTAACATCTGGAAAGTCTAGACCTTTCGCGATCATTTGTGTCCCTAGTAAGATATCAGCTTGTTTATTTCCAAATTGTTTCAATAATCGTTCATGTGCGCCTTTTTTTCTTGTCGTATCAACATCCATGCGAATGATACGTGCTTCGGGGAAGGTTTCGTTTAAAGCTTCTTCAACCTTTTCTGTCCCAGTTCCGAAAAAGCGAATCGATTCTGACTGACAGTTTGGACAAACGTTAGGCATCGGCTCACTGTAATTGCAATAATGACATTTAAGCCGGTGATCCCGTTGGTGATAGGTAAGCGAGATGTCACAAGATGGACATTCCACTGTATGCCCACAATCACGGCACATGACAAACGTTGAGTAACCACGTCGATTTAAAAACAGTACCACTTGTTCTCGTTTTTCAAGTCGCCGCTCGATGGCTTCTTTCAGTTGACGTGAAAACATTGTTCGATTGCCTTGATGCAGTTCTTCTCGCATGTCTTGAATCGTCACCTTTGGCATCAGTGATTGATTGATTCTTTCCGGCATCTCTATCAACTGATAGACGCCTTTTTTTGCTCGGGCATACGTTTCAAGTGTAGGTGTTGCCGTGCCTAATACAACCGGACACTTGTGATAGTCTGCCCGGTGTTTAGCGACATCACGAACGTGATAGCGCGGATGATCTTCTTGTTTATAGGTCGACTCATGTTCCTCGTCTATAATAATCATCCCGAGGTTTTCAAATGGCGCAAAAATAGCTGAGCGCGCCCCTACAGCCACACTGACCTGTTTCTTTTGGATTTTCCGCCATTCATCAAAACGTTCACCTTTAGATAAAGCGCTATGTAATACAGCCACCGCATCGCCAAAACGACGTTTAAAACGCTCAACCATCATTGGTGTTAAACTAATTTCTGGTACGAGGACAATCGCTTCTTTGTCCTGTCTTATCGCTAAATCAATCGCCTGTAAGTAGACTTCTGTTTTACCACTGCCAGTCACGCCGTGCAGTAAGAAGGTTTTTGCTTCGTGTTGATTCATCTTTCGAACAATCGCATCAAGCGCTTTTTGTTGTTGCGGAGCTAAGGTGAGCGGGGTTGTTTTTTCTGTTTCCCCTTGATAAGGGTCCCGATTCACTTGTTGTTTAACCAGGCGAATCAGTTGTTGGTCAATTAGCTTATTGAGTGTGTTTCGCGTTGTTTTATTGTCTTTCAGCACTTTTTTGAGTGGACGGGTTGCATGATCATCTAAAAAATATTGAACGAGTTCGAATTGTTTTTTGGACTGTTTAGTGAGGTCGGCTAAATAAAGATCGAATTTAGCTTCTGTTCCAATGACTTCAACCATTGTGACATATTTGAAACTTTCATTTGTTGACACGTGATAATCCCACTCGACATTTCCTTTTCCAATCTCATCATTGACGATCCGTAAAGGAAAATCATCATTTAACTCGTCAAACCCAATATAATCCCGCCCGTCAAATAAATCAGCCAACCGTTGATTTATTGGTGGATGAAGCCGGTGGAGCGATTTATCATACGATGCTTTTAGCGCTTGTGGTAGCATCGCTTGAAAACTTGAAATAAAGTAACTCAGCGTTGACTCAGCAAGCCATTGACCTAAATCTATCAGTTCTTTTGTTAGAACAGGTTGTACATCAAGTGTCGTTTTAATTTGTTTTAACTTCGTTTCATCAAACGTCGTTTCATTAACTGTCTCTAACACATACCCCATAATCGTTCGATTACCAAATGGTACTATCACCCGCATACCAATCTCTATTGCTCCTAATAACTTATCAGGAATGAGGTAATCAAAGAATCGATTAATATTACTTGCGGGTACGTCGACGACAACTTTAGCAATTTTTTCTGTCATGCTTGATCAACTTCCTCAGTAATGATTCGTAATATCTCTTTAGCCACTGCTCGCTTCGTTTGGAGCGGTAGGGTGTGTTCTTGGCCTGTTTTAGTCACGATTGTGACCGCATTTGTATCGGCATGAAACCCTTGATTTGGCTTTGATACATCATTGATAACGACCATATCAAGTTGTTTATTAATTAATTTCTCTTTACCATAAGCAACGACATCTTCTGTCTCCGCCGCAAACCCTACCAAATATTGATTGGTTTTTTGGTCACCGAGTGTTTTTAAAATATCTTTTGTTCGAACCATATCGAGTGCGAGTGGTTTGGTTTGTTTTTTTAGCTTTTGGTCATACGTGACCTTAGGCGTATAATCACTAACAGCCGCGGTCTTGATCACAATATCCGCTTCATCATAGCGTGACGTAACCACCTCATACATCTCTTTAGCTGATACTACATCTACTCGCGTGACACCTCCGGGTGTCTCAAGTTGCACTGGACCACTCACGAGCGTTACGTTAGCCCCTAACTCAGCGGCCACTGTGGCTAATTGATAGCCCATTTTCCCTGATGAGTGATTGGTCAAAAATCTAACTGGATCAATTTTCTCCTGGGTTGGACCAGCTGTAATTAAGACGTGTTTCCCCTGTAAAAGCGAGGCTTGACGTGATTTCTCCTTAAGGAAGTGAACAATCTCCTCTGGTTCAGCTAAACGGCCTTTCCCAACATATCCGCACGCAAGATAGCCTTCATCTGGCTCAATAAATGTCACACCACGCTGTTGTAACGTGTCCATATTGTTTATAACCGCAGCATGTTCATACATATGTACATTCATCGCAGGGGCAAAAAACACAGGAGACGTTGCCGCAAGTAGCATTGTCGATAATAAATCATCCGCGATGCCGTTTGCATATTTACCAATGATATTCGCTGTAGCTGGGGCGACGACGACATAATCTGCCCAATCAGCTAAGGCAATATGTTGAATTTCAGCTGCATCTAGTTCATCAAATGTATCTAAATAGACAGGCTGACGAGAAATAGCTTGAAATGACAGGGAAGTGACAAACTTTTGGGCACCGCTTGTTAAAATCACTTTGACAATCGCTCCACTTTGTGTCAATTTACTCGTTAAGCTAATGGCTTTATAAGCCGCAATGCCACCTGTGACGCCAAGGACAATCTTTTTTCCTGATAAAGTCATCATGACCCATCCTTTCTATATGCATGAAAACCCCCTAGCCACCGTATTTGGCGAACAAGGGGGTTAACGTGTGAAGATTTAGCGACGTTCTTTGTATTCAGTTGAAATATATGTCAACTTATCAGCATAGATTTCTTCTAGCGCAATCCCAACGTTAGTTGCAGATGTTGGTTTTTCAATTTGAACAATTTTTTCATCTTGAATTTGGCGTGCACGACGTGATGATAATGTCACAAGGGTATACTTTGAATTAATTTTCGTTAATAATTGGTCAATAGATGGCTCTAACATCATGATTGACTCACCTCCAAAATTTTCTTATATTCAGATGCCACACGTTCTCGTTTACAATGTTCACTTTTAACAATCGCTTGGACATTTTCAACCGCATGATCAACTCGATCATTTACAACGACGTAATCGTAAGCATCCATCATATCGATTTCTTCTTTCGCGGCATTTAGACGATTCATTACTAAAGATTCTGTTTCTGTTCCGCGACTAACAATTCGATTTTTTAACTCTTCCAAGCTTGGTGGTGATAAGAAAATAAACACCCCTTCTGGGAAGTTTGCTTTCACTTGCAGTGCACCTTGAACTTCAATTTCCAAAAAGACATCATTGCCTTCTTCTAATTGTTGTTCAACATACTCACGTGGCGTACCGTAGTAATTACCGACATACTCCGCATGTTCAAGCAGTTGATTGTTTTCAATCATGTGTTCAAAAGCTTCCTTTGAACGATAAAAATAATCGACGCCTTCTTGCTCACCCGGTCGCATCGGACGCGTGGTCATTGATGTTGAATACTTTAATGATGTATCCTTTTTAAACAGTGCTTTTCTAACAGTGCCTTTTCCTACACCTGAAGGTCCAGATAGAACGAAAAGAATACCTTTTTGTTTAAATAACAAAGTTACTCCCCCAATCAAACTAATCTCATTAGCATTAATCTAATAATTCTTCTTCGTGCGTGATGACGCGATTTCCGACTGTTTCTGGTTGTACCGCAGATAACACGATATGATCACTATCTGTAATAATGACTGCACGGGTTCGTCTACCATATGTTGCATCAATAAGTTTATTATTCTCTCTTGCGACAGAAATAATACGTTTGATTGGCGCAGACTCTGGTGAAACAATCGTAATGATCCGGTTGGCTGAAACAACATTACCAAATCCGATATTGATTAATCGTAAACTCAAAATTTTGCTCCCCCTTAAACTATAGCCGCTCATCATATGAATGACATAATAATCTTTATAATTATAGTATAAAAAGCGTCATTTTGGAATGCTTCTTGACGAAATTCTTTATTCTGCCAACAATCTCTTCTATTCCTTATATCTTCAGTATACACAATCAAGCCGATCTTTGTAAATGTTTGATGAAGTAAGTTAGTAACGTTTCACATAAGCTGACAATGATCGATCGGTATCATCCCAACTGATTCCGTGCTATAATATCAACACGAGGTGATGATAATGACGTATGATGGTTTAGTGACACGACGCGTAAGTAAAGAGTTGCACACCTTACTTGCAACTGGTCGTATCTTAAAAATATATCAACCAACAAAAACAGAATTAGTGTTAAATATTCGGGCCAATGGTCAAACGCACCGCTTATTATTATCGATGCATCCTGTCTATGCCCGAGTACATTTAACAGCTGAAAAATATACCAACCCAAAGGAACCACCGATGTTTTGTATGTTACTGAGAAAACATTTAGAAGGTAGCTTTATCCACAACATTTCGCAATATGAGAATGAACGAATCATTGAGCTATCTATTCAAGGTAAGAACGAAATCGGAGATGATGTTAGAAAACGGCTTGTCATAGAAATTATGGGGAAACACTCCAATATTATTTTAGTTGATGCCGATAAAGGACACATTTTGGATGCGATGAAACATTTATCACCGTATCAAAACCGGTTCCGTACGATTCAACCGGGACAAGCTTACATCTATCCACCAACGCAAGGAAAAGTGAACCCCTTCAATTTGACTAAAGAAGTGCGCCACTCAACGATAGAATCAGCTTCAGATGAGCGTCCGTTCTTAAACCATTTCATGGGGATTTCCCCACAAATCGAACAAGAAATCAAAACGTTCGGCGATGACTTAGATGCCCAAATTGAAGGCTTCGAGCAGCTTTTAGCTAAAGTCAATAATGGACCTGTTGAGCCTGTAATCGATCAATCACAGGCTGCTTTTTATCTATTTCCACTCACATCCTTTACGGCTGACTTAAAACCGTTTGAATCCGTCAATCTGCTTTTGGATTATTACTACCGCGATAAAGCCGACCGTGACTTAGTTAAACAGCGTGCAGGTGATTTAATCCGGGTATTACAAAATGAACGCAGTAAAACAGTGAGAAAGATTAAAAAGCAACAACAGACATTAAAAAAAGCTGAAAACGCTGCGCGCTATCAAAAAATGGGCGAATTGTTGACTGCTCATATGCATTTAGTGAAACAGGGAGATGCGTCCGTTGAGGTGTTAGACTATTACGAAGATGACACACCGACACTAACAATTGAACTCAATCCAAATAAATCACCAAGTGAGAATGCTCAAAGTTATTTTAAGACGTATCAAAAACTTAAAACATCAAAACGCATATTAGATATTGAAATCAAAAAGGCATACGAGATGATTGCTTACCTTGACCAGCTGATTGAACAAATTGAAAAAGCACGCTTAGAAGATTTAATTGAGATTAGAGAAGAGTTAGAAGAAGAAGGTCTGATCAAAAAGAAAGTCGCGAAGAATCAGAAAAAGAATAAACCTAAAAAGCCAACACCCGACCGCTATCAATCTAGTGACGGGACGCCTATCTTTGTCGGTAAAAATAATAAACAAAACGAGTACTTGACGATGAAATTTGCAAGTAAACAAAACATCTGGTTACACACAAAAGACATTCCAGGTTCTCATGTGGTGATTCGTGCCGATGACCCAAGTGAAACAACGTTAACTGAAGCGGCTATGTTAGCGGCATATTTCAGTAAAGCCCAACAGTCAAGTTCTGTTCCTGTTGACTATACAGAGATCAAACATGTGCATAAACCAAGCGGCGCAAAGCCCGGGTATGTCATTTATGATTCTCAAAAAACACTCGCTGTTACGCCAAAGAAAGATGTGGTTGAACAGTTAAAACAAAACGAAAATCTCGCGAGCGATAAGTAAACAAAAGACGCCTCACATTGTTGTGAGTGCGTCTTTTGTTCATTGTGTGTCATTACGATAGCGTATCGCGCCAGTTTTGTAGATCTTGATGTTCCACTTTCGTAATCTTTCCTTCATCCAATAAGTATTGAATCAATTGATCAAAGTTTGCGAGTGTTTCATATCGACTATTAACAGCTTCAAATGCCTCATCTGCTTTTTTTAAACCGTAACTGAAAATCGCGAGTACTTTCACGACCGTTGCCCCTACTGCTTCAATCGCACGGATTGTTTCAATCACAGACCCTCCCGTTGAAATTAAATCTTCAATAACGACAATCCGATCGCCAGGTTTAATCACACCTTCAATCTGATTTTCTTTGCCATGTTTTTTGGCTGAACCGCGCACATAACTCATCGGTAAGTCAAGCTCTGAGCTTAACCAGGCCGCATGCGGAATACCTGCGGTGGCACAACCTGATATCCCGTCTAGTTCTTCTTTTATATCAACCAGTTTATTCATAAAGCCTGTTGTAATTAATTTTCTTACCTCTGGATAACTCATCGTTAGCCGGTTGTCACAATAGATGGGTGATTTGATACCTGATGTCCACGTAAAAGAGCGATCTGGTTTAATTTGAACCGCATCGATGTCAAGTAAGTGTTTAATGATTCGTTGTTCATATGTCACGATTGACTGCCTCCCATGCTTTTAAATATTGCTGTCTTGGATTTTCGCTCTGAGTAATACTCCGGCCTATAACTAAATAATCCGCGCCGTTCTTTTTTGCCAGTTCAGGTGTAGCAATCCGTTGTTGGTCATTGACGTTTGTATCTGTTAGTCGAATACCAGGTGTCACAGTTAGAAATTCTTGACCAAAACGTGCTTTAATTTTTGGGACTTCAAGTGCCGAACAAACAACACCATCAGCCCCGTTTTGTTTAGCAAGGGCGGCAAGGTCAATAACAGTCTCATCCACAGTTTGATTGAGCTTTAATTCGTCGCGTAGTGTTTGGTCGTTATGAGAAGTTAAAATCGTCACCGCAATTAAATCAGCGACATTACTCGTACTGCCTTCAATTAACCCTTCTTTGGCCCGCTTGATCATTTCTGCTGAACCGAGCGCATGAACATTCGTCATTTGGACATCTAATTTGGCAATATTTTTCATCGCTTTATAAACAGTCGTCGGAATATCATGAAGTTTTAAATCCAGAAACACGTCTTGATTTCTTGCTCGTAAACGTTTAATAACGTCCGGTCCTTCTCTGTAAAATAACTCCATCCCCACTTTTACCGGTACATCTGTTAATTGATGCTTGATTAAAAATTGATCCGCCGTTTGAAAATCCTCAAAATCAAGTGCTAAATAGATTGGTTTACGCATCAACATGCCCCTTTCCTATCGCATCAGTCACCGAATCAAATCCATACTTATTTAATACGAACGGTAAGTCATCGATGATGTCTGAACAAACGAGCGGGTTTTCAAAATTTGCTGTTCCTACCGCAACAGCACTCGCTCCTGCGAGTAAAAATTCTAACACATCTTCAGCACTTCTTATGCCGCCCATCCCAATGATCGGGATATTAACGGCTTCATAAACGTGATAAATCATCCGAATCGCCACTGGTTTAATGGCTGGTCCACTTAAACCACCGACACCGTTATTAAGCAGTGGACGACGTTTCTTTAAATCAATCGCCATACCCGTTAGTGTATTAATCATCGTCAGCCCGTCAGCACCCGCAACTTCAACTGCTTTAGCAATAGCGACGATATCCGTTACATTCGGTGATAACTTGACATAGACCGGGACGTTTGCTGCTTGTTTTACCCGTCTAGTCACTTCTGCCGCAATTTCTGGGTCCGTTCCAAACTGAACGCCCCCCTCTTTCACATTAGGACATGAAATATTTAGTTCAATCGCCGCGATGTTACTTCGTCTAAGGGCTGTTGCTACTTGTTCATATTCTTCAATAGTACTGCCAGCAACATTGGCAATAACGGGTACATCAAATGAAGCTAAAAATGGCAGCTCTTGATCAATGATTGTTTCAACACCTGGATTTTGCAGGCCAATCGCATTCAACATGCCTGACTTGGTCTCTGCTACGCGCGGCGTATCATTACCGAGACGTTTGTGCAGTGTTGCAGCTTTAACCATAATCGATCCCAGTTTACTTAAGTCATAAAACTGACTGTATTCTTTTCCAAAACTAAAACAACCAGATGCAGGCATAATCGGGTTCTTTAATGCTAATCCTGGTAAATCAACCTTTAATAGACTCATAACTGCACCTCACTTGCTTTAAATACGGGTCCGTCTTGACAGACTTTTTTTGTTGATGCACCGTCTGTCGTCTTTACGACACAAGCATAACACGCACCAATCCCGCAACCCATGCGTTCTTCAAGTGACAAGTAACCAGGCGTGTCTGATAGTTTCGTCTCAACCGCTTGAAGCATCAGGGTTGGGCCACAACTAAAATAGTAATCACCTGAAAGATCTGCTGTATCAATAACATCTGTCACAAAGCCATGTGTGCCACTGGAACCGTCATTGGTCGCCACATACACGTCTCCAAGTGTTTTGAAAGCCTCCTCATAAAAGACATCACTAGCGGATTGAAATCCGAGGACACTGGTCACTTTAATCCCTTTTTGGACGAGCTGTTTCCCGAGATAATAAAGTGGTGGAACACCAATCCCCCCACCAATCAATAACACGTGACTTGCCTCAATCTCATCAATCGGATAGCCGTTGCCACAAGGGATTAATAAATCAATCAGATCGCCAGCAGTTAGTGTCTGAAGTTGCTTAGTCCCTTGACCAAACACTTTAAAAATAAGCGTCATCGTTTCATTTTCAAAGTCTAAGTCACAAATCGAGATGGGGCGACGGAGCATATGCTCCGTCCCTTCTCCTACTTTAATATGGACAAATTGACCCGGTTTAATTGTCTGTAATAGATCTATCTCAACGTGAATAACACATTGATACGTTGCTTGTGCGATCTTTTCCATTGACATTACGCGTGTCTCTAACTTTTTCATTAACGAATGACCTCCTGATTAACAACCATGGGACGTGCTTGGAACGTTGTTTGATCGATCACATTAAGAATAGCCCGGGCTGTATCTAGACTAGTGAGAGAAGCAATCCCATGCTCAACTGCTGCTCGTCTGATTTTAAAGCCGTCACTAAGTGGTTTATTCCCAGACGTCAGTGTATTAACAACAAAGTGGACCGCATTCTTTTCAACCAGCGTTAAGACATTTTCTTTGTCAGAACCTATCTTATCTACAGCTGTTGCCACCACACCGTGATCGGATAAATGTTGAGCTGTTCCAGCAGTCGCATAAATATCAAAACCGAGTTGTTGGAACCCGCGAGCAATCGCTGTTGCTTCTGTTTTATCTTTATCTGCGACGGTAAATAAGACAGCCCCTTCAAATGGGATCTCAATACCCGAGGCGACAAGACCTTTAAATAACGCCTTGGCTAGCGTTTTATCACGCCCAATCGCTTCACCGGTTGATTTCATTTCTGGTCCTAAGATTGTATCAACACTTTTAAGTTTCTGGAAGCTAAAGACCGGAACCTTAACAGAGACATGATCGGCTTCTTCCAGTAAACCTTCTTCAAACCCAAGACTCTTTAACGCTTCACCCATGATGGCACGTGTTGCCAGATTGGCCATCGTCACGTCTGTAATTTTACTTAAGAATGGAATTGTCCGGCTCGCGCGCGGGTTTACTTCAAGCACGTACACATCATTCTGGTGAACAACAAACTGAATATTGATCAGACCTTTAATCTTTAAGGCTTTAGCAATCTTAATCGTTGTGTCAATGATTTGTTGTTTTATTGCTTTACTTAAGCGCTGGGTAGGGTACACCGCAATCGAATCACCTGAGTGCACACCCGCGCGTTCAATATGTTCCATAATCCCTGGAATAATTGTCGTATCACCATCACTGATCGCATCCACCTCAACTTCAATCCCAGTTAAATATTTATCTATCAGCACAGGGTGTTTACGTTTTATATGCGTGGTTTTTTCTAAGTAGTGGGCTAGCTCCTCGTCGTTATAGACGATTTCCATTTGACTACCGCCGATCACATAAGAAGGTCTAACCAGTACCGGGTAACCGATGCGATTCGCAACTACTTTTGCTTCAGCAAGTGCCTTCACACTCTCACCTTGCGGCTGTGGAATCGATAAGCTCGTCAACAGTTGCTCAAACTTATCACGGTCTTCTGCGCGGTCAATCGCTTCGAGGTCAGTACCAAGAATCGTCACCCCTCGTCTTGTTAGCCCATCAGCTAAGTTAATCGCGGTCTGTCCGCCAAACTGGACAATCACACCTACTGGTTGTTCCAGCTCAACAACATGCATAACATCTTCTAAGGTTAGTGGTTCAAAATACAATTTATCTGATACACTAAAGTCAGTTGATACCGTTTCTGGGTTTGAATTCATAATAATTGCCTCGTAGCCCATTTCTTTTAAGGCAAGGACAGAGTGGACGGTCGCATAATCAAACTCAATCCCTTGTCCAATCCGAATCGGTCCTGAGCCAATGACGATAACTTTGTCTCGCTTAGACACGCATGATTCTTGTTCTTCCTCGTAGCTCGAGTAGAAGTACGGTGTACTTGATTCAAATTCTGCCGCACACGTATCAACCATTTTATAAACCGGCTTAATATTGTGTTCCATCCGCATGTTGTAGATATCATCTTCTGACACCATCGTAATCCGTTCCAGTTGACGGTCAGAAAAGCCCAACTTTTTGGCCTGTTCTAAAGACTCAAGTGTGAGTGATTCATGTAATAATACATGTTCAAACGCAATAATTTTATTGATTTTCGTTAAAAAGAACCAATCAATTTTGGTTAGTTCAAATAACTGTTCGACGCTGTAATCCCGGCGCATCAGTTCAGCTAGTATGAAGATACGTCGGTCATCTGCTTTCACTACTTGTTCGACTAAGTCATCATCGGCTAAATCAACACATTCTGGCAAGTAAAAATCATCATCATTAAAGTCAAGTGAACGAATGCCTTTTAAGAAGGACTCTTCAAAGGTCCGACCAATCGCCATGACTTCCCCTGTTGCTTTCATTTGGGTACCGAGGGTTCGGTTACCGGATGTGAATTTATCAAATGGGAAACGTGGGAACTTAGTAACGACATAGTCAAGCGCTGGTTCAAAGGCGCTGTAAGTTGTTTCAGTCACTGGATTTTTAATTTCATCAAGGGTTAAACCGATGGCGATTTTCGCCGCAATCTTCGCAATCGGATACCCGGTTGCTTTTGAAGCAAGCGCACTTGAACGACTAACACGTGGATTCACTTCAATGATGTAATATTGGAAACTATCTGGGTCAAGGGCAAGTTGCACATTACAGCCTCCCTCAATCTCTAAAGCACGAATAATCTTAAGCGAGGCATTTCGTAACAGTTGATACTCGCGGTCACTTAGTGTTTGTGACGGGGCAACAACGATCGAATCTCCAGTATGAATCCCAACCGGATCAATATTTTCCATATTACATACAACAATCGCTTGATCATTTTTATCACGCATCACTTCATATTCTATTTCTTTAAATCCAGCAATATTGCGTTCAATTAAGCATTGATTCACCGGCGAATACTGTAAGCCGCTTCTGGTAATCTCACGAAGGTCTTGTTCGTTATAACACATCCCCCCGCCCGAACCACCGAGTGTATATGCAGGTCTAACAATAAGCGGATAACCAATCTCACCTGCAAAGGCAAGTGCTTCATCAACCGAATTAACAATTTCACTTTCCGGTACCGGTTCATTTAAATCATGCATTAACTGGCGAAACTTTTCACGGTCTTCCGCTAGTTGAATCGCATCTAGACTTGTCCCAAGCATCTCAGTTGGGTATTTTTCTAATATCCCGCTATTTTCTAGCGCAATCGCTAAGTTTAATCCCGTTTGCCCACCGAGGGTCGGTAAAATGGCATCAGGACGCTCTTTTTGAATAATCTTTGATAAATATTCTACTGTTAACGGTTCCATATAAACCGTATCCGCAACCGTATGGTCGGTCATAATTGTTGCTGGGTTAGAGTTCGCTAGCACAACCGTATAGCCTTCTTCTCTTAATGCTTGACAGGCTTGTGTGCCTGAGTAATCGAATTCTGCTGCTTGACCAATAATAATCGGTCCGGAACCAATAACGAGAATCTTATTAATATTTGTACGTTTTGGCATTAGAGCGCCTCCTTGTTGAGTCGTTTTGCGGCTTCAATATTGGCCATAAATTGATCAAATAAGTAACCCGTATCTTCAGGTCCTGGTGAACTCTCTGGATGATACTGCACACAGAACGTCGGGTGCGTTTTATGCCTAACCCCTTCAACCGAATCATCATTGATTGCAATGTGGGTCAGTTCTAGGTCTGTTTCCGCTAGCGAAGAACGTTTAACCGCATACCCGTGATTTTGAGAAGTCATATGCGTTTTACCGATCGTTAAGTCTTTTACCGGGTGGTTTGATCCCCGATGACCGAAACGCATTTTTTCTGTATCGGCTCCTGCTGCGAGTGAGATTAATTGGTGACCGAGACAAATCCCGAACACAGGTACTTCTTTCATGATGGATTTGATCATATCAATCGCTACCGGCACATCTTTTGGGTCTCCGGGTCCATTCGTTAACATAATGCCTTCTGGCTTTAACATTAAAATTTGTTCAGCGGTATAGTCATATGGCACCACTGTCACATGACAGTTTCGTTTCGTTAAATCTCGTAAAATACCATGCTTCATTCCAAAATCTACTAACACCACGCGGTGGCCTCTTCCGGGGACAACATAAGGATTTTTCGTTGAAACACGACTGACTTGGTCAGTCATCGTTTTAGAAAAGGTTGGGACATTATTATTTATCTGACCAGCTTCAGTCAAAACGGCTCGCATCGTGCCGTGCTTACGAATGATTTTTGTCAATTTTCTTGTATCAATGCCACTAATAGCGGGAATCTTTTTTTGTTTAAGAAAGTCGTCCAATGTCTCTTCATTTCTAAAGTTTGACGGCGCATCGCACATTTCTTTAACGACAAAGCCAAACACTGAAGGATCAATTGATTCAAAATCGTCACGATTAATACCGTAGTTTCCTATCAATGGATACGTCATTGTGACGATTTGACCACAATAAGACGGATCAGATATAATTTCTTGATAGCCAGTCATCCCTGTATTAAAGACAATTTCTCCTTCTTTTTGGTGTGAATCCCCGTAAGCATCCCCCGTAAACACCGTACCGTCTTCTAATATAAGTTGTCGTTTCATTTTGTTTCCCCCTTATAGACAAGTTCACCATCAACAATCGTCATCGCCACTTCCCCCGTCACCTTTTGGTGATTAAATGGTGTGTTTTTCCCTTTTGATATAAAGGTTGTTTTATCAATCATTGTTTCTGCTTCTAAATTAAGTAAGACTAGATCTGCTGGTTTGTTAATCTCAAGTTTCCCTTGGGCCATACCAAACACCTCACTTGGCTTAACTGTAAGGTAATCAATGAGGTCCGCTAAGGTCATCACACCCGGCTTAACAAAGTGGGTATATAAAACTGGAAAGGCTGTCTCTAGACCGACAATCCCAAATGGTGCCGTTTCAATGGGTTGATTCTTTTCATCTTCATGGTGCGGCGCGTGATCGGTGGCGATAAAATCAAGCGTGCCATCTAATAAGCCTTGAAGTAATGCCTCACGGTCTGCTTTCGCACGAAGCGGTGGATTCATTTTAAAGTTTGTATCACGCGATGTCATGTCATCCTCTGAAAGAATCAAATGATGCGGTGATACTTCGGCGGTCACATGAATACCAGCCCGTTTAGCATCTCTGATCACCCGGACACTTTCCTTTGTTGAGACGTGACAAACATGGTAGTGACAGTTGGCTTTTTCAGCTAGTAAAACGTCACGCGCAATTTGGGTTGCTTCGCAAATCGAAGGAATGCCATTCACACCTAAACGAGCGGCGACGTCACCATCATGGACACAGCCGCCATGAATGAGAGAATTATCTTCACAATGAGCGACAATCGCTTTATTGTTTTTGGCTGCTTGTTTCATTGCTTCATACATATCACCCGCTGTTTGAACCCCAACACCATCGTCAGAGAATTGAAAGGCACCTGCTTCTGTTAAAGCATCAAAATTAACGAGTGCTTCCCCTTTTAATCCATTCGTAATTGATGCATATGGATAAACTTTAACGATGGCGTCTGTTTTAATTTTATCTTGAACGACTTTGAGAGAAGCAACATCACTTGGCACTGGATTTGTATTAGGCATCGCACAAATTGTCGTATAGCCGCCTTTTGCGGCTGCTTTTGTGCCTGTTTCAATTGTTTCTTTATGTTCTCCGCCCGGTTCTCTTAAGTGAACATGGACATCAATAAAGCCAGGTGCAACGACTTGTCCACTTGCATCAATCACCGTATCCGTTTCAGACGGGACGATTCTATTCCCGATTTGGTCGATGATGCCATCAACCACCAAGATATCGATCGTTTGTTCTAAATCATTAGCTGTATAGGCGTTCTGGATAAGTAAAGTCATGTTTAATTTCCCCCTTTTTTAACTGTTGTTGAAACAAAACCATTTCAATAACTGCCATTCGGCTGTAGACACCATTGGTCATCTGTTTAAATATTCTGGATTTTTCAGCTTCAACGAGTGTATCATCAATCTCTACGCCGCGGTTCACTGGTGCTGGATGCATGACAATCGCGGTTTGTTTTAAACGCTGATAACGTTCAACCGTTAAGCCATAACGATTTAAATATTCGGCTTTATTTAATGTTTCTTTATTATCATGTCGTTCAAGTTGAATCCGCAACAACATCATCACATCACTATCCTCTATCGCCTCATCAAGCTCAAGATAAGGAAAATCGAGTGTCTCATCGCGGTAGCTTGCTTTAGCTGATAGTCTCACCTCTGCGCCTAAGGTCGAAAGGGCAATCGCATTTGAACGCGCCACGCGTGAGTGAAGGATATCACCGACAATCGTTACTTTTAAGCCTTCAAATGAACCAAATTCTTGATACATCGTATAAAGGTCTAAAAGTGATTGAGTTGGATGCTCTCCCTTACCATCTCCGCCGTTAATTACAGGGATATCGAGTTGATCCGCAAGTTCTTGTACCATATTTTCTTTTGGGTGACGAATGACAATGGCCTTAGCACCGATGGCCGCAAATGTTTTTGCCGTGTCGTAAACCGTTTCTCCTTTTAAAGTACTTGAAGATTCAACGTGAAAGTCTAAGACGTTTAGTCCGAGTTTTTTTTCAGCTACTTCAAAACTCATTTTTGTGCGTGTACTCGGTTCATAAAATAAATTCGCAATAAACATTTCATCTTGATTAAAGTTCGGTTTTGTTTGACCCGTTTCAATCGCTTCAATTCTTTTTAATAACCCAAGTAATTGGTCTTTTGTCATTGTTTTCATCGATACAAAATCTTTCATTCATTCGTCACCCTTTCATGAATTATGACTAACTATGTTAATCAAAAGGCTAGCCGAAGCTAGCCTTTACACATCTTGATCTATGTCTGTGTCACCAAACATTTTACCGTTGCCATAGGCTGCTTCTTTACCCGGTAAAATTAAGTTCAGTACCACACCAATAAAGGCAGCTAGCGCCATTCCTTCGACTTTAAAGTCAAGGTCTCCAAGTGAAAATTGAACCATCGCGCCACCAATCCCAATCACAAGGATGACCGATGAGATGATCAGGTTACGGTTATTACCTAAATCCACTTGATTATCAACCAACATTCTTAAGCCACTTGAGGCGATAATCCCAAATAAAAGAATTGATACCCCTCCCATGACGGGGCTCGGAATAGATGAAATCACATCTGAAATAATGCCAATGAATCCAAAAATAATCGCAAGCACTGCCGCTCCGCCGACAACAAAGACACTAAAAATCCTTGTAATCGCAAGCACACCGATGTTTTCACCGTATGTCGTGTTCGGAGGTCCCCCTAAAACAGAGGCGATCATCGTCGCCACCCCGTCGCCTAAAATAGAGCGGTGTAAACCAGGTTCTTTTAAGAAGTTTCGTCCAACTACTTTTGACAGAACCATCTGGTCACCGATATGTTCAGCAATCGTGACAAGTGCGACTGGTACCATTATCGCCATGATATTTAAATTTAGGACATCAAGCGGTTGATAGTGAACAAACGGGATGACAAAGTCCGGGGCGACAAATATCGCACTTAAGAATTCTGAGAATGAGCCGGCTTCAATAATCCGAGTAAAGCTTGCTTCAATTGCTGAAGTATCAACAATCCCTTGAATCATTGCGTAAGTATAACCGACAATGATACCAATAAGAATCGGAATGAGCCCAAAGAAGCCTCTAAAAAAGAGTGAACCAACAATCGTAACGACAAGGGTGAGAATAGCGACTGAAAAATGGGTCGCACTATACTCGCCTTGAACATTCATCGCCATATTGACAGCCGTTGGCGCAAGTCCTAAACCGATGACAATAATAACAGGACCGACGACAACCGGTGGTAAAGCTCTCATAATCCAATCAATACCGAATGAAGCAATGAGAAGCGCAACGAGACCATACAAGAGACCAGCCACAAAACTCCCCATCATCGCGCCTTCTATTCCGCCCCCTACCGCTCTGGCTGAAATAATCGGGGATATAAAGGCAAAACTTGAACCTAAGTATGCTGGAATGCGGCCTTTAGTAATCAGTAAGTAACTCAAAGTCCCTGTCCCACTTGAAATGAGGGCAACTGATGCGGGTAATTCGGTTAAAAACGGCACGAGCACAGTGGCGCCAAACATTGCGAATAAGTGCTGTAAACTTAACATAAACCATTTTGATTTTTTCGGAACGTCTCTGACGTCCATGACCATATCTAATCTTTCCATAGAAATGACTTCCTCCTTTTAATCTCTCTTTTGTTTGGTTTAACTCTTTTTAGGCATTAAAAAAACCTCTTTACGACGCTTGAACGTCATAAAGAGGTAGACGTGTCCATTTAGGTACACGTGTCCTATTTACAACCTTCGAAGCCTCTCTGGACTTACATTAAAGGTTTGTGCTTATTTTTCATTAATGTTTACTAAATCGATATTGTCATGCTCTTTTAATTGGACCGTCACAATCTCTTCTTGTGCAGTGGGAATATTTTTCCCAATGTAATCAGCACGAATTGGTAATTCACGGTGACCACGATCGACGAGCACGGCCAACTGTATTTGAGCAGGACGTCCAAGGTCAACGAGAGCATCCATGGCTGCTCTAACAGTACGACCCGTAAATAGTACATCATCAATGAGAATCACTTTTTTACCATCAATATTCGTCTCAATCGTCGCATTATTGACTTGTGGTGTTGATGTTTTTGATACATGAGTTAAATCATCCCGGTATAGGGTAATATCAATCTCACCGATAGGTACCTCTACTCCTTCAATGTGGTTGATTTTCGCTTTTAGCCTTTCACTAAGCGGAACTCCTCGTGTTTTTATGCCGATTAAAACGAGGTCATCAACCCCTTTGTTGCGTTCAAGTATTTCATGAGCAATACGTGTGAGGGCACGATTGATGGCCGCTTCATCTAGTATTTGTGCTTTTTCTTTCATCTGTTTATCGCTCCCCTCAAACTTCCTTTAGTCGACCTATAATCAAAAAATCCCTTTTCTCCGCGCGCAGAGAAAAGGGATTAGTCAGATATGCTAATCATACAATCGGCCTTTTCAGTCTCACGGGACTGTCTTTAAAGGTGTTATTTAATTCTGTTTTCATTATGCCCGACATCCCCTTTAAAGTCAATAGCTTTGACGGAGGTTTTCTAATGTGTCGGTGAAAATCTTTGGTGGTGCAGCAGTAAATGTTAACCACTCGTTCGTTGTTGGATGATGAAAACCAATCTCCTGAGCATGCAGGGCCTGACCTTTGGTATCAATGGATTTACGATGGCCATATTTCGGGTCACCGACGAGTGGGAAACCGATGTAACGCATATGCACCCGAATTTGATGGGTACGTCCTGTTTCAAGGACACACTTAATCACCGTATACTGCTGACCAATTCGTTCAAGTACTTCAAAGTGCGTCACTGCTTCTTTTCCACCAGTAACAACCGTCATCTTCTGACGGTCTTTGGTATCACGGCCAATTGGTGCGTCAATTGTCCCGTATTCATGTGGGATATCCCCATGAACTAAAGCCACATATGAACGTTTTACCGTCTTATCTTTTAATTGCCCGGCCAATGATTGATGAGCGTGGTCGTTTTTTGCGACCATGAGTAAACCACTGGTATCCTTATCAATTCGGTGAACAATACCAGGACGGATCACATCGTGAATCCCAGATAAATCTTTGATATGAAACATTAACGCATTGACGAGTGTTCCATTAGGGTGGCCAGGTGACGGATGGACGACCATTCCTTTTGGTTTATTGACAACGACAACATCATCGTCTTCATAGACGATCTCTAAGGGAATATTTTCTGGTTGAATATCTAATTCCTCAGGTTGTTTTTCTTCTAACACTATTTGATCTTCAGGTTGGACTTTGTAATTTGCTTTAACTGTTTTCTCATTGACGGTGACATAGCCTTCTTTAATCCATGTTTGGATTTGGGCTCTGGATAAATCTTCTCGCTTTTCAGTTAAATACTTATCAAGCCGCTGACTTTTCTCTACTTCTAAAACTTTATACGTTTCACTCATGCTTTTTTATCCTTTCTAACTTCCTCGAATAGGGTGGCAATACCGATTAAAATCACACCGACGACAAGACTAGAGTCAGCAACATTAAAAATCGGGTAATCATAGCTAAAAATATACACATCAACAAAATCAACGACTTCTTGAAATCTCACGCGGTCAATTAAATTTCCAATCGCACCGCCTAAGACAAGTCCTAAACTAATACCTAACAAACGATTTGTTTTCGCATAGTGCTCAATGTAATAAATAATAATCCCAACGACAATGAGGGTGATAATATAAAAGAACCACATTTGTCCTTGTAAAATCCCCCAAGCTGCACCGGGATTACGGTGTGATGTTAAGTAAAAGACATTATCAATAACAGGAATACTTTCACCAATTGTCATATTTTCAATCACTAAATATTTCGTCCACTGATCAATCACAATCATGACCACAGCAATCACATAATACACAGATTTTCCCCACTTTCTTTTTTACTCTTGTTCGATTTTACCACACTTTGCGGCTTTTTTCTTCTTTTAAAAAAAGAAACGTCTTTACTTGAGTCGGCATCACTTAAGTTGACGACTCAAACAGACGTTTCTTTTTAGCATGGCTTATTTATTCTACATTTTGATAATGTTCATCAACAATAGTTGCACAGCGTTCACATAATGTTTCATAAGTTGCTACTGTACCGACCGTATCATCCGCTACCCAACAGCGTTCACATTTATCTGCATCATATTTTTCTACCGCAACATCGACATACTCATAACCTTTACCAAAGTCAGTCGTTGCCACAAGGTCAACTTTTGATACGATGAATAGTTGATCGAGACGATCGATCTCTTCAAGGACTGATTGGGTCAGGTCATCTTTTGCTTTTACGGTAATTTTCGCTTCAAGCGATTTACCAATGACTTTCTCCGCACGTGCTTCTTCTAATGCTTTTAGAATATCATCACGTACGACTAAGAAATGATCCCACTTCTTAAGTAAGTCCGCTTCCCCGCCAATTTCACGCACTTTTGGCATATCCGTTAACTGGACATGACTCGCTTCTGTTTGAGGGATATATTGCCATACTTCTTCTGCTGTATGCGTCAAGATTGGCGCAATAAGTTTTGTGATTGACACAACTGTTTCATAATACACGGTTTGAATCGCACGACGGCGCTTACTATCAGCTGCTTCGATATAAAGAATATCTTTCGCAAAATCAAGATAGAAAGCACTCAGTTCTTTAGAAACAAACTGATGCACCCGGTTATAAACTTTTTGGAAGTCATACGCATTATATGCTTCGGTTACTTTTTTAATCAGTTGTTGTAATTTAATCAACATGTAGCGGTCAACTTCATGTAAATCTTGTTCTGCTACTGTATCTTTACTTGGATCAAAATCACTGATATTACCAAGCAAGAAACGGAACGTGTTACGGATTTTACGATAGCCTTCTGACGTTTGTTTAATGATATCATCAGACACACGCACATCGGCTTGATAATCCACTGACGCTACCCACAGACGTAAAATATCAGCGCCGTACTGTTTCATAATTTTTGATGGTAAGACAACGTTACCGATTGACTTACTCATCTTACGCCCTTGACCGTCAAGCGCAAACCCGTGGCTTAAGACTGACTCATATGGGGACTGACCACTCACCGCAACCGCTGTTGACAGTGATGAGTTAAACCAACCACGGTATTGGTCTGAACCTTCAAGGTAAAGGTCTGCTGGACGACGTAAGTCTGAACGTTCTTCAAGCACGCCTTCATGTGATGAACCAGAGTCAAACCACACATCCATGATGTCCATTTCTTTGGTGAATACACCATTGGGACTATGATCCGAAGTGAAACCGGCTGGTAATAAATCTTTTGCTTCACGTTCAAACCATACATTTGAGCCATGTGCTTTGAAGAGTTCCGCGACGTGATTAATCGTCTCATCAGTAATAATGGGTGTTTGGTCCTCACCATAAAAGACAGGAATCGGTACACCCCAAATACGTTGACGAGAAATACACCAATCTTCACGGTCACGCACCATATTATAAAGACGTGTTTCACCCCATTTTGGAATCCAGTTCACCCGGTTGATTTCCGAGAGAATATCGTCTCTAAAGTCTTTAATCGACGCAAACCATTGATTTGTTGCACGGTAGATGACCGGCTTTTTCGTCCGCCAATCATGTGGATAGGAGTGTGTAATAAAGCTTAGCTTCTTCAGTGCACCCGCTTCATCTAATTTTTCTGTGACTAATTTATTTGCTTGGTCATAGAACAGTCCTTCAAATCCAGGTGCTTCCTCAGTAAACACACCTTTATCATTGACTGGACATAAGACGTCAAGGCCATATCTTTTACCAACGATAAAGTCATCTTCACCGTGTCCAGGCGCCGTATGAACAAGACCCGTTCCACCATCCGTTGTCACATGCTCACCCAAAATGATTAACGAATCACGGTCATACAGTGGGTGTTTTGCCACTAAGTTCTCAGCCGCTTGTCCTTTAAATGTTTGAACAATCTCATAATCGGTCCATTCTAACTCATCTTTTACGGTCTCAAGTAATTCTTCAGCGACGATGATTTTTTCATCGTTCACACGAACAACAACATAATTTAAGTCTGCATGCAGCGCAATCGCTAAGTTAGACGGAATCGTCCATGGTGTTGTCGTCCAGATTAAGAACTGTTCATCGCCTTTTAACAAATCACCGCCATCTTTTACGTTAAAAGCAACATAAATAGAAGCTGAACGCTTATCTTGATATTCAATTTCTGCTTCAGCTAATGCTGATTCTGATGATGGTGACCAGTAAACAGGCTTTAGGCCTTTATAGATATAACCCTTTTTCGCCATATCACCAAACACTTTAATTTGAGCTGCTTCATAATTCTTATCTAATGTGACATAAGGATTGTCCCAATCTCCGCGGACACCTAGTTGTTTAAATTGCGTCCGTTGATTATCGACTTGTTTCATCGCATAAGCGGCACATTTTTCGCGGAATTCAGCCGCCGTTAATTTTTTACGATCCACTTTTTTCTTTTGTAGCGCATTTTCAATCGGTAAACCGTGTGTATCCCAGCCTGGTACATACGGAGCGTTATAACCTGTCATTGATTTAAATTTCACGATAAAATCTTTTAAGACTTTATTTAAGGCATGTCCCATGTGTAAGTCACCGTTTGCATACGGGGGTCCATCATGTAAAACAAACAAAGGACGATCTTTCGTGCGAGCTTGCACTTGTTCATATAGCTCTGCTTGGTCCCATTCTTCCTGCATTTTTGGCTCTTTATTTGGTAAGTTGCCTCGCATTGGAAAGGCAGTTTTTGGCATGAGTAACGTCTTTTTATACTCCATTGTTCATCCTCCTTAAAATTGTAAATAAAAAAAGTCCTCCTATCCCAAAAAGGGACGAGGAGAACTCGCGGTACCACCCTAGTTAGCTTATAAAGCCCACTCTGATGTCGTAACGTGACAGTGACGTTCATTCTTACTCTTAGTTCAGAATGAAAGCTTGAAGATGATTTTCGTTCATTTAGGGATCATACTAGGCTTTCACCACCCCTAGCTCGCTCATATGATAATAAATGACCTACTGTTCTTCGCATCGCTTTATCGTTTCATTTAATTAAAAACTCTCTGTTCATGAATTATAGGTAATTATGTCACAGACGTCAAGTTGTGTCAATATTTTTTATTCGTCGCCCTCTTCTAGTTCATTGAGTTCCATATTTAATAATTGATCCCAATCATTTGCTTCAACAAGTTCAAGTTGTGCTTCAATCAACATTTTCAAACGGGTACGGAATACTTTCCCTTGTTTTTTCAACTCTTCTACTTCAATTTCAATACGACGCGCCTTTTCTAACGCTTCATTAATGATCCGGTCGGCATTTTTTTCTGCTTCGCGTACGATTAATTTAGATTCTTTCGTCGCATTGCCTTTTACTTCATCCGCCGTTTGTTGAGCCACGAGTATCGATTTATTTAATGTCTCTTCAATGTTTGAGAAGTGGGTTAATTTATCTTCTAGTAATTCTATCTCGCGCTTTAGTTCCTTCTTCTCACGAATAACGAGTTCAAAATCTTTCATAACCTGATCTAAAAATTCATTGACCTCATCTTGGTCATACCCGCGCATTCCTCTAGAAAATTCCTTATTGTGAATATCAAGTGGTGTTAATGCCATTATGTATTCCTCCTTTGTATCAAATATGTTCTTAAGCAGCCTCGTTTAAAAGAAAACCCTTGCTTCTATTGTACCAAACGTTGGTACAAAATGCGCCATTTTTCTTTTTTTGTTTGTCCTTCAATCGATGTTAACCTTGCCCGTCCCTTTTTTCTCACACTAATCAAATCATTCGGTTCAATCAAAAAGGCCGGTGACTCAACAACTTTAAAGTTTACCTTCACCCACTCTCGTTCAATCAGTGCCTTCGCATCTTTTCTACTCATTTGATACATTTCTTTTATAAGTACATCTAAACGCAATGAGGACACCGTTGTTTGATGCGTTGTCCATGTGGATGGATGCGGGCGATAGGTACCTAGTAAAGCTTCTGTAAACGTCACTTGTGCTTTTTTAATTTGGGTGAATTCACGCAAAACAAATCCAGCGATATCTTGATGAACTAGTAACAAAATTATACCGGTTGTTTCCTCAATCGTCACGTCGCCTAATTTCTTACGATTAATCCCTAGTGACAAAAAACTGCCTAATACATCGGGATGTTTAATGTCAATAAACTTAGCTGGATAACTCGCTTCAAGTAATTGAACAGGAAAGTCTTTATCTTCAACTGATGCATAATAAGGACTAAGAGCATACATCGTGCGCTCGAGTTGGTTCTCACCAAATAAACAATCAACGTTAAAGCGGTCATCATTTCCAATAATCGACTCGAAAATATAGGCTTCTCTAGGGTCTAAAAAATCAGTAAACAACGTCATAAACTGTTGTTCAACCCGGTCGCGCATGTCGAGAACATGGTCAACGAACGGTCGTTCTTCTGGTCTAAAATGTTGATATAAATCCATGGCAACCACCTAAAATGCCGTTAAGACATAAATAAGTCCAGTACGAGCAAATCTTAATACAAATAGCGCAACAATAGCTGAAATATCCAACATGCCAATCGGTGGAATAATACGTCTGAATGGCTCTAGATAAGGTTCAACAATTGAACTTAAAAAGTGACCGATGGATGACTGTCGTGCCCCAGGAAACCAAGACATCAAAATATAACCAATAATCGCAAACTGATACAAATCAAACAATCTTAACAATAAACTTTCCATTATTTATACCTTCCTTGTTCATCAAAGTCATCTTCTATCAGTGAAGAAATCGCACCCTCAACTTCTACGTTATCCGGTGTACATAAAAACGTGTGCGGTCCAAGCTTTTGAATATCACCAGATACAGCATAAACAGTGCCACTTAAAAAATCAACAATCCGGGTGGCCTCTTCTTTTGATACACGCTGTAAATTAATCACAACGGACCGTCTGTTAACGACGTGGTCCGCAATATCTTGAATTTCTTCGTAATGCCTTGGTTCTGATAAAACCACTTTT
This sequence comes from Halolactibacillus halophilus, assembly GCF_900115605.1. Classification (GTDB taxonomy): domain Bacteria; phylum Bacillota; class Bacilli; order Bacillales; family Amphibacillaceae; genus Halolactibacillus; species Halolactibacillus halophilus. The sequence continues at coordinate 186,360 of NZ_FOXC01000002.1, forward strand.
GCTTGTGATTGGACCGACTGTAAACTCACAATGTTTTCTTTTTTCTTTTTTGGTTCGTCTTTATCGTGTTTATCACTCCGTGTTTGATGGAATGTGTCATAAGACTCTTCTGGTACTTCCTCATAGTACTCTTCTTCATCTACAGAAAAAAGTGTTCGAAACTTATTTTTCATACTCATGTTACTCCCTACCTTTCAGGATTCACTAATGTTGAACCAATTCTAAGATGTGTAGCTCCTTCTAGAATAGCCCATTCAAAGTCATTACTCATGCCCATCGATAAATACTGACATGGCGCATATGGTAAATCAAGTGCTTGGATATCGTCGCGACACTTATTGAGTTCTTTAAAGACTCCGCGCACAAGTGATTCATCATCTGAATGGGGTGCCATTGTCATTAAGCCAACGACGCGAATGTTCTCAAGTCCCGCCAGCGATTGAATAAAATCTTTGAGCGCTTCTTGTTCGACGCCCCCTTTGGTTGCTTCTTTGCTAATGTTCACTTGAACAAAACATTCAAGCGGGGATGAACGACGTTTATTAAGTTCTTTTGCGATTCTCAAACGGTCTAACGCATGAAAATAATTGATTTGTTCCGCAATCTCTTTTACTTTACGTGATTGCAGTGGACCAATAAAGTGCCACGTCACGTCTTCAATCTCTTCAATTTTTTCTTTTGCTTCTTTCACTCGATTTTCACCTAAGTCATGAATACCAAGCGCATGTACCTGTTTCGTTTCATCTATTGTAACATATTTCGTCACCGCAATGAGAGTGATTTCACTGACATCACGATTGGCTTTACTACAAGCCGACTGAATGTCTTCAATAAGTTTGTGATAACGCACTTCTAAAGTCACATGTTTTCCTCCTCTTAACACTTCTCTCGTTACTGAAAAATATAGCCCATCATGCGTCCTGTTTGTTGTTCTTTCCGGTAAGAATACAAGTCAGGATGACTGTACGTATCAAGCAACGACGTCATAATTTGATCGTTGTTAACACCTAACAACCGTAAATATTTTGCATTAACCGCTTTGACATCTAATAAGTATTGGTCCTCCGATACCTGAACAACAATGTCTTTATCAACCGGCACTGGCATTTGTTTAACTACATCACCATTTACTTGATAATTTGCTTGGGCAATGGCCGGTCCAATAACGACATGAATATGATTAAGATCAGCTCCAACTGATAAAAAAGCATCTAGCATGGTTTTCGCAATACCTTTTGCCGTGCCTCTCCATCCAGCATGGGCAATGCCAACAATATGATGGATTGGATCAAAAAAGTAAAGAGGCACACAATCAGCATAAAACTGGGCTAAGACGATATCAGAAGAGGTGGTAATCAAGCCATCGACACCTGGTATATGATTGCTCAAGCGATAAGCACCCCGCCCTGCATCCGATGATTCTATGATCTTTACTTTATGTCCGTGAACTTGTTCGGCAAATACAGCCCGGTCTAATGATTGATTCATTTCATTTAAAACACGCGTTCTATTTTCGATGACATCAGCATCACAATCACCTACATGGAGCCCAGTGTTTAGACTCGTATAGTTACCTTTTGATACACCACCTATACGAGTAGACATACCTAAATTGATGTGGTGTTGATGCGTAACTTTTTCGGCATGCAGCCGTCTTTTGGATTGTCGTTTAAAAAGGTCCATTTATTCGCTTCCTCACATCAATTATTTAACCGTCTTTATTTTATCATATTTAGTGAGAGAAACAGAACCATTTCTCTCCTGTAAGAAAGAAATGGTTCTTTTAATCATGGATTAAAGAGTTACTCAAGACATACGGCTCTTTAATAGGCCAACAACACTCAGCCGTCTTAAAGCGCCTGCGCTTATAAGAATCATCTGATCTCGCCACGATTAACTCATTATGTGGATCATGTTTTTATGGCGAAAGTGTTTGAAATTGTGTTAATCAACGCAAAAACCACGCAAAAAGAATGAGGTGCATTCTTTTTGCGTGGTATATTATTTAATCATTGACTTAAATATCACTTATCGATGACGATTGCGATTTCGTAAAAACGTTGGAATATCTAGCGTATCGTCTTCATTAAATCCGGGCTCATCCGGTGTTGTTTGTTCAGGTTTTTGTTTTGTTTCTTGGGTTGGTCTTTCGTTCTGTGTTGGACGTGTGTTATCAGATTTTTTCTTCGTTTCATCAAAACCCGTCGCAATTACTGTGACAACAATTTCGTCTTTTAATTCTTCGTTCATTACTGCACCAAAGATCACGTTAACTTCTTGGTCAGCTTCGTCTGTTACAATCGCTGCCGCTTCTTGCACCTCGTATAACGTAAAGCCAGCCCCACCCGTAATATTCATTAAGATACCGTGAGCACCATCAATGGTTGTTTCAAGTAATGGTGATGAGATTGCTTTTTTCGCCGCTTCTGCTGCACGATTTTCACCAGTCGCAATCCCGATTCCCATCAATGCTGACCCTTTGTCCTGCATGATGGTTTTTACATCGGCAAAGTCAACGTTAATAATACCCGGTGTTGCAATTAAATCACTGATCCCTTGAACACCTTGACGCAAGACATTATCAGCTTCTCTAAACGCTTCTAGCATAGGCGTGTTTTTATCAATAATTTCTAGTAAACGGTCATTTGGAATGACAATTAATGTATCGACGTTTTGTTTTAAACCGTCGATCCCCTGAATGGCTTGAGTTGAGCGTTTACGCCCTTCAAACATAAATGGACGGGTCACGACACCGACCGTTAATGCGCCAATTTCTTTTGCGACTTGAGCAATGACAGGTGCTGCACCGGTACCGGTACCACCACCCATACCAGCTGTAACAAAGATCATGTCAGCGCCTTGTAAGGCTTCTTCTAACTGTTCTTTGCTTTCTTCTGCAGCTTTGCGACCAACTTCAGGATTCGCTCCAGCACCAAGACCTCGTGTCAATTTTGTACCTAATTGAATTTTTACTTCTGCTTTTGATAAGTTCAAGGCTTGAGCATCGGTATTCACAGCAATAAATTCTACACCTTGGACCCCATGTTCAATCATACGGTTAACAGCATTATTACCACCGCCACCAACCCCAATGACTTTAATCTTTGCTAATTGATCTAATTCTGTATCAAATTCTAACATAATTTGTTCCTCCTAATCGCCACAATTCTCTAGTTTATTAATCGAAAAACACTTTGAATAATTTTGCTACACCTGATTCTTTGTTTTCATCTTTTGATTTCTTTGGCTTGGTTGATTTCTGCTGTTTCGGTTGCTTTAATTTATCCTTTTTGACCGGTCGTTCTTCATATTGCGCTTGGTCAGACACAGCATCTCTTAAAGGTTTTCCTTGTATTTTCGCATTATCATATGCAAATTTCAAGATTCCAACACCAGGTGTATATTGCGGTTCTCTTACCCCAATGTAATCAGGTACAGCCACGCGTACATTGCCTTGATAGAGGTCTCTTGCCAGTTCTAAAGCGCCCGGCATTAACATCGTTCCACCTGTTAAGACAAAGCCACCAGGTAAGTCACGGTAACCGTATTTTGAAATTTCTTTTGCGACTAAAACAAAAACTTCTTCTAATCGGGCTTCAATTATGTCCGATAAGTCTTTTTGATTAAATGTTGATATATCTTCTGTTCCAATCGCTTTCACTTCAAACTGTTCTTCTTCATTGGCGTCAGGGAAATACCCATAGCCATGTTTAATTTTTATTTGTTCTGCTTCTTCAAAACTTGTTTTTAAACCATAAGAAATATCCTTTGTGATATTTTCACCACCAATAGGAATCACTCGTGTGCCTTTAAGCTGCCCATCATCAAAGATAGACACTGTCGTTGTACCACCACCAATGTCAATTAAAGCAACGCCGAGTTCTTTTTCATCTTCTGATAGGGCAATTGAGCCTGCTGCTAATGGTTGCAATACTTGGTCTTGAATATCAAGGTTCGCTCTTTCTACACATTTCGTTGTATTATGTATCATAGTTCGTGATGATGTCATAATCGTGCCTTCCATTTCAAGTCTGACACCGATCATGCCTCTGGGGTCATTAATGCCAGCTAAACCATCCACAATAAATTGTTTAATTACAAGATCTAAAAACTCTCGATCTGGCGGGTAAGAAATTACTTTGGCATTATCAATAACACGGAGCACATCTTCATCGTTAATTTCTTTATCATCATTTGGGACAGCGACAATCCCTTGACAAGGCAGTAGTTCGACTTGATTACCATTGTAACCAATAATCACAGAATGAATCTGCATATCAATCATTCTTTCCGCTGACTCAATGGCAGCACGAATCGATTGAACTGCTTTATCGATATCAACGATGCCACCTTTTTTAATGCCTTTTGATTTAGCTGTTCCTACGCCAATAATGTTTAACCGATCTTCAGTTATTTCACCGATGACCACTTTTATTTGGGATGTTCCTATATCCAAACTTACTAACACTTCGTTAGCCAATACTAGCACCTCCTATAAGCGAAATCACTTCGTTCACTTATTTCCATTCATTTTGAATGTTTTCAATGGTTTTAATGTTTGTTTTAATTTATTTCACATATTTCCTTATTCCCTAAACTACTTCCTTCATAACGTCTTTTACAATAACAACAATTATTTGTTAAAAAGGTATGCAATATGCTAAGTATATCATTTAATTGCAAGACATTTAATAGTCTATTCTAAAATATCATACTTTTTTAATGATTTTATCATAAAAATAACCATTACCTACATTTTATTCGACATATCGTTTTATTTGTCGATTAACTTTGACTTTTCAATCGATAACGTTGACTGACTTTTCTTTTTTAATGTTTTTTGTTGTTGCCATCGGTCAAGTATACGTCGTCTTATAATGGCGATATTTTGAAATAAACGCCAACCAAAAGCAAATACAGCAGCTAAATAAAGGTCTACCCCTAATTGCGCACCTATAAACGTTAAAAAAATTGCTAGCGTAATATTAAAGAAAAAGCCTGTCACGAAAATAAACTGATTAAAGACATGTTCAAAGTGAGCACGAATCCCTCCTAAGAGGGTATCAAACGCTGCTAAAATTGCGAGCGACAGGTAGTTAGAATAAAGCGCTGGAATCGAAAAATCGGACAACAAGCCTAGCCCTATGCCTAAACCTAAAAATATTATCATTAACCACATTATTCATCACCCTCTTCATAATCCTTCACGTCAACATGCTCAAGTACAAAGTCTCCAGTATAGCTTGGTACCGTGACAGATTGTTTATCGTTCATTGTCAGGCTAATATTGTGAATTGCTAAGTCATTCAGTGATTGGCTTACTTCCATGTAATTAATTAATCGTTCGGGATCATCGGTTAAGACCTTCACAGTCACTGGTAAATCTCTTAGCGGCCGCTGGTTGATGTAGACTCGCCCTAATACATCACGAATAGCGGTATGATTCACAATCCGCTCATCACCTACAGCTAAATGGTTAGCCCCGTAAACATTTAATTCATTAACCAAGCGATTTAATAATTCACTCGTTAATTCAGGAAAACCTTCCGACTCATTAGCTTGTTCATAATCGGCAACAAGCATAAGTTCTACTCCTTGTCCTGTCATTTCTGTTAACCCGGCTTGGTCTTGTAAATCATTGATTTGCTTACGTAATGTTCGAATCTGAGTGCCATAGACATTATCTTCATAATCGACTTGTATATTTTTTAAGTCATTCAGTTCGTCTTGGAGCGTTTGTTGTTGTTCTTGTTCTTCTAGTAATGCTGTTCTTATTTCCCATAAATCTCGCGTATCCCGCTCTGGTGTCTCTTCTTCAATTGAAAGGTGTAAACTAATCAGGACACCGATAAAAAAAGCCGCAAGCGCAAGAATGAACGTCTGTTTATTCATATATTTGTCATCCCTCTTATTGTGGCGTCATCTCCACATGTTTTTCCCCGTATTCTACTTCAATGCGCTCATTAACGAGCTGGTCAATCACTCCTTGGTCTAATTCAAGCGACTGTAACAACGTATCTGGATTGCCAATCGCTTCAATTGTAAAGGGCGCAGGATAGGTCGTTCCATCAACAGTAATAACTGGCCCAACACAAAAAACATGACTATTATGCAAGAGGCGTTGACCATTAATTTCAATTGCTTCGGCCCCGGCACTTAAAAGTTCATTTATCACCAATTGAACATGCCGGTCATGAACGATATAGTCATTCACATTGGCGCGATCGGGGACATAGTCTTGATCATTTAATGTAATAAAGACGCCTGGACCTTCAATGGCTAACTCCCCAACGTAGGCTTGTAATTCGCGCTTTAAATCAACTGCAGACATTAAATTTTGTTGTTCTTCACTGAGTGAGGTTTCCGTTTGCAAAAGCTCAACGCGTAAATCATTGATTTGTTGTTCAAGCGCATGGTTGCGCTCTTCAAAATCAATCAATTGTTGTCGGTAATAAAAGGCCCGGTCCCACTCTTCAACCGAGACCTCTTCATCTTCTAATAAGTTTTGTGCTTGTTCATAACTGACCGCAACTAAATAACCAAATACAAACAAGACAAGCGATAATATAACATGTTTTCCACTCACATGCATGAAGCTATTCATCCTCTTCTATAATCAATTGATTTTCTTCGCCTTCTTCATATATCTCTAAATCTGGATCGGTTGTATCTTCATTTGAAAATTGATTAAAGATCGCCCCAGAATGATCAATTTCAATCAAACCTGGATTTTCTTTATCTAATTGACTCACGACCGATGGATAAACTTTTAAATGTTCACTAAATCCACGAATCGTTGTTAAGAGTTCAAACCCATCAATCATATTTAAATGGACTTGATAAGGATTTGCTTCTGTTGGTTGGTGATATATTTCAGAAATATGACTTAATAAGTAACTAGGCAAGGCTTGTAAGCCTTCGATCATTAGCTGGCGAATTTCTTCGTCGTCAAATCCAATCAGTAAGGGCGCATCTCCTTTATAGTCCACCTTTTCAACATAATCTAATGTATGACCACTCTCAAGCAGGGGTGCTAAATAATCTCCCTGGTCAATATAAGCAATCTTCTTATGTTCGGTCACATTAATGGTAACAGTATGTGACCATAAACGCTTGACCTCAGCTGATTCGATTTCAGGTAAAGCTAAAATAGCTGCTTCAATATCTTTAAGTTGGAAAGACCACAGACTCTGTTCTGTTGACAAATGACTTTGTTTTAGAATAATCTCTTCTGAGATAAACTGAGACCCCGTGACTTTTACCTTCCTTACATAGCTAAGTGGTGACTGCAAATAGACAACAAGGACAATTAAAACAAGTAAAATTGTAAAATAAAAAATAAAGCGCCGATTGGCTTGCTTTCGGCGCGCTTCTCTAAGTCTTGGTATGCGATCTTCTATCGATACGACCTTTTTTTCTTCGGTCATTATTAACGCCTTCTATCTATAATATAATCAATGTGTCTCTTCCTAATTATAGCATATTTACTCAAGTTATGATGCGGTTTTTTATATGACTATTGAATGGTTTTTTATAGTTAAAAAGAAAAAAGTCGGTAACATCAATCGTTATTATTTTCAATATTTAACAAGATAACACCCCTCAACCAATCTTATGTACACAAGCTGTCTCTGGTCTAGTGTTCGATCCGGCTGAAAATGATATATTATAGCGGATAGACAAAGATAAAAAAACACTCTAACAACATCTAATTGTTAGAGTGTGCGGACGGTGTCGATAAATACATCACCGCGTATTTCGAAATTTTCAAATTGATCCCAACTTGCGCAAGCAGGCGATAATAATACAACCTCACCAGTTTTAGCATCTGCAGCTGCACGTTTTGTCATTTCCGCTAATGATTCACCAGCCATTGTTGGTATGTTCTGTTTCATCATTGTTGCTTGTATCTTATCCTTTGTTTCACCGTAGACATAAGCACCTACAACATGATTTAAGTACGGCACTAATTCATCAAAACCATTCCCACGATCAAGCCCACCTGCAATTAGTCGAACAGGGGCATCAAAAGCTTGTAAAGCCGTCACTGTCGCTAAGATATTGGTTGCTTTTGAATCATTATAAAAACGAACACCCTTGTTTTCTAAAACAAACTGTAATCGGTGTTTTACCCCAGTAAATGTTGTGAGCACCTGTCGAATTCCTTCAACTGTTGCGCCTAGCAATAGGACACTCACACTACTTGCTAAAATATTTTCTAAATTATGGGCCCCAACAAGTTTTATATCCGCAATATCGATGATTTTTTTATCTTTAAAGAACAGTGCATCTTCTTTAACATAACCACCTTCTGATACGACGCTTTTGCGTGAAAAAGGAACAGGTTTTGCTTTTGCTGTTTTTATAAGATTAGTGACATCTGCGTTGTCGGCATTATAGACGAGATAATCATCTGCTTGTTGATATTTAAATATATGCGCTTTCGCCTCTTTATAAGCGTCAAAATCACCGTGATAATCGAGATGCGCTTCAAACAGATTAAGCAATACACTCACCTTTGGTCTAAACGAGCCACTACCCATCAATTGAAATGACGACAATTCTAATACAAGGATATCTTTATCAAGTTCATAACTTACTTCAGTCGCAACATGTCCAATATTTCCAGCAGCAGCAACACTTTGATGACTCTTTAACAACATCTGTTCTGTCAATGTTGTTGTTGTTGTTTTTCCATTTGAGCCGGTAATTGCGATTATTGGAACGTCAATCATGTAAGGTAATAAAGCAATTTCAGTCAGTACCGGAATCCCGCGTTGATCCGCTTGTTGTAATAAGTGATTCGTATAAGGAATACCAGGATTTTTAATGATCACGTCGCAACCATCTAACAATGCCTCAGACGGTTCACCCAGATGAACTGTCACGCCAAGATCGATCAGGGCTTTTACTTCTAAGTCTGTTTCGTTTGCTTTTAAATCACTCACGACAACATGAAAGCCTTCAGCTTGTAATATTTTACTGACAGCTGTCCCTGTCTTAGCTAAACCTAACACAAGGATTTGTTGATAAGGAAAATCTTTAATATGATGAACCATTTATAACACCACCTGAATAAGAATCGAGAGCACACTAGAAAGTAAACCGACTAACCAAAACGTTGTCACAACACGCCACTCTGACCATCCTTTTAGTTCAAAATGATGGTGAATCGGGCTCATAAGAAACACACGCTTCCCACGCGTCTTAAAAGAAATGACTTGAATCATCACCGATAACGTCTCAATAACGAAGACGAAGCCGATTAAGACAAGTAATATTTCAAGTTTAAGCATAAGACCAATTGCTCCGAGTAAACCGCCAAGCGCAAGCGAACCCGTATCACCCATAAAAACTTTAGCCGGGTGTACATTAAAGACTAAAAAGCCAAGTAAACCACCAGCTACACTAAAACTAATAAGCGCAATTACTGACTCATTCGTCGTTAATACCGCGATTGACCCGAAAGTGAGAAAACTGATGGCACCTAACCCACCAACAAGTCCATCTAAACCATCCGTTAAGTTGACCGCATTTGATGCACCAACGAGTAACACAACAACAAAAACAGGATAAAGAAACCCGAGATCAAAGGACATGTCGGTTCCTGGTAGTTGAAGTGCCGTGTCAATATCTGTGCCTAAAAGTAAAAGATAAAATAACACGCTGACAACGAGTTGACCAATCAATTTTTGAATCGATGTTAAACCTAAATTTCGTTTGAGTACAACTTTGATAAAATCATCAATAAAACCTAACGCACCAAAGCCGATAAACACGACCATAAGTAATAGCCATTCTCTTGAAAAAAACGTCCCCAAAACAAACCGATGTAAAATAAGACTGCCGAGCACGACACTAACAATGATCATGACCCCACCCATCGTTGGTGTACCTGTTTTTTTATGATGGGATTTTGGACCTTCTTCACGGATACTTTGACCAAATTTCAGTCGGCGTAAAAAAGGAATAATGATAGGTGCCGTCATCACGACAATTAAAAAACTAACAAGTATACTTGCGATAATATAAAGTAAATCCATACTGTTCCTCCATCTTTCTCATCTCACCTTTATTTTTAACTAGGCTTTTAATTGTTGAATAAGTGTTTCTAAACGCATACCACGTGAAGCTTTAAATAAAATTACACTTGGTTTTTTCAACTGTTTAAGCAAAGTTTTAGCTTCTACAAGTGTCTCCACGTGTCTGTGTGTTACTTTAGTATCGTCAGCGATATGTTTAGCCTGTTGACCAACAGTCAAGACGTAATCAATCGGTGCTTCAATCACTTTACCTACGGCCCGGTGGTAATCATCTGATTGCTCACCGAGTTCATACATATCACCTAACACAAGCACTTTCTGACGTGGGTCTGATAATGACTGAATAATTTTAATGGCTGCCTTCATCGACGTAGGCGAGGCATTATAAGCATCATTAATCAGTAAGTGCCCGTTCCATTCTTCTTGCTCAAATCGCATACCGGTTGAGGTTAACTGATTAAACCCTTGTTGAATAAGTGCATCAGTTAAGCCGATTTCTCGGCCGATTAGAACCGCATACATCGCATTTTTCGCATGATGCTGACCAATCAGTGGGATCGTAAACGATTGTTTGTGTACGTTATCTCTAAAGGTTGTTCTCTCAAGCGTTAACGCTTCAACATGAATGCCATCTGTACTACCATCTAAAAAACCAACTGTTCGCGTTTTAACATAATAAGACTGTTTTAGTAAGGGCTCATCACCATCATAAATCAATACACCCGATGACTTTAGACCTGCGATAATTTCTAATTTCGCTATCGCTATCCCTTCACGCGTTTTTAAAAATTCAATGTGCGATTCGCCAATATTAGTAATCACCGCAATATCCGGTGAAGCGATTTCTGATAGCTGTTTAATTTCACCAAAGTTACTCATTCCCATTTCCAACACTAAATAAGCCGTATCCTGAGGTGCCGATAAAATCGTTAACGGTAACCCGATATGATTATTTAAATTCCCTTTGGTTAGATGGGTCTTCCCTCTGACCTTTGCTACTGCGCCAATCAAATCTTTCGTTGACGTCTTCCCATTAGAGCCAGTAATACCAATCACAGTGGCTGAAAGCGTCTGTCTGTATTGTTTTGCTAAAGTTTGCAAGGCTGTTAGGGTATCTTTTACTACATACACTGTAAGGGCTTGAACATTGATATCGGGTAACGGATGATCGGCTTGCCAAAAAATCGCCGTCGCTCCCTGTTTGATAGCATCATGTAGAAAATCATGGGCGTCAAAACGTTCTCCAACAAGTGGGATGAATAAGTGATTAGCAATGGGCAAGCGACTATCCGTTGACACGCCCACCACATCCTCCGGCGCTTTTCCTATCACAGATTGCGCCACTCCTGTTAATAATTGATACGGTATCATTTAATCACCTAGCCTTTGTTCTAAGTAATCATGAGCGACTTGATAATCATCAAATGGATAGGTTTCTCGTCCAATGATTTGATACGTTTCATGTCCTTTTCCTGCAATTAAAATAACATCATCAGGACCCGCTAAATCAATCGCCCGGTGAATTGCTTGTTTACGATCAACCTCTATGACATAGTCGGTTGTTTCTAGCCCTTGTTCCATATCCTTAATAATTGCTTCAGGTTCTTCTGTGCGTGGGTTATCTGACGTTAAAATCGTCATATCACTATATGTTTCGCCGACATGCGCCATAAGGGGACGTTTCGTCTTATCGCGATCACCACCACAACCTACAACACAATAAATTTTTCCTTTGGTAAACGTTTGAACTGTTTCTAGGACGTTTTTAAGAGAATCCGGTGTATGGGCATAATCAACAATAACGGAATAGTCACGGGTCGTTTGAACAGATTGGAATCGCCCTTTCACACCTGGGATTGATTCAAGTGCTGCTTTGATATCGCTCATAGGCACACCACTTTTTAACGCTGTTGCGGCGGCGGCTAGCATGTTATAAACATTAAATCTACCAATCAATCTAGATGTAATGGTCACGTCACTTACCATACCTGCTAATGTAAATTGTGTCTTTGTTGCTGATAATTTGATATCTGAGGCATATAAATCACTCGTCTTCGTCAAACCGTACGTCACAACTGGTTGACTTGTTGCCCGGATGAAATAATCAGCGTAAGGATCATCGCCATTAATGATGGCATATTTCGGGTATTGTGGATCGTAACGATTGCCTAGCTGTTGAAAGAGGCGTTCTTTGGCTAAACGATAATCCGTCATCGTTGGATGGTAATCAAGATGGTCTTGCGTGAGATTCGTAAAGACGGCAATATCTATGTCAATCCCCCTAATCCGGCCTTCTTCAAGCGCATGTGACGACACTTCCATCATACAATGGTCCACACCCGCTTCTTTCATCGCTCGAAAACTATTAAACAAATATGAGGGTTCTGGTGTTGTGTTTTTTATTGGGTAACTCTTCTCCCCAATCTTCATTTGGATTGTCCCAATCAAAGCGGTACGAGCCTGATTCTGTTTGAATATTTCTTCAAGAATATATGTGACAGACGTTTTTCCATTTGTCCCGGTAATCCCAATCATATGCATATCATTGGTCGGGTAACTATACAACGCATTCGCCAAAAAGCTTAGCACGCGAAAAACATCGTTTACTTTAATCTGAACAATGGGAACATCTAATACTTCACGTTCGACAAGAAGGGCCACTGCACCCTGTGCATAAGCTTCTTTAGCAAAGTCATGTCCATCAACGGTATATCCTTTGACACAACAAAACAAGGCACCCGCCTTTACTTCACGCGAATCAGCCGTAATCTGAGTAATGATTGGGTTGTTGTCATTAATTAAGCGATAAACATACGGGAGTTCTTTTAATAATGTTTGAAGTTCTTTCATCATGGTTTCAGTAGAAAGATAGCTTTCTACCTCTACCTCCTCTCTAGTCATTCAATTTATCTTATATCCATCTTTCATTTTTTCATCACTAAAATCTTTCGTCTCTACGCCATAGGAAAAAGGCATTCTTTATAAATGCCTTTTGTTCATTCATCCTTACCTATTATATCAAAAATGACGTATGATGCCATGATTAATTCTCACTGGATTGTAAAATGCCATTGCTTTATTCTCATGCCTCTTTTTGATCTTGGTTCAATCATCATTCATCCTAACGTCACACTAGATTATAAAAGAAAACTATAAACAAAAAAGCAGTGACAATGCGCTTACTCACTCAAAAACAGTATTGACCTAACCTAACTGCCGGCTAGCCGTTTACGGTATCGAGTAAAAAGCGCATCATGCACTGTCTTTCACTATATATTAGCGAGCGCTTCGTTAGTCATTCGTTCCCTCAGCTGCTTCACTATCTGATTCTGGTGTCACTGGTTCAAAGTCAGTGAAATCAAATAAAACATAGTCACCTTTTGTGACCTCAGTGCCAGGTTCGATTGATTGTTTTTCTAAATAACCTTGACCAACAATCTCATGATCAAGCTCAAGTAAGTCACTTAATTGAACGACTTCTCGTAGTGACCAACCAGTAAGATCTGGCATTTTCGGATGTTCGGTCACTAACATGACATGATCAGTCGATAAAATGGTTTCACTCGCTGTTTTATTACTTGCGATTACCGTCTCACCATCACCAATGACAGTCACTCGCACGCCTTGGCTTGTTAACTTCTCTGATACGTCTGCTGTCTTTAAGCCAACCGCCATCGGCATCACCAATTGATTAACGGTCGCTGTCTGGTCTTTGTCAGGTTGAATATTTTGATAATGTAAGGCATTTTCCATCACATGATTAAAAATATACGACACCGGTTTAGAACCGGATTCGGTCACTTCAAGCTCGGGTTGTTGCACGGTAACGTACATCAATAATTCTGGGTCCTCACTCGGAGCCATACCGATAAATGAGAATATATAGTTTTCGCGCCCATATAAATAACCAGATGCCCCTCCTGAAATTTGCGCTGTACCGGTTTTACCCGCTAACGTATATGATGGCAATTCAAAAATACCATTGGCTGTGCCAGTTTCTTCGGTTACAACGTCTTCCATCGCTTGTAACACTTCTTCAGCTGTCGCTTCAGAGATTGGTTCTCCCGCTACTGTCGGTGTGTTCTCTTTGATGACTTCGCCTGTATTTGGATCGGTAATCGATTGAATAATATAAGGCTTCATCATTTGGCCCTTATTCGCAATCGCAGTTGCGGCCTTAACGATTTGAATCGGTGTTACTGTCGACCCTTGACCAAAAGCGGCATTTAGCTGTTCAATCGGGTAACGATATACAAGGCGTCCCATCGTCTCACGCGGCAAGTCAATGCCGGTTAATTGATCAAATTGAAACGCTTTTAAATAATCTAAAAATCTATCCGGTCCAATTTTCTCCCAAACCAATTTAGCCATTGCTACGTTTGAAGAACGTTGGAAACCCTCTGCATACGTTATCGTCCCCCAATGTTTACGGTAATCAGGAACCGGACGAGTAATCTCAGGGATCTTATACGTCCCTGATTGATAGGTTTCATTTGGATTATATACCCCTTCTTCAATCGCTGAGGCTAGGGTGAAAATCTTCATTGTTGAACCTGGTTCAATCGGTGTTGAGACAATATCGTTATACCAGTTGGTTACATTCCCTAAATCATTTGGATTATAGCTGGGACGTGAGCCCATTGCCAGCACTTCACCTGTCTTTGGATTCACGACGGTTGCGGTTACTCGCTTTGGATTAAATTCAGTCTCAACTTGACTTAACGCATCTTCTAAAATCGTCTGAACCTTTTGATCTAATGTGAGTTGAACATTAAAACCATCAGCTTTTTCTAATACACGTATCTCTTCATTTACTAACGGGTCATTATAGCTATCTTCAAGTGCCGTTACAGCACCATCCGTCCCTGTTAGAATATCATCCAGTTGTGCTTCAATACCTGTAATACCTTCGATGAGCTGATCGTCATTTGTTTGTGCTAAACCAATGACATGTGAAGCAAAGATACCATTCGGATAATAGCGCTTTGCTTCTTCAATAAAGTGCACACCCGGTAAGTCAAGTGCTTCAATTTGCAATTTTTGTTCTCGGGTTAAGTTTGTTCCCTCACGACCAAACTCAACTTGAAATCTATCATCTGCAGCCCCTTCTTCAAGGATTTGTTGCACCTCCGACGCCTCCATCCCAATGATAGGAGCGATCTGTTCTGCTGTCGTCGCAGGGTCAGCAACGTGATTCAATCGCTTATTAGGGTCTGGTGAAAAATCGGCATCGACAATCGCATAAAGACGGTAGACATTGATATCTTGTGCTAACACCATCTCATTGCGGTCATATATATACCCGCGTGTTGCGGGTGTGACTTCTTCTTTCTCACGCTGGTCTCTCGCCCACGCTTCTAAGTTAAACCCATCTACTTCTCCTGTCGCTTGAATATATAACATCTTTCCTGTCAGGGCAATAAAGAAGCATACCACCACGATAATGACCGGGTGGTATGATTTAATTCTTGTTGATTGCTTCTTTGGTGTTGGTTGTTTTTTCATTGTCATTCACTCAATTAACTTTTGATGCTTGTTTAACTTTAGTATTTTGAATATCTAATCCATTCTCTTTCGCGACAGCTAAAATACGATCTGGATTAGATAACTCCATTTTTTGATAAGCTAAATTTTCATTGGTACTCTGTTGTTCGGTCATCTCTGTTTTGATTGACTCAATATTCCGATTGATCCCGTCAATATCCGCGCTCATATGAACGACAAAAAAGAGAGCGAGGCAAAATCCTAACGCATATAGACCCATCAATATGTATTCACCTGATGTAAAACGTTTAGATTTAACGACAACTTTAACTTGCTTCGATTGTTTTTTTTGTGGTATTTGTTGATGCACATAGGCTCTTTCTAGACTCATCCTTCATCCCGTCCTTTGCTATAAAAGAATTGTTCATCCCACGTTTTTACTTTTTCAACAATACGTAATTTCGCTGACCGTGCGCGTCTATTATCGGATAATTCCGTTTCATTTGCGACAATTGGTTTTCTTGTCACCATTTTAAACGGCGGTTGGTTCCCTTCAGGAACGACCGGCATATTTCTAGGAAGCGGCGGCGGTGTGCCCCACTTTTTAAATGCTTGTTTACAAATGCGGTCTTCTAACGAGTGAAAGGTAATAACTGCTATCCGCCCACCGATGCTTGTTAATTCAGCAGCCTGATGTAGAACATCGTAAAAAGCTTCTAATTCATCGTTTACCGCTATTCGAATCGCTTGGAAAATCCGCTTCGCCGGGTGACCACCTTTTCTTCTTGCGCGGTGCGGAATTGCTTCCTTAATGACATCCACGAGTTCTTCTGTTGTTTTAATCGGCGCAAGTTCACGTCGCTTTTCAATGGCACGGGCTACTTGTTTTGAGAATTTCTCTTCACCATAACGGAAAAATATTTTCACAAGATCATGATAGTCCCATTCATTAACCACCTGATAGGCACTTAATGTTTGAGTCTGGTCCATGCGCATATCGAGCGGGGCATCTTGATGATAGCTAAAGCCACGTTCACTATGGTCCAGTTGTGGTGATGAAACACCTAAATCAAATAAAAACCCATCTACTGATTGGATATTGCGTAATACCAACTCTTGTTTCATATGTCTAAAATTCGAATGAATAAAAATAATATTAGCTTCATATTGCCTTAATCGTTCTTTTGCTGCAGATAAGGCCTCTAAATCTTGATCAAAACAAACCAGTTTCCCAGTCGTTAATTGTTTGACAATTTGAAGTGAATGTCCACCAGCACCAAGAGTACCGTCTACGTAAGTTCCTTCCGGGTTAATATTAAGTCCATCAATTGTTTCTTTCATTAATACGCTTTCGTGTTCGAACATATCATTTCACCTCATTTATAGCATTCTATAACTTCTATATATTCCTTACAAATCAAAGTCCATCATATTTTCAGCAATCTCTGAGAACGTATCTGCGGAAGCTTCCATGTAGCTTTCCCATGCGGCTTCTGCCCAAATCTCAATTCGATTGGATACACCGACAACCGCACACGCTTTTTCTATACCCGCATACTCAGTTAAGGTGTGTGGTAAGTTAACTCGCCCTTGTTTATCTACTTCACACTCTGTCGCACCAGAGAAAAAGAAGCGACTAAATGCTCGGGCATCTTTCTTAGTTAACGAGAGCTTTTTGATTTTCTCCTCTAAGATGTGCCATTCTGTTTCTGGATATACAAATAAACATTGATCTAAACCACGGGTGATTACAAAACGTTCACCAAGGTCGTCGCGAAATTTAGCCGGCATAATTAACCGACCTTTCGTATCAATATTATGTTTGTATTCACCCATAAACATAATCATCGCCACCTTTTCTTATAGTCTACCACATCCCCCCACTTCTCACCACATATTTTTGGGTTACGATTAGAAAAATTGGTAAATAGTACATGTGTTCGCCTTTTATCATTTACAAAAGCGTTTTTCATTGGAAATGGATTCATTTTAAGGAAAGGATGAATGTTTTTTCCCCTTGCTTTTACTTGCTGCTTTCTATGCTGATTACCCAACCAGCTAGAACGACCAATTAGAAAATTTAAAGTACAACAAAATAGCCCCACCGACTAAAGCGGTAGGACTACTACACCAGTATGATCTTATATTAGGCACCCTGAACACTCAAAATAATACTTAATGTGACAAGTACAATATAGCCAATCACACCAATCAACCATAATGAACGCAAATACAATTTTGTGAGTCGTTTAATTAGCACATCTCCGACTAACTTCCACTGGGTGACTAAAAAGATAATAAACAAAGTAAGTAGACCAATAACAATCAACCAGCCATATGAAAAAGCAAACATATGATTTAAAATAACGAGATTCGCTAAAATAAACACTAAACTAGATACTTCTACACTCAAATGAAAGGCGTGCTTTTTATGTTGATATAACCATTTAAATATGTAGTAAAACACAATCATAAAAATCGGTGGGAATGTAATAAAGATGGCAACGATATTTGATAAAAAGGTCGTCATGTATACTCACCCTCTCTTTTTTAATGGTCTAATATAAAGATGTCACTACCGGAACTGTTGAACCCACACGAATAGCCTTCTTACAGAATCATGGTAATCTCATGAGACTTAATATCGATTGATGGGTAACATCTATGGTACACACCTATAATTGTTTTTTCAGTCACACTGCCTGGTGATAACACAGTTACTGATTCCGGGCGTAGAGCGAAAAATCGCGTGATTTTGCGCATACAAGAAGCAACTATCAATCCAGTCGCACCGATCCCTGTAATTGCTTTATCCCACTTTAGACACCTTACTTTTGTCATCTACCATCATTACCAATATAGCTTACACCCCTTCATTCGTCAAAGGATTTTCTTTTGCTTTTAAAATCCCTTCACCAACACCAGTTATTATACAACCAAATTGAACTACCCCCACCTAACATTCTCACGAATGTTTGAGGAAGGGGATTCCGTAAGGACACCCTAAAGGCGACCCATGCTCGTTCAACTAAGCATAGGTTTTTCTACTTTCCAACCGCCGCAAACCTATTTTCTCAACATCTATTAAAGCATGTTGGGGAAATAGTGCGCTCCAGGAGCACAACTTACTTGGGTCGAATCGTTCTGTCTGATAGAACGTATAGGTTCTGACAAAAGACAGGGTACGCGTCAAATACGCCCAGTGCGCCCAATGATGTAGACCTTGTTTCTGCTCTGGAACAAGTGAATACAATACCGGTGGGAGTTTTTCTTTAAAGCCCATTGCCCGACGGGCAATGACATAAGCGGCTGCCATGTGAATGGACACACCGAGTCGCTTCATATATTTCATCTTGCCAATTTGACTGGTATAAGCGGGGTTAACAACGTAGACAGCCACCCCCATTTTTTCAGCTCTTGATTTAATCGCTAGGATCATTTTCTGATAAGCAAACTGACTCATTTGGCGATTGGCTTTCCTATTTCCATAAGGACGCGACACTTTGGACCGCGTTGTATCCAATTTTTCAATCGCGAGTGGTTTATGATGTTTAACGGCATAGTCAACGAGGGCAATAACCTCTGCTTCGATGATTTTCGCCCTCTGTCCACTGGTTTTACCCTCTAAGTTAAACGGAAGGGTAAAGGCATCCACACATTGACCTATGGCGTTGATATTGGCGACGGCGATATGATTCACATTCAAATCAACACCAACCATACCCGTTGATGTTGAGGT
>NZ_FOXC01000011.1 GCF_900115605.1 Halolactibacillus halophilus
ATAGTACTCAATAATTAAAGTCGAAATTTGACATAAAAAATAAGCCATATCAAGGCTTAAGAGTGCTTTTAAAGAAATGAAGTGTCAAACTCCCGAGGCTAGGCAAAAGACAACTGTTTTCTTGATTGAAAATGGTTGTCTTTTTTTGTACAATGATGATAGCTTTGTCATTAAATTTGCTGTTTTCTGAAAAATTGTCTAGACTAGAGAGGAGAACGCTAGATGTCTGATTATGAACAACCAGTTACATACGATACGAAAGCGATGCAAACACGTGTCGATCGTTTTATTAGTCAATTTGAAGAAGGTTATTTTAGTCCTGAAGTTATGATGTTGCGTTTTACAGAAGAACTCGGAGAGTTAGCTAGAGAGGTTAATCACCTCTATGGACCGAAAAAGAAAAAAGCATCAGAAGAGGCTAATACAGTGGAAGATGAACTGGGTGATGTGTTGTTTGTCTTATTATCCTTTGCTAATAGTCTTGATATTGATGCGGCAAAAGCATTTGATCGAGCCATGACTAAAATTGAAACACGTGATAAAGATCGATTTACAAAAAAGAAGGAGTGAGAGATGTGGAGAAAATTAATGTTGTTGTCGCCGGTGCGAGTGGGAAAATGGGTAGTGAAGCTTTACGCATGATCGAGAAACATCAAGACCTTGCCCTTGTTGGGTGTGTTGATTTACATCATACAGGTATGAAAGTAAAAGAAGTTGAAGGGTTACCAGCATTTGATGCGGTCTTTTATGATGATATTAATCAATGTTTAGAGGCCGTTGATGCGGATGTCTTAATTGATTTAACCTCACCTAAGGTTGGCTTTAAACATACAAAAGCGGCCTTGCTACATGATGTCCGCCCTGTTGTTGGGACGACAGGCTTTACTGTTGATGAACTAGAGGAACTCACACAACTAAGCAAAGAAAGACACATTGGAGCCGTTATTGCCCCTAACTTTGCGATGGGTGCGGTACTGATGATGCAGTTTGCAAAACAAGCGGCCAAATACTTTCCGGATGTTGAGATTATTGAAAAGCATCACGATCAAAAACTTGATGCGCCGTCTGGTACAGCAGTAAAAACGGCAGAACTCATTCAAGAAACACGGAAACAAAAATCACAAGGTCATCCCGATGAGCATGAGACGATTGACGGCGCGCGTGGTGCTGACTTTGATGGCATGCGCATTCATAGCGTGCGGTTGCCTGGACTTGTTGCTCACCAAGAAGTCGTCTTCGGTGGGCCGGGTGAAAACTTTACTTTGAAACATGACTCTTTCCACCGAGAATCATTTATGTCAGGCATTAAATTTGCGATTGATCATGTTGTTAAGCTCGATAAGTTAGTGTACGGTCTTGAACATTTAATGATGGATTAAGCTAAGGGGGCGAAGACAAATGAAAATTGCTTTAATTGCACATGATGAGAAAAAAGATGAGATGATTAATTTTTCTGCCTCTTATAAACATATTCTTGAAAGTCATGAATTATTTGCGACAGGTACGACGGGAAAACGCATTGCTGAGGCAACAGGATTAGATGTTTACCGGTTCAACTCAGGTCCGCTTGGTGGCGATCAACAAATTGGGGCGAAAATTTCCGAGAATGAAATGGATTTAGTGATTTTCTTTAAAGACCCATTAACAGCTCAACCACACGAACCAGACATTAGTGCGCTGATGCGCTTATGCGATGTGTATCAAATTCCACTCGTCACTAATCTTGCGGGTGCGGAAGTAATGATACGTGCGCTTGAAGCGGGTTTTTTCCATTGGCGTGATATCATTGACGCTTAAAAGTGACAAGTGATCAGGGAGATAAAATACGAGACATCTGAAACACTCACCGAACGCGGTGAGTGTTTTTATCGTTAACAGGAGAATTATCTTTGTTAACATTCAAAAACCTTAAGGAATATGTTAAAATTATTGTAATGATCAAAAGAGAAGAGGTAAACAAATGGATGTGTTTAAACCGGCTGAACCGATTCTAAGGTGTTTAATTGAAGCAGGTTATCAGGCTTATATTGTCGGCGGTTCTGTTAGAGATTACTTACTGAACACTCCGATTAATGATATAGATATTGCGACAAGTGCAAAACCAGAACAAGTCATGGCCTTATTTCCACAAGTAATTCCGGTGGGCCTTGAACATGGTACTGTGATTGTTCGTGATCACCATACATCATTTGAAGTAACAACGCTTCGCGAAGAAACAACCTACAGTGACCGTCGTCATCCTGATGCGGTACATTTTGTCACGGATGTTGTAAAAGACCTAGCGCGGCGTGACTTTACGATGAATGCGATGACCTTAACCGAATCAAAAGAGCTGATTGACCCATTTGATGGCCAATCTGACATTATCAATAAACAAATTCAAGCGGTTGGAAAGGCAAACAAACGTTTTAACGAAGACCCACTAAGAATGCTAAGAGCCATTCGATTCTGCAGCCAGCTCGGCTTTATGATTGAAGATCAGACCAAGTGCGCGCTTCTTGCGAATCTGCCGTTAATTAGTGAAGTTTCAATTGAACGCATTCAAGTTGAGTTGGAAAAATTTTTTAAAGGGAGCTATTTACCAGAGGCACTCATATTACCCGAAACAAAAAAATTGCTCTCACACTTACCTTTCTTTAACAAAAAGACAGCTATCATAGCTGACTTAATAAATGTGACACTACCTTTTCATCGATTAATCGATGTCTTTGTCTACCTTAGTTTTACTCATGACGACATCATACTTACAGGTTTTTATAAAAGCTACCGGTTATCGAATGTTCAAAAGCGAGAAGGGTTGATGTTATTAGCTGCACTTGAACGGTATCAACAAAAGGAATCTTTGTCATTGATTGTCTATCATTTACCCTCGCATTTGTATGAACGATTTAGTGATTTAGTTGCACGCTCAAGTTTAGATTCACTTGACTTAGTGATGCTAAAACAAGCAAATCAAGCGTTACCAATCCATTCAAAACAAGACATGGCCCTTACTGGTAACGATCTGATTCAGCTTTTCCCAGAACGAAAGCGTGGGGAGTGGATTGGCGAGATGCTTGACCGACTGGAAACAAATGTTATTTCTGGTAAATTACCAAATCAACGAGAATATTTAAAGGAGTGGGTCACATGGTCCTATCCAATCGAGAAAAAATCATTCAACTATTAGCACAAAACATGCACACGTATGTGTCAGGTCAATGGCTCTCTGACCAACTTGGTATATCAAGAACGGCTGTTTGGAAACAGATGAAACATTTAAAGGAAGATGGTTATCATTTTAAAGCCGTCCCGAATAAAGGGTATCGTCTGATTGATATGCCAGATAAAGTGAGTGAAAACACATTATTTTGGGGCCTTGATACAGATGTCCTTGGACAGATGTTAGAGTACCATGATCAATTAACATCAACGCAGGACTTAGCTCATACGCGGGCAAGAGAAAATAAACCGGATGGCTATTTAATTGTCGCTAATTCACAAACAAATGGGCGAGGCAGATTACACCGGGCTTTTCGTTCTGAAAACAAAAACGGGGCCTGGTTTAGTTTTATTTTACGTCCAGAACTTTCTCCTGTTGAAGCACAGAAAATCACTTTGCTTACAGCGGTAAGCTTAGTGCGAACGATTAAACAGAAAACAACGCTTGAACCGAAAATTAAGTGGCCCAATGATATATTAATTGGTGACAAAAAACTTGCTGGTATTCTAACCGAAATGCAAGCAGAACAAGACCAAATTCATTATATGGTCATTGGTGTTGGCGTGAATATTAATCAGCGTCTTGAGGAG
The DNA here is from genome assembly GCF_900115605.1 of Halolactibacillus halophilus. Classification (GTDB taxonomy): domain Bacteria; phylum Bacillota; class Bacilli; order Bacillales; family Amphibacillaceae; genus Halolactibacillus; species Halolactibacillus halophilus. Next base: position 3,793 of record NZ_FOXC01000011.1, read on the forward strand.
TTCCCAGAAGAGTTACGCCAGACGGTCACATCGTTACTGGTTGAAACGGATGAACGGTTTAAGCGGCGGTATTTTATTCAAGACTTTTTAAAGCATTTTGAAGCGTTATATCGGACATTACTCACCGATGGCTTTAAGTCGATCAAACAAGAATGGGAAAAACATGCATTCAAGCTTGGTGAGACATTAGATTATCGCTTAGGTAAGGAAGAAAAAACAGGGGTGTTTGTCGATATTCATGATTCTGGTGCGCTACTTATTGAACATGAAGGTAAAACTGAGCGGTTGTACTCGGCTGATATTCACTGGTTCAAAGGGGATAAAAGCGGTTGTTGACTTGTTGATAGAGAACTTGAACTTTCCTACGGTCTTAAGACCGATTCCAACCGTAAGAGAACCGGAGGATTTAGCGAAAAGCAGTCGTAATGTTAACCTTAGTGAACAGGAGCGACAAGAAGCGCCACTGATTTACCGTGCGCTAACAGAAGCAAAAGCCATGATGGAACAGGGCAAACGTGACCAGCAAGCAATACTCGCTCACGTACAATCTGTTATTCATCAAAGTCAACATGCCGAGATTGATTATATCGAGCTGTTGAGTTATCCTCAACTAGAGGCCTTACCAACGCTTAAAGGACAAGTGATTCTCGCGTGTGCAGTGAAATTTGAGCGCGTCAGATTGATTGATAACGTGTTAGTAGACCTTTAAATTGAACCATTAATAAGTGAAGCTCAACAAAACCAATGAAAAAATATAAAAGTATAAGTGGGCGATAGCTACGTTTCGAACACTAATGAAAGGAAAGTTGCACCGGGTCCGGGTAACGGAAGCGATTGATGTGTTGCCACATGAAAAAGTACAAATTGTTAATAACAATAATGGCGTCCGGCTTGAAACGTATGTTATCCCCGGAGAAAGAGGGAGAGGGGTTATCTGTTTGAACGGAGCTGTGAGCCGGTTAGTCCAACCGGGTGATATCGTGATTATTGTCAGTTACGCACTTGTCTCAGAAGAAAGATTGCCAACATTCACACCGAAGGTTGCACTATTGAACGAAGACAATTCAATTAAAGAAATGATTGACCAAGAACCCCCGCTAACAGCACAAGAGTAGACAAGTAATACGCAGTGAAAAATATGATTGAAGGTGAGCGAGATGACGACATTTGCGGTTGTCGATTTAGAAACAACAGGAAATCAAAAACAAGATCGAATCATTGAAATCGGGATTGTCATCTATCGCGATCAACAGATTGTTACGACCTATCAAACTTTAATTAATCCACATAAACATATCTCGCGATTTATTGAACATCTTACGGGAATTAATAATGCGATGGTGATGGACCAACCCACATTTGAAGATGTCGCAACAACGATTCATCGGTTATTAGATGATGCTTATTTTGTTGCGCATAACGTACCGTTTGATTTAGGGTTTTTAAACCAAGAATTTGAGCGGGTGGGGCTTAAAAAACTTCAAACAAAGACATTAGATACTGTCGAACTTAGTCGAATGTTGTTACCGGGGGCACCAGGCTTTAAGTTAAATCAGTTGGCTCAGTTTTTATCGATCACCCACGATGATCCTCACCGTGCCCTGTCAGATGCGTATGTGACGACCGATTTGTTGAATGTCTTATTAGAAGAGCTTACACGCTTACCAAAAACGACTTTAAAAAAATTAGTGCCACTCGCAGAAAAACTAAAAAGTGATCTTGTACCTATTATTCACGCCTTATTAGATCAACCCCAAACACGTGATATTGCTAAAAAAGACGCGTCATATGATTATCATTATGGCTTAGCGATTAAGCGAGTACCTGAAATCGAGCCGATCATGTCTTCAGAGGAAATGCCAGCCTTTGGCGACTGGCTTGATGCGTTTGAAGTAAGCTTTAATAAGCCGCTTCGCTTAGGACAACGTGAGATGAGTGAAGCGATTTATCATACCTTTGTGACAGAATCATCCGCATTGATAGAAGCGGGTACGGGTATTGGCAAAACACTCAGTTACCTTTTGGCGGCCGTTTATATGGCGAAGACAACGCGAGAAAAAGTGGTCATCAGTACGTATTTAAAACAGCTTCAAAAACAACTGCTTCATGAAGAAGTACCAAAAATTTTAACTCACCTTAACGAAGCTTGTCGGATTGAAGTATTAAAAGGTAAAAATCAGTATATCAGTGTTAAACGGTTTAGTGAGTGGATTGTGAAACATGACAATGATCACTATGATTTTACGTTAACGAAAGCGATTATCTTGATTTGGCTGACAAAAACAGAAACAGGGGATGTAGATGAGATTCAATTGCCACGAAGTGGCTATCAACTGTTCCATCAATTCTCTCACCGATTTGATACAGATGAAAAGCAAGCCTTTAGTTATTATGAACATAAGCTCGCTCGAATTGAGATGGCGGATGTTGTGATTGTGAACCATGCGCTGATGCATCAGCTCGTATTACAAGAACAGTTGCCGTTAAAACGGATCATTATTGATGAAGCCCATCACTTACCAGAAGTGATTGAACAAGAACAGGGACTTATGTTTCAGTCTGAAGCGATTCATGCCTTTTTAAATCAAGTCGTTCACCGTTTAAAAACGTTTGATGTATTAGATGCAGACATTAAAGCAACCGTTGAAGATATTAAGTATGATTATCAGTGTTTGATCGATTATACGCGGCAGTTTATCTCGCGCCAGCATTCGGCAAAAGGGTCTAAAAAAATTGTGACGATTGAACCACAAGAAGCCGTTTTTTCAACGATGCAAGTCATGTACGAGCGATTTAAGGTATTACTTGATACGTTACTTAAAAGCGTCCACCTAACACCACATCCACTGATTCATGATGAACTGATCTCGATTGTTTCAGCCTTTTTGGAACCGTATAATCGTTTCTTTTTTGATGACGCGACGGATGCGGTGTACTGGTTAGAAATGGATTTGACCCATCAACAACAACCGATCAGTTTTTATAAAAAGCCAGTAGATATTCGCGAGACGGTGATGCGTTATTATTTCAGTCCTCATCGCTCCGTCATATTAACGAGTGCAACGTTAACAGTGAATCAACGCTTTGATTATATCCAGCATCAATTGGGGATGACCAAACAAGTGGAAACGTATCGATTTCCTGCACTCTACCCAACAGAAAGTCACGTCCAGTTACTCGTACCAAATGACTTTCCGCGTCTCGACCAACGAGAAACGACCGCTTATGTTGAAGCCTTGAGTGAACTCGTCTTTTCGTTAGCTGACCTTACAAAGGGGCGCATGTTGATTTTGTTTAATTCTTATCAAATGTTAAAAGATACCCATACATTATTAGATGAATTGTTCCAAGCTGATTATGTTCTCATTGCCCAAGGCATCTCAAGTGGAAGTCATGAGAAACTAAAGAAGCATTTCCAACAGACCGATCAGGCTATTTTACTTGGGACCCATGCTTTTTGGGAAGGATTAGACATTCCAGGAGATGATCTGAAGTGTGTTGTGATTGCACGTTTGCCGTTTCAATCCCCGAGTCAACCCGTTGTTGAAGCAAAGCTAAAGCGCATGGAAAGTAGGGGACAATCAGGATTTTATGGTTATTCTTTACCCGATGCGGTGATTCGATTCAAACAAGGTTTCGGTAGACTGATTCGTAATGAGACGGATTCAGGCATTGTTGTTGTGACCGATGACCGAATTGTTACCAAAAATTATGGTCGGACATTTATTGAGTCACTGCCGTCAGTCCCTGTTTATCATCGCCGGACGACAGAACTGTTAGATTTAGCTGAAACATTTTTAACAGACAAGTAAGACAAAAAGTTATAAAACAGGCAGAAATCTTAAAAAAGCCAGGTTAGGCATTATTTTTCTTTTAAAAACCTGCTATAATATAACAAGGTTTATCAATCCGTGTCATAAACTTAAAAAATTAAAGGTTGGGATACAATGCGTAATGAAAAAATAGAAACATTATCAACGGTTAGGCTTCAGAATAACCCGGAACTCTACAAAATTGTTGATAGCTTAAATCGGACGTTAAAAGATGATGACGTAATGTTTGGTTTAGCTTTAGATGAGGATGACGATGAAACAGCAATCTTCACAATTTATCGAACTTAATTATCCTAAAATTATTGTTGGTATTCTCCTCTTGATTGGCATAGTTGGTGCGGGATATAGCGTGCATTTGTATAGTGTGATACGCGAGGCTGAGGATGATGACTTTGACTCATCTATTGCGCGTGTCAAAGCAGCTTATGACATAGGTGAAATTGATGAGGTGACTCGGTTTCACGGCGATGTTTTTTATCACGTGATTCATACCAGCGATGAAGATAGTGTCACGTATTATTATGTCGACCAAAGCGATCAATCAGCTGATATTACTGTGTACACAGCCCAGTCAAGCGATCCAATTCAGCCGATTTTAGCCACCTTTCTTTCAGAACGACCGAATAACGATATCAGTCGTGTGAATGTTGGTCTAAGACAACAAGTACCAATCGTTGAAATTATTTCAACGACAACCACTGAATCAGTCCGTTATGATTATTACAGATTAACCGATGGTACATATGAAAGTGGCATAACCTTAAATAATGTGAACTAAGGAAAGGTGATTCTATGCAGTTAGCAAAACGTGTACAAACACTGACGCCTTCAACAACTTTAGCCATTACAGCTAAAGCAAAGGCACTTAAAGATAGTGGACATGATGTGATTGGTTTGGGCGCAGGTGAACCTGACTTTAATACACCTGAATTTATTATTGAAGCAGCAGAAGCGGCGATGCGGACAGGTTTAACGCGTTATACCCCATCAGGTGGTATCTTGCCACTTCGCGAAGCAATTGCACGTAAGCTGTTAAAAGATCAAGGTATTGATTATAGTGCTGATCAAATCGTTGTCACAACAGGAGCAAAGCATGCCTTATATACGTTATTTCAAGTCCTGTTAAATCCAGGTGACGAGGTGATTGTGCCAACCCCTTACTGGGTTAGCTATCCAGAACAAATTAAGCTTGCTGAAGGTGAGCCTGTGTTTGTGGCAGGAAAAGAAGACAATCAATTTAAATTATCCCCGGATCAACTTGAACAAGCCATCACCGAGAAGACGCGGGCGGTTATTATTAATTCACCAAGCAACCCGACGGGCATGATGTACACCAAAGCAGAACTTGCAGCGCTTGGCGAGGTCTGTGTTAAACATAACATCATCATCGTCTCAGATGAAATTTATGAAAAGCTCATTTATACCGATCAACCGCATGTATCCATTGCATCATTGTCGGAACAATTAAAAAAACAAACGGTGATCATCAATGGTGTGTCAAAATCACACGCAATGACGGGTTGGCGAATTGGTTATGCTGTCGGTCGCAAGACGATCATTAAAGCAATGACCAACCTTTGTAGTCACTCAACGTCGAACCCAACCACGATTAGTCAGTATGCTGCACTTGCCGCTTATACACATGATGAAACAGAGATTAAGCAGATGGTTCAATCTTTTAATGAACGTTTGACTTACACGTATGATTTATTAAGTCAAGTACCAGGTGTTACTTGTGTGAAGCCGCAAGGTGCATTTTATTTATTCCCAAATGTTGAGCAAGCAATGGACCTTTGTGGATTTGGCGATGTTGAAGAATTTTCAACGGCGTTACTTGAAGAAGAACAGGTAGCAGTTATCCCAGGTTCAGGGTTTGGAGCACCGAAAAATATACGGTTATCGTACGTGATTGAAATACAGCAATTAGAAGAAGCGATTACACGGCTGACGCGCTTTATTGAACGTCATGCAAAAATATAAGAGAGAATTTTTGGAGGGAAGTTTGTTGAAAACAACAATTAGTAAAGTACACGAACATTTAAATGAAGAAGTAACGATTGGGGCTTGGCTCAGTAATAAGCGTTCAAGCGGTAAGATTGCTTTCTTACAGCTACGTGACGGAACTGGTTTTATCCAAGGGGTTGTGGTTAAGGCAGCTGTATCTGAAGAGACATTTGACTTAGCTAAATCTCTTACACAAGAATCATCTGTTTATGTAACGGGAACAATCGTCGAAGATACGCGTTCACCTTTTGGTTATGAAATGCAAGTCACTGATTTAGAACTGATTCATGAATCGGTCGATTTTCCAATTACACCAAAAGAGCACGGAACTGAATTTTTAATGGATCATCGTCACCTTTGGTTACGGTCGAAACGTCAACACGCCGTTATGAAGATTCGTAATGAAATTATTCGGGCGACGTATGAATTTTACAATAAAGAAGGGTTCATTAAGATTGATCCACCTATTTTAACGGGTTCTGCCGCAGAGGGCACAACAGAATTATTCCATACACAGTACTTTGATGAGGAAGCTTATCTCTCTCAAAGTGGTCAACTTTATATGGAAGCAGGCGCAATGGCCTTTGGCAAAGTCTTTTCATTTGGCCCTACATTCCGTGCCGAAAAATCAAAAACACGTCGTCACTTAATTGAGTTTTGGATGATTGAACCGGAAATGGCCTTTATGGAGCATGAGGAAAGCTTACAAGTCCAAGAACAATACGTCAGTTACTTAGCACAATCAGTCGTAGAAAACTGTCAATTAGAACTTGATGTATTAGAGCGCGATGTAGAAAAGCTTAAACAAATACAAGCGCCGTTCCCACGGATTACGTATGATGAAGCTCTCGCGTTACTCAAAGAAAAAGGCTTTGACGATATTGAGTGGGGCGAGGACTTTGGTTCGCCGCATGAAACAGCAATTGCGGAGAGTTTTGATAAACCTGTCTTCATTACCCATTATCCAAAAGACATTAAAGCTTTCTACATGAAGCCAGATCCTGAGAACGAGAATGTTGTTCTCTGTGCTGATTTAATCGCACCTGAAGGTTATGGTGAAATCATTGGTGGCTCCCAGCGAATTGATGATTTAGACTTGATGAAAGAGCGCTATGAGGAACATAACTTATCAGGGGATGCATACCAGTGGTATTTAGAGTTACGTCAATACGGCTCTGTTCCTCACTCTGGCTTTGGTTTAGGGTTAGAGCGAACGGTCGCTTGGTTTAGTGGTGTTGAGCACGTACGTGAGACCATTCCATTCCCACGTTTACTAAACCGTTTGTATCCATAAGAGTATAGCTAATTATAAATAAAAACCCTCGGATCTTGTCCGGGGGTTTTCACCATCACATGAATGGGGGGATAATGTTGAAACAAGACTATGAAGGTTTTATGCACGATCAACTCACGTTCTCAAAAAAACTTTTAGCTGATTACCTTCAGATTGGTATGGATGAAACAGAATTAATTGTCGTCTTACAGCTGATTCGTTATCAGAAAGAGAGTAATCTATTTCCAACACCATCTGATATCGCTGCCTTTACGAATTATGATGATCAAGTTGTTAGTCGCAGTTTGCGTCAGCTGATGCAGAAGCATTTGATGTCGATTGAAGAGAGTGAAAATGGTGATGGCATTGTCGATGAATTTTATTCATTAGAACCACTTTGGCAAGCTTTATACACAAAGCGTGAGGCCGATAAAACGAAGCCGACTGACCAAAGTGTAGAAATATTTAAACAGTTTGAACGTGAATTTGGCAGGGTGTTATCACCAATTGAAATTGAAACAATCAATATATGGCTTGATGAAGATCAGTACGATGTGTCACTGATTCAACAAGCGCTAAGAGAGGCTGTCTTACTGAGTAAACTCAACTTTAAATACGTAGACCGTATTTTACAAGAGTGGCAGAAAAAAGGAATTAAAACAGTGGATGCGGCAAAACAAGCAGGAAAGAAATTTCACCAACAATCGAGCCAGCGTTCAGAACCGGTAAGAAAACGTACCGATCCTTCGGTCTATTATAACTGGCTAGATGAACCAGATGATTAAATGGGGGTGAACAATCGTGTTAACCAATAAACAAATTAGGTTTGTACTTGATACGATGGCGGAGATGTATCCTGATGCTTGGTGCGAACTAAAACATGAGAATCCATTTGAACTTGTTATTGCGGTTGCCCTGTCGGCTCAGTGTACCGACCAACTTGTCAATAAAGTGACCGATTCACTGTTTAAAAAATATAAAACACCAGCTGATTATTTAGCAGTGCCATTAGAAGAATTAGAACAAGATGTAAAATCGATTGGATTATATCGCAACAAAGCAAAAAACATTCAAAAATTATCTCAAAGAATTATTGAGGAATTTAACGGTCAAGTTCCAGAGACACACGAGGAACTTGAATCATTGGCAGGGGTCGGCCGAAAAACAGCAAATGTTGTGATGTCTGTGGCTTTTGATGAACCGGCGATTGCGGTAGATACGCATGTTGAACGTGTGTCTAAGCGGTTAGGGATTGCCCGCTGGAAAGACTCTACTTTAGAAGTTGAGAAGACATTAATGAAAAAAGTACCGAAAGATGAGTGGAGTGATACACATCACCGGATGATTTTTTTTGGGCGCTACCATTGTAAAGCTAAAAATCCACAATGTGATACGTGTCCGTTACTTGAAATTTGCCGAGAAGGACAGAAACGAAAACGTAAAAAGGAGCGAGCACATGCCAACAAGTCGTCATGAATTATTGACTAGGTTTGATCAACAAAAACCTGAGATCCAACAATTATTTGATACGCGTAAATTTAAAGAAGCGATTGAACCGATGACAGAAGCGGTTCAGTCATTTAAAGTGTTGTTGTATGAGTTGAATCAAACAAATGATCTCACAACAGATATGGATGGCTTGCTAATTAAGCCGATCAACATTAAAGAACGGTTTGACTACGTTGAAGATAATTTAAAGCAATACCATGCGTATTTACAACTTATCACTCTCTATGAAGAGGTAGAAAAGTTATATGCCAAAGAAGCCATTAAACAAGCAATGAAAAACCCATCGCCGTAAGATAAAAACATCCCCAGATATAAAATATCTGGGGATGTTTTTGATTAACTGAAACATTAAGCGGCATCATCTTGTTGACTAGTATCCGTTTCTTCATCAGTTTGATCGGTGTCTTCATTCGATGACTCATCATCCACCGTCTCATCAGATGAATCACTTTCATCTGAGTCATTGTTGTCATTATCATCGCCGTTGTTCGTGTTTTCGTCTTGATTTTCATCACCAGGCAACTCAGCATCTGGAAGGTCCGGTTCTTCTTGTGCTTTTGGTGTCATGATTTCAACAGTTTTTGTTTCACTTGTTAAGGTGACTTTTTCTGGGTTAAAGGCTGTCACATTAATGGTATACATGGTGTCGGGTTCGACGTCACTAACAGTGAAGCTTGTCTCTTCGGTATTAATGGGTTGACCGGATTGAGTGCTAACTTCAAAGGCAATATTGACATCGGTCTCCATTGTATGCTCCCACGTGACAGTAATACTGTTTGTTTCTTCATCATAAGCAGCTGTTAAGTTTTCAACTGGATTCAATTGTTCATAGGCATCAGACACTGCTGATGGTTCAGTACCAGATTTAAATAACTCGGTAATAATTTGATCATTTGGTGTAAATTCACTTGGCAGTTGCGCTGGATTTGTACCTGCTTCAACTTTGACGGGAACAACACTATCAGGACGCGTGAAATCTGTTACTTCAACGCTTTTAGATAGTTCCTCCATCGTATACTTAAATAGAAGCTGTGAATTGTATACGTCTGGGACGGCTTTTGTTGTACTATCAGGATAACCTGTCCATGCGCCAATTGCGTAGTGCGTACTTAAGCCAACAAACCATTTATCGACGTTATTATCGGTTGTCCCGGTTTTACCGGCGACAGGAACACCAGATACATTTGCTCTTGTACCTGTACCTGAACGGACAACATTTTTCATCATATCTGTGACCATGTAAGCTGTTGCTTCTGACATCGCCACCGTTGTTTCGGGTTCTGCTTCAATGCGACGACCATCGGGGTATTCAATCGCTACGACACTATAAGGCTCGGTATATAATCCACCATTACCGAAGGCCGCGTATGCAGCTGCCATCTCAAGCGTCGAAGCTTCAAAGGTAGACCCACCAATCGCATCACGCACGTTTAACCCACCCTCTGGTATCGTTAAACCAAGTTTTTGTCCGAAGTCACTTACTTGACTTCTACCAACTTCATCAAATAAATGAGCAGCGACAACGTTAGAGGAATGTTCTAACGCTGTGCGTAAGGTCACTTCTCCTCGGTAACGTCCAACATTATTAATTGGCTTTGAACCCGTTACTTCATAAGGGCCGTTATCTGGCATTTGTTCATAGGTTGAATAATTTAAATACTCAATGGCTGCACCGTATGAAAAAATCGGTTTAATCGATGAGCCAGGCTGACGTTTTGCTTGAATCGCCATATTAAAGCCACCAGCGGCACGATTTCTACCACCACCGAGCGCACGAATGGCACCCGTCGATGTTTCAACAACGGAGAGTCCAGATTGTAGTTCACTATCTGAATAACTCACAGGACTCTCATCAGACAGTAAGTACTCCACATAACTTTGAGCATCTTGGTCCATTGTCGTATAGACTTTCACGCCATCATTGTATAAATCAATCTCATATTTCTCTTCTAATTCACGCTGGACTTGATCTAAAAAGTCGGTATGACTCGTGCGTGAACCGCTTGAGACGTCTAACATGTCGTCAATCGCCACTTGTTTTGCTTCCTCTGCTTCCGCTTCAGAAATTTTTTCGTGTCGGACCATTAAGTTTAGTACCGTTTCCATCCGCTCTTTGGCGAGGTCTGGATTGACGGTCGGGTCATACGCTGACGGCCGTTGTGGTAACCCGGCTAAAAGAGCGGCCTCGGCTAAACTTAGTTCATTAAGGTCAGTTATACCAAAATAGTTTTCAGCGGCCGTTGCGACCCCGTAGCCCGCTGAACCGTAGTAAATCCTGTTCAAGTACATTTCTAAAATGGCTTCTTTAGAATAGGACAAATCCAGTTGAATTGCCAGCCACTGTTCTTGGACTTTCCGTTCTAACGTCTTATCTGGGTATAAAAATGCCCCCTTAATGACTTGTTGGGTGATGGTTGACCCACCTTCAGCGCCGAATCCATCGGTTAAGTTGGCAATGATAGCCCCGCCAATTCGGCGAAGGTCAATCCCAAAGTGATCGAAGAACCGCACGTCCTCGGTTGCCAGGACAGCATCGACTAATACAGGTGGAAGATCATCATAGTTAACCTTTACGCGTTGTTCTTCACCAATATCGGCAAACAGTTCGCCGTCCTTGTCATAGACTTTACTTGATGAGGGAATACTTAATTTTTCTGGATCAAGTTCGGGTGACTTCGAAATGTAATAAGCGAATAAGCCACCTACACCAACCGCAACTATTAACCCGAGTACAAGAATCGTCAAGAATATTTTCTTAAAAGAAAACTTTTTTTTCGGCTGTTTTTTATTTTTTTTCTGTTTCGTTTGTTTCATCTGTTCTTGTCGACGCTTTTCACTACGTGACTTGTATTGATCAGACATGGTTTGTTCCTCCATTCGTTCTTAAAAAAAGATCTCATCCACGATAGTTAAATAATCTACGAGGGCAGGATAACCTGCTGGAATGAGTGTCCCTTCATCTTTAACGGCAGAATAAGGTATCGACTTTCTACCGTCTTTAAATTGACGGTGCCAATACGGAAAAAGTTTCACTGCCGGAAAGATATATGATTCATTATAAACTTGAAAACGTATAATAACAAAACATATCCCTTCGTGCCGGACGATATCTTCCATATGTTCAATCTGGTGTTGATGGAAGTTACTGAGTGGAAATGACGTTTTATTTTTCGTTTCTTTTGCTTCAAAATCAATGTAGCGTCCTTTATAGAGGCCGTTATAATCCGTTGTTGAAGCCTGTTTAAAGTAGGCTTCTTTTATTACCGCAGCACTTCGCTTTGGGTAATCCACTTTTACGATTTGGACCGGGGTGGGTTTTTTATGAATCACACATAACCCCCGGCTAAGGTAATACTTATTGGTTTCATTAATATCTTTTTCTAAAGTCATCCCACGATTGCTAAAGCGATCTTGTGGTGAGTTTTTATTTGTTGCATGTTGAGTTTTTACTTTTTTTCCATTAGGGTAGTTCAAGCAACATCCCTCCTGTTTCAAATATCATATCAAATTTTTTAAAAAAGGCGAGTGAAAATGACAATTTTAAGGCTTTGGACGGATATAAAACGAATGATGATTGGCTTATCATAGTCTCGTTATATGGGTGATTCTTCCTTACATAGTATAGCATATAAAACGTATGTTTGTATAATGAGAATATGATGAAAAAAAGGTGAGAAAATGATAGAGGTCGCCATTTAATCATGTTTGTCAATGGTCTGTATCCGTGCTAAAGTATGTATGAAGAGGTGAAAAGTTATGACAATTCTATCACAAACAGAAACCATTGATCGGATTAAACAAACCTGTTTTATCCGCTATCAGAAGAAAACGCCACCGGCTCAATTAAATGACCGGGAAGCTTTTAACGTTATTAAACAAGAAGTCACCCCGCAGTTTCAGTTGCTGGAACAATGGGAGGATACTTTATTAACAGATATTCAAACACACACCTTATCGATCCATCCGACACTCGTTCAGTCGACGCGAGAAAATATGGAATTAATTATTATGCATAGTTTTTATCATGACGCCGATATAAAACGGTTCAATGAATTGGTGAAATCGGTTGATGTTGTGCTTGATATGGTGAGAAAGGTGTATCCGAAATGACGAAAGTTTTAGCGGTCACCGGATATAAATCATTTGAATTAGGGATTCAATCTGAGAAAGACTCACGGGTTGTGATTATCAAAAAAGCATTAGAAAAAAGACTAATCGGGTTAATTGAGGAAGGTTTAGAGTGGGTAATTGTCTCAGGACAGCTCGGTGTTGAGTTATGGTGCGTGGAGGTGTGTCTTGACCTACAAGCGCAATATGATTTTCAAATCGGAATCATTGCTCCATTTGAAGACCAAGACAGTCGCTGGAAAGAAGCGGACCAAGAGAAGTATCAGCTCCTAACGATGACGGTTGATTATTTTAATACGCTCTATCAAGGTGGCTATAAAAATTCCGGTCAATTTAAAATGAAAAATCAATTTTTCTTATCAAAAGCAGACGCTAGTCTCGTCTTGATTGACGAAGACCATCCAGGCAGTGTGAAGTTTTATGTTGAAGCAATGGAAAAAGAAACTAATCACCCCGTTTTCACCATCACGCCGCTTGATTTAGAAGATATTAGCCGAGAACTGCAAGAATTAGCTGAATTTGATGCGTAATAAAGACCGATGATACGTTCGTCACTACAATTCTTCTGAAAGTTTGATATAATAGAACAGATAAGAAAAGACAGTACAACCTTATATATTTAACGAGGTGAAAAAATGGAAACGAAGTTAACACAATTATCAACCAAAGATATTTTAGACAAAGATTTTAAAACGTCGATGCGTGGCTATAATCAAGAAGAAGTAGATGCGTATCTTGATATCGTTATTCAAGATTATGAAGCGCTTGAAAGTAAGATCAAACAACTTGAAGAAGCACAGTCACGTGTGTCAAGAAAGCCGGAAGAACCGGTAAGACCACGCGTCCAGGCGACAAATCATCAAGCAAACTATGATATCTTAAAGCGCGTATCTAACTTAGAAAAAGCAGTCTTTGGCAAGAAGTACGCCGATGATTAAGTATTTCTAAACATTTCCACGTGTCAATTTACGTGAGTTATGTTATACTGTTAAAGGAAAAAATAAAGGGAAATGAATGTTTTGGTAATCGCTACAAGCGTTTAACGTTTGTAGAGGAAAGTCCATGCTCGCACAAGCTGTGATGCTTGTAGTGTTCGTGCTTGATGAATAAATAAATCAAGGCAGTCACATTTGTGATTGACGGCAGGGAATGATGCTAAGTCTTCGGATATGTGTCTAGTACCTTGAAAGTGCCACAGTGACGAAGTCAAGCGGGAAACCGACTTGAGTGGAACGAGGTAAACCCCACGAGTGAGCAACCCAAATTTTGGTAGGGGCATCTTGGATTAGGGAATCAAACCGAAACAAGGACATAGTTAACTATGTAGATAGATGGTTACCGCTAGAGTACGAGGCTGACCACCGTTTGCAGTGCTTTAGAACAGAACATGGCTTATAAAACATTCATTGGTCATTTATTTTGAAACGATGAACCTTCCTCTGACTTTTTGGTCGTTGGGAGGTTTTTTTAATAATAATGAGGTGAATAATATGAAAACAGTACGGTTACTAGCAACAGCTGCGATGGGTCTTGAATCCCTTGTCGCAAGAGAAGTGAAAGACTTAGGCTATACCGATGTGACAGTGGAGAACGGGAAAGTCATGTTTGATGCAGATGTGAGTGCGATTCCACGCTTAAATCTTTGGCTTAGAACAGCAGACCGGGTTAAAGTGATTGTCGGGGAATTTGAGGCGAAAACGTTTGATGATCTGTTCGAACAAACGAAAGCGTTAAACTGGGAAGATTATATTCCTGAAGACGGGGCTTTTCCAGTCATCGGTAAATCGGTGAAATCAAAGCTTTATAGTGTGCCTGATTGTCAGCGGTTAGTGAAAAAAGCGGTCGCTGAGAAATTAAAACAAAAACATGGCGTCGCCATCAACATGCCGGAAACTGGTGCGATGTATAAAATTGAAGTGGCCCTACTAAAAGATAAAGTCACGCTTACCTTGGATTCATCGGGCAGCGGATTGCACAAACGGGGTTACCGGCTTAGACAAGGGGAGGCACCGCTTAAGGAAACACTTGCTGCGGCACTTGTGATGCTAACCAACTGGAAACCTGATTACCCTCTCGTTGATTTATTTTGTGGGTCAGGGACGATTATGATAGAAGCCGCCCTAATTGGACAAAATATTGCGCCCGGTTTTAACCGAGAGTTTGCGAGTGAATCATGGGATTTTATTCCCCAGACTTTATGGGATCAAGCTTTTGATGAGGCGGAAAAATTGGCGAATTATGACCAACCGCTCGACATTACCGGTTCTGATTTAGATCCGAAAATGATTGAAATCGCCAAAGATAATGCGATTGAGGCGGGGCTTAATGATTTGATTACCTTTAAACAAATGCAAGCGCGCGATTTTCATCCGAAAAAAGACAATGGTTATTTGATTACGAACCCACCCTATGGTGAGCGCTTAAATGAGGAAGAGGAAGTTAAACAAATGTATCGTGATTTAGGTAAATCAATGGTACTAAACGCAACGTGGAGCAGTTACGTGTTAACGTCACACGAACAGTTTGAAAAATTATTTGGCATGAAAGCAACGAAAAAACGTAAATTATTTAATGGCTTTATTAAAGTCGATTACTATCAATACTTCGGTAGACACAACAAGTAGGAGGGATGAGAATGACTGTGACTGTTGCGGCATTTAAAGACTATTTAAAGAAAATTAAAAGTTACGAAGAAGCACTAAATTTAATGGCCTGGGACTTGCGGACAATGATTCCTAAAAAAGGCATGGATCAACGTTCGGACGTGATTGGTCAATTATCTGAGACGATTCATACATTAAAAACATCCGATGAGATGAAACAGTTTCTAGAAGAACTGCCTAAGAAAGTCACTGATGATCCGGTCATGAAAAAAATGTTGGACGTATGTCAAAGAGATTATGACCGTGATTCGAAAATTCCAACAGCTGAATATACGGCCTTTGTGACCCTTCGTTCAAAAGCGGAAACGGTCTGGCAAGAAGCACGCGAAAACAATGACTTTTCTTTACTTATGCCATATTTAGAACAACTCGTTGAATATAATCAGCGATTCAGTGACTACTGGGGATATAAAGATAACCGGTATAACGGTTTATTAGACCAGTATGAACCAGGGTTAACGACAGACGTTTTAGATCCTGTATTTGATGAGTTAAAACTAGCACTAGCGACGCTTGTTAAAAAAATTCAACAATCAGAAGTGGAGGTTGATGCGAGTCAGTTGCTTCATTATTTCCCGAAAGACAAGCAACAAGCATTTAGTTTAAGTGTGCTTGATAAGATGGGGTATGATTTTGATGCCGGACGACTAGATGAAACAATTCATCCATTTGCGATTGGTATTAATCAAGGTGACGTACGGGTGACCACGCGTTACGATGAACAAGACTTTAGAACGGCCATATTCGGGACCATTCATGAAGGCGGTCATGCCTTGTATGAACAAAATATTGATGCTGCATTTGCTTTAACACCACTTGCTGAAGGAACATCAATGGGGATTCATGAATCGCAGTCTTTGTTTTGGGAGAATTTCATTGGACGAAGTGAAGCGTTTTGGAAAAGTCAATATAAATCGTTCTTATCGTTTGCACCAGAAGCGTTTCAAACCATTGAACAATCAGACTTTTACCGGGCTATTAATGAAGTAAAGCCGAGTTACATTCGGATTGAAGCGGATGAACTTACTTATAGCTTGCATATTATTATTCGCTACGAGCTAGAAAAGGCACTGATCGACGGGTCGCTTAAAGTCAAAGATTTACCTGAAGCATGGAATGATAAGATGGAGAGTTATTTAGGTATTCGCCCAACAACAGACCGTGAAGGGGTGTTACAAGATATTCACTGGGCAGGGGGAGACTTTGGCTACTTCCCAACATATGCCTTAGGTTATATGTATGCGGCGCAGTTGCATGAAGCCATGGGTAAGGATATTAATATCCCAATGATGATTCAAACGAATGATTTTGAACCGATGAAAGAATGGTTAACCGAACACGTTCATCGTCATGGACGAATGAAACAACCGTTAGAGATTATTACTGACGTCACCGGTGAAGGATTAAATCCTGATTATTTAGTTAACTACTTAACGGATAAATATCAAGCCATTTATCAATTTGATTAACTAATGAAGCCCCTCACCTTAACAGATGCGTGTTGAGGGGAGGGGCTTCAAAATAGAAAGAAAACAATAAAAAGAACATTTGTTCTTGTAACCTCGTGCGGGCTATTCTATAATAAAAGCAAGACGAATCCGCAAGATAAAGGTGGTAGAGTAGATGGTAGGGCAATTAGAATCGTATTTGGATCATTTGTATGCCAAAGGCTTTAAGTTGTCAGCATCAGATATTAAATTTATTTATTTTGGTAAACAAATCACAGCGGCGAGTGATTATACTGTTCGCTTAGCCATTGAATACACGTTAAAACTAACATTTGGCTTTGATGGGTCTTTTTTTGTAAATTTACTAGAACATCTCGATGAACAACAGCTTACCAAAAGACATGAAGTCGAAGCTTACTTGAAAGTTAAGAACATGATTGAATAACGGTTGACTCTGTTTGTAAACCGGTGCGTGCTAACGTATCCGCTCGTTTATTGTCTTTATCAGAAATCCACTTGATGAACACGTGCGGAAAATGGGTGATCAGTTCCGCGATTTTGTTATAATAACTTAAAAAAGCAGGGTTTTTTGTATAGGCTTTTTCAATCGTATCCACGACAATTTTTGAATCGGAACGAATGGAGAGAATCTCGTCTGAATAGTCATGCTTTAATGTAACAAGTGCAAAGTAAAGGGCGTGAAACTCCGCTTCATGATTGGTTTTCTCACCAATAAAGGTATAGCCCTCAAGACAAACCTGCTTATTTTTTGCGACAAAACTTGCCGCACTCTTACCGTTTTCACCAAGGGTGGCCCCGTCAATATATACTTCTAACATGCTGATCCCTCTTTATCTAATGGCATTTTTAATCTATGTTAAAGGTGCAAATAATGTGTCATCTATCAGACGAAAAAGCGATGAGCAACAGTCACCGCTTTAAAGAAGAGGTTTAGTTTTTTGTGACGTTAACCGCCTGAGGACCACGGTCAGCTTCAATGATATCAAAAGCAACAGATTGGCCTTCCGCTAACGTTTTGAAACCTTCTTCTTGAATGGCAGAATAGTGGACGAAAATATCATCGCCTTCTTCAAGCTGGATGAAACCGTAGCCTTTTTCTGCGTTAAACCACTTGACAATACCGTTTTGCATGGCGTATGCGCCTCCTCAATCTTATAAAATTAAGCTTTAAAAAAATCATTAAACATAGAAAAAGCCAATACCTGTGTCAGATATACGACACGTGCATTGACATACATAAATCTGACTTTTTCTTTAAGCTTTGCAAAAATGATAGCGCATTTATTGGAAAAAGTCAAGCGTAATACAATGGAGCATAGGAGGAAAATATGAATAAACAATCCGTAATATCAACCCTTAAAAAACATATGCATGACCGCTTTTCTAATGACACATCCGGTCACAATTATGACCATATGATCCGGGTCAGTAACATGAGTACGTACATCGCAAGGCAAGAAGGGCTCGATCCATTTTTGCCAGAAGTGATTGCTCTTTGTCATGATTATTATGATGACAAGTTAGTCCAAGACCCAGCAAAAAGTAAACAAGAACTTATAACATTTTTAAAACAAATCGGTTTTGATAATGATACGATTGACGTCATTATTACCGCAATTGGTGTCATCTCCTTCAGGCACAACAAACAAGCCACAACGTTGCTGCAACAAGTTGTAAAAGATAGTGACCGACTTGATGCGATTGGGGCGATTGGCATTATTCGGACGATTCAATACGGCACAACGCACAACCGGCCGGTCGATGAGACGATGCAGCACTTTGATGATAAGTTGTTTCGCTTAAAAGACTTGCTTCATACGAAAACAGCACAACGTATTGCTAGCGAGCGGCACCAATTAATGCGAGATTTTTATGATGCTTATTATTATGAGCGGGATCTTTTAAAGTGATTGACCGAACGTGGCTTTTAAATGAACTTATTATCAATGCTACTATTAAGAGGAGCTTTCATGTATAATAGTGTCTAGCAAATTCTTAAATAAGGGGTTTTAACATGTCCGTCAATGAACAACAATACTTAGATTTATGTCGCCATGTGCTAGCAGATGGCGAAAAAAAGTCCGACCGAACCAATACCGGTACATATTCTGTTTTTGGTGCGCAAATGCGCTTTGATTTAGCGGAAGGGTTTCCGCTCTTAACGACGAAGAAAGTAAATATTAGATTGATTGTCTCAGAATTATTATGGTTTATTCATGGTGATACGAATATTCGTTACTTACTACAGCACAACAACAACATCTGGAATGAATGGGCGTTTAAGCGCTGGGTTGAAAGCAACGATTATACTGGCCCTGATATGACGGATTTCGGTAACCGTTCCCTTGTAGATGCTGGCTTTAACACCCTGTATAAAGAACAAATGGCGATTTTTAAACAACGGATTTTAGAAGATGATGCATTTATGGCCCAATACGGTGACTTAGGACCGGTATACGGCAAGCAATGGCGTCACTGGCAAACGTCCCGTGGGGAGACGATTGATCAGTTAAAAGATGTGATCGAGAGCTTAAAAACAAACCCTGATTCACGCCGTCATATTGTCACGGCCTGGAACCCAGAAGATGTCCCGAGTAATATGGCGTTACCACCGTGCCATGCACTGTTTCAGTTTTACGTGGCAAATGGCAAGTTAAGCTGTCAGCTTTACCAGCGCAGTGCGGATATCTTTTTAGGGGTTCCCTTTAATATTGCTAGCTACAGCCTGCTTGTCCACTTGATCGCTAATGAAGTAGGGCTTGAGGTTGGGGAGTTTATTCATACGTTGGGCGATGCCCATATTTATCAGAATCACT
The DNA here is from genome assembly GCF_900115605.1 of Halolactibacillus halophilus. Lineage (GTDB taxonomy): Bacteria > Bacillota > Bacilli > Bacillales > Amphibacillaceae > Halolactibacillus > Halolactibacillus halophilus. The sequence goes on from NZ_FOXC01000011.1 coordinate 23,488, forward strand.
TAACGCAAGTGGAAGAACAACTCTCACGAGAGATGTATAACTTGCCTGAGATTCATATAACAGAAGGTAAATCTTTATTCGATTTAACGGTTGATGACATTACGCTCGTTGGTTATGAGTCACATCCACCGATTAAAGCACCGATTGCTGTTTAGGAGGACTTATCATGATTAGTTTAATTGCTGCACACGCAAAAGACTTTGTGATTGGAAAAGATAACTGGATGCCGTGGGACCTTCCACGCGACCTACAATTTTTTAAAGAAAAAACGATAGGAAAAACGATTGTGATGGGACGAAAAACCTTTGAAAGTTTTAAAAAGCCGTTAAAAGACCGTCACCATATTGTGTTAACGAGACAAGAAGACTTTAGCTATCCAGGTGTTGAGGTCTATCGCGATATTGAACGTTTAAAACAAGACTTAAAAGCGCGTAAAGATGAAGTGATGGTCATCGGTGGTGGTGAGATTTATAAACAATGCCTTCCGGTGGCGGACCGGTTATATATCACTTACATCGATGCTGCATTTGAAGGTGATACCTACTTTCCTGATTACACCGAATTAGGGTTTGTGGAAACGTCAAAAACACAAGGTGTGAAAGATGGCGATAACCCTTATGATTACTATTTTATTCAATTTGATCGAGATAAGCCGACTAAAACGTTGAAGGGGTGAAACAAATGGGTAAAAGTTTTTATGAATACATGATGCGTTACCGCGGAATGAAACAGATGACAAATGAAAAGCGATTGGCTGATTGGATGTTTGAAGATCATGATTTTCCAAAGCAATCAGAGAAATATGATGAAGTGAGTCGCTATTTAGAATGGAATCTACCGTTTACCGAAGTGATGAGTGTGTTTGATGCGCTCTGGTATGATTATTTAGAGACGCGTCGCTAATATAAAAAAAGAGCTGGATGGATTCTTTCAGCTCTTTTTTTCAATTTAACTATAGAGGTGAAAAGATGAAAATTCTCCATACCGCCGATTGGCATTTAGGTAAGATTGTGAACGCTGTCCATATGACCGATGACCAAGCGTATGTGCTTGATCAATTATTTGAGATCATTGATAGTGAACAACCGGACTGCGTCGTCATTTCTGGTGATATTTATGACCGATCCATTCCACCAAAAGACGCGGTTGGTTTATTTGACCGTACGATTACGAAACTGAGTAGAGATTATAATTTCCCTGTCCTTGTCACATCAGGTAATCATGACAGTCCGGACCGCCTACAATTTGGCCGGGCATTATTTCGGGATAATCAGTTATATTTTGAGACGAAATTAACCGCTATCATTGAACAGGTGACGCTTCAAGATGATTATGGTCCCGTGACGTTTCATTTGATTCCATTTTTTGAACCAAATGAAGTTCGCTATCACTTTCAGATCGATGCGATGTTAACGCACCATGAGGCGATGGAAGTTGTCGTTCAATCGATTCGAGACCGCGTTGATTTATCTGAGCGCCATGTTATTTTAGCCCATGCGTTTATCGCAGGTGGCATGGAAACTGACTCAGAGGAGCGCCTATCAATGATTGGCGGGAGCCCGTATGTCGATCAGTCTGTCTTTGACGGGTTTGATTATGTTGCCTTAGGTCACTTACACCAACCCCAACAAGTCAAACGACTCAATGTACAGTATAGCGGATCACTATTAAAATATTCCTTCTCGGAAGCTCGGCATAAAAAGTCGGTCACGGTCGTTAACTTAGCTGAAAAAAATAATGTTACACTTGAGCGGCGTTTACTTAAACCTAAGCGCGACTTGCGTATCGTAGAAGGTAAATTTCATGACCTTTTAACCAAAACAGAGGCCAGTGATGATTATCTCCTCGTCCGTTTAGATGACACGGAAGAAGTGATTGATCCAATGTCGGAGTTGCGCAAAAAGTTTCCAAATATTTTACGTCTCGAGTATAAACGGACACATCGTGACGTAGCCTTGGATGAGCTTGATCAAACACCGGTGACAGAACGGATGAGTGATGATGCCTTATTCGAACATTTCTATCAAGAGATGACGGGTGAGACAATGACGGATACTGAGCGGACCTTATTGGCAGAGGGACTTGCTCATATCAAAAAACACGAGAGGGGGCGCTAAGTTTGCGGACACTTGAATTAGAATTCCAAGCTTTTGGACCTTATAAACAGAAGCAAACATTAGATTTTACTGAGCTCGGGGCGGAGTCGCTGTTTCTTATTACCGGGCCGACAGGTGCAGGAAAAACAACAATTTTTGATGCCATTTGTTTTAGTTTATACGGAAAAGCCAGCGGGACGGACCGTGATCATGATACGTTAAGAAGTGATTTTAGTGGTCATGACACCGAAACGTTTGTGCGGTTTACTTTTTCGGTTAAAGATGCGACGTACCGTGTGTTAAGAAAACCGAAACAATGGGTGCCAAAACGTCGTGGTGAAGGATTAAAAGAAGAACCCGCCACCGCCACATTAGAAACATTTACTGATGGGGCATTTGTTGTGACGGACTCGAAAATTAATGAAGTCAATGATCATATTAAAACCATTCTTGGTCTTGATTACGATCAATTCTTAAAAATGATCATGATCCCACAAGGTGAATTCCGCCGGTTAATCAGTGAAAACTCACAAGAACGGGAACAAATCTTACAAAAGCTATTTCAAACCGGGAAGTATGCTGCTTTACAAGACTACTTTAAAGACAAAGTGAAAGACCAAGCGCAGCAGTTAACCAATTTACAACAAAGTCTACAATTCGAGTGGCAACGTATTCCTTGGGAAACTGAGGTTGAGATTGATCAATTAACGACGACAGAATTATTAGAACGACTAGAAACAAAAATAACGGAGACAAAACAACAGATCGAAGATAATGAGATGAAACAAACCGAGCTTAAACAAACGCTCAATCAAAAAAACACCACCCTTCAGCATCAATCACAATTACTTGAAGCGTTTCATGCGTATGAAACAAAACAACAAGAACGCACGCGTTTGTTAGAAAAAGAACCAGCGATCACCAAAAAGCGACAGACACTCGAAGCAGCGGAAAAAGCGGTGACGCTTGACTATTATTATCAAGATTATCAAAGTCGTAAAAAAGAAGTTGATGATAAAGCAGCTGAACGCGAGTCAACCCTTAAAGAACAAACACGTGTAGCGGAGGCATTCGGTGAGCAACAAGCCGAGTTTGATCGCTTACACCAACAAGTTGATAACTTTGCATCGGTAAAGGATGAATTAAAACAAGCCGAACAACAGCTACAAGACTGGCAAACCTATGAAAAAAAGATGGCTAACTTAAAAAAACAAGGCAATCACTTGCGTGAACTGACCGCAACGTATGAAGAGAAAAAGGCAAGCTTAGCTACCTTACAGACGTCGATAAAAGAAAAAGAAACGGTGCTAAATACCCGCCATGAAATAGAGGCGAGCTACTTAAAAGCGGTGAGAGAGCAAGAAAAACAAGAGGCGGCTCTTAAAAAGTTAGCGGAGGCAAAAACAGCGGCCGAAACACTCACGACCTTAAGGGCAGCCTATAAGGATGAACAGACCAAGCTTAAGTCATTTGAAGTAGCTGTTGAAATGGCAAAGCAACAAGAAATAGAAACTGATAGACGCTTTCGCGATGGGTACGCTTACCGGCTTAAAGAAGCGCTAGCTAGCGGTGAACCTTGCCCTGTTTGTGGTTCGACTAATCATCCAGGCACAGAACACACACCAGTAGCGCTTGTGTCTGATGCAGTATTAGAAGCGGTTAAGGCTGACCGTGAACAAAAAGAACGCACGTTAAGACAAAAACAAGCGGATGTCGCGGAATTAAAATTAAAAGGCACGTACCAACGAGAAAAAGTTGACACCTTACTAAAAGATCTCTCAGTGGACCTTACGTCGACGCCTGAGGTGTCAACACTACAAGCGTGGATTAAGGAACGTGACGCTGAGCTGTCGGACATAAACCAAGCAGTTAAACGTTATGAGGAAAAAAAGCGCTATCTCAATGAACTCGCACTCACGCTGGATAAAGAAACAAAGCAATACCGTCACCTAGAAACGGAATTACTCGCACGCTCAGAGACAATCACAACAGAAAAAGCCACCTATCAGAAGCTTGAAACCGAGTCTGAGTTGTTACAACAACGCTTACCCACAGACAAGCTGACGTTCAATCAATTTGAAGCCGAGTTTAAAGACAAACAAACACAAGTCAAAATATTTGAGGCGGCATACGAACAAGCTGATAAGGATAGACGCAAGCTTGAAACTAAAAAACAGACGTTAGACACAGAACTAAGTAGTCTTGACCGTTACTTAACGGAACTACGTAACAAAGAAACCGAACGACAGACAGCGTTTCAACAACAATTAATGGACTCAGCCTTTGACAGTGAGGCAGCTTTTTTAACGGCACGTCAACCAAGTGATGTCAGAGAAAAATTAAAACGTGAGATCCAAACCTTTGACGAGGCCAAACAAACGCTAACGGTCCACCTTAACACTTTAACTGAGCGCATCGCTGATCAAGAAAAACCAGAAATTGCCCCGCTTAAAGCGGAACTTTTAGCACTTGATGAGCGTTATAACACCCGCGTTAAAGAAACAACGCGTCTGGAAGAATCACTTACGTTAATGAAAGGTGTCAAAAATAAGGTAAACCAACAGTTAGATACGATTAAAAGAGCTGAACAACAGTATCAGACAATCAAAAAGATTGCTGACTTAAGTCGCGGGGATAACCATCTGAAGTTGTCATTTGAACGATTTGTCTTATCAAGCTTCTTAGATGATATTTTAGTGAAAGCAAATCAGCGGTTGGTTGAATTAACCGATTACCGTTATCAGCTTAGACGTAGTCATGAAATCGCTAAACGCGGGGCCCAAAGTGGCTTAGACCTAGAGGTGATTGATCACCATACGTCAAAAGTACGATCAGTAAAAACATTATCTGGCGGGGAAGGATTTAAAGCTTCGCTTAGTTTAGCACTTGGTATGGCTGATGTGGTCCAAGCTTATAGCGGTGGCATTCAGCTGGATACGTTATTTATTGATGAAGGGTTTGGCACGTTAGACGATGTATCGTTAGAACAAGCCATTAACACCTTAAAAGGACTGAGTCAGAAAAATCGCATTTTAGGAATAATTTCGCACGTCCCACAACTAAAAGAAGAAATTTATGCTAAACTAGAAATAACCACATCACCCAACGGGTCTGATGCGGCCTTTAGCTTTTAAATGATTGATTCAATAGAAATGAGGGATTTATATGAGTATGCCATTATCGTTAGAATGGACATTAGTAACGGAAGGAAAAGAGCGTCGACAAGAAGATGAAGATAATCACTTTACGTTAACGCTTGAAGGGTATCGTTTATATCCGCTGCATGAACGGATTGAAATTAGACGACACCAAACATCTGACCAAATCGGTTTTGGGGAAATTAAATCATTAACCTTTACAGAAAATAAAACCGAGATCCTTTATCAATTAGTCTCACTTTATAGTGTGAATTAAGTCACGTACAACCCGTCATGTCAACAAAGGTTATTCCCTATCTTTTTCTAGGGAGTAACCTTTGTTTAGTAATGATCCCGTTGTTTGTTGCCATATTGATAAACACGAAGCATAAGAGTTGATTGGCAGCACCTTTCACCGTACACTGTAATTAAAAGGTGGGATGAAGATGACAAATCAAATCGCAACATTCGCAGGGGGTTGTTTCTGGTGTATGGTAGAGCCATTCGATGAACAGCCCGGTATTGAAAAAATTATCTCTGGCTATACGGGGGGACATACCGAAAATCCAACGTATGAGGAAGTCTGTTCTGACACAACCGGTCACGTTGAAGCGGTTCAAATTACGTATGACCCAGAGGTATTTCCGTATGAGAAACTGTTAGACTTGTTCTGGCGTCAAATTGATCCAACCGATGATGGGGGACAATTCCATGACCGCGGGGAGTCCTATCGAACCGCTATTTTTTATCATAATGATGAACAAAAAAAATTAGCGGAACAGTCTAAGCAACAACTGAATGATACGGGAATCTTTAAACAACCGGTGGTGACGGAGATCAGAAGAGCGTTTACCTTTTATCCGGCAGAAGACAAACATCAAGATTATTATAAAAATCATCGCTTCCATTATCGTCTATATAAAAAAGGTTCAGGGCGTGCGGACTTCATGAATAAAACGTGGCATCAACAACCGAATAAAACGGAACTAAAACAACGGTTGAGCGATATGGCGTATCACGTTACCCAAGAGAACGGGACAGAACCCCCATTTAAAAATGCCTATCACGATAACAAGGAAGACGGTATTTATGTTGATATCGTTAGTGGCGAACCACTGTTTTCAACAACCGATCAATACGATGCCGGTTGTGGGTGGCCAAGCTTTACTCGTCCTGTTAGTCGTGAACGACTTGAAGAGAAGATGGACACAAGTCACGGTATGCGCCGAATTGAAATACGGTCTAAACAAGCCGATTCGCACTTAGGGCACGTATTTGATGATGGACCAAAAGACCAAGGGGGCAGTCGCTATTGCATTAATTCAGCGGCCTTGCGGTTTATAAAGAAAGAAGATTTAGAGACAGAAGGTTACGGCGAATACGTGCGTCTTTTTGAGTAAGCACGCTTAAGCTAAATAGTTAACCAATATCACCGACTCAAGTCGCATGTGTGACTTGAGTCGGTGATATTTTCTTACATAGAGTAAAAGGACGAACGCCAGGTAAAGGTCCAGACTTTTTTTAAAAAACAGCTGTTTTAAAGATGGAGGTACTCAATATGACAAAGATTAGACAAGCGAATGAAGCAGATATTCCAGCGATTCAACAAATTGCAACGGAGAGTTGGCATCATACATATCAAGACCTAATGCCACTTAAAATTATCAACCAATGTGTCGAGACGTTTTATCAAGAAGACGTGCTGATAAAACGGATAGCCGACCGTTGTGTCCTCGTTGCTAGTGAGGATCAGGTGATTAAAGGCTTTTTAGATGCGTCAGAAAATCTCCAAGATGCCCACCTTTATGCTTTATACATTAAACCAGGTGCTACCCGTCAAGGGATTGGATCGCGTCTTTTTTATGACTATATCAATCGCGAACACCCTCAGTCATTGACTGTAGACGTTGAAAAAGGAAACGAAAAGGCTGGGCGTTTTTATCAAAAACATAACTTTAAGTATGAGGCAACGTTTGTTGATGAGGTCTTTAATTATCCACTACAAACCGAGCGCTACATTTTAATGTTTAGGGTAAGTGGTGATTAACGGCTATTTGAATTAAAAAACGGCGAGAATTAACTTATCTTTTTTCTCTAAACGTGATAAACTAGAACAGAAGTTTATTGAGACAAAGGAGAGACGGCTTGTGATTCATAAAGATTGGGAACAGCGAGAGACGATTAAAAAGATTCGTTGTGTTCATGCAGATGCAAAGAAGTTTGTCGTTGACACGATGTTAACACCTGGAAAAGAATATGAAGTGAAAAATGAAACGGATGAATTTTATTTCATCATTGATAACTCCAATCGCATTGGTGGATTTAGAAAAGAATATTTTTCTGAAAAAAATGACTAAAGGTGGTTTTCTAGGTTCAATTTAAGGTAATAGTTTAGGTAAGAACGTTTTTAATGATACTAGCCTCAGGGGGAGATGGTCACATGAAACAACTGATACTTATTCGACATTGCCACGCAGAAGGTAAGCATAAAGATTCACCGCTGACGAATTTAGGTGTGAATCAAGCGCGTCGCTTGGCGGAATACTTAGAAACAGAAGGACTTAAACCAGAAAAGTTGGTATCAAGTCCGTATATGCGTGCGGTAGAAACGGTACGTCCTTATGCGAGACAACATCATCTTGAGGTGATAAAAGATACACGCCTCCAAGAACAAGTATTAAGTGATCAACCCGTTGATGATTATATCGGCGTCGTACAAGCATCTTTTAATGATCCGGATTATAAGCTCCCGGGCGGAGAATCCGCAAAAGATGCCCTTTGTCGGTTTAAGCAGGTCATTGATGAGTATAGTGAAGAAAACGCGCCACTTTTAGTGGTGACGCATGGTCATTTACTCGCCCTTTACCTAAATGAAATTAACCCGGATTTTGACTTTAAAGATTGGCAAGTACTAAAGAATCCTGACGTGTTTATTATCCATATTGATGGCGATCATCAAGAATTAAAACACGTGTGGTAATATATTGCGTACACATTAAGAGGAGGAAAATAAATGGCTTTTGTAATTACATCGGCATGTATTGATGAAAAAGCAGGCGAATGTCAAGAAGTGTGTCCTGTTGATTGTATCGAAGAAGGAAAAGATATGTACTACATCGACCCGGATATTTGTATAGATTGCGGGGCGTGTGAAGCGGTCTGTCCTGTAGATGCGATTTTCATGGAAGATGAAGTACCAGAATCAGAACATGACTATATCGCACTTAACCGCCGTTTCTTTGAAGAAAATGAAGGATAACATAAAAGGATCGTAAGCTATGTGCTTACGACCCTTTTTTAATAGAAAAATTTAGTTTATTGATTGAGCCTGATTTTTCGTTAATACGCCGTCCTAAACCGGTTGTAACCGACTAGTTCTTCACTCACTTCAATATCGACATCGGTTACTTTCGCAGAAGGACTGATGCCACTTTTTAATTCATCAATAAGTTGGTAGACTTTACTCGCTTCCCCTTCAATTTCTGTTTCAACTGTGCCATCAGATAAGTTTTTCACATAACCAAACACACCAATCTCATTTGCTTTTATTTCAGCCATGTAGCGGAAACCAACGCCTTGAACGCGGCCATGAACAATGACGTGTGCATGTAGCTTTCCCATAAAAACACTCCTTTCCTTACCGGCGTCACTTAAATATTTGTTTTCTGCAGTTATATAAATGTAATACCCGCTCAACATAGCGATAAAACGATGAGAATCGTTGCAACCGCTTAAATATAGTATTCATAATAAAAAGTACGTTTAAGTGTGATAAAAGTCACATCATTTTTATGTGAAACCTTTATAATTATCCTTAGACTGTATTTTTAGAGGTGACAAACATGACAAACTATCAACCAGAATTACAAGCGACCGCTAAAGACATGGATGAATTAAAACGTGTTTTAACAGCAGGTGCTGACGCCGTCTTTGTTGGGCATCAACAATTCGGTAACCGCGTCGCGGGTGATTTTACATTAGAAGAAATCGAAGCGGCCACAAACTTTGCCAAGCCGCTCAATAAGAAGGTTTATGTGATGGTCAATGCCATCTATCATAATGATCATTTACGTGATTTGCCTGAGTACTTAACCGCGTTACAAACGATGGGTGTCGACGGCATTGTCGCAGGTGACCAAGCGATTTTTCAAATCATTCAGGATTTAGCGTTTGACTTACCACTGATTTGGAACCCAGCTACACTTTCAACGAACTATCAAACACTTAACTTTTGGCATAGACGCGGCGCAACGCGGGCAGCATTATCGAATGAATTACGCTTAGATGCCTCGATCGAAATTAAAGCGAAAGTCGACTGTTTGATTGATATTCAAGTCCACGGGATGAGCTGTATTTTCCAGTCTAAACGTAAACTCGTGAAGAACTATTATGACCATATTGAACGCGACTATGAACCAGAAGTTAAGCGTTTCATTAAAGAAGACCGTAAATCAGAAACACATTATCCAATCTTTGAAGATATGAACGGGACGCATATTATGAGTACATCTGACTTAATGATGATTGATCATTTAGATGAGATTTTAGCTGGTCAAATTGATGGGCTAAAAATTGAAGGTATTTTAAAATCTACCGATTATAATGAACAGATTGTCGCGATTTACCGTGAAGCGATTGACACATGTCTAGAAGACAAAGCAGCTTATCAAATGAAAAAAGCGCGCTTCAAACAAGCCATCTTTAATATTCAACCGAAAGACCGACAACTTGACACCGGTTTTTATTTCAAAGAACAGATTTATTAAAAAGGGGTAAAGGCGATGGAAAACACAAGACGAAAACCAGAACTACTTGCACCAGCAGGTAACTTAGAAAAGTTAAAATTTGCGATTCATTACGGTGCCGATGCCGTTTATATCGGCGGGAAACAATTTGGCCTCCGTTCAAACGCGGGTAACTTTACCTTTGATGAAATGCGTGAAGGGGTTGAATTCGCGGAAAAATACGGTTCAAAAGTCTATGTAGCAACAAATATTATTGCACATGATGAGAACTTAGAAGGCGCACATGAATACTTTAAGACACTTTATGAGGTCGGGGTTCATGCGGTCATCGTCGCAGACCCAGCACTTATTCAGGCTTGTCGTGAAGCGGCACCGGACTTAGAAGTGCATATTTCAACCCAAGCGTCGATTGCGAACTGGAAAACAGCTGAATTTTGGAAAAATGAAGGCGTTCCACGGGTCGTACTTGCACGTGAAGTATCAGTTGATGAGATTCGCGAAATGAAAGAAAAAGTCGATATTGAAATCGAAGCGTTCATTCACGGGGCCATGTGTATTTCATACTCAGGCCGTTGCGTGTTATCTAATCATATGACCGCACGTGATGCCAACCGCGGTGGCTGTGCCCAGTCTTGTCGCTGGAAATATGATTTATTTGAAGATGGTACAAATAATACGACAGAAGTGTCGGATGAAGCAGATGAAATGTATACGATGAGTTCACAAGATTTAAGTATGGTTGAACATTTACCCGACTTAATTGAAGCGGGTGTGGATTCACTAAAAATTGAAGGACGAATGAAGTCGATTCACTACGTTGCGACAGTCGTAAACGTCTATCGTAAAATCATTGATACCTATTTCGAAGACCCAGAAAATTATGAACTAGACCCAGCTTGGGTGGATGAGATTTGGAAGGCCGCACAGCGCAATCTAACGACCGCCTTTTATTATCATGAACCAACGCATAAAGATCAGTTATATGGTAAGCCAGAGCGCTTACCAAAATATGATTTTGCGGGACTTGTGTTAGATTACGATCAAGACACACAAATCGCCACGATTCAACAACGTAATAACTTTGGTGTTGGTGATGAAGTTGAATTCTTTGGACCGAACTTCACTCACTTTAAACAGACAATCACTGAAGTGTACGATGATAAAGGTGAAGCGATTGACCGGGCGAAGCATGCGATGATGATCACTAAAGTCAAAGTTGACCAGCCGGTAGAGTATCTTAATATGATGCGCAAACAAAAATAAAAATACTTTTTAAGCATACGATGACATCACTGTTGTCGTGTGCTTTTTCATTTTGAGGAAAGAAAAATCATTAAAGGTATTGTGAGAACAAACTAAATACTTTTTTGTATCTCAATGATTAGACATTTAAATCGCTTAGTTTGGAATGTTTTCTAATAATTTGAAAAAAGTGTTGATAATCGTCATGTAAATTGATACGTTAGTATATAATGTTAAACATTATATTAGGTGAGTTTCGTTTGAAAAATCATCAGACTGATGTGAAAGAATGAAGGATAATAGAGAGAAGCTTATTGTGTTGTTATTCATTGTTGGTCTCGTTGTGGTCATGACCTTTGGCTTTAGCATCATCAATAGTGTCAATCAGACACATCAACAGTTAAATAACGAGGTTCAATTTTTACACCAACTCGTTAGAGACATGGAATATAATATCTCAGAGACAATCAATCGTGACTTAGAAGAAGCAGGTAGTGATATTCATTCAGTGGACGTTCAATACTTATCGGCTGAACCTGACAGTCAAGAGGTCACCGCCGATATCTTTGTGACGTTAAAAGAAACGAATCCTGATGCGACGTATGCGCTAAAGACAATTGATATACAGTCGCAAGAGCACAAGCATCACCTATTAACTTATGTAAGTGGCACAACCTATAAAGTCGCGTTATCACTTCCGGTAACGAACAATTATACATTCAATGTCACTGAAGAAAAAGCAGATGGGGCAAAAAGACTAATGTCGACGGATGAAAGTGATTTGCCGATACGTGATGAACTGTCGTATGATCGCATTAACCTGATGCAGCATCATATCGGTTTAGATAGCGGAGAGTTTATGGCTGGATTTGATCTGAATATAACAGATTATCAGTTAGATGCGTTTGGCCTCCAACATGTCACTATTGAAGTCTGGCACGACGGTAATCAAGTCGTTAATCAAGACATTACGGACCAGTTAACGAGAGAACCTTCACACGAGATGGAAGAATATTATACTGGAGCATCTATGAGTGATGACGCCTACTATTATGATGATGGCACTATAGAGAGCAAAATGTATCGGATTACTTCTATAACGGGAGTTTTCGCGTGGATGGTTTAAGAGACGTTAGTTTAGATCACATTGTTGTACACGTTAAGGTGGAAACGCATGACGGTGTAATCGAGCACTTTGCGCTTACGTATTAATGAGCGTCTTTACTGAAACATTAATGAATATATTTGTCTACACGTCATAAAATAAGCGGCTGGGGAAATCAATTATTCTCCGTCGCTTATTTTTCATGACGGATTTGTACGTCATGAGTACCACTCGCTCTTAACGGACAAAAGGGAGGGATTAAAAGGCACTATAAAAGGGTATAGAAGCATGTAACTTAGACGTTTTTATACATAATAGGGAGTGGAAGCATATGAAAAGAAAACCCATACTCTTACCTGTTTTTTTAGTGTGGTATACGATTGGTGTTATTCTGCAAGTCTTTTTTACCGTACCTGATGCGCTCGCTTTTTCGAAGCCATTATTTCTCATCTTTTACTCGGTCAGTCTCATCGAGTTGATTTGGATATTTGAACAAAAAGGCAAGGCGTTACTGGTTGGGAGTGCTATTGTAGGTGTCGTAACATTTTTTATTGAAGTGCTTAGTGTCGAGACGGGTTTTCCGTTCGGGGAATATGATTATACTTCCGTACTCGGTCCGCTCGTGTTAGGTGTACCGTTTACGATTGCCCTAGCTTGGGTGGGGGTGTTATTAAATAGCTTGTTGATGGCGAGTCAAACAAGCAAATGGCGGCGGGCGATTGAGACGGGTATATGGGTTGTGATAATTGATTTGATTTTAGATCCGGTCGCGATCTTCGAATCATTTTGGACGTGGTATAACCCAGGGACCGTTCATTACTTCAATATTCCCATTACGAATTTTGTTAGTTGGTTTGTGATTGGGGCAGGACTTAGTCTACTATTCCCACTGTACGAGCGTCCAAGACCATTAGCCCGAACGAATACGTTGATTTTTGAGCTGATGTTGTTGATGTTTGGTTTGTTGTCGTTGAAGCATGACGAGATTGTCGTCTTTGGCTTAAGTGTTCTTTTTATCCTATTAGCTGAAGGGAAATACCGTTATGATTACCGCTAAACATGTTTCCCTGTTTAAGTCGGTGTTCTATCGCTATCTTAAGTATTATTTATTGAAGAAGCAGTTCGGGAAAATTGTTGTACATGGTCAGTTAACGCCAGTAGAAAAGCCAGTGTTGTATTTGATTAATCACAGTTCTTGGTGGGATGGTTTGATTTTATTTTATTTAGTTGAAACGTTAACGAAACAAAATCATTATGTGATGATGGATGAAACCGGACTGAAACGTTACCCGTTTTTCCGTAAATGCGGGGCGTTTAGTCTGAATAAATCAAAGCCCCGGTCATTAGTCGAGACGTTTCAGTATATGGATCAACTCATGACGCAGCAACAGCCTATTTGGGTGTTCCCTCAAGGAAAGGTCGAACACCAAGAAGCGGTACCATTTGTTTTTGAACCAGGACTTGGTCGCATCATGACATTAAAAGAACACGTCCATGTCGTACCCGTCACATTACAATATGTCTTCTTAGAAGAACAAAAACCAGTGGTATCGGTTATGATTGGTGAAGCTCTCATCACTAATAAAAAGGACAAATCGAAGCGAGAATATCTAAAACAAGCTGAGGCATTGATGACGAAGCAATACAGGATTCAAAAACAGATGATGATTGATGATCCTCACTTTTATAAAGCTCCCACATGGCAGTCAATCCTGAAGTCTTCGCGCTCAACGAGTGATTGGTTAGATGCCTTTAAGAGGACAAAGCGATGACAACGGCTATTGGTCTCATTATCATCATTCAAGTCATTCAATTATGGTTTGTTGTGGTCAATCTGCGTTATTTTTTACCACCTGAAAAAATCGTGAGTGCGAACGTACCTTTAGATGACTTACCGACGATCAGTGTCCTTATCCCTGCGCGGGATGAGGAAGATAATATTAAAGCGTGTATAGAATCCGTCTATAATCAATCAATCCTTCCACTTGACGTACTCGTATTAAATGATCACTCAGTGGATAGGACTAGTAAAATCTTAACGGACTTACAATCCGTCTATCCTACTCTTAAGGTCTATGAAGGTAGAGAACTACCAGAAGGCTGGCTAGGAAAGAGTTTTGCCTGTCATCAATTAGCAGAACGAGTACAAGGCGATTGGTTCTTACTATTAGATGCGGATGTGCGACTCATGCCGATGGCGATTGAAAGCATTTTACCGGTGTTAAAGGCACAGAAAACAGGCATGATTTCAGGTTTTCCGAAACAACATGTGGTCACTTTAGCTGAAAAGTTGATGGTGCCGATGATGTTGTTTACCGTGCTCATGCACTTGCCACTTAAGTACGTGACGCAATCGCATAAGCCGAGATTGGCGGCAGCACATGGTGGCTTTATCGCGATTGAAAAAAATAGTTATCAAAAAGCTGGGGCCCATGAAGCGATTAGAACGTCGTTATTAGATGATATGTCACTGATGAAAAAACAAAAAGCACTGAATCAACCGGTTCGCCTACTAAAAGTAGACCCATTCGTTCAGATGCGTATGTATCATTCTTTTCAATCCGTCTGGCTGGGGTTTCAAAAGAATATGTTTAGCCTTTTCAATAAGAAAGTAGGCTATATGTTAGGGTTGATGAGCTATTATACGGTGCTGTTTCTTTTACCGTTTTGTTTCCTTCCATGGGTAGATGTTAGATATGTTTTATTCAGTTACGGTTTGATGGTTTTAACGAAGCTAGTCATTGACTGGAGAAACGCAGTGCCTAAATGGCTGAGTTTCTTTATACCCATTAGCATTCTATTTATGATCGGTATCGGTGTCGATTCAATGTATAAAAGCCTCACGCACCGAGGTTACATCTGGAAAGGAAGGCGATATCAATGAAAGACTGTTTAGTCATTGGCGCAGGGTTAGGCGGTTTATCAGCTGCCATAAGGTTAGCACATGCAGGTTACAACGTGACGATTCTAGAAAAAAACGAGGAAGCAGGAGGGAAACTACGTCCTATTACCTTAGGGCCTTATCAGTTTGATTTAGGTCCAAGTACCATTACGTTAAAACACGTATTTGACATGGTCTTTCAATCTGTTGGACGAAAGCCTGAAGATTATCTTGATTTTTATCCGATTGACAGCGGAACGAGAAACTTTTTCTCACCGGATGTTCACTTAGATTTTTCTCGTGATGAAGCGGCAGTGAAAAAACAAATCGCTGAATTTAGTAGACACGATGCCGATAACTATGAGGCATTTTTAGAAGAGGCAAAGCGCCTCTATGACATCAGTCATCGGCAGTTTTTTAGTCAACTGATGTATCCACTTACGACGCAATTATCACCGTCATTGATCAAAGATTTTATTAAAATCAAGCCGTTTAAAACGTTAGCATCATTACTAGATGACTACTTTGAGCATCCTTATACGAAGAAGATGTTTTTACGCTATGCGACCTACGTTGGCTCAAGCCCTTACCAATCACCGATGATATTCGCCATGATGGCACATTTAGAAGGCTCACAAGGTATTTGGGGTGTAAGAGGGGGCACATACGCCATTGTCGATGCGTTTGTCCGTCTAGGAGAAGAACTTGGCGTTGTCATTAAATACAATCAAAACGTGACGAAGATTCGAAAGAAACATGACCGTGTCATAGGTGTTGAGGTAGGAGATATCTTCTATGATAGTGATGTTGTCATTGTGAACGCCGATGCGTTAACGGTCTATCAGACGTTTATGTCACACCATCCACTGAGTTATGCATTACGTAAAAAAGACGTGTCATTGTCAGGATTTGTTTGGCTTGTTGGGATCAATCAGACATACGATGTCTTAAAACATCATAATGTCTATTTCCCAGTAGACTATACACAAGAGTTTGAAGCCATCTTTGACGATTTAGATGTGCCTGAAACACCGACGATTTATATTTGTCAGTCGAGTGTGTCAGAACCTGAGCGCGCGACACCTGGTGGAGGCAATCTTTTCATCTTAATCAATGCGCCCCATCTTTCAGACAAGTTAGTCTGGAATGAGGCAACCATACGTGAGATGAAGCGGCGCATCATCCAGCAACTTGAACATTTTGGTCTTACACAGTTAGAAGAGCGGATAGAAGAAGAGTTTTTCTATACACCGAAGGATTTGATGGAGCGGACAGCGGCCTATAAGGGCGCCATTTACGGTATGAGTTCAAATAGTGTTTCACAAGCATTTTTCAAAGTAGAGAACCGTGATCCTATCTATCGTAATCTTTACTTTACCGGTGGTTCAACTCATCCAGGTGGAGGCACACCGATGGTCACCTTATCAGGGCAGTTAGTGGCAGCGGATATTATTAAAAAGATGTAGCAACGAACCATTTTATGTATCTAGTGGGATTAGTTGTATATCCCATCTTGTTTTTAACCTATCTAAACATGAAAAAGGTGAACCAATGAAGTCATTCATGGTTTACTTTTTTCATGTTTTCGTTATATGATGAGATAAGGTTAAATACTGAAGGGGTTTTTTTCATGACACGCCATAAACTATTAAAGGTTAGTTATATCATCATCGGATCTTTTTCACTGGCTTTAGGGACGATTGGGATCTTTCTCCCGGTCTTACCGACGACGCCATTTTTACTGCTCACGGCTTATTTCTATTTAAGAAGTTCAGAGCGACTGTATCACTGGCTCCTTCATCATAAAGTCTTCGGTAAGTACATTCACGACTATATCAAATACCGCAGCATTCCGTTAAAGACGAAAATATTAGCACTTGTGCTTCTTTGGCCGTCCATTATTGTGACACTTTTTTTCATTCCACTCTTTCCAGTGAAAGTGATGCTTGTCTTAATCGCCTCAATAGTCACCGTGTATATCGTAAGGCTGAAGACGAGAGTAGAGGGACAGAGTATCGAAGAGTCGGTGTGCGTAAATGAATAAAAATTACTGATTATAACTAAGACAAAAAGCCTTTCCGACACTGTAACGTGCAGGAAAGGCTTTTTGCATATTGATTTTATTTATGTTAAAAGATTGTGTTATAATTGTAAAAAACGAACCTCGAAAATTACATATTCAGCCACAAATCATTAATTCTGAAGCTTTGCCATGGGTGAATAGCGCGATTACGAAGCCTTAATTTTTATTACTACGAGGTTTTAGAGCTATGTTGAATTGAATGATTCCAAAACTTAATGATTTTAATTTAGCGAGTGACATTAGTTTTAGAGCTATGCTGAATTGAATGATTCCAAAACGTTTTAGAGCTGTGTTGAATTGAGTGGTTTATAATAAAAAAGAATTAAACAGGGAAGGGGAGCAGTATGCGAATAATTATCTCACCAGCAAAGAAAATGAAAGTAGATACCGATGCCTTTACACATGAACAATACCCACAGTTTTTAGATCAAACAAAAGAGCTGTTAACGTATTTACAAACACTTAGTTATGAAAAGTTAAAAAAGATTTGGAAAGCTAGTGACAAAATATCGACAGAAAATTATGAACGTATTCAACATATGGATCTAGCATCAAATTTAACACCGGCAATTTTATCGTATGAAGGCATTCAATATCAACATATGGGGCCAGATGTGTTTGAACAGCAACAATTTGATTACTTACAAGAGCATTTGAGGATTCTTTCGGGTTTTTATGGCATCTTAAGACCATTTGATGGTGTGACGCCATATCGGCTTGAAATGCAAGCGAAACTGCATGACGATACCTATAAATCTGTGTATCATTTTTGGTCAGATCAATTAGCAAAACAGTTATTTAGTGAGACGGATACCATTATTAATTTAGCTTCTAAAGAATACAGTCAAACAATTACGAAATATAACGAATCAGCGCGAATTATTACGTGTGTATTTGGTGAATTAAAAGATGATAAAGTTAAAGAAAAAGGCACATTAGTAAAGATGTCGCGTGGTGAAATGGTTAGATTTTTAGCTGAGAATCAGATAACGGATGTTGAAAAGATTAAAGCATTTGATCGCTTAAACTTTAGCTTCAGCAAAGAACATTCATCAGCTGACACGTTTGTATTTATTAAACAAGACTGATCAATACGCGTATATGATTTAGTTAAAAGTTCATGAAACTAACGGATTTTGCTGTGGGTCTAAAAAACTTAAAAATTTCAATTTCGTCTCACTATCTTGAGTATACTTTACTTATGAGATGTGAGATGGTTCTTTTAGTTCAACTTCCTATAATATATATTATGTTAACTAGATTGTTTGCGAATATTTTAAGTAACGTTTTGATTTGAATATATCTCCTTTTGCGTTTACGGACCTGCTTATACATAATCTCACTGAATTTTTTAACAAGCACATTCTATTTCTGTTAAGTACTGCTTATGAAATGTACTACTAGTGAATGTTTTTATCTACCTAGATACCTTTAGGAAACTAACGTGTCTTTGCATCTTGATCTGCTGCGGCTAGAGAAACAGCTGACTACAAGCTGGCTCTGCTGAACAAGACTACCATGCTCGCCGCTCGATATAAAGCCTAGCCTCACTCAAGTAATGGTAAATAGCTTGGCAAACAGTGGTACAATTGTTGGCAATCACTGGCAATAAACTTGTCAAGCTTGGTAAATATCATTGGCAGTATTCACATATGTTGTCGAAACCTTTAATTTTACCAAAAAACGCGCTTGCTTTATAAATTCAGACAGAAAAATAGGTGCTAGTGAGTATTTAAAGTGAGCAACCTCTTCCCTCTTCAAAATCCCTTCACCAACACCAAATATTATATAACCATTTTCTTAGCAGAAAATCAAATCCAATTTTCACTTATTCGATATTTGTACCAGATTCCAGATATTAATAGCACGCTATTATATGGTTATTATCACACAATATCCTTTATTTTTTTCTGGGTTGTATAAATATAATTTTTTTGTTCCATCTAAATCAACGTAACTATAACGCGTATTTGTATCCTTTTCAAGTTTATATATATTTTGAATAATCATATCCCATTTATCATCTGATGAGTTATCATAGAAATAGGATCTTATTGAATAATAGGATTTATCGATTTTTTCCCAATGAGAATATTCAAGAGGTTCCTCTAAAGAAAATGAATAGACATCCCATCGGTCATTGCCAAATCCTCGTTCACTCTTGAATTCAATGTCATATCCTTTAATATTGTCTTTTATTTCAGTTAGGTCATTAAGGTCAATATTTTTTTGTATGGCTTTAGGAGATAAGAATATAAGACCAATCATACATAAAGTAGCGACGGATATAATGATTATTTTTTTCATAGTCTACACATCGATACCTAAATGAACATCGACTGGATGTAACATCCACATAATTTGACTCAAATACGCCCAATTATTAACAACCGATGTGAATATATTTTTATAACTTGTATCTGCTTCAAAATCATAAACGTCACGAATCCATATTCTCATCCCTTGACTACTTGATGCAGAAGAATAGCTTACCTTATGAAGTGAATAAAAAAGATCGCTACTATCACTTTTCTGAAAAGCGATGGTTCCTTTTCTATTCTTCTTCATTTGATTATATTTATTTGTTCGCCTTATGGCTTTTGCGAAAGGTCCATTTGTTTCAGAATAACTTTTATTCCATACAGAATGTTCAACTAATGTAGCAGATAATGGATAGCCGTTACGACGAGCAATCTCAGCTGCTGCTAACCATGCTGCTTTAAGTGCTGCTATATTACCGATAACTCTACTTGATTCTATTTGACTTTGTGCTATCATTCCTTGTAATTCATCATTAGACTTATCTTTTAGTTCCTGAGAAAAGCTTCTTAAATATGAGCCATCTTCCAATCGATGCAACTCTCTCGGCTTATTCGATGTCTCGTGTGAATCTCTCGCAAAAACTATCGGATATTCAAAAAACATCAAAAATGTGATAAAGATTAATAACAGAGTGATAAATTTTTTTATTCGATATTTCATAAGTTATCCTCCCTATAATTTATTTATCAAATTGTAATTTATATGTAATATATTCAATATAACGTAAAAAAAAGATCTATGTCAAATTGTTTTTGATAAGATTGTTAAATAACAAAGGAATCGTCCGTACTTCGGGTCTTCGAATAATAAAATTGTATTACGTTCATCTAATAATCTGTCAAATTTAAAAAGATCTCAAATCCACCTATTAGGAATTGAGACCTTTGTAATAAATGATGTAACATTTTTTTAAACTCTAATCAGCTAATAATTGCTTTTAGACTTTAATTATTCCATATGTTGTAGAAACTTCTGTAAGCGCTCAGAAGCCATTCGATAAGCTTTTTCTTTATCTCTTGGACCGATTGCAATAACCTCCATTTTAATTGGATTTCCTTCGACGGGACGATAGATTATTCTAACATTAAGTGATTTCGATTTTATTTTAGCAAAACCATGTAAATCACCGTGTAAGGATTCTGCAACGCCATCTGTTTTAAATAACGGTCCTTGTTTAGCTCTACTTAATATTTCTAGTAAAACCTTCTGTCTATGCCCTTTATTTATAGCCTTAATGTCCTGTTTTACATCTTCGATAAATTTTAAATCTACATTATATTTTTCCAATGTTATTGCGGTTAAATCTTCGAGCGTTTTCAATTTAGTCTTCCTCTAATAGTTTTATTAATTCAGTAACATTTATATCTTCTTCATCAAAGACATCAGATAATGATTGATTTACTGGCTTTCCTATACGACCATAAGCTTCTTCCATAGCAACTTGATCAAGAGAAGCCTCAATAATTTCTTTAAATTGTAAAAGTTGCTCGAAATAATCCATATCTAACATAACTGCTTGAGCATTTTTTTTCTTTCCATTTTGAATGACAAATACTTCTTCTGATACTCCAGTAGAAAATCGGTCAAGTATTTCTGATAATTTATTACTTCTAGTAAGATCTGTAACGGTTAATACATTCTGCTTTAAGAAATCAAGTGTATTGGTATTTAAAATCGGATGGTGTTCTTTTGACATAACAAATGCACCCACTTTCCATCATTCCTTTCTGATATTATATGCATTAATGTATGCTTTATACCTCTATTATACACATCAAACAACACATAAAACAACTCATAACGGATGAATCAACAATTATTTAATTTGAGTGTGTTGAGTCATGAATATTATGATATTATCAATATTGTACATATATTATTTTTTTCAATGTGTTATTACGATAAATTATATAACAATCGTATTTGGAGGTTCTTTATGACGCAACAAAAAAACTTGAAATCAACAATCAATGCTGATGGATTTGAACAGATAAATTATACCTTTTATCACCTTCCCCTTCAGTTATCATCTCGTGACATGTCAATCGTTAAAGATTTATTTCAACCGTGTTATTTTCATCAAGAAGTTGAATTTATCTACATATTGGATGGCACGATGTCTATCTATATAAACGGTGCTGTGTGTCACTTAAATAAAGGTGAGGGTTTATTTATCAATGCTGGACGACTGCATGTCGCATTGTCTACTGAAGATTCAAGTTGCTCATATGTGAAGATGATCTTTGATCCTGAATTAGTACGTCCCTCCTTCCCTTTTACATATGACGTCATTGAACAAGTAACAAATGAATTTGCGCCTGATTATGTTCATCTAAGGCCAGGACAAGTTAAAGAATCACAACTGCTGCAACTCATTATGCGGGCTTATCGTTTAAAAGATAAAACATCTGTGACCGTCGAACTTGATATGATGCGGATCGTGTTATCAATGTGGTCTATCCTTATTGACTTAGTTGAACCGCTTCAAGCAGCGTCAGATAGACCGAATAAAGCCATCAATCAATTAAAAATGATGCTGACTTACATCCACTTGAATTATCAAGATAAACTAAACCTTGATCTGATCGCAAAAAGTGCAGCTATTTCAAGAAGCCATAGCTGTGACATCTTTCGAGAAGAATGTCACAGCTCACCCATTCAATACCTGCAGCATTACCGACTATCTAAGAGTCTTGATCTGTTGCTGACAAGTGATAGATCTATTACAGAAGTTGCTCATAGTGTAGGTTTTAATTCCCCGAGCTACTATACTGAAACATTTCGTAAGGTGTATGATGTGACACCGTCACAGTACCGAAAAGATCATCGATAATCGTGGAATAATTATGTTATAATCCAGTTGGATTATAAATTTAACAACTTACATAATGGAGGTAATAATATGACGTCCCCTTTAGATAAATTTTATAAAAAATCGATTAATGAACGTATTGAGAGCTTAATGAGTGCTGGATTTATTGAACATGAGCATATCAGCAACTTTAAACAGTCTTTCTCTCTTTCTGAGGGTGTGAGTGACCATATGGTCGAAAACGTCGTTGGTACCTATCAATTACCGTTAGGATTAGGGATGAACTTTTTAATTAACGGCAAAGACTATTTAGTACCGATGGCAACAGAAGAACCGTCCGTTATCGCGGCCGCAAGTTTTGGGGCAAAAACGGTGCGTGCGGGTGGTGGATTTACGACAACACAAGAAAAGCGTTGGATGATCGGTCAGGTTATTTTAAAGAATGTCGAAGACCCGGAAGCTATGAAAGAAAAAGTCTTAGAACATTATGATGATTTAGTAGAGCGTGCTCATGCCGCTCATCCTTCGATTGTGAAGCGTGGTGGTGGTGTGAAAGATATTGAGGTACGAATCATTGAAAGTAATCCAGAAGAACATACACCAGAATTTTTTGTGGTGCATTTATATGTCGATACAAAAGAAGCAATGGGCGCAAATATCGTTAATACGATGGTGGAAGCGATTAAAGATATGCTTGAGGTTATTACCGGTGGAACTGCTTTAATGGGGATTTTATCAAACTATGCGACTGAAGCCCTTGTGACCGCTTCGTTTCGGTTAGACCCCTCCCTCTTGTCACGTAGCGGATTAGAAGGCACCGAAGTACGTGACCGGATTGTGGAAGCCTCACAAATTGCAAGTGTCGACCCTTACCGGGCTGTCACCCACAACAAAGGTATTATGAACGGGGTTGAAGCTGCGGTGCTTGCGACGGGTAACGATACCCGGGCAACATCGGCCGGGATCCATGCCTATGCGAGTCAGTCGGGTCAATACCGGTCGTTATCCAAGTACTATGTTGATGAACACGGCTATCTCGTAGGAATCCTTACGATTCCACTTGCGATTGGGACCGTTGGCGGCTCGATTTCGATTCATCCAGGGGCACAGTTCACCCAACATATTTTAAATGACCCTGATGCGAAGACATTAGCGGGTATCGTCTCGGCAGTTGGTCTCGCGCAAAACTTCTCTGCCCTACGTGCGCTTGTGACAGACGGGATACAGCGTGGACATATGGCGCTCCAAGCAAAATCTCTGGCGATGACAGCTGGCGCGGTTGGGGTTGAGATTGATGTGATTAGTCGTAAGTTAAGACGATCGCAACCAATGAACTTAACACAAGCGGAAGCGTTACTTGAAGAATATCGGAGTCAGTCATGAAGAAAGAGCAACCTTGGAGAAAAAGGACGTTTATAGCTGTACTCTTTAACTTGCTTTTGCTACTGGCTTTTTTTATGTAATTCAAGACCCATTAAAAAAGAGTGACTATGACGTCGAAGTTACGGATGAACATGTGATTATCGATGTTGACTTTACGGCGACGAACCATCATTTTAAAGAGCGATATGCGATCGTTAACTATGAACCAGTTATCCATGAACATGCGATTGACTTTGCTTACATTGACTCAGAGTTATTAGCCCCCTTTTCATCTTTACATGGGTCATATACGATTTACCTGATTAAAGAAGACATGAATAAGTCAACGATTGAAAAGTTGGAAGCTAAAGAGCTAGACATCATTCGATCGGTCTCATTAACGAAGCAACGTCCATAACGAACAAAAGCGCACCGCCACTCAGTCAATGAGTAGTTGTGCGCTTTATGGTTGTTACGGGATTAAGATGACTTTACCGAACTCGCTTCTTTCCTTAAAGTAGATTGGAAATTTGTTCGAGTTCTACTTCCTTCCTCACTAGTGATAGACGATCTTTATCCCTAGGATGGGTACCTTACTTGAAATATATAAGCATAGAAGCACCAGAAAAGTAACACCTCGAAATTGCCAGCACGGTATCATAAGTTGTTCACTCAGTCTTAATAAAGCTAGTCGTATGAATCAACATATGTGTAGATTAATATTCTCTTATTTCAGTGACAACTTAGATAGTAGCCGAGACGTTAAGTAATAAATCACGCTAAAAACAAGAACGTACAAACCAAAATCAAACAAAAGCTTAATATCAAGACCATCACGAATTGGCGTGTAATCAAAGTTTAATGCCACTTTAATGACGGTTGACACGATGTAACTTAAGATAATTGTGATCACGATAACGATTGCTTGTTTCGTTTTTGATTGCATTTGTTTCACCTCATTTTCATCATTTAGTCCTTCAATAACCAAGCGTTGTTTCAACGTTTCTCTCTTATTTTTTATGTAAGTACGCATGATGTTACCTCTATTATACATGAGTCTCCTTCCTTTTATAACATAAAATGTCTATTCATCCGATTTTTCAAAACAAGAAAGACAAAAGTCCAGAGGACTCACCTCTGGACTTTAACTATTATGCTTGACGTTTATATTGACGCATGTGTTCGGTCACACCCGTAAAGACAAAAGGTGCGGGGTCTTTCGTTGTATCAACTGTATAATCTTTCTCACCGACTGGGAGCTTTTCTTCAAATATTTGTTCATATTCTTCAACAGAAAGAGCCGTTCGTTTTTTTAACATCGCTGTATGATAATCGGTATTTAAGTGCTTCTCATAACCAGGTACTAAGACACCAGTAAAGAACTCCCCGACTGAACCTGACCCGTAGCTAAAGAGACCAATCCGGTCACCCGCTTTTAGTGTTTGACTATTTTCTAATAGTGACACAAGTGATAAGTACAATGAGCCGGTGTAAATATTTCCGACAATCGCGTTGTAATATTTACTAATATCAAAACCACTGAGTAACCGCTCTTGGTCTTCTGTGTCTGCCGCTTCAACCGACTTTCTTAGTGCTTTTAAGCCCATTTTCGTGTACGGTAAGTGGAACAGTAACGCATCAAAGTCTTTTAATGAGCGGTTTGTTTTCTCGTTATAACGATCTAATAAATCTAAGAAAAAGTTAATATATTGATCGACGGAGAATTTTCCTTGGACAAACGCGGTCTCAGAATATAGCGGACGCCAAAAGTCCATTGCTTCTTCAGTTTTATAAACACTCGTTGGTTCGATTGAAAGGATTTTCGGATCTTTTGCGACAACAAAGGCAACAGCTCCGGCACCTTGGGTGATTTCTCCAGCGGTGTTTAAGCCGTAACGAGAAATGTCACTCGCAACAACAAGTACCTTACTGTCTGGGTTTAGTGCAATATGTCCTCGTGCAGCTTGAAGACCTGCCGTTGCGCTATAGCAAGCTTGTTTCATTTCTACTGCGCGTGTGTATGGTGGTAACCCTAATAAGTCATGAATGTATGTTGAGGCCGCTTTTGAGTGATCGACACCTGTTTCTGTCGCGAAAATAACATAATCAATCGCTTGTTTATCTTCCTCAGTTAAGATTGATGCGGCTGCATTTGCTGCCAGTGTCACCGCATCTTGAGAGGCTGGTGCGACGGCCATTTTTTCTTGGCCAATCCCAATCGTGAACTTTTCTGGTTCTACCCCGCGTTTAATCGCTAAGTCCTCTGTTTCCACATAGAGATGTGGAGCAAAGAAACCAATTTTATCAATCCCAATATTCATATGTTTCACACCTTCTTTTCTTCTCTATTCGTTGTGTTTATCTTGTGGTGTCTTGTTTAACACCAATCCCCAACACCTACTATAACATTTTTTGATCAAAATCATGTAGATTAATTTCACAATTTGTTATACTAATGTAGTCCTACTATAGCAAATTATTCTTTCGTTTGTCATTTAGTATGACTAATTTATTAATAAGGAAGTGATGATTGATGAATGACGTCGTCATTGTCAGTGCCGTTAGAACCCCAATTGGTAAGTTCGGTGGCAGCTTTAAAGATACATCAGCACGTACACTGGGTACGACTGCTGTGAAAGCAGCGTTAACTCGCGCAAATATAACACCTCAAGACGTTGATACCGTGATTTTTGGTAACGTCTTACAGGCAGGAACTGGACAAAACGTTGCCCGTCAAATTGCGATTGATTCAGGTATGCCTTACGAAGTCCCCGCGATGACAATTAACGAAGTGTGTGGGTCTGGCTTAAAATCAGTTATTTTAGGTAAACAACAAATCCAACTTGGTGAAGCGGACGTTGTCGTTGTCGGTGGAACGGAAAATATGAGTATGGCACCTCACCTGATTCATCAGTATCGCTGGGATAAAACAACCGAAGGCAAAAAGCCGGTTGATGTGATGATTCAGGATGGTTTAATCGATGCTTTCAGCTCGGTTCATATGGGCATGACCGCTGAAAATGTTGCCGAGAAATATCAAGTTTCCCGTGAAGAACAAGATGCGTTTGCCCTTCGTTCACAGCTGAAAACAAAACAAGCACAAACAAGCGGCCGCTTTGATGATGAAATTGTTCCTGTTCCTGTCAAAAATGATGTAGGTGATGTGATGCACGTCACTCAAGATGAGTACCCGCGTCCAAATGTCACACATGACGATTTAACAAAACTAAAAACTCCGTTTAAAGAAAACGGAACCGTGACAGCTGGTAATGCCTCTGGTATTAATGACGGTGCCGCAAGCTTGGTCTTAATGAGTAAACAAAAAGCAAAAGATTTGGGCATTCCTTACTTAGCTGAAATTAAAGCAGATGCGGAAATTGGAATGGATCCACAATTCATGGGCTATACCCCGTATTATTCAACGAAAAAGTTAGCGGATAAAGCCAATATTGATTTAAAAACGGTGGATTTATTTGAATTAAACGAAGCGTTCGCCGCGCAAAGTATTCCAGTTGTTAGAGACTTAGGGATTGATCCTGAGCGCGTGAACGTCAACGGTGGGGCCATTGCTTTAGGTCATCCAATTGGGGCTAGTGGTGCCCGTATTTTAGTGACCTTGCTGCATGAATTAACTAAACGTGATGCAAAGACCGGTATTGCCGCTCTATGTGTTGGTGGTGGTATTGGGATTTCTATGCTTGTTGAACGTGACTAACGATCATTAAGTTTAAAGATAAAACTATAAGCGGCGAAGCAAGCTAAATGTGTCGCTTTTATTCTTCTATGTCAAAATGGTTCATAAACATAAAAGATAAACGAAAGGAATGGTTCTGTAATGTTTACCTTAGGAAGAAAAGTGAGTCTCACTTATCGAACGAATCAAATCATTTTAGGTTTAGCAGTTATCTCTGGTATCTTGTGGTACATAGTGACGACAGACCTAGCAGAAAGTGCTATGTTAGCTGGAAGTCTGTTTCTCTCCTGGGCATTAGTCAGAGAAATTGATTGTCGGCGTGAGTATGCTGCTTTTGTGGCGGTAGGGATTTATATCGTGCTACAACTTTTTTTCTCCTTTCAGATTAGTTTAGGGCTAATTTTTCTGATGATTCTACTGATGCGAGCGATTAATCAAATTACTGGAAAATCTTTGACGGCGATTGACCTCTTGAGCGTGATTGGCCTTACGGGCTACTTGATTTATACGACAGAGAATGGTGTCTATTTACTGCTTGTTATTTTGATGTTGGTGGTTAACGCGTACTTAAATAACAATGGTCAGAGAAATAGTTATCTGGCCTTGATCGTTACAGCTATGACTATCGTCATCAGTCTATTCACACCAATCAGTCTCAACATTAATTCATTAGCCACTGAACCACTTGCTCTCGTTCATTACGCTAGTTTACTCGTCTATTTCATCTATATTCTAATAGATAAAGACAAGGCAAGTGTTACTGACCTTGGTGAGCCGGCTTCTATTCGGCGTTTACTTTATGCGCAACTGTTTTATGGTTTAGCGCAGGTCGTTTTGATTATATTCGGAGATATGTTAATGAGTAATAGGCTTATGTTTATCTCAAGTGCGTTAGGTGTTGTGATTTATGGTCTGATTGATCAATATAAAAAGAAACAAGAGAATGAATAAGTTGGATATGATTGTACGAAAGTGTAAAGGGCTCTTTCTTCTCACACTAAAATAAGTCGATGCTAAAAAAACGTTTCTCCTAAATGGGAGGAACGTTTTTAGTAAGTGATAATGTATCGGTATTTATCGCTTATCTACTTTAAAAGGAAACAGCTTGTCTTGTTAGCTTTTAAAAAAAGCTTAGAATCAGGTTAACCATAAGACTGAAACAAAGAAAGAGAATGAAAAAATATAGTCCCCTTCTAACCTTGTAAGGGAGTAAAGTCGTTATAATTGTCTCTTTTGTTATCTTAAAGGATAGATAAAATAGAGGGATTGATAAAATCATCGTGCTGATGTTAATGATTAAAATTAAAACCGGGTAGTCATGATACCAAGGGTGGCTTTCTGGTATGAAAATCTTTCTAGAGAATAAGATCATGTAACCTGAGACGAAGTAAAACCAGGCCTTACTTGTGAGTTTGTTCATAAATTAAATCCTTTCTGCATCTCGTCGTAAATGTGAAGATGATTACTTAAATCTTTAAAGGTTCCTAAGCTACTTCTACACTTGAACAGATCTTAGAGAATTGATAAAGATGAACACACTTATAATATAATACATCATCGCGGTCAATAGATGAGGAACAAAGTCAAAGGCGAGAAAAGTCACGCAATAAAGACCAAGCATAACAAACGAAGGCCATTGTATTTTGATATTCTTCCAATCAATTTTATGATCTGTCAGCTTTTCTTCCTTACCTTCACGATTATAGATAGGTACTGGGGTTTGGTATATACCATAAAGCAGATTTTCTGCCCCTAACACCATTAAACAATAAACTAAGATGTGGTCATAGTTTTGAAAGTTGAAACTGGCGTTATGAAGGTAACGTGTCATTTGAATGACAAACATAAAGACAGTAAAAACGAAGACAACGGTACAGATATTTTTACTGAATACATAGTCAACCACATTTTCATAAGTTAACTTCGGTTGATCATTATGAAAAAAACGCTCATTAGCAATGATATATCGGAATAATATGGAAGATAACAACATGAAGGCAATCGATGTGAGCGATGACCCATAATGTAGTTGCGTATTTGCAAGATAAAACTGGATAATTAAACTGGAAGTGAAAATGACCAATTCTAAACGTCTACCTTTTGTGGCTACTTTAATTGTTTCATTTATAAACATCATCATTCCACCTATCGTTTGTCATTCTTTATTATTCTTGTCACTCTTTAATATGTAATAGATAACATCTCATCCTTGTTCTAGCTAGTTGTTAAGCAAGACATTTATTTTTTTAGTTTTTTTAGTTGATGATCAATGACCAATCTATGTGCGAGTCTGTTTCAACTTCTTTTTTTATAGCAAGTACATTTTCTTCTTGAATTTCACCAATTTCAGCAGGGGTTAAATAGGTGGCTGTTTCATTTGAAGACTGGTTTAAGTATGCGTTGTCGATTGTTGATGTCGTCATAGATGAAACATGCTTTCAATCTCTTTAAGTTTAAATTACAATCCATTCACGTTTAACTAGGCCCATCTTTAAAGAAAACAAGTATTAGTTTTAGTATTTAATACTAAAATATCCCTTTTTATCATTATAATTGACATTGATGTTGATTACAATGATTGACAAGAAAAAAAGAGGTTTTGCTTATAAAAGCATCCCCTCTTTTTATAATGTTTACCTTAAATCATGAATCATGCCACACAAGTGAATCCACTATGAGTGGTAAGCGAGCACTAAACCCATCACCAAACGCTGATGGGTAGTAATAACCAATGGTATACTCATCGCCTTCATGTGTAAAGCTACCAATCCGACCACTGAACCCCTCTTTTACAAGCGTTTGTTCGGTATCGGTAAAGTCAAAAGCCATCGTCTCTGCCGCGTCTGTTGTAAAGCCTTTACTTTCAAGTGTAGCTAGCACATCTGCTTCTATTTCTTCGTAAATAAACAACCTAGCATCTTCATTTAAAGTACCATCAAAGTTCGTGTAGACATCTAAGTCACCATCGTTAAAGGCTCCTTGCATGTCATCAGGAATGTAGACAGAAAAATCAGCCTCTTCCCCCTGAAGGAGATTAAGTATCATCTCCTCTTCCATGCCTTCAATCATCATCGTTTCTGTTTTTGTTACGGGTAAATCTGGCAACGCAGTTGTGTCACTATCCATTGAGTCATCATCTGTATCGTCATCTGGTGCATCACCATCTTCTGGGGTTTCTACTGGTGGGTCTTCCATTCCCTCTGCATCACCATCTGTTGTATTATCGGCATTACAAGCAAACAACATGAATAGACTTGCGAGTAATATAAAAAACAACCGCTTCATCATCAAGGTTATCCTTTCTATTTAAAAATTTAGTATAGTATACTGTTCCCTAAAAAAGGAATGTTAAAAAGTGACTTTGGAATGATTTTTCACACAGGTTGACCCAAAAAATTCGGAAAGAAAAGCGCCCTTATTTTGGTTAAAAAATAAGGGCGCTTTTCGATCATATTAGAATGAAAATAGAATGCCGATGATGGCACTAAAGGCGATAAAGACGACCGGGTGTAAATGTTTAAATAAACGGTGCTGCATGATAACATATAACACCACACTAAAAATCAATGCTTTAATGTTGATAACAGCATGAAGTGATTGTAGCCCGTTATAAACGGATGTATTGATCAGGTCATGAAACATAAAATTAAAACCAGCAGCCGCAATGAGGGCGGTTGAAGCGGGTCTTAAGCCGTAAAATGCGCCTTGAATGAGTGTAGATTGCTTAAAGCGCTCAAGTATATGGGCTAAAATAATAATAATAATGATAGATGGACTTACAAGACCGAACGTTGCCATAATTGCACCTGGTAAACCGGCGGTAGAAAAGCCTGCATAGGTTGCCATATTAACGCCAATCGCGCCAGGTGTTGATTCAGAGACCGCAATCATATCAGCGAGCTGTTCATAACTAAACCAACCGTAGCGGTCAGATAAGTCATACAAAAACGGTAACGTCGCAAGCCCCCCACCTACCGCAAAGAGGCCGGTTTTAAAAAATTCAATGTATAAGGTCAATAACATTATTTCACCGCCTTATTTAAGAAGCGGAAACTAATCACACCAAGAACACCGGCAAAGACGACAAAATAGACGGGTGAATAAGACGTGATCACCGCTAGTAAGAAGACAATCGTAAAGATGATCAGGCCTACTCTATCAATCACGGCCTTTTTCCATAATTTTAATACAGCTTGTAAAATCAAAATATACACACTCACTCTGATCCCGCTAAAAGCTGAACTCAACAGCGCAGAATCGCTGACCGCATTTAAGAAATAAGCGATGATACTAATGATAATCAGCGACGGAAAGACAACGCCGAGTGTTGCCGCAATACCACCAAAGGTGCCTTTTGTTTTCTGGCCAATAAATGTTGCCGTATTGATGGCAATAATACCGGGAGTCGTTTGTCCAATTGCGTAGTAATCCATTACATCTTCATTTGTCACCCACTGTTTCTTTTCAACCACTTCGCGCTGTAAAATTGGTAACATCGCATAGCCACCACCAAAAGTGATCGCGCCAATTTTCGCAAAGGTTATAAATAAATCTAAAAGTACCTGCATGTCTATGTATTCTCCCTTTAATTTATCTGTTTGTCTTTATGTTCGTTCGAGTCGTACAATCTCAATGCCTTCTTCTACATAAAATTGTGTGGTTTGTCTAAAGCCAAGCTTTTCATAGAGATTAATTGCTGGGGTATTCTTTTGTGCTGTTTCGACTAGAATCGACGAGTCCCTTTTTTGTTTAATTAAGGATTGAAGTAAGTCGCGCCCGATGCCTTGTCTAAAATAATCTGGACGGACGACTAATTTATTAATCACTAGTTGGTTATCTGTTACAACATATTGTAAAAAACCGAGTATGTTTTCTACGTCACATCGGATGAGGCATGCTTCATCCGATGCAGCTAAGCCCTGTTTTGTTTCTAACAATGGTGGAAATGGGTCGATACCAAGTAATTGTTGTTCGACTAAGTAGCTTTGTTGTTGGAGCTGATGCATGTTATCAATTCTTTCTTGTGATAACGACTGAATGGAGGTAATCGACTGTATCACGCGCATCCCCTACTTTCATCTATTCTAAGTAGCCATCAAAGTTAAAGCGTGAGTCATCTGTTAACTTTTTGTAAGCCGCTTTTAATTTTGGCTTTTTCGCGATGACGCGGCGAGTTTGTTCGGCTAAGTTTATGAGATCTGTGTTTTGTTCATGTTTCGGCAGTGATTTCTGGTGTATAACGGTATCATTTAACGTATGATTAAGTAAATTAAGAATGCTGTGTTGGGTTTTGATGATTTGAATTAGAACCTCATCGTCAACGTGTTTTTCCATGGTGTCTCTCTCCTTTTGTTTCTTTTCTCTCTACTATACGACGTGCTTGAAAGTCATGCAAGTCATTCGTTCATGATGGCACATTGTCCAATCGCCTGAATACATGTATAATGACGTTATAATAATAGATAGGTGGGGTATTTATGCACGAATGTCCAAGTTGTGGTAGTGAATATGGTTATGATGATGGTGTGGCTTATAATTGTCCAGAATGTGGTCACGTCTGGACCGAGGAGTCTCTAAAAGAAGCAGAAATTAAAGATGCTGTCGGTAATGTCCTTTCAACCGGAGATGATGTTACGCTTATTACCGATGTAAAGTTAGGTAAAGATACAATTAAACGTGGCACAAAAGCGAAAGGAATCCGAATCTTAGATGAGCCACACAATGGTCATGATATTGACGGGAAAGTGGATAAATTCGGTAGTATTTATTTAAAGTCTTCGATTGTGAAGAAATTATAAGTCATTAAAAACCAGTAGGGATATCTCGTTGAGTTACTCCTACTGGTTTTTAACTTTAGATAAGGGGTGTTAATATGTCAGTCAAACGTAAGGTTGTGTTATTTATCGCGTCCAGTCTGGATGGTTATATTGCCACCGAAGAGGAATCACTCGACTGGCTTATGCGTGTTGAGGGTGAAGGTGATAATGGTTTTTCCGAGTTTTATGACACAATCGATACCGTATTGATGGGAAAGAAAACGTACGATTGGGTGATGCGCCAAGATTTAGAGGTGTTTCCTTATAAGGGAAATGCGACGTTTGTCTTTACCAGGTCCGCAGTTAAAGATACGGACGACGTTAGCTTTGTGAATAAGGACATAGAGTCGTTCCTGCATTATCTAAAAAATATAGACGGTAAAAACATTTGGCTTGTCGGTGGTGGTGACTTAGTTCAATCCTTTTTACAAGCGGCACTTATAGATGAGATCATTATGATTGTTGCCCCGACGTTATTGGGCGAGGGTATTCCTCTGTTTAAAAAGCAAAAGGCACCGGTTGATCTTAAATTAAAGGGAGTTAGAAACTTTAACCAGTTCGTCGAATTACATTATGAGGTTAAAAATGAGTAAGTAAGTGGAAGCTAAAAGCCCGGACCTATTGCTTGGGTCTGGGCTCTTGATTTAAAAATAAATGTTAACGAGTCATGTGACCAGACTGTCATCTTGATGAATCGATCATTTTAGCATGCCGCATGCTAAAAAATCCAGTTAGACAAAAAGGTAAACATAAGGAATATGGCAGCTGCCCATACACAGATTTTCGCAGAAACGGCACGCTCTATGTCTTGTTTCTCGTCCGCTTCATTCACGATCATGTTAGCTTGTTTAAAGGTAAAGGTGAAAAAAACAATAAGGATACCATAAAACAATAATTCTAACAGTGAAGAAAAGTTTTGTAGTAGGATATAAAACGGACTAATCAAAGCAATCACGCCTAATGTTAAGACGTTAAATCCAGTTAATTTGAGATTCAAGCTAACCCCTCCTTTCATCTTTCTCATAATAATATAGATTTTTTAAGCTGCCTTACTCTCTTCCGTTAAGCTCTAAAATATTTAATCCCTCTAATGCGTCTGGTTCTTCAAAAAAATTAGTTACATATGTAAACATCGCCTCTGTATCAAAAGCTGCTCTTTCAGGTTGTTCGTTACGCCTTTGTGTTAATTGACGTAGGCATTGCTCATTCGTTAGATTCAGATAAATCAATTGATGACTGGCCTTAACATCAAATACCATATCTAAAAACCACTTACGCTGTTTTTTAGTGTTAGCAGGAAAGTCCATCACGACATTCGTACCGACACTTAATATATTTTGGACGTGCTTTCTCACCAAGGGTTTGATGCGTGCCGAAAATGTCAAGAAGTCTTCGAATGAGTTGATTTGATTGGGATAAAGATCGGAAAGCCATTCATCCTCAGATAACAGTACGGCATGTTTATCGATTGCTATTTGTTTTGATTTAGTTGATTTTCCTGCCCCCATATTCCCGCAGAAAAAGTATAGGGTTCCTGTTTGTTTCATCTTTTAAACCTCCTGGCTTATGTTGTTTATTGTTATGCCACTTTTCGGATCAGGTTGATATAGACATAACTTGCGCGATTAAGGTTTCTAAATGTACTTATTTGCATTACTCGTGTCAGATTTTTTCAAAAGTGCTACTAATTTAGTTGTTATCTAAAGTCATTATACTATTGATTTTAAATTGACCTCGCTCACTTGTAAATACAAATTGATACAGCTCGTTCTTAGTTGATGAATTCTCTTCAGTTTCAATTGAAACGGTTAGATCGAATAAGTAAAAATTACGTTCTAACGTTTGAATATCTATCTCTTTAAGTTTGGCTGTTGGATAATGTTCTGTTATCAACATCGAAGTGGCTAGGCTATCTGAAACGGCTGATGTCACAAGTTCTTCACGCTTAGTTTCTGATAAAGTATCATCAGATAATTGGTAGTAGGTTCTAATCGCTTCAGCCCCTGTTTGTTCTAGCATTTCTGATGAGTAAAAGTAAGGGGTAAATAGTTGATAGATAAAAAAGAATATAAGCGCAATATTAACTAAAGACATGACCAAAAATCCAAACCGCTTTGTTTCTAACAGTTTAGTTATTTTCGTAATGAGGAATAGAATCAGTCCTATTACTAAACCCGTCACGATAATAAAGACAAATGAATTGCTTAAAAGCGTCTTAACTGGACCATTAAACGATACATAACCAAAATATAAAAATATCGATAACAAAATCATAAATAATGTCCGTATGATAGTAGTAAATAAACCACCCTTTAAGTCTTTGTTCTGCTTTGACATACTTGGTTCTTTCATTCATTCATCTTCCTCTCTGATTCTTCATTTACTCGCTTGTTACTGATTCAAGATTCAAAGTTTGCGTTAAACTGTTTGGCGTCATCGGTGTTAAAGGAAGTAAAATGTTTCTGTGACAACAGATAACCACTTAATATGATAAAGATAATCGCACTTGTCATAATAATTGATTGAACATCAAATGTTAAAAGTAATAACCCACCGATCAAACTCCCTAGGGGTGTGGCGATATTGTTGACGGTGCTTAATGTGGCCTTAACTCGACCCATAAGATGGGTGGATGTCATGATTTGGATAAATGACATTCATCATCGCAAAACAGAGTCTAAAGAAAAGATGATGTTAATTCTCATGCATGTTTATATTTGTTATATAGTTTGTTTGATAAAAATATTAATAATATAAAATATGCATATATTACAATAAAATCAAAAAAACTTTTAGCAATAATTACAATTATTATTATCGTTGGAAACAAAGCAAACGCGAAAACTGGGCACCAAAATGGAAAGAAAAGTTTGTTTTTTTGTCAATATCATTACTTCTTCTTTTCTTTTTTTCATAGTATAAGAACAATGAAAAAACTATATTTATCGCTACTAAAATTCCTAAGTTTATCAACACACTACCCATTTTACTATCCCCTCCTAGCTTTCAAATCTGTAGTGACTACAAATAGTGATTTTATTGTTAAGCTATATTTTCTGTAACTAAAAAAATTTCCACTTACGTCCTAGCTAAATCAATTTGTTGGGCCATGTATCCATGGTAACCTGCTGCTATACCTGTAAACACTGCTTACGAAAATCTCATCCATTCAACATACAAATGGTGAAATCTCGCTTCAAAATTTTTAAAAAATCACTTATCACGGATTTAGGTGCAAAGCTATTTACCATTACTTGAGTGGGACTAGGTGTTATACTGAGCGACGGCCATGATAGTCTCGTTCGGCTAAACCAGTATATATTTAGTTGGTTCTCTGGCGTAAGAACCATGTCCTTAGAAAAACGATGTCAAGCTACATAATTCCCGAGAGATCTTAAGGATAAATAAGTGTTTTGGTAAACTGATAAATAGGTTTGGGCTGTGCGGTAAATATCTTGGTATACGGTTGTAAAAAAATATTACATCCGTTAAACTCCTTTGACAGTTGTTCTAGTCAAAAACTCTATTGTCATCAAATAGCTATAAAGTAGTATTATGCTAACATCCAAGAAACCTACCCCTTTACCTTCTTTGGATTTTATGTTCTGTATTGAACGTAAACTAGATACAATACTAATGGCTACTCCAAATGCCTAGATAGTTTAGCTTTCCCATAATATAAGGCGCGATTACAAACAATATAACTAAAATGGATTTATTAATGTTTAGAAAATTAAACCAGTATCCCACTCCAATTAAAATGAAAATAACCACTGTTAATATGAAAAATTGTTTAATATTTCTCATTTCAGACCTACCCATTTCAAAAAAGCTTAATGGATATAATCCAAAAAAAACGTAGAACCATGATTTTTTTAGCATGCTATCACCTCCCTACCTTCTATGTTATGTGAATATTTATCACACAGAGAAAATCGTGTTATCTTTACTTACAATAACGACTACAACTAATCTTTGAATAAATTTAAAAATAGCAGTCGATACATACCAAATGTGAAAACGAAAAGAACAACTATTTCAAATAATATGTTTGATATACTCATCATATTGATAAATTTATTGCTAGCAATATTTGCACTAGTACACAGTAATAAAGAAGCTAATAACTCGAATTTTCTCATCGGTCCTTTGAATATATTTTCTGTTTTCAACAGATTAAATATCTCTCTAAATTCAGTAGCGTTTATCCCTTTGTATAGACCAATAAGTACCGAAACGATCAAAATTAATAATGTAATTTGCATTTCTTCTTCTGAGTTTACAAATGTATAAATGTTAAGTAATACTAAACCAATGATAAGTAGAATCGGTTTAGTATATTTTTTATTAGTTATCATTTAGTAACCGCCTTTGACCAGCCAATATTAGGAGTAAACTTAATTTAACTGACTTTTCGAGTGCCTTTTTCACGGAAAAGTCTATAATTTAGGAGGGTGAGCCTAATCATACTGATTCAGCTCCCAACGGCCCTGTTATTGCAGAATTACTTACAGGCCAATCAATGTGTTCATTGATAATTCAAGATTCAAAGTTTGCGTTAAACTGTTTGGCGTCATCGGTGTTAAACCGAGTGAAATGTTTCTGTGACAACAGATAACCACTTAATATGATAAAGATAATTGCACTTGTCATAATAATTGATTGAACATCAAACGTTAAAAGTAATAACCCACCGATCAAACTCCCTAGGGGTGTGGCGATATTGTTGACGGTGCTTAACGTGGCCATGACTCTACCCATGAGATGGGTGGGTGTCATGATTTGAATTAACGTCATTTGAATCACGTTCATCACCCCAGAACAGGCACCGAATAAGAGTAAAGATGAAGCGGTCATCCACCAGTTAGACGCTAAACCAAATAACACGAGAGCTAAACCGTTACTGAGCCAAGCAATGGCTACATAGAAGCCCTTCGCTTTTAAAGTGTTTGATAGAATGGCACCGATAAAGAATCCAATGAAAAATGCAACATAAAGACCACTGTAGTAGACCGCAGAACCATACTGTTCACCAATGATCGGTAAAATAATAATTAATAGGGCAATAATCGCTCCTGAAATGATTGTTGACGGGAGAATGATTTTTAAATAGCGACTTTGGTTAATGAATGAAAAGCCTGCTTTTATATCAGCTAGATATAAACTAAAACGTTCTTTTAACGATGACTGAGGTGTAGATGATGGAGAGTTTCTTTTCTGTTGAGCTGTCTTTTTAGTTAATAGACCAAGAAAGCTCACGCCTGCGAGTAACAATAAAGCAGCTGATAACAGATAGGCATTTTGAATACCTAGCCATCCAATTAATGCGCCACCAGTTAAGTAGCCGATTAAGTTAATGACTTGATCGGATGAACCAATCGTCGCATTAGCTGCTTGAAGTTGGTCCGGTTCATCTATTAACTGCGTTAACAATTTGTTGTTTGCCGGGTAGTATAATGCAGAAAATAAAGATGCAATAAAGACAAGACCAATAATAACTCCAACAACAAAAAGGTCAGTAGAAAAGATAAAGGGAATCATAAACACAATGATTGCTTGAAATAGTAAGGCTAAACCAGCAAGTGTCGCGGCTGCATAACGATCAACAACCGGTCCAAAGAAAATGCTGCATAAAGCTGCTGAACTAATCGCCGCATAAACAAAGCCGTTTACTGACACATCTAGTGTTGATGTTTGAATCAACCAGAGTATAGCGATGGAATAGATACTGTCACTTAGGTTGGCAAAGCTTCTTGAGGCAAAATAAGTCGGGAAATACTTAACGCGAAAAATATTCATTTTATCATCCTTTATTTGTATTTACAAAAAAAAGAATTAATTCTAATAATTAGTATATATAATGTGATTTTTTATTTCAAGTAATATGGGAATATTCTTTTAATTAAATGTTGTCTAGTACCAGTTTATAAAGAATCAATCGCATGACCAAATAAAAAAATGATACTAGATAACATGAGAATAGATAAGCTTCCAACGATAAGGCTTAGATGAACGATGACGCCTCTCTTCGTCTTAGATTTAAAAATGGAAACTATTGATAGGAAAAAGGTCAAAACTGATAAAGCGATGACCAATATGAGTGGATGCAATTTCAAATAATCTAACGAGAAATCATGAAATGATTTCGAGAATGAAGCAGCTCCTAACGATAAAACACTTAAAGTGAAAAGAATAAGAGTAACCTTTAAATTAATCAACATCGGTTTGTTTTCCAAATGCATGCACACACCTTTTAATAATATAGGTTTAATTGGATGTTTTTGTCTTATTATTATAGCAAATAACTGACAAAAAATATACGTTATAACAAAAAACCTAACAAAATAATTATGTTAGGTCTTAGGTGTGTGGATTATAGGTTGATTAAAATTAATGCTATGATGGTTAAAGCAATCGCAACTTTATTTTTCCGCTTAATAGTTTCAATGAATAATACAAATCCACCAATCGTAATCAATACGATACTACCAGCGCTGTATATCGGAAAGACAACCGATGTTTTCAATGTATCTAGGGCAAGAATTAAAAAGTATGATGAAAACAGGTTGGGAATACCAACTAAGAAGCCGGTTAGAATATCACTTTTCCTTACTTTCCCCTGCTTTTTATAAGCGTAGGTAGCGCTGATAATAAACGCGATAAAAAATACGGCGAATAGAAAGACATCCTTATAATCATTTAATGCGTACTTTTGATAGATTTTATTTGAAAACTCCGCAATTCCACCGAAAACAAACAACAACAGTAATGTTGGTTTTAAATCAAAGCGCTCAAGTGATTCAGGTGACAAGTTTACAATTAGAATAGATACAAGCGCGAGGACAATCCCAATCCATTGAATCATTGTCGGTAACTCTTGCCAAATAATGATAGAGAAAATCATTGGAATTAATATACCTAATTTAGCAATCGTGCCAGATAATCCTACGCCATTTTCTCGTACGCTTTTTTGATAATAGATGAATGATAAAAAGAAAAATATGCCTGCAACAGATCCAATCATCAGTGCCCAAAGGATACTTGAAGATGGTGACAACAAAGCGTTATCTGAGTTTGAAACAGTGCTAAACTCACTGAGGAAATTAACATCAAGTGAAAAATCGGTCATCAAACCTTTTGTCATAATCATGACAATGCTTGTCGTAAAAGCAATAAAATAATTGGCACTTGTAATGACGTAACGGTTCGTCTCTCGTGTTTCTGAGTACTTAAAGATCAGTGCAATCGATGCACTACAAATAATGGCTAGCAACAAATAAAACATAAAGCCTCTCTACTCCCTTCTTTTTGTTCCTTCATTACTATAGCCATATGTTGTTTCATTTCGCAAGTGTTCATTTTTATCTAGCGATATCTGTATACTTTTGCAGAACTTAAGCAGCAGTCCTTATAATTTTTATCCAGTTTAGTGTAGACATACCACTTGTCATGCAGACTCAATGGGATTAAGGTGTTAACCACATCATCTTTACTCACTAATTTAAGCGTAAATACATCGTTGTAGATATTACACTTCTAATATTAGTATGTTTGACAGAAAGCCGTAATTGGTTAATCATTTATAAATCAATGTTGGTTATCCTCCAAAATTCTTCGATTTTTTATAGAGTTAAATTCATAAATACAATACCGCCTGAAGATGAATTATCCTCAGTATCAATATAGAATGATACGTTCATTAATATCTTATCACTTGAAAAATCAGAATTTAACTCGAAGTTATTTAGAAGATATGATAGGTTTTGACTCTGCAAAGCGAGATAGGGGGTTTTAGTCGAATTATCGGTCAAGATTATCCCATCTTGTTCAATTGAATAGTTATCTGTTAATAATTCGGCCATAGTGTCATAATCAAGTTCAATATAGGCATTAAGAAATTGTTCAGCAGTTGCCCATGATTGAGGTAAAAGTCTTATTAATTTTTGTTGTTAATCTAATTCCTTCGATTGTTGCTCTAAATCTTCTCGTAATTCTTTGTTTAGCCTTGTAATCTCACTAATATCATTTTTTAATTCATCAACAGTATTATTAGTTTCAGTATTAATTTGTTCAATCAGTTCTATTTCTTTATCACTCGAACATCCAAATAATACCAATGCTAGCGTGATCACACCTATAGTGGAAATAACAGTCTTAATCATTATCATCTCTCTTCCCTTTATAATTGTATTTGGAAATAGCCAATTGATAACTACTAGTTAACGTAACGGGTTGAAGTTATAATTCTTTCAATTTCTTGTTATATACAGCTGTAGTAGTTATATTAAGCACAATGGTTCCTAGAGCAAGTAAAAAAGAAAGACGAACTACGAGGCTTGAAGTGTCCATAAGCGCTGACCAATCTTCTATTCTGACTAAATAATTATTATATAGCATTTGAAAATATAGCGAGATTACACAGGAACTAATACTTGCAACTGAAATTAGAACTTGATGTTTACTTTTAAATTTATCGGGCTTTACTAGAATTGTAATAGGTAAGATCCATGCGACCAAACCAAACAACAAACTTCCAATATTTAACCAACTATACATTAGCCTAACTCCTTTCAAATTTTAATAAGTATGTTTAAATAATCTTCTCGAATTGAAAAATCCTGCTATTAATAAACTGAACTTGTCGAACTCGTAGTCCAAGGAAACAACTAATCATGGAAATTTATATTTAATGTAAGTAGCGCTGATTATGAAAGTAATGGTGTCGTTCAATAAGAGGATTACTTTCTATTAACTGTGTAGAAATGTTCTTTGATTTTTTTGTTTGTTTGAAAAGTGGGAATGAAAAGTATTACTGCTAAAAGGAGACCCAGAAAATTAAAAGTAGTTTCACCAATATGAATTATTCCTTGTAATATATAAATGATAGCTAACCCCAATATGGCCGTTATGTTATCTCTATGTTTTATAAATGTCCCCTTTTTATCGATGGTGTTATATTTCTCCATTTTCTTTTCATTCAGGACTAAATAAATCAGCAGAAGTACACCCGCCAGTAAAAACATTAGTCCTCTATACTCTATTCCAAAAATTCTAAATGAAAACACACCTAAGAAAATTAATATAAATAACAGTGTGTTTGAATATCCAGAATAAATGAGTAAATGAAAGCTCTTATTATTTTGATTATATGTGGCTGAAGATTTATTTTTTACTGAAACCTGATCATTTACATGAGCATTAATTAAATGGTTTCGCTCTTTATTAGATAAATAATTAACGACTGTTTCTTTATCATTTAAAGCGCCGTTTTTTGCATACTGTAACATTTGCCACTCCATAAAAAGAGTAACAATTAATGACGCTATGTTTACAGCAACTAGATGGTTCATGTTTATCGCATTAAGGCGAGAAGACACCTTCCTCAAGTGCGTCAGCATTAGGTGGGTGATGAATCGTTTGTTTTGAATATTTTTGAAGTGACAAACATATATTCCACATGGTATAATTAAAGCACTAACAATGACCGTCACAAAAAAAGAGAAGGTGTGTATCATGGGCATGAAGGCCATTTTTTCAAATCGCTTATATAA
>NZ_FOXC01000001.1 GCF_900115605.1 Halolactibacillus halophilus
CTTTTACCAAACTTTAGCGCTTGTGACATCCCTATCA
This sequence comes from Halolactibacillus halophilus, assembly GCF_900115605.1. Taxonomy (GTDB): domain Bacteria; phylum Bacillota; class Bacilli; order Bacillales; family Amphibacillaceae; genus Halolactibacillus; species Halolactibacillus halophilus. The sequence goes on from NZ_FOXC01000001.1 coordinate 38, forward strand.
TATCTAAATCTTCAATCACAACCGCATCATAATTTGTTACTAATGCTTTTGATTTATGGTGAAGGAAATTCTTACGTTGATTGGCGACCTTCTCTTGAATTTTAGCTACTCGAATACGTTGTTTGTCCCAATTTGAAGAACCTTTCTTTTTACGAGAAAGTTTACGTTGTTCAACGGCTAACTTATCAAGCATTTGTCGATAAAATTTAGGGTGATTGGCTTTCTCACCCTCGCTATCAACAAACAACCCATCCATCGCAAAATCTAACCCAACGACTTTTTCAATGTCTTTCGTTTCAATCTCTTTCTCATATTCTGTCAGAATAGAAATATAATATTTTCCTGATGCGGTTATTGATAGGGTACAAGATTTGATGACGCATTCCGAAGGAATGGCACGATGTTGTTTGATTTTAACCATTTTTAATTTAGGCAATTTGATATAACCATCCAATAATTGTATGTTTTCATTGACGCCATTTGTTGTGTAGCTTTGTTTATGTCGTTTACTTTTGAATTTTGGGAACTTGGTATGCCCCTTAAAAAAGGCTTTATATGCTTTATCTAAGTTGAGTTGAGCGTTCGCCAAAGCTAAAGAATCTACTTCTTTTAGCCATTCATATTCCTTTTTGTATTTGGCAGGCGTGGGGCGTTTTACTTTCTTTAATGCTTCTTTATTATCTTTTAGACTTTCATACGTTTCTTTTCGTTCTGCTAACATTTTGTTATAGACAAAGCGAACACAACCAAAGGTTTTGCGTATCACCATAGCCTGTTCTTCTGTCGGATATAATCGAAACTTATACGCCTTATTTTGTTTAGTCATATCAAATCACCTCACTTTATCCCTTGATTTTCAATATATTTTTTCACCACTTCAATAGGTGAACCACCCGTTGTCAACAAACAAAAACTTCTTGACCAAAACATTTCTTCCCATAACTTTTTACGAACATGAGGGAAATCCTTCTTAATGAGTCTTGAACTGGCACTTTTATAGGCATTGATGAATGTCGATCATTCACTATTAGGTTGTGCTTTGAACAAAATATGAACATGGTCAATATCGTGATGCCATTCGACCAATGTGATAGTATATTTTTCGCTCAATGACACAAATTTATCTTTGGCATAGTCTGAAATCCTATCATCTATGACTTTCCTTCGATACTTCACGACTAATACAAGATGGTAATACATTAAGAACACTGAATGGTTATTACTGTCTAGTTTCACTATTACATCAGTCCTTATATTTTATATGACTGATTATAACATATTGAGAATAAAGACAAAAGAAAAAACTTTGGGCTATCGCCCAACCGACATTCATCTCCCCCTTACCGTTGGGCTACGCCCTTCACACGCTTGAAGAGGGAGACTTCTTTCGGAAGTACGTTAAAAAAAGATTACACTTCTATTCACTTTTAATACCATACACCTCTCTTTATCACTCAAAAGAAAACGGTTCACTTTTTGTAAAAAAAGTCGTATAATAGACGCAGACTAAAAAAAGGGGATTTTAATTATGAATATATCACTTGGCATTGCCTGGGACTGGATTGTACTCCTAACCCTTGTCATCGCTTATATCGGGTATACGTTGTATCGCTATTTCAAAACAAAAAAAATACTGACAACTTTATCCGAAGAAGAATTTAGAGAAGGTTACCGAAAAGCACAATTAATTGATGTACGTGAACAAAAAGAATTTGATGGCGGTCATATTTGGGGCGCTAGAAACGTACCTGTTACTCAGTTAAAACAACGGATGAAAGAATTACGAAAAGACATGCCTATCTATCTTTATTGCCAATCTGGTTCACGTTCTCAACGTGCTGCTTGGTTACTCTATAAAAATGGTTACACCCAGATTTACGACCTAAAGGGTGGCTACAAAGATTGGAAAGGAAAAATAAAAAAAGCGTCTAAATAAACAAAAACCCGCTCATCATAAACGTGAGCGGGTTTTTCATAAATTTTATCGGCCTAACTGAGTCATGATCCTTTTTGCAAGTTCAGTCGGTGTACTAATCCGGGTATCAATGACGCATCGGCTCACTTCTTCGTAGAACGGTTGCCTTCGGTTAAACAGGTGTTCTTTTTCGGCTAAGCCTTGTTGCCAAAGTGGACGCGTTTTGTCATGTTTCAATCGCTCAACAATCATTGACCACGGTGTTTCTAAAAAAACAACCTGTTTATCTGTTAGCCACGCTCGATTATCAGCTCGTTCAATAACACCTCCACCTGTTGAAACTATACCCTCATACTCAAACGTTTGAATTAAAGCATCATGTTCCACTTGTCTAAAATAAGCTTCACCATCATCCTTAAAGATTGCTGTGATTGGTTTTTTTTCTTGTTGTTCTATCAATTGATCTAAATCGATTAACGGTTGTTGTTTCAATTCAGCTAAAGCTTTACCAACCGTTGTTTTCCCACTGCCCATAAAACCCACTAAATAAATAGGAGTCACTATCTTTCACACCTTCCCAAAACATTAAGTTATCTGAATTATTATACAAGTTTTCCGAAAAAATTGCCAGGTACATTAAAAATCTCTTCTATAAAGGTTATATTTTTGAAATACTTTCTTTACGCCCCTACTTGTTGTTTCCCCGTTCTTCCATTACAATCAACAGTAGTTAAAATAACTGGAGGTGAAAAAAATGTATAGTTCGGATCGGTTTTTAAATGCCTTGATCTTGTTTGCGGTCAAAGAAAATGTTTCAGATATTCACTTTGTTCCACATGTTAATGAAACAACCGTCTACTTACGTGTACACGGTGAACGACATTTGTACAAAAATCTCTCAAATGAGCATTACACTCACTTACTAAACTATTTGAAATTCCAAGCTCAAATGGATATTGGTGAAAAAAGATTACCTCAAGACGGCGTCGTTACATTACTCGTAAATACCGTAAAAATTGATTTACGCTTGTCCACACTGCCGGCCAAACAAGAAGAATCTTTGGCTATTCGTCTCCTTCCACACAATGAAATTAAACCTCTCAACCAACTTTTACTATTTCAATCGCAAGTAAAAAAACTAACATCGTTAATTAAGAACACCTCAGGCATTGTCTTACTAACAGGCCCAACCGGTTCAGGAAAAACCACCTTGCTATATAGCTTAATTGAAACATTACTTTTGGAACAGTCCTTTCAAACGATTACGTTAGAAGATCCAATTGAAAAAGATTTAAATCATTTCGTCCAAGTTCAAATTAACGAAAAAAGCGGCATGACGTATCACACTGGATTAAAAGCAGCGCTTAGGCATGACCCAGATATCTTAATGGTAGGTGAGATTAGAGATGTCAAAACAGCTGAGTTCGTTTTTCATGCCGCGTATACCGGTCATCTTGTTTTTTCTACACTACACGCAAAAGATGCAACCGGCACAATCCACCGCTTGGTCGAGATGGGTATAAAACCGATTGATCTATCTCAAAACCTATTAGCAATTTGCGCAACAGAGCTGATGAACCTTGATCATCCAAACTACGACCGTGCAGCAATCATTGAATTTTTAACAGGTGAGAATCTTTTAGGTTATTGTACGGACTTTACGAAACCGATAAAGTCCGAAGCAACATTTGCAGATTTGAAACGAAAGGCTTATGCTTATGGCTTTATTTCAACCACGTAAATCAACAGCCTCTCTATCCATTCATCATCAGTTAGCCTTTATGAAACGACTGCAAACGCTTTTAGAAGCACACTATTCAATGAAAGAAGCCTTAACTTATGTTCAGTTTAATAAAAAATTTTATCACGCTTCAAATTTCTTACTCCAAGAACTTGGTAATGGCAAACACTTTGATGTTTCCTTAGCAGAACTTTCATTCCACCCTCAATTTGTCACACACGTACACTACGGTTTGTTGCAAGGTAACCTTGCCGAAGGAATCTACCAGGCCGTTAGCTTTATCACTCAACAACATCAATTAAAACAACAATTCATTAAAACAATTCGCTATCCACTTGTACTGATACTTGGGTTCCTCACCATACTGTATTTTATTCAAATGTACATTTACCCTAATTTTCTTCAGTTATTCCAAACAGCTGAACAAACGTCACCAATGATTGAAACGGCTATTTTCTGTGTCTCTTTATTGTTTTATTTCCTTCGCATAAGCCTTATGTCTCTTATGCTTTTTGGTCTCATAGCCGTGTTTATTTATAAAAAAATGAGTCCTTCTCAGTTAATGAGTTTATTACTACGTTTGCCGATAGCTTTTCAGTTCGTACGTCTGCACACCAGTTTTTTCTTTGCCCATCATCTTAAAAATTTACTCGATGGTCATTTTTCAATTAAGGAAGCATTAACGTTAATCACAAAGGAACAAAATCAATCCATCCTCACACAATCACTGACTGAAATATTGTCCACTTTAGACCAAGGTGACAGCTTGTATCAAAGTTTATCAGCCCATTCTTTTTTCAGTGACCGACTCAGTTACATCTTCCAAACGAATGAATCTCAAGCATTAATTCGCCTTTCACTCGACCTCTATCTAACAGAAACATTTGAGGATGTGACACAAACAATTGAAAAATTAATAAAATATATTCAACCGATCATCTTTTCTTTAATTGCTATGAGTATTGTACTTATTTACCTCTCGATCCTCATGCCTATGATTAATATGATGAATACGATTTAGGAGGACAAACTTATGTTTAAAAAACTTTGTAATTTTATTAAAAATGAAAAAGGCTTTACCCTTATTGAAATGTTAATTGTGATGAGTATTATTGCGGTCTTACTTATCCTTATTACTCCAAAGCTGGCTGATCACCAAGAAAATATTACAAAAAAATCAGATGAAGCGATTGTTGGTTTTGTTAATACGCAAATCCAGGCGTATTACTTAGATACCGGTACATTTCCAACGACTATAAATGCGTTAGTCACAGATAACTATATTGATGAGGATTTGATTTCGAGTGCGTCAAAAGCGATTATTTTTACGGATGAATCCAACAAAAAAGTCGCCCTCGTCAGTGAATAATAAAGAAGCAGGATTCACCCTAATAGAAGTTATGATTGTTCTTTTCGTGATACAGATCCTTTTATCCATTGGTTTTTACGCACTTGATAAATCAGAAGATAAACAAAACTTTAACCGCTGGTACGCTCAATTTGAATTAGACATATTATATCTACAAAAGCGGACGAGCCTTTCAGAGAATCGGCCATACCTTCATTTTAATTTGCCCAGTCATAGCTATACAGTCATCATTAACACTCATCAATCACCGCTTCTTTCACGAACGCATCCAGAAGATTGGAAGATTGTGTTCGCTTCAACGAAAAATAAATTGGCCTTTAATAAAAATGGCCAATTTATTGAACCCGGTACAATCAAAATTGAAACCAATTATTATGTTTTTACGATTGTATTCCCTTTCGGGAAAGGAAGATGTTATGTCACCTACACAGAACGCTAATGGTTTTTTACTACTTGAAGCCTTATTTGTTTTAATGCTAATATCGATGATGGTATGTATCCATCTTCCTCTGCAACAGACGCTTAGAGATCAGCAACAAATTGAAGAAGAACGCACATTACTTTATCATCAGTTTTATGATTATATTATGATGAATGTTGACAGCGAGCGAGTCACTCTCGCGTCTCAAAAGGTTACTATCGACCGGATGCCTATTGGTAATGTTATTCAAGTCACCGGCACCTATGTTAACCGTAACAATGTAGAGGAAGTGATGACTCTGTATTATGTACCGAAACAACAACGGATTTACAATGATTGAATTATTATTAACCATCCACGTGACCATCTTAACAACCATTCTATTATCTATGCTTATCCCCTACATGAAGCCACCATCAAGCTATCAAAGTTTTCAAATCTACCAATTCTTTGGCTCACTTGAAAAAGAAATCCAAACGAGTCAGCACGTTTATATCAATGATGATACTTTGTCGATTCATACTTTAAATGGTGATATTATCACGATTTCTCAGTATCAGCATGTTATTAGACGTCAAGTCAACGGACGTGGACATGACATTCTGTTAAGAGATGTTCAGACCTTCACCATTACAGAAGAGGAGCAGATTCATATCACCATTGAAACTAAAGAGGAGGCGTTGTTTTATGACACCGTTACGCTCTTTCAATCGGGATGAGTCCGGTTCCATCACAATCGTCACCCTCTTTGTTATTCTTGGTCTATTTTTATCATTGTCGTCATTAATGCAAATGTATATAACTGAAAAACAATTTGCTGCACTTGAACAGGTGGAATTACAACATCGATCGCTCCATCAAATGACGTATCAACTTGTCTTAAATCAAGTAAACCAAGAGGTTCCAACGGCATTTACAGGCCAATTTAGTTTCCCTAACGGTGTTACGACGTACACAATATCAAAAATAGATGCGCTTGTTTTGCTTTACATTGACAGTCAAACACCTGACTCTTACAGCGTTCGAAACTACTACGCACTGCCAGAGGCAGCAGCATTGTTTAATGAACCGTAACAGCTTTATATATGTTATTTTTCACTATCAAACAAGAGATTCATCCGAGCTGATATGTCAAAACCCCCACCAGATATCTGATGGGGGTTTTCGTTAAACAAATGGATTCAATTTCTTTTCATCACCAATCGTTGTTTCTGGTCCATGGCCAGGATGGACAATATACGCATCAGGTAAAGAAAATAATTTTTCTTTAATCGTTTGAATCAGCGTATCGTAGTCGCCTAGCGGCAAATCTGTCCGTCCTATGCCTCGATTAAAAAGGCTGTCACCAGAAATAATGTGCTGTTCTTGATTAAACACAAACGCCACACCACCAGGTGAATGACCTGGTGTTTCAATAACAGTAAAGTCAAAGGCACCGATTGACATCGGCCCAGGTTTTAAGTAGCGGTCTGCCGGCTGACAAATAACTTCTTTGACCGGAAAATATTTTGAACCATTCAGAGCAGGATTTCCCATCCATTCATGCTCATTTTCATGTAAATAAACCGGTAAATCATATTGTTTACGTAAAGGTTCTACTGCTCCAATATGATCAAAATGCGCATGGGTTAGTAAAATAGCTTTTGGTTTCATCGCCAATCTATCAATTTCTTTTATTAAACGATTAGGTTCACCAGCTGGGTCAATGATGAGTAAGTTGTCCTCTTTTAAAACAAGATAACCATTCGTCCCCAACTGACCTAATACATACTTTTTAATTTCCATCACTACACCTCAACTTTTATTCTTTTATCAAGAATAGCACAAAAAAACCATCTGAGCCAACAGAAGCACCAGATGGTTTTTACTATTATTTATTTAAATCATGGAATCGCAACAAATCACCATAAATCAATTGATCTGAATAAGTTAACTCTTGTTGTGCACGTTCTTTTAATTCTAGTAAGGCGTCCGTTGTTTCAACCACTTCACCAGTTGAACGATCATAAAACGAGTCTTTCGTGTAAATCACGTCATCTCCAATAAAACTACCGTCCCGTAAAGTGATGAATTCTTTTCTATTTTCACCAAACAAGTTCGTACCAAACCCAATTTCATTACTTCCATCAATACCAAGTAAGTGAAGCAATGTTGGTTTAATATCTATTTGACCGGCTATATCTGAAATAACTTGTCCTTCTTCACCAGGGATATGAATATACATTGGCACCCGTTGTAACTGAATGTGGTCATAGGGTGTAATCTCTTCTTTTTCAAGGTAGCGTGCTGTTGAGCGATCATGAAAATCACTGATACCATAATGATCTCCCATAAGCACAATCACAGAATCTTCATATTCTCCTGAAGCTTTAAGCTCTTCAAAGAATAACTCAAGCGATTCATCTAAATAACGCACTGTTTGGAAGTAATGATTTAATGTTTTAGAATTTGAATCATACGGTGCTAACGTTGCATCTTCTTCATCAAGTGTAAAAGGATGATGATTCGTTAAGGTAATCATCCGGGTGTAATAAGGCTCTTCTAAGCTGGTTAAGTACTTCATGGATTGTTTGAAGAAATCCTTATCTTTCAATCCCCAGCCTACTTGATTCGCATCGGTGACGTTATATGCTTCAACATCATAAAAATGATCAATACCTAAATTGTCATACATCACATTTCGATTCCAGAAACTACTATTATTTGCATGGAACACTGAAGAATTATAACCTGCTTCACCCAACAAATCTGGCAATGACTGATAGGTGTTTTCGCTATGTGTGAAATACACAGCCCCACTTGGCAATGGATATAGGGATGTTTCTGTAATAAATTCTGAGTCTGACGTTTTCCCTTGTTCTGTTTGATGATAAAAATTCTCAAAGTAATAACTATCATCAATTAAATCATTTAAAAACGGCGTGACTTCTTCTCCATGTAGCTCATTATTAATTACAAATGTTTGTAATGATTCTAACCAAACAAAAATAACATTTTTATCTTTGGCAATGCCAAACGTGTCAGTCTCTGACGTATCCGTCGCCTCTTCATCAATATAGGTAATAATTTCGGATAGTTCGTTGCCATCTGCCAGGACACGCTGCGCTTTTGATCGTGACTGTTGAACAATATCATACAAATGGAAGTTGAATAAGCCAATATTTTTGACTAAATACTCCCGGTCAAACCCACGCTGTAACAATTGTGGGCGTTCAATCTCAGCCAGTACATAGTTTCCTAATAAAAAGACGACTGATAAACTTAAAACGAACTTCTTGCGTTTGGGACGCATTGTTGCAGTCACTTGCGTGAAGCTCACATTAGGTTTTGCTAGATAAAAGATAGCGGCAAGATCAAGAAATAGTAATACGTCATACCATTCAATGAGGTTTAGTACACTAGACCCAAGATCTTTTGCGTTACTACCTTGGAACAGAATCGGAATCGTTAAAAAATCTCCAAAGTTCCGGTAAAACATCAAGTTTAAATACAAAATCACTGATCCTAAAATCGCAATCACTTTAATGTATTTCACCTGGTTTTTCTTTTTAAACCAAATCGATAAAGCAAACATGAAAAAGGCTGACACAAAAGGATTAATAAACAGAATCGTTTCTTGCATCATATTTTCTAAATTTATATTAAATAAAAAGCGATAAATCACGTACGTTTTTATACCAAAAAACAAACTGGCAATGACGAACAGCTGATTTATTTGTAATTTTTTAAACATGGTTATTTGTCCTCCTCAACATCTAACTACCCGTTATTTTTCTCTATTAAACGATTGTTACGATTTTGTAAACAAACCGTAAAATCAGTCGCTACTTCATTAGACGTTGTTCAATTAAAAAAGGTTACATTACGATTGATGTTGTTTAACGAGGTAAGCACCTCCTATTATTCCAGCATCATTACCTAATTTAGCGATTTCAAAGGTACTACCCTCTACGATGCGTGGTAGCGCGTAGCGTTTAAAAGCTAACTCTAATGGTTCTAGTAAAGCTTGACCTGCTTTTGACACACCACCGCCAACAATAATTTTATATGGATTGACAATCGTTGTAATATTTGAAATTGCTAATCCTAACGTATCCATTACACGATTCACAATATCCTGTGCGACTTGATCTTTTTCTTTTACGGCATCAAACACATCTTTCGCCGTAAGACGTCCTTTCTTCTCATACAGTGGGGTTAACACCGATTCAGGATGTTTTTCTACATGTTCTTGTGCAATTCGGGCAATACCAGTTGCCGATGCAATTGTTTCAAGGCAACCATTACGACCACAGTTACACTTTACACCATGAACATCCATTGTCATATGACCAATTTCACCTGCCATACCATTAGTTCCACTCACAATCTTACCGCTAACGATAATACCACCGCCAACACCGGTCCCAAGTGTAATCATCACTAAGTTCTCAGCCAATCCACCCGAACCTAACCAGTTTTCACCGAGCGCAGCGATATTGGCATCATTTTCGATATATACAGGTAAACCTGATAAATCATGTAAAATATCGCCTAACGGAAAGTCCATCCATCCTAAATTGACTGCTTGGGCAATATCACCCGTATCAGCAACGACAAATCCCGGAGCGCCTGCACCAATCCCTAAACAATCATACTGATCAATATTATTTGCTTCCAAGTGTTCCATCAAAGATGCCCAAATATCATGAGGAATACGATCCGATTGTTCGCCAGTTTGTGTGGTGATTTCCCATTTATCTAGAATGTCACCCGTTTCTGAGATAATACCAAGCTTAATGGTTGTCCCACCAATATCAACACCTAATAAATATTTCGTCATTATTTTTCGCTCCTTTTAGCTATTTCTAATTCCTTTTCATAACTAAGCACACCTAAACATCGATAATAATCGTCTTCAGTAATAATGCCTTCATGTTTAAGTGCCTTTAATTCAATCAGACTTAATTCAATTTCTGCTTCCCTGTTCCCTATGTACGTAACTATACCAAATCGACGTAAGAATTTTTGCACATCATAATACGTTTTCAAAACGTCACCCCATCTATTATATCAAATTATTAGGAAAATAGAAAAGTTAATTACATTAATTTCTTGCGATTATCAACCTTTCAACAGGTTGGTCATGTATTTCAACTGGAATTCGGTCAATATATTGAGATTCATGCAGGAGCGAGAGTGTTCGTCCTGAGAATTTTTCTAATAATCGGTCATAGTACCCTCCGCCGTGGCCAATACGGTAGTGAGCATTATCAAACACAACACCTGGTACGATTAATAAATCAATAGCTGACAGTTCAGTTTTATTCATGACAGCAGGATTGGGCTCTAATAAATGAAAATGTCCCACTGATAATTGATCGAATGACGTGAGATAGTAAAAGTCAAGTGTCTTTGTCTCTGTTAAACAAAGCGGCACACAGACGCGTTTACCGTCTGAGATCGCACGCTTAATAATGTTCCTTGTATCCCACTCATGCGCATGACTCACTGTTACACCAATTATTTCACTATTTTTATATAGATCCGTTTCAATAAATTGCTGATAAAGCACTTTTTCTATATTCTGTCTCTTAGTTTTCGAAAAGGCTAGTAAATGTGCAATCGTCTCTTTACGCAAGCGCACTTTCTTTTCCATACCCAATGCACCTCCAAGTGAATCACTTTATCATACTAAAACTAAGTTGTTAGCTTATCTTATTAAAGAAAAAACTCTTATCTAAAAGCGTAAGATAAGAGTTTTTACAAGCATTATTTTGTTTCACGGTGAAGCGTATGTTTTTTTAGACGTGGGCTATACTTCTTAAGCTCAATACGCTCAGGGTTTTCACGTTTATTTTTTGTCGTAATGTAGTTACGATCACCAGTTTCAGTACACGCTAATGTGATATTTACACGCATGATTATCCCTCCAAACTTTTCAACTATCGTTTCATAAATTATCATTTTCAGACCAGTTCATTTTAACAAGTTATGAACAAATAATCAAGCATTTGTTTATTTTTCTTTTGTTTTTATCAATAGTTTCAACAGCCGCAATGTCTCCCATCGATTTACCTTTACGACAGGAAGGAAGTTATGCTATAACTAAGAAGAGTGAAAGGGGGCAATACATGTGTTTGAGTTAATCATTGGTTTAGTTATCATAAGTATCGTTTTATTTATACTGTCTTTCTTTATAAGTGATCGCTTTAAAAAAATAGAGGATCAAATTGAACTACTTTCCCTTAATCAGATGCAGGAAAGTTACCAAACAAATAAAAAACTAAAAGTTCTTGAAGAAGAGTTACTTCCAACAAACATCAACACCGACTTTAAGTCTCAAGGGAAATCTACTATGACACAACGGATTGAATCACTATATCGTAGTGGCCATTCACTATCAGAAATTAGCCAATTAACAAAGGTGAGTGAATATGATATCGAACAAATTATTCATACGTTACGATCATGACGAGTTAGGAGGATATTATGAAACAAACGCTTCGTGCTTTTAGTTTAGGGATGCTAGTTGCCACATCAATTTTCAGTATCCACTTTTTCTTTTTTAATGAAGTTAAGGCACCTAATACCGCGTCACCAAGCAATGCTGACATGATTAAGACTTTAAAAAACAGTGGCTACAATATTTATACAGATGAAGCTTTAGCCGAATACATTGATGCACAACTAGCCGAACAAACGCCGACAAAAGAGAATCAAAATAATGATAGAGAAACAGATGAAAGTGAAACGTCGTCAACACCTGAAGATGAGACTTCATCGGAAAGTGTAGCCGACAATGATCAAGAATCATCCAAAGAAACGTCATCATTTATCTTGACAATTGAACCTGGTATGACAATTACTGAAGTATCAAATTATTTAATTATCGCTAATTTAATTGAATCGCGGGAGCAATTTGTTAATTACTTATCAGATAATGGTTACGCCACCAACATTCAGGTGGGATCATTTGAATTGAATCACGACATGCCTTTAGCAGAAGTTGTTGAAGTCATCGCCAATAAAGAGTAAAAGCATCAGTGGAGAGATTCTCCACTGATGCTTTTTTAGTCTTATCCCTCTTCACTTGCTTCATCATTAGCTTCAGTGTCAGTTTGTTCAGGACTCACTTGCTGTTCATTTGCCTTTTTTTCTTTAATATTAAAATAAGCGTCAATCAAACGATTACCAATATTGTGGTGGATCCCGTTTTGATCGTTCCCTACCCCCGCTCTAGGAATAACAATTGCAAAGGCGATTTCCGGTTCATCATATGGGGCATAGCCGACCAAAGTTAGGTTGTTCGTCTGCTGTTCTTCACCATCCACATAAAAGTAGTTCTGTGCTGTTCCCGTTTTTACTGCAACGTCATAAGGATTATTTGCCCAATGAGTTTTACCTGTTCCTTGGGTTGCAGCTAATCGAAAGCCTTGCTGGACACGTTCAATATAAATGTCGTCCATATCAATTCGATTTAAAAGTTGAGGTGACTTACTTGTGACGACTGGGCCTAAGGTCGCTTTATCTCCATTTGATGCATGTTCTTCTTTGACGAGATACGGAGCAAGCCGGTACCCGTCATTCGCGATGGTTGAGACATATTGTGCTAATTGTACTGTCGTATATGTATCGTATTGTCCAATCGCAAAGTCAAGGAGTAAACCTCCGTTAATAACATTGGATCCAACATATCCCGTCGACTCAAACGGCAAATCAATACCTGTCTTAGAGCCTAAACCAAATTGTTGGAAATAGTTCCGCATCGTTTGGAAACTTGACTGGTCAAAGGAACGTAATGGCTCATTATAATTATAAGTTGCCGTGGCAATCCGCATTGCAATCTCAAACATATAAACGTTAGAAGACTGTTCCAATGCTTTTAAATCGTTAAGCAACCCGAAATTACGCCAAGATTTCTTTAGTGGTGTACCTGCGATTTTTATCGGTCGGTCATTTAAGACCGTGCCAATATCAATCACACCTGTTTGATAACCAGTTAAGACAGTGGCACCTTTTATGGATGAACCAGGAATATGAGCATCATATACCACACGGTGCGGTTGATTTTCAAATGTGTCCTCATCACGATTATAATGAGCAGCTGTCATACCTAATACCGCTCCAGTTTGCGGGTCAAGTGCCGCCACTAAAGCATCTTCCATATGCCGATTACGATAAGGATCTTGAGCAATGTATTTTTCCAATTCATCCTTCACAATCTCATCTAACGCCTGTTGGAAATCCATATCAATCGTAAGAACAAGATCATTCCCCGCCTCACCATCTTGTACCGTTTTGGTACCAACAATATCCCCAGCGTTATCAATCGTATATTGAATCACTTCTTTCTGACCACGAAGGACATCTTCATATTGCTGCTCTAAACCACTTTCACCTACGCGATCATTCCAACTATAGCCAAGATTCAAATAATAATCTTGATTATCTCTCGGAATTCCTTGGTCAGCGTCGGTGATATTCCCGATAAACGTGCGGAATGTATCTTCAAATGGATAGATCCGGTTCCAATCAATTTTCGCATCAATACCTGGTAGTAAATTTAGATGTTCTGATACTTGTGCGTACTCTTTATCAGTGACCCCTTCATTTTTTATCACGTGTGGTGATAGTTCAATTGCTTGATCGAGTTCTTTTTTTATCGCGACGACATTTAATTGATACGCATCCGACCAATCAAGACTGTTGTAATCCTCTGGTGTAATGAGATCAAGTTGACGCTGATATAATTCACCTGATGTAAGCTCTTCATCATCTGTTGTCAAACGTTCTTTAATTAACTGCCGGTTTTCTTCATTAGAAACATACCAAAATTCTTTTTTATCTCGTTCATTTACAATGTCGTTTAACCCTTCGAAATCCTCAGCCATCATCACCATGGTGGCTAGCTCCTCCGCAATGTTGATTTTATCAAGGTGCGAATCGCCATTTTTAGGCGGAGTATATGTAATCGAGCGGACCGGTTCATTATCAACAACCAATTCACCATCACTATCATATATTAAGCCGCGCGGCACGGCAATCGATGTTTTTGCATTTTCTGTTTCATTTAGCCGTTCACGCGCTTCTTCTCCATTTAATATTTGCACCACACCTAACTGTAAAATGAGTAGTGAGAATAAGAGAAACACAAATAAAAATAATATATTTAAACGCATGCCCGTTTGTGCACGTTTTTTCTTTTTCTTAGCCATCTTCATCACCTTTTTCTATACATACTTCTTACGTATTATAGCATTAATCATAAAGACAAACAAAAAAAGAATCATACCTGAAGGCATGATTCTTTTTTTGTTCAGTCATTATTTAGCTGCTTGATAGTATTCCTCTACCTTATCCCAGTTAATAACATCAAAGAATGCTTTGATATAATCTGGACGACGGTTTTGGTAGTTAAGGTAATAAGCATGCTCCCAAACATCAATACCTAAGATAGGTGTTTTACCATCGCTAATTGGTGAATCTTGATTTGGTGTGCTTAACACTTCAAGTTTACCATCAGCAACAACAAGCCAAGCCCAACCTGAACCAAAACGAGTCGTAGCTGAATTTGTGAAAGTTTCTTTAAATGCATCAAAACTACCGAACGTTTCATCAATTGCTCGTTTTAAGTCCCCTACAGGTTGTTTCGCGCCATCTTTGCCTAGAACAGTCCAGAAAAGACTGTGGTTCGCATGACCCCCACCATTATTTCTTACAGCAGTACGAATATCTTCAGGTACTTTATTTAAATCTGCTAAAATCTCTTCTACACTTAAATCATCAAATTCACTGTGACCTTCTAATGCCGCATTCAATTTTGTCACATAGCCGTTATGGTGTTTAGTGTGGTGAATGTTCATTGTTTCCTTGTCAATGTGTGGTTCAAGTGCATCGTATGCATAAGGTAGTTCTGGTAATACAAATTTTGTCATAATAAATTGCCTCCTTAGATTTTAGTAATTCTAATCTTTCACAAAATGTTCACTTTTACTATACTCATACTTTATCAAATTTGTATAAATGAAGCAAACATTTTGATTCTCATCTATTCATCCTAATATATTCACTTTTTTTATAATAATTAAACATGTTTTGTTTTACTACTTACTTTTTCAATCGGATTATCATGATCAGTATCTTTTTCGCTTAACGAATCGGATGAACCAAATGCTTGTAATTGTTCAAGCGCATCAACATCATCAATCACAAGTCCTTCTTTCGATTCATGATACATCTTTCGCTCTAACGTTTCATCAGCGTGATCGATACAGGTAGACGTTGTTGGTAAAGCTTCTAAGCGTTCCGAATTTATTTCTTTACCACAAACTTCACAGAGATGATACGTCCCCTCTTCCATCCGCTCGAGCGCGTGTCTAATATCACCTAAATGTCTAATTTCATGTTCGGTTAACGCACGTCTTAATGTTTCATCATATAAAGCAGACCCTTCATCACCTGGATGATTGTCATAGTGTGATAATTCACCTTCATCAAATACTTCTGCTTTATGTTTTTTAATTTGTACAAGTAATGTATCTTGTTCATCTAGTAGGGTTTGTTTAATCGTCTGTAACTGTTCGCTATTCACAAATATCTCTCCTCTCTATCACAACTTTTTGCCTTCTCTTATGTTTTCCACATGATAGATGTTTTAAACATCATGAATGAACGGTCCTATGAAAAGACATAAAAAAAACACTTTAGTACAAAGTACTAAAGTGTTTTTATGAGTGGCTCGGGACGGAGTCGAACCGCCGACACACGGAGCTTCAATCCGTTGCTCTACCAACTGAGCTACCGAGCCATGAAAGGAATAAAAATGGCGGAGGAAGAGGGATTCGAACCCCCGCGGGCCGTGAAGCCCCTGTCGGTTTTCAAGACCGATCCCTTCAGCCGGACTTGGGTATTCCTCCAATGTAATATAAATAATTATTTAGCGTCTGATGGTGGACCCTGCAGGATTCGAACCTGCGACCGATCGGTTATGAGCCGATAGCTCTAACCAACTGAGCTAAGGGTCCTTTATGGGGCGACCGGTGGGGATCGAACCCACGTATGTCGGAACCACAATCCGATGTGTTAACCACTTCACCACGACCGCCATAACGCTATATAATTTTAAATGGTAGCGGCGGAGGGAGTCGAACCCACGACCTCACGGGTATGAACCGTACGCTCTAGCCAGCTGAGCTACACCGCCATAATGGCTCCACAGGTAAGATTCGAACTTACGACCGATCGGTTAACAGCCGATTGCTCTACCACTGAGCTACTGTGGAATAACCTTGTCAATCTGAGTTTTTGTATCTCAGCGACGTTTAATAATATACCATGCTTTAAATTAATCGTCAATAGATTTAGGTAAAATTATCTTAAATTTCTTTTCATGACCAAATATAGTAGGAGAAAACGAAGGTTTTTTATACGTTCTCTCCCCTTATATTCAATCCGTTTTTTAGTGTACCGTTTCAGGAATTTTTTCACCTAAAACATCTTCAGCGATATTTAAAGCGTGATCACCAATGCGTTCTAAGTTACTTAAAATATCGACATAAACAATCCCTGAAGGGCCTGAACATGATCCTTCATTAAGACGGATAATGTGCTTTTTACGGAAGTTTTTCTCCATCCGGTCAATTTGATTTTCTAATTTAACAACATCAAGCGCTTTTTCTCGATTCATATCAGAAATTGCTTCAATCGCTTCTTGTACTATATCTTTTGTTTTATCAAACATTTCATTTAAATCTGCACGTGCGTCATCTGTAATGATGATTTTATTTTTTATTTTATACTCAATCAACTCAATGATGTTCTCGAAGTGATCACCAATGCGCTCAATATCACGGACTGAGTCGATTAGTGCAGTATGCTTCTCGCTATCCGCATCAGAAAGTGGTGCAGAAGCTAGGTCAATTAAATAATCCGTTATTTGAGAATCTAATTTATTTAAAGCATTCTCAATTTGCAGGGCGTTATCCGCATGCTTTTGTTCATGATTGTTTAAGAAGTTAGCACTTTCTTCTAAACCTTTATATGCATATTCACCCATCTTAATAATTTCTTCTTTTGCTTGTTCTAAAGCAACTGAAGGGGCTTGTTGAATAAAGATAGGGTCTAAGTGTGTTGGTTTGAACTCAATAACTGAATCTTCTCCAGGAATAATCCTCGTTACAAGATTTGCCAAAACACCAATAAGCGGAAAGAAAACTGCGACAGCAGCAATGTTAAAAATACCGTGAGCAAATGCAATCGACATTTTCGCATTTAAATCTAACATTGACGTAAGGTATTCAACGAGCAACTGGTAAGGTGATAAAACAAGCATAATAAGAATGGCCCCTAGCACATTAAAAATAACGTGTGTTAAAGCAGCACGACGTGCAGCAATAGATGCACCAATTGACGCAATAACAGCCGTAATGGTTGTACCAATATTATTACCGAATAACACTGGTAAGGCGGCATCTAATTTAATCATGCCGTCTTGAATAAGGTTCTGTAAAATACCAATGGTTGCACTTGAACTTTGAACAACAAACGTAAATACTGTCCCAATGACCACACCTAAGATAGGTACTTCTGACATTTGAACCATCAAGTCTTGGAATGCTTGTAAATAGCGCAGTGGTTTCAGTCCGTCACCCATGAGTTCTAAACCATAAAACAGTGCACCAAAACCAAAGATCGCATGACCGTAGTTTTGTAATTTATTATTTTTCGCAAAGTACATAATAAGTGCACCGATAGAAATAATCGGTAACGCATACGCACCAATATCAACACCAATAATAAAAGATGTTACCGTCGTACCGACGTTGGCCCCCATAATAACTCCGATTGATTGTCTAAAGGTCATAAACCCTGCATTCACTAGACCAATCGCAAGCACAGTCGTACCTGAGCTTGATTGAATTAAAATAGTCACCACAATACCAGCTAATACACCCATAAGTGGATTACTAGTGAATTTATCTAAAATATCTTTTAGACGATCACCTGCGGAGTTTTGAAGTCCTTCTCCCATATACTTAATACCGAGAAGGAAAATACCTAATCCTCCGAAAAACTCGAATAACATCTGTTGCACATTAACTTCCACGGAATTCAATCCCTTCATTTCATAAATTATAGTCGTTTAATAACAATCCTTACCCATTATCACGATTTATAAATGAAATGTAAAGATATTTTGATGAAACTTTACACTATCTTTACAAACTTCAAATATGATGTATTCCACAAAAAAACACGCTGATTTTAAGCGTGTTCATGTAGCTTTTCAACTAAGATTCTCGTACCATCAACAGAGGTGATTTTTACTTGTTCCCCTTTTGCGATAAATTGACCATTAGATATCGCACTATATTCTTGATCATCAACTAAAATACGTCCGACCGGTCGGAGATCTGTCGTCGTTTCTACGGTTCGGTTAACAAATGATTGATAAGATGGATTCACAGAATTATAGCCCGAAGTACTATCCAAACGGTCAGCTAAAATGACTTTAGACCATAAGGCACGGCGCGGTAATATTTTCAGCCAGATAATACTAAGTCCAGCCCCAAATAATAAACCTAAAAAGGCGTACAGTCCTGTCGTTAAATTGGGTGAGGCAAAGGCTAGTGATCCAATCATTAACAGCACACCGATACTCCCTAATAAACCATCATTAATTAATTCACCATCAATGAATATCAAAACAAGACCGAGACCATAAACCAAACCGACAATGACGACCATGCTTGGATCTAAGAAAACAGAAAAATAAAAAGTAATCAAACCTAATCCTAAAATAGCTAAGATCCCTTTGGCTTTGACTAGTACTTCTCCAAACACAAACATTGTTGCGAATAAAATCACAATTAAACTGAGAATCGGATAAGCCGATAAGATTGGCATACAACCCCTTCTTTCTTCATAATATAAAAAGCATCACGTACGGTTTTTAAATAAGAAAGTTAATTATCCTTTTAGTATGATCATCTGTTAATTATTTGGTGAAAACTTACCAAAAAAGAATAATGCTTCTACTTCCTATTATCCCCCTCACAGAACTTCATATCAAGTGAAAAATAAAATTTTAATATGTTAATGATATCTCAGGTGATTTTACTAACTCTTATGAATAAAACAGAACAAAATCACGCATGACTAAAGAAAGGGTGACTATTTAGCTTTTAATGATAGGAATATTCGGTCACAAAAGGTGTTGCTCGGTCATTACTATTTTCTCGTATTTAAAAAGCCGGAAGCAGTAGCTTCCGGCTTTGATTAAGCTATATTTAGTTCATAGCCACAGCATAATGCTGATTAGCTTTTGATTGAATAACAGTCGCATATTGGCTTTTTGCTGTACCATTAGCCTGTTTATAGTTTTCCATACCTGTCATTCCCCGATGATAAGCTGTTAAAGCTTCATCCCATCGTCCGTACTTTTCATATAAATAATCAAGATAGACAACTGATAGTTTCATTGAATAGTAGAGATCAAACAACATAGATTTTTCATAAGCGACACCAGCCATTTCCGCAATCCACGGAGCTGTATTTTCCATAAACTGTGCCATACCATAAGCGTGACCATAAACTGTTTCTGGCCCTACAGTATCGGGTGAGAATGTATGACCTGTTTCTACTTTAAGCAGTTCATACACGATAAATGGATCGATATCATATTTTCTTGCCTCTTTAATCATGTAGACTGCCCAACCCTTTTTAAAACGGCCTTCGCTGTCTTCCATCATTGTTTCGGCATCCTTTTCAATGGTTTGCCACACAACCGACTGAACATCGGATGTGTCTTTTTCAAAAGCTTCAGAATCGGCATCAATGTGTCTTTGTGATTTATCCGATGCGATTAACATTTCACCTTCAGCTTTTACTGTTTGCTCGTTATTGTTTAGTAAGTTCAGGCCAGATAATAAAATAACAAAAATAAGAGCACTTACTAAAACGACGTAGCGTTTTGTCATAAATTTCTTCCTTTCTGTATGTCTGTTTGACAATACAAATCGTTATACTACACTATTTAAAAGTACTTTGCAACCTTTAAGGTTTACAATATCCACATATAGTATTTATCTAACATATACTTAATTATATTTCTTTTATAAGTTAATTATAAACTATTATTTGGAATTTTTTAGTTATTTAAAACCACTCAAACAACTGATATTAAAGCGTTTCCCTGAGTTATCCACAGATAAAATAAAGAGAACCATAAATACCCTTTTAATCAGGTACTTACAGTTCTCTCTCATTTCAACATAATACTTCAAATCATTTACTTTATTGATTTAAAATTTTGTTTTTTAAATCTTCATCGAAAGTTTGGTCCTTTAACATTTCAATTTCAAATTTGTATGGTGGTTTCTTATCTTTTTTATCTTCTCCTACATAGGGTGTTTCGAGAATTTTAGGAATTGCCTTAAACGCGTCATGATGCACGATGTAGTTTAGTGCATCAAAACCAATATGACCAAAACCAATATTTTCATGACGGTCTTTATGTGCCCCTACTGGATTTTTACTGTCATTTACATGCACAACTTTGACACGATCAAGACCGACAATTTTATCAAACTCATTGAGCACACCATCAAAATCATTGACAATATCATACCCTGCATCGTGCACGTGGCATGTATCAAAACATACTGACAGTCTCTCATTTAAAGTCACACCATCAATAATTTGAGCGATCTCTTCAAAGGTACGACCAATTTCCGTTCCTTTTCCTGCCATTGTCTCTAAGGCAATTTGCACTTCTTGGTCTTTTGTTAATGCTTCATTAAGACCTTCAATAATACGTTTTATACCGATTTCACTACCGGCCCCCACATGTGCCCCTGGATGGAGTACAATTTGTTTGGCGGATAAGGCTTCAGTGCGGTCTACTTCACTTTTCATAAAGTTGATGCCCAGCTCAAATGTTTCTGGCTTCGTTGTATTTCCTAAATTGATAATATACGGCGCATGAACGACTAAATCTTCAATACCATGGGCTTTCATGTGTGAAAGACCTGCTTCGATATTTAATTCCTCAATTGCTTTACGTCTCGTGTTTTGTGGCGCACCGGTATAGATCATCATCGCGGTTGCGTTGTAACTTGCTGCTTGTTCGCTTGAACCAAGCAACATCTTTTTTCCACTCATTGAAACGTGTGATCCCAATTTCAACATTTTACTCACCCTCGTTTATTTTTACTGCGATTTAATTGCTGTTTAATACGTTGTTGTTGACGCTTCATTTTCTTTTTATAGCCCGGTTTTACTTTTCCAGGTTTTTTGACCTTCAACCATGCTTCACGGTCAGTATCGTGCCCATCTTTCTTACGACGTTGACGCTCATCCCATTGTTTAGTCTCACGCCACTCACCTTTAATGATATCATAAGTCGTAAAGTCAATTTTACGCGACGTTAATTTTTGTAGTAGAGGTACATCGTCTTCATGATAAATATTAATGGCTGTTCCTTCCATACCGGCACGAGCCGTTCGACCAATACGGTGGATATAAAACTCTTCTTCTTTAGGAAGTTGAGCATTGATGATATGACTGACACCTTTAATATCAATCCCGCGGGCAGCTAAGTCGGTTGCGACGATATATTGATATTTAAGTGCTTGGATATCTTTTAGTACCCGTTTTCTTTCACGTGAAGGTAAACCACCGTGAATGATACCTGCATTGATCCCTTTACCTAAAAGATTTTTGTGTAATTTATTTGCCTCATCTTTATTATTTGTAAAAATAATCGCTAAATAAGGGTTAATGACTTTGGTGATATCAAAAATAACGGATGCAAGTTCCCGGTGTCTCAGCGGGATTAAACGGTGTTCAATCTTCTCAGGTGCAAAGTGGTCTTTAATATGCACATGGGTCGGATTTTGCAAATATTTCTTTAAAAACGGATGTAGACGTTCAGGAATCGTCGCTGAGAAAACAGCTAACTGAATCCCTTGATTTGCTTTTGTTAACATTTGATCAATTTCATTGATGAGACCAAGGTCTAACATAAGGTCGGCTTCATCAACAACAAAACTCTTAGCCTTATATAAATCAATCGCACCTTCATTGATCAAGTCAAGTAAACGACCTGGGGTCGCTACAATAATATGCGGTTGTTCCTTTAATTTTTCGATTGAACGTTTTTTATCTGTTCCACCAATAAATAATTTTGATTGAAGTACACCTTTATGTGGTGATAAGGCAATAATTCGTTTCACTTCCTCATGAATCTGCGTAGCTAACTCACGTGTTGGTGACGTCACCACAAATTGCACTTCACGTTTATCTAATTCAATTTGATTGAATAAAGGTAAAAGAAAAGCATGTGTTTTGCCTGATCCGGTATGTGATTGACCGATAACACTTTCTCCGCGCAACATAGCCGGGATAACTTTTTGTTGAATCGGTGTTGGTTCTTTAAAACCTAAACCATCCACAACGTCGTGAATCCAACTGTTTAATGCATACTCTTTAAATAAATGTTTTTCCATAATGGTCTCCTTTTTTTAAAACAACGTCCAAACTATACCTTTAGTATAACTTAGATTGGCCCTCATGCCTATTTTACAACCTTTTAAATAAATCTAAATGGGTTGGTGTTTACACGTGATACGACAATTGGATAGTCACAGTCAGTTTTCTTGAAAATAGCCTGACAGATCTCTTTAAAGTCGTCTTTCATCACACTTTCTAAATAATGCCCCGCATCAATAATATTTAACCCAAGCGCTGCTATATCTTGCGTTGAATGGAAGGTCATATCACCGGTGATATAGACATCAGCTTGCTTTTTCAATGCCGCCATCGTGAATTTTTCTCCACTACCACCTAAAATAGCCACGCGCTTAATTAATTTATCTGATTGCCCCGCAACTCTGACACCGTCTAAACCAAAGGTCTCTTTTACCTTCTTAATAAACGGATGAAACGAAATAGGTTCAGTTAAATCTCCAACCCGTCCGATCCCTCGTACTTTTCCTGTGTTAAGTAACGGTATCAAATCAAAAGCAGGTGTCTCGTAAGGATGTACTTCATCAATTATTGATAATGCGTTAGACACTTGATCATGCGTTATTAAGTACTCGAGTTTGACCTCTTCCACAGCTTCTCGTGTCTGACGCTCACCAATAAACGGATCCGCTTTGTCTGTCGGTTGAAAGCGACCGATACCATCTGTTTCATAAACACACGCTTCATAGTTCCCCATCGTACCAATGCCTAAACGCGTCAAGGCCTCATCAAGTATTTCCTTATGCGTATGCGGGACAAACACTTGCAACTTTACATTTTTTATCTCATCTTCTTCAACAAGCATCTCTCTATTGACAAGTGCTAACCGATCAGCTAAACGATCATTCATCCCGCCATCAACGCGATCATAATTTGTGTGAGCTGAAAAAATCGTTAAACCGTTCAATAGACATTTTTTAATGAGCCGTCCTTTCACCGTCGAAAAATCAATTTTTTTCATCGGTTTAAACATGATAGGGTGATGGCTCATGATCAGGTTGACACCTTGTTCAATTGCCTCATCAACAACCGCTTCTGTCACATCTAATGTTGTTAAAATACCGGTGAGCGGTGTATTCACATCGCCCATTTGTAAGCCAACCGCATCCCAATCATAGGCTAACGCTTGAGGGACTACTTGTTCAAATGCCGCCAAAAATTCTTTAATATATAAGGGTTTATGCATTTGTTAACACCTCGCGAATCCATTGTTTTCGTTGCTGATACAGCGCTAATTTTTCTTCATTAATTTGTTTGGCTAAAGCCATATTATCGATCACTCGCACAACGTTGTCATATTCGCGTTCCCACTTTTCTTTAAACACAGCTGATGACTCCCGCCGTAAAAACGGACCAAACAAGAGATCTTTCGGTGTTAATGCGGCACTTTTTAATACTTTATCAGCAATTAGTATTTCATAGATATGGCCATCTTCTTTAAGGATTTCTTCTCTGACAAGGTTGAAATCATTCTTTACTAACCATTCCCTTAAATAATGGCTGTCCATATTCGGTTGTAAGACTAATCGCTTTACATGTGTTAAATAGGCTTTTCCTTCGGCTAAGATGGCACGAATTAACCCACCACCCATACCGCAAATAACAACAGTATCTACCGGGGCTTTTCCTATGACTGTCAAACCATCTCCTTTTCGAACATCAATACGGTCCGATAATTGATTACCCCTCACATGTGAAATCGCCGCTTCGAACGGCCCTTGGTTCAATTCACCGGCTATTCCTTTCGCTGACGGATCTTGTTGGCAAACATAAATTGGTAAATAGGCGTGGTCACTACCAATATCAGCAAAAAAAGCACCCGTATCAATATATTGACTTGCTTGTTTTAATCGATTCGATAACTTAATAATCTCCATTTCTTCACACCCTTTCAGCCTATAATCATCATCATTTTATGGTCTGTTAAATAAATAATCCAATGATACCTAAGACAATCATCAATCCACTTACGAGCAGTAACCATCGATCTTTTTTTATGATCCCGACACTCACACCAGCAATAATCATGAAAACAAGGACCATTGTGCGGTAGAAAAAGGGGATGGCTAATGTCCCACTAAGATATAAACCAGCTAATACGAGACTGATGAAGTATAGTGCTCGACTATAGCTCACAGTCAATATCTTTATATGCCGACTTAAAAGATAAAATAACGACACAACGACAATAGCACCCATAACAAAAGCTACTTCAATTATGGTTGAAAATTCTAGCAAAAATAAGCCACTTAGCATCAGCGGCACAACCGATAGCATCAATAAACCAAATAAATGCGGCATTAACATAGCGAGCGTATCATCTGATGACGCCGGCTCAGGTTGTAATAAATCATCAAGTTCATCTGTAACTGGTCCTGTACCTTCTGTATAAAGAGCCAGCAAAAAATCGCAATAATGCTCCGGCAATAAATGATTATCTTTCCAGTATTTAATTTCATGTATAATTGTTGCTTTACGTTGTTGGTCCATCCCATCACCTCATTGATGCCAGCAAATTATTTTTATGTAAAAAAAGTCAATCGAGTTTCAATTGAATCTCAATTGAGACTGGATTGACTATACCAATCACGACTTTATTCTAAGAAATCTTTCAAACGTTTACTACGTGATGGATGACGCAATTTACGTAAAGCTTTTGCTTCAATCTGTCTAATCCGTTCACGCGTAACACCAAAGACTTTTCCTACTTCTTCAAGTGTACGGGTACGGCCATCATCAAGTCCAAAACGCAAACGTAAGACGTTTTCTTCACGATCTGTTAGTGTATCAAGCACATCTTCTAATTGTTCCTTTAATAATTCATAGGCTGCATGATCGGAAGGTGATGTTGCTTCTTGGTCTTCAATGAAATCACCTAAATGCGAGTCATCTTCTTCACCGATTGGTGTTTCAAGTGAAACAGGCTCTTGCGCAATTTTCAATATTTCTCTCACCTTTTCAGGAGTTAAATCCATCTCTTCTCCAATTTCTTCTGGTGTTGGTTCACGACCAAAGTCTTGTAAGAGTTGACGTTGGATCCTAATCAGTTTGTTAATTGTTTCAACCATATGCACTGGAATACGAATCGTCCGTGCCTGGTCAGCAATTGCACGTGTGATCGCTTGTCGAATCCACCAAGTAGCATACGTACTAAATTTAAATCCTTTGCGGTGATCGAATTTCTCAACCGCTTTAATCAGACCCATGTTACCTTCTTGAATTAAGTCTAAGAATAACATCCCACGACCAACATAACGCTTAGCAATACTGACGACTAACCGTAAGTTTGCTTCTGCTAAACGTTGTTTTGCCTCTTCATCGCCTTGCTCAATTCGTTCAGCTAAACTAACCTCTTCTTGTGCTGAAAGTAAGTTGACACGACCAATTTCTTTTAAGTACATCCGCACCGGGTCATTAATTTTAATCCCAATCGGTACACTTAAATCATTGAGGTCGAATTCTTCTTCTTTTTTGATATCTTTTTCATCCGGGTCTTTTTCTGCATCAGAAATTACATCAATCCCTTGTTCTTGAAGGTGTTCGTAAAATTCATCCATTTGATCGGAGTCAAGCTCAAATATAGCTAAACGCTCAGCGACATCATCATAAGCAATAACACCCGTTTTCTTTCCAACTTGAATGATTAACTCTTTGGCTTGGTCTAATGTAATTTCTGGTTCATTTTGTTTCGACTTCTTATCTGCCATAACAGCATCCCCCTCCAACTAACTTTAGCCTACTCACGCAATGGCTCTTTTAAACGTTTTTTAATCTTAACAATTTCCATCCCAACTTCTGCTGCCTTGGTATAGTCTTTGTCAAGCTCAGCTTGTTTTTGCTGATAAAATAAATCTTTAATAAGTGCCTTGTCTCCTTGTTCACTTTGAATCATATAAACATAATCATTGATTTCGTCTTCTGTCACCTCAGGAGAGAGTGACTGCATTGCAAGTTCAATAATCAAATTTTTAATTTCTGGTTCTTCAATCCGCTCAATGAATTGGCTCACGTCTGCTGGATGTCCAGTTTCATAATAAGCGTAAAGGTGTGTCACAATCACTTTATGCACATCGACATTAAATGAGGCACCTAAACGGTGCTTCATTCTTTCGGCAATCGTTGCATCATACAACATATAACTGATAAGTTTTCTTTCAGCATTATAATAAGCGGGATATAACCGCTGCTGTTTTTTTCTCGCATTTTCTTTAACAATCCGAGGTTTTTGATCGGGCATGATGTGTTGGCGCTTTGACTCAACTTCTCCCATAATCGTATCGATAGAAAGGTTATATTCATCCGCTAACTCTCTTGCGTAGTGTTCTCTTTCGATCGGCTTAGTGAGCGCTGCAATATAGCGGATGGCTTCATCAATATATTGCATTCTACTTGCCTCAATCGCTGGATCATACTGCCGTTTTAAGTAAGTTAAAACGAAACTCATATACGTCGCACTTTGATTGAGTATTTTTCGTTCAAATGCTTCTTTTCCGTTGGCCTTTAAATACCCATCTGGGTCATCACCATCAGGTATCGAGGCAATACGCGATTCAAGTCCTGCTTTTTTCAATCGCTCAGCTGCTTTAAAAGCAGCTTCAATACCAGCATTGTCACCGTCATAACAAACAATGACTCCATCAACATAACGCTTTAACAGTTGTGCTTGATGATCGGTAAGAGCTGTACCTAGTGATGCTACACCATGAGTAATCCCGTATTGATCCGCGGTAATCACATCCATATACCCTTCAAATAAAATCGCTTGATTTAATTTTTTCATCTCACTGCGGGCTTGATCAAAATTGTATAATAAGCGCCCTTTTTGAAACAGTTTTGATTCAGGACTATTGAGATATTTAGGTTCTTCATCACGAATAGTACGTCCGCCAAAACCAACGGTTTTGCCTAAATGGTTTCTAATAGGAAACACGACACGTCCTCTAAAACGATCCAACACTTTACCATCTTCAGTCTCTGACAGAACGCCCGTGTGGGCTAAATGATGAAGATGAAATGACTTTTTCTCTAGTAATGTCGTGGTGACATCACTTTTATAAGGGGCAAAACCAACACTGAATTTCTTCATTGTCTCTTCGGTTAAACCACGACCTGTCAAATAAGCTTTCGCTTCCTCTGCTCCATTGGCGTGTACTAATGAATGATGATAAAACATCGTCAAGAATTCATAAGCGTTTAAACTCTCTTGGTCCATTTGATTATTTTGTTGGTTCTGTTGACTTGAGATAGACTCAGGTAACACGATCCCACTTCTATTGGCCAAGTATTCAACTGCTTGATAAAAATTAAAGCCTTCATGTTCCATTAAAAAATTAAACACGTTTCCACCTTTTCCACAACCAAAACAATGAAATATTTGTTTTTCTTGTGTGACCGAAAAGGACGGTGTGTTCTCACCATGAAAAGGACAAAGACCAAAGTGATTTCGTCCTTTCTTTTTCAGTGAGACGTGTTCACCAATAACGTCAACAATATCATTTGCTTTTCTTACCTCTTCAATTAATTGTTCAGGAATTTGACCTGCCATTAATATCACCAACACTCAATTTTTAGATAAAATCAAAAATCCCTTCAAGATTCGACATCAAGAAGAAAAAAAACGAAATCATCCCATGATAGTATTACTTTACCTTAAATACTCGCGTATTAAACGTCTTTCAATGTATTCCGCGATCAAATACATTTCTTTTATGACTTATTCTTTGTGTAAGTTAAAAAATCCTGCCTAAAAATTAAAAAAGTTTAAAAACAGACAAGTTTTTTACGCAAATATTAATTATAATATAAATAAACAAAAACATCAAAACATATATTACTAAATAGTAAAATCCTTTTTGTTAATGTTCACCATCAACAAAAAGGATTTCACTTATGTTACCCTAACATTTGCAACTGCAAGATAATATTCGCTGTTTCTTCGACTGCTTTATAGGACACATCAATCACCGGACAATTGAGGCGTTCAACAAGCCAGTCAAAATATTTAAGTTCTTGTTCAATTCGGTTCGTTGTCGCATAATTGGCATTTGGCTTTAAGCCGAGTGCTTTTAAACGTTCTTTTCTGATATCGTTCAATTTTTTAGAATTTATTTTAAGGCCGATGCACTTGCTTGGATCGACTTCAAATAATTGTTTGGGCGGGTCAACTTCAGGCACGATCGGCACATTAGCAACTTTAAAGCTCTTTAAAGCTAAATATTGGCTTAAAGGTGTTTTAGACGTGCGAGAAATACCGACAAGGACAATATCTGCTTTTTCAATCCCTCTAGGGTCTCGTCCATCATCATATTTTACCGCGAATTCGATGGCTTCGATGCGCTTAAAGTAAGCTTCATCTAATTGATGACTAAGTCCTGGTTTGACTCGGGGCTTTTTTTCGAACATCCGTTCCATCGAATCTAGTATCGGCCCTAAGATATCAATCGCTTCTATATCTAATTCCCGGGCGCGCTGACTGATAAATTCACGTAAGTCAGGGTCAACCAACGTGTAACCAACAATGGCTCTGTCTCTTGCAACTGTCATAAGCACATGATTGATTTTTTCTCTCCCATCGACATAAGGCTCTCTTACTAACTCATATTCATGATGGTCACCAAACTGCAACAGTGCTGATTTGATAACTTTTTCAGCTGTTTCACCGAGTGAATCTGATACTAAGTAAATCACAGGTTTAACCATGTTATCACCTCAAACTTTTTTAAAATTGTTGTTTCCATTCGATTTGGGTAAAATCACCGATTAAGTCGACGAGTTGTTTGACCTGATTTAGTAAAGCCAAACGGTTATTTTTTACTTTCTCATTTTCAACCATAACCATTGTCTCATCAAAGAAACGATTGATCGCTGGTGTAAGAGCTTCTAATTCTGATAAGGCTTCTTGATAAGCTTCTTCTGATATCCGGGCCTCATAGGCTGCTCTAACTTCTAAAAGTGTTTGATACAAGGCTGTTTCCGATTCATTCTCAAAAAGATGCGCCTCAACTTCTGTTGTTGTTGCTTTGTTCGCCAAATTCATTGAGCGCACAAGTGCTTCTTCGGTTTGTTTAAAACTTTCATCTTTTCGTTTTTCTTCTAATAACTCGGCCTTAATAAAGAG
Organism: Halolactibacillus halophilus; assembly: GCF_900115605.1. GTDB lineage: Bacteria > Bacillota > Bacilli > Bacillales > Amphibacillaceae > Halolactibacillus > Halolactibacillus halophilus. The sequence goes on from NZ_FOXC01000001.1 coordinate 30,109, forward strand.
TTGATGTAATTGACCGAGCCCTCTATGTGTAACAGCTTCTACAACATCACGTTCGATGCCACGTTCTTTTGCTAAGAAACTCACTCGCGCCCGGAAAAAGTCTGTCACATTCTGATTGACCACTTGATAATCATCCACTTCGATACTGGTTGTTTCATAGTGACTGATAATCAGGTCTAATAGATTTTCAAAGGATAAAGACCAACCAAAACGTTCTAAAATTTGAACAACACCCATAGCTTGTCGACGTAAGGCATAAGGGTCTTGTGAGCCCGTTGGCATTAAGCCAACCGCGATACAACCAACAATGGTATCCATTTTATCGGAGACACTAAGGATTTGACCAACAGTTGATGCAGGTAAATCATCATGAGCGTGTCGTGGCATGTATTGTTCATTCAAAGCGATACTAACGGCGTCACTCTCACCTTTTAGGCGGGCATACTTTTCTCCCATAACCCCTTGCAAGTTCGTAAACTCATTGACCATCTGAGTCACTAAATCAAATTTGCTAATTTCAGCAGCACGACGAACATCCTTCACGACAGGTTGATCGAGTTGTAAAGCAATCGCCACACTTTGACTGATGGCTTCCACACGTTCAACTTTATCATGCAACGTACCTAATTTTTCTTGGAAAACCATGCGTGTTAATTTTTCATTATTTGCTTCAATCGATTGTTTTTGATCCTCTTCATAAAAGAAGACCGCATCTTTTAATCGTGCATTTAATACTTTTTCATTTCCGCGCTTTACCGTATCAATATGATCACGATTACCGTTTCGAACAGCAATGAAGTAAGGCAATAATGTCTGATCGGTTTGTCTGACCGGGAAGTAGCGTTGGTGTTCTTTCATTGAGGTAATAAGCGCCTCTTCAGGTACATCTAAGAAATCTTGGCTAAACTCTCCGAAGAAGACGGTTGGGTATTCCACGAGGTGAGTGACCTCTTCTAGTAAGTCTTCATCGATTGGTACGACGAAATCTTGTTCAGTCTCAAGTGCTTTAATTTGCTCAACAATCATTGACTGTCTTTTATTTGCATCAGCAATCACATATTCTTCTTTTAATGCTGCCTCGTATGCTAAAGCATCCTTAACTGTAATCGTTTGACCAAGGAAGCGATGTCCTCTTGTTTCATTGCCTGATGTGACACCTTCTATTTCAAATGGAATCACTTCAGCATCATTTAACGCAAGGATCCATTTAATCGGACGAATAAACCGTAGCGAACGATTACCCCAGCGCATGTTCTTAGGGAAATTTAGTGATAAAACAACGTCTTTAAAAGCTGGTAAGATAGCTGTCGCCAATTTTCCTTCAATATATTTTTCAACAAAAATATAGTCATGACCGTCAACTGTTTTCACAACAATATCATCAACTGTTTTGCCTTGCCCTTTGCAAAAACCAATGGCTGCTTTTGACCATTCACCGGCTTGGTCTTTTGCGATTTGTAATTTGGGTCCACGCACTTCCTCATTAAGGTCAGGTTGTTTGGACTCAAGGTTATGAATAAGGACCGCAAAGCGTCTCGGTGTTATAAACGTATCAATCTCACTATAAGCTAAACGTGAAGCTTCCAGCCACGCCTTTGTTTTTTCAGTTAATTGTTTTTCTGTATCTGAAAGGAACCGTGCTGGCATTTCTTCTAAACCAATTTCGAATAAAACATTACTTGTTGTCATGAGAGCCCTCCTCTTTTAACAGCGGGAAGCCTAATGCTTCTCGTTTTTCTACATATAATTTTGCTATTTCACGCGCTAAGTTTCTTACCCGTCCAATATAACCGGTTCTTTCCGTCACAGAAATAACCCCACGTGCATCTAGTAAGTTAAAGGTATGAGAACACTTTAAGACATAATCATAGGCTGGGAAGACGAGTGCCTTTTCCATCGCACGCTTAGCTTCTTGTTCATATTGGTTAAACAGGTTAAACAACAAGTCTGTGTCTGACGCTTCAAAAGTATAGGTAGAATGTTCAAATTCTGGTTGATAGAAAATATCACTTACTGTAACGCCTTCTGTCCAGGTTAAATCAAAGACATTTTCTTTGTCTTGGATATATGATGCTAAACGCTCGATTCCGTAAGTAATCTCAACTGCAACTGGCTTAGCTTCAAGGCCACCAATTTGTTGGAAATATGTGAATTGGGTGATTTCCATCCCATCTAGCCACACTTCCCATCCAAGACCGGCCGCACCGAGGGTTGGATTTTCCCAGTTATCTTCAACGAAGCGGATATCATGTTCTAACGGATTAATGCCTAATTTCTTTAATGAATCTAAGTATAGTTCTTGAATATTATCTGGTGATGGTTTCATGATTACCTGAAACTGATGGTGTTGATACAAACGATTAGGGTTATCACCATAACGACCATCAGCTGGACGACGTGATGGTTCTACATAGGCCACATTCCAAGGCTCCGGACCTAAACTTCTCAGTAAGGTCATCGGCGACATCGTACCGGCCCCTTTTTCTGTATCATAGGCTTGCATTAAAATACAGCCTTCATCTGACCAATGCTTTTGTAATGTTAAAATCATATCTTGAATATGCATGCAATTGTCCTCCTTTTTTTGAATCCTTCATTCTTTACATGATTGGTGTCGCTAGCTTCTTTCAGTACCACATAAAAAATCCCGTCCCTATGCTTCAATCATTGATCGAAACATAGGGACGGGATTTCCGCGGTTCCACCCTATTTACTAAAGCTCGCTTTAGTCACTTTTTGTGAATAATTTGCTCAAGAGTGCCTTCAAACAAGGACGATTATTTGGCTTTCACTATCCCAAATTCGCTACAAAAACCGTTCGCTTATTCTACTCTTCTCTTTCATCGCTTATAAAGATAATCTAGTTAAAATCTTAATGAAACAACAGCCGTTTGTCAAGCACTACTTTAATGCATCCAACTGATCTAAAAATCGACGCGATTTTAAAAACACACCTGAATGGTGTTCAAAGTATTCCTTGAGCACGTTATTAATTAACTGTTTGTTTTCTGGTTTTACTGAAATATTCTCAACCCGGTTCACATCGACTTCTAAAAAAAGACGCATCAATTTAATCACTTGCGGATTTAAAGCGAAGCTATAAGCGTCACGCTTACCGCACGCTTGACAAAGCGCTCCACCATCACCAATTGAAAAGTGCGTCAAGTTCTCAGTTGTCCCGCAGGACTGACAGTGATCTAAGATTGGCTTTATACCCAACAATGGATAAAGCTTCATTTCGTACATCATCGTCACGACTTCTGGATCTTTATCTTGTTCAATCGCTGTTAGTGTCTTCAGGAGTTGATCGTAAATAAAGGGTAAGGGTGTGCGTTCATCTAACACACGGTATGTCAGCTCGGTCATGTAACTCGCATAGGCCGTTTTAAATAAATCTTCTCTTATCTTCCGAAAAGAATGAATCACATCGCCTTGCTGGAGGGTACCTAAGCCTTTACCTACTCTTAGTAAAAAGTCACCTTGAATGAACATTTGTGAAATAGCACCGTTTCTACTTTTCGGTTTTTTCGCTCCTTGTGCAATCACGGCAATTTTACCGAATCGTTTCGTCATCAAGGTAACAATTTTGTGTGTTTCTTTATAATCAAACGTTCGAATAACAATTGCTTCTGTTTTTTCAAACATGAAAACCGTCCCCTACCCTTAAATTTACCTTAACGATAATTTTCTGGATCAAATCCAAATTCACTTAAATAGCGCTCTTGATTACGCCAATCTTTTTTCACTTTCACCCAAAGTTCTAAATACACTTTATTACCAAGCAAACGTTCGATATCACGCCGAGCTTGGTGACCGATTTTTTTCAACATTGTGCCTTGTTTCCCAATCACAATTCCTTTTTGTGTCGAGCGTTCCACTATAATCGTTGCCTGAACAAGTACTTTTTCATCCGGGTTTTTCTCGATTTTTTCAACGACGACCGCAATCGAATGCGGGACTTCTTCACGGGTATGATGCAAAACTTTCTCACGAATGAGTTCACCAATAATAAACCGTTCAGGATGGTCAGTCACTTGGTCTTTCGGATAATACTGTGGTCCCTCTTCTAGTTGGTCGGTTAAAACCGCTAATAAATGATCAACATTGTTGCCTTCCAGTGCTGAAATCGGAACAATTTCTTTAAAATCATATTTATCCTTATATTGCGTAATTAGCTTAAACAAGTCATCTGGATGAATCCGATCAATTTTATTGATGATCAAGTAAACAGGCTTTTTCACAGACGCTAAGCGGTCAATAATATACTGGTCTCCGCGACCAAAGCCTTCTTCTGCATTGATCATAAACATGACCGCATCGACTTCGTTTAGGGTGTTTTCAGCAAGTTTGACCATAAAGTCACCTAAACGGTGCTTAGGCTTATGAATCCCTGGTGTGTCAATAAACACAAGCTGAGCATCGTCAGTCGTGAGTACCCCTTGAATTGTATTTCTTGTTGTTTGTGCTTTATCACTCATAATAGCAATTTTTTGTCCTATTACACGGTTCAAGAAGGTTGATTTCCCTACGTTTGGTCGACCGATGATTGTAATAAAACCTGATTTAAATAATTGATTTGTCATATATGTTCCCCCATGTCATGTTGTTACAAAAATAGTGCAAGTAATTTAGGAATAAAAATAATCGAGCCAATCACGAGCGCAATACCACTCGCTACTAATACCCCACCAGCGGTTAAATCTTTAATGATACCCACTTTTGGATGCCATTCAGGCGCTAAATAGTCCAGCAACATTTCAACGGCTGTATTAAATACTTCCGAAGAGAGCACGAGGCCAAAAGTTAAAAACAATAAGACCCACTCTGTGAAGCTCACGCGAAAAACAAAACCTAAAATGATGACACTCACTGTGAATAAGATATGAACCCGCATATTGATTTCATTTTTAAACGCGAATATTAGACCATTAATGGCATATTTCAATCCAATTGTTTTTTGTTTAATCTCTTGATAATCCGAAGCCATTAAGCAGTTCCTCTTGTTTTTTATTCATTACTTTTTCATCTTCGGGTTCAATGTGATCATAACCAAGTAAATGCAAGAACCCGTGTAAGGCTAAAAATCCAAGTTCTCGCTCAAAACTGTGTTCGTATCGCTCAGCTTGTTCTTTCGTTCGGTCAACCGAAATAATAATGTCACCCAGTACTTCTGGCATGCCGGGCAACGGTTCGATAGGATAACCATCGTCAGTTTCCTCAAGTAATGCAAATGATATCACATCGGTCGGTTGATCTTTGTCTCGAAAATCACGATTGAGTTCTTGAATTCGAGCATCGTCAACAAAGGTCACCGATAATTCAGCAAAGTCGGATACCTGTTCTTCCTTTGCGGCATAGTGAAGCAGTTCATCAACGAGCAACATGTATGTGTCTAATACCTCGTCTGTATCATTCAGATAGTCTATTAACATAGGGCTCATCCTTTCTTTTCGTCTGGATATTCAATCCGAGAATGATAAATACCATTTAACGTTTCAGATAATGTATAGCTAATTTTTCTTAAATCCAAGAATGTTAAGTGACAGTCATCAAATTGACCATCTTGCATCCGGTCATTGATAATTGCTTGGATCAAGTTATCGATTTTTTCCTTCGTCGGTTCTTTCATTGATCTTACAGCTGCTTCGACTGAATCACAAATGGAAATGACCGCATTCTCTTTGGTTTGTGGTTTAGGACCTGGGTAACGGAATTTTTCTTCTTCTACATCAGGCAACGATTCTTTTGCCTGATAATAAAAGTACTTCACAAGCGTGGTTCCATGGTGCTGTTTCGCCACATCAATAATTTCTTGCGGAAATTTATTTGCTTTTAATATTCTAGCCCCGTCAAGTGTATGGGATAAAATAATCGTTGCACTTTGAATGGGTGACAAAAAGTCGTGTGGGTTTTGAATCCCCATTTGATTTTCAATGAAATAATGTGGATGTGCTGTTTTACCAATATCATGGAAGTAGCTGGCTACACGAGCAAATAAACCATTCGCCCCAATCGCTTCACACGCCGCTTCACTAAGATTAGCAACCATTAAACTGTGGTGATACGTTCCCGGTGCTTCAGTTAATATTTTTTTAAGTAACGGATGGTTTGGATTCGCTAATCGAATTAATTTTGTATCAGATAAAATACTTAAAATTGATTCAAAGAAAGGCAACGTTCCAACAACAACAACGCCTGAAATTATCGCTTGAATAATCCCAAAACCTACTTGCATCATAATAAACGTCCAAGTATAACTCTCATAAGCAATTAAGAGAAAGCTAAGAATAACGATACTGTTTACAAGGCTATTTACGAGCACAACCTTTAAAATGGTAAATCTTTCTGTCACTTTTCGCAACACAAAAATAGTTCCAAGTTGAGAGAATAAAATATACACGCCCGCTTGTAAGTTAAGTGCGCCTGGAATCGCCTGATTGAATAACACCGTAGCTGCTAAACTAAAGAATAAGGCATAAAGGATTGCCAGTTTTTCTTTAAATAATAACCGAATCAACATGCTGACAGACGCAATAGGCATCAGTAAATAAAGACTTGTAGCCTCTACTTCAATCAGACTCATAAACTTCATGATGATTAACGGTACTAGCGTTAAAATCAGTAATGCAAATGCATGCTTGCCTCTATCTCTTGTCAAATCAACGTCAAAGTAAAAGCCATAACCAAGTATACTCACTAACAAGACTACAAAAAATCCAAGACCTATAAGCGGATAAAAATTTCGTCCTTGATCTAATAAACCAACGAGTGACAGTGTTTCATATATATCATTAGAGATTGTCTGTCCTTCTCTTACGATAACTTCTCCCGCTCTGATCATTTGTGGTTCAACATTATTTAAGGCTTGTTCTTCAGCAGTCATCGTCTTTTCGATTGAGAAAAATGAATTTTCAACAAGCAAGGCTTGACCGAGTGTACTTAATGTTGCGACAATGTCTTCTGGTAGCATTGAATACCGCAATCGATCAGTTAAACTCTGTTTTTTTTCTGGTAACTCATCTCGCGTGATTCCTTCATTAAATGCTTCATTAAGCGCACTAACAAGTAATGTATAACTGCTGTTTTTTTGAGCAGTAGACATAGACATTACTATTTCCCACTCCTCCTGAGATAGGGATTGATAGACGTCTTCACCTAACATTTCTTTTAACAATTGTAACTTCTCCGGTATCGTTCTTTCAACTTCTGCCAGTTTTGTTGTTGGTTCATCTTCACTGTCTGAATTGTTAGTCGTATCTGCGTCATCTGGTTGTTCATTTTCAACAATGACAGGTTTATTCACGACCTCAATCGCTTCAAAGATATCTTCAATCAGTGCTAACTGTTCTGAGGTAATACTATGTAACACTTCGTATCGATCACCTACAGCTTGCACCGCTTCACGTTGTAATCGCTCAGTTTCCTTCGTATCCTCAATCGTAATTGGCGATTGAATCGTTTCTTGTGCTTGACTAAAGCGTTCGATTTCAAATGTCTCAGTATAGACATTTGAGACGAGTAATAAGAAGAGTCCAATGCCGATAAAGATAAGGGTAACCCAAATAATGATATGTTGATACGACTTAATTATCCGTTCTAACCGCATTTTCACGCACAAAACTCCTTTAGCTTGTGACATTAACTACATTTTACCACACATCAACTTTTTTTGGTCAGTTAATTCACAGAGAAAAAGACCATCACAAAAAATGACGGTCTGATGAACTATTCTTGTTCATAGGCATCGATGATTCGTTGAACGACAGGGTGTCTCACAACATCTTGTTGTTTTAAATAAACAAAGCTGATTCCTGATACATGTTTTAATCTATTTTCAACTGAACGTAAGCCTGAATCTGTCCCTCTTGGTAGGTCGACTTGAGTTATATCACCGGTCACAATCATTTTTGAGCCAAATCCTAACCGGGTCAAGAACATTTTCATTTGATTAGGCGTGGTATTTTGTGCTTCATCAAGAATAACATAAGCATCATCTAACGTCCGTCCCCGCATATAGGCAAGTGGTGCAATTTCAATCGTTCCCCGTTCAATCAGACGAGTAGTATGTTCCTGACCTAGTATCGCGTGTAAACTGTCATAAAGCGGACGTAAATACGGATCGACTTTTTCTTTTAAGTCCCCTGGTAAAAAACCTAAACTTTCACCAGCTTCAACAGCGGGCCGCGTAAGAATAATCCGTTTAATATCTCCTTTTTTTAATGCTCTCACCGCCATAACGACGGCTAAAAAAGTTTTTCCAGTACCGGCAGGACCAATACCAAAAACAACATCCTGTTTTTTCATTTGGTTCACATAGCCACGTTGACCGATCGTTTTTACTCGAATTGGCTGACCAAGGTGTGTACGCATAATTTCTTCTTCAAACAATTGATGAAATTGATCAATTCGCCCTTTCTTGGCTAGGTCAACAGCATAAATAACATCGCGCTCGGTAACACTATTGCCACGTCTAATGACATCAATCAATGCTTTTAACACAGCATTTACTAACTCAGCATCCGTTGCTCCACCTTCAACACGCACTTCTTCCCCGCGAGTAATAATGGTCACTGATAATTTATCTTCAATAAGATGAAGGTGGCGGTCTTCTGTCCCGAACAACGCCTGGACTTCATCATGGTCCTTAAATACTAAATCAATCAAATGTGTCATAAATAAACTCCCTTAAGTTAAATAATCATTAATAAATGGTGGTCACGTTTACTTTACCACTCTCAATCAATTGATGCAAAATTTTTTCATCATCGTTTGATTTGATTGGGCGTCCATCAAAGCGTTGCTAAAGAAATGACTGCTGAGTAACTAGATTCCTACCGACTTGATTGAAAATAAGTAAAAACCCTTAACGCACATCTGCGTTAAGGGTAAATAATTAATTATACTTTCTCGTTTGATAAGGTTTTTTCGCGCGCGGGGGCGATAAGACTTCCGCCATAATCACACTGCGCTTTAAACCACCTTTTGATAGCTGATTCTTTAAAGCAAGCGAGCGTTTTACTTGTTTTTTAGGTTCAGGTGCCGGCATATCTTTTGTTGTCTTGTTCATCTGTTGCCTTGACACTCTTACCTTTCGATCAGACTCTTTTTTCGAGTCAACTGCTAACTTATCCCGTAAATCATGTAGTTGCGATTCCATCGTCTGATTGGTCGACAGTTTCTCCTCCCGCTCGGCTTCTGCATACGGCGAATACTCATATTCACTGTAGGTCTCAACCTGAGGTGACGGTTCTGTTCGCTCAGTCATCACTGGTTGAGGTTTAGTTTTCATTTGTTTTGGTGTTTTCTTTTCAGCTTGTTTACCCTCATCGGATTTAGATTTTAATACACTTGATCCGACTATAATTAAGAAACTGATTAATGGAACAATAATATCTTCCATTTGATCACATCCACTTCATTTTTGTCACAGACAATCTATTCCTCATCTGTATCTTCTTCTGACATTTTGCCGATTGAGTCTCTCATCTCAGTATCAGCACCAATATTACGGTAATTCATGTAATCCATGACACCCATATGACCACTGCGTAAGGCTTCGGCTAGTGCGCGTGGCACATCTGCTTCTGCTTCGACCACCTTCGCGCGCATCTCTTGAACGCGGGCAACCATTTCTTGTTCTTCGGCCACAGCCATCGCCCGACGTTCTTCGGCTTTTGCCTGGGCAATGTTTTTATCTGCTTCCGCTTGGTCAGTTTGAAGAATCGCCCCAATATTTTTACCGATATCAACATCGGCAATATCAATTGAGAGAATTTCAAAGGCTGTCCCAGCGTCTAACCCACGATTTAAGACATTGTGTGAGATAGAGTCTGGATTTTCAAGCACTTGCTTGTGGGATTTTGAACTACCGATCGTACTAACAACACCTTCACCAACACGGGCAATAACAGTCTCTTCACCCGCACCACCGACAAGGCGGTCAATATTGGCACGTACGGTAATACGTGCTTTGGCTTTCACTTCAATCCCATCCATCGCAATACCTGCGATAAACGGTGTTTCAATCACTTTCGGGTTAACACTCATCTGAACCGCTTGTAAGACGTCACGACCTGCTAAATCAATCGCAGCCGCACGTTCAAAACTTAGTTCAATATTGGCACGTTGTGCAGCAATAAGAGCATTCACAACCCGGTCAACATTACCACCCGCTAAATAGTGGGATTCTAATTGATTTGTGTTGACATCAACACCCGCTTTATGAGCCTTAATAAGGGGATTGATGACACGATTTGGCACAACGCGACGTAAACGCATACCGACTAATGTGAAAATACTTACTTTAACCCCTGCCGCTAACGCACTAATCCACAGTGCCACTGGCACAAACGTTAATAGAACGACAAGTGCAATAATGATAATTCCAATCGCAATGATTGGGAAAAAATGCTGTACAGTATTAAATTCATTCATAATTATTTTTCCTCCTCTTCGATTCGTTGTACAACGATACGTGACCCATTGACTGAGATAATTTCAATCGGATCATTTTGGTTGATAAAGTTTCCAACCGATACAATATCTAAGCGTTCACCTTCAAATAAACCTGTTCCTGAAGGTCTCAGTGGTGTAAGTGCACGTCCTGTTAGCCCGACGAGTTGCTTGCGACTAACAGATGACACATAACCCTTATCAACCGTCTCCCGGTCAGCCAGAATAATATGGCGCAATAAACCTTTTTGTAAGCCAATCCGCTTATACAGATAAACGGCAACTAAAATTGTCAGGGTAATGGCAATTAAAAGACTCAGACTCAAAGCAAAAATATTGTCTGTTGCCATAAATAAACTCACGATAATACTCATTGTTCCTAAGCCACCGAGAATTCCCCCTGGGACAAAGAATTCTATCACAATGAGTGCAGCACCAAGAATCAATAACACAAAGACCTCATAACCGGCAAGCCCTGCGATTAAGTGTCCATAGAAGAATAACAGTAAACTAATCAGTCCAACAGAACCTGCAACACCAAAACCTGGTGAATACAATTCGACAACAAGACCAATGCCTGCTAGTGACAACAAGATTGAAACAACAACAGAGTTTGTTAGAAATCTTGCTAGAGATTCAGCCGGTTGCTGCTCAACATCAACGATGGTGGCATTTTCTAATTCAAGCGCTACTAAAACATCATTAAGTGATGCAACAGTCCCGTTAGAGTAGCCGACCTCTAGAGCTTTTGTTGGTCCGAGTGTCAAATAAGTTCCTTCCGGGGCATTATATTCAGGTAAATCAATCGATGCATCTGCCATTGCCTCAGCATAAATACGCTCTCTTCCTCCTGCTTCTGCTGCACTACCCATTGCCTCGCGCCAGTAAGACTGCGCTTTTTGATCAGCAGCTGTTCCATCATTGTTAATGATCCCGCTTGCGCCAATCGTTGCCTGCGGAGCCATATAGATGTTATCCGAAAATAGGGCGATATACGAGCCAGCTGAGAGCGCACGTGAACGTATGTAAGTCGTTGTGTCAATCTCTACAGCTTGCAACAGTTCACCAATATCATTAGCTGCTTCTACAAGACCACCAGGTGTATTCACTTCAAAAACAATATGGTCGGCTTCTTGTTCTTGAGCTTCATTAATTGCGCGAGTTAAAAATGCTCCCAATCCTTTTTCAACTTCATTTTCAATCGGAATCACATAAACGGTTTCACCGTCTGCTTCAACAGATTGTGGCCCGAGGACGTGTACAACCGGTATAAGAATGACTAACATCAACATAATAGCATAAATCTTCTTCACTTCACCACCTCCTTCTTATAAATGTCAATATTGAAGAACCTTACCATACTATGGTATCAGTATAACATGTAAATATCAAAAAATATTGTAAAATCTCTTGGTTCTTTTATAAAAAGTAAAAAAGACCCTATCCAATAGGATAAGATCTTTTTCATTTGAGATTTCGTAATATTTATGATAAATGTTTTTGCACGAGTTTATTCACTTGTGTTCCATCCGCTTTGCCTTTAACCTTCGGCATAAGCGCACCCATCACTTTACCCATCTCTTGTTTAGATGTCGCTTGAACTTGTTCGATTGTTTCAATAACAATTGCTTCAAGCTCGTCATCTGATAGCTGCTCTGGCATATATTCTTGTAAAAACTCAATCTCTCGATCAAGACTCTCAACAAGATCATCGCGTCCAGCTTCTTTAAATTCACGGAGGGAATCCTTACGCTGTTTTAGCTCACGAGCTAAAACAGTGAGTTCTGCTTCTTCAGATAATGACTCGTTACCAAGCTTGATTGCTTCATTTTGAAGTGAAGCTTTCACCATGCGAATTGTACTTAGCTTTTGCTTTTCCTTATTGCGCATCGCTTGTTTCATATCTTGGTTTAACGTTTCTAACAATGACATTACTTTCTACACCCTCTTTATAAGAAAACAATCTTCTTATCGGTAATTACTTACGCTTTCTAGCCGCCTCAGATTTCTTCTTACGTTTTACGCTAGGTTTTTCATAAAATTCACGCTTACGATATTCAGACATTGTACCTGATTTTGATACACTGCGTTTAAAGCGACGAAGAGCATCTTCAAGAGACTCGTTTTTACGAACGCGAGTTGTATTTGACATGCTAATTTCCCTCCCTCCGAAGCATCCAACATTTTGATAGGACATTTTAGCCATAGGACGAAAAATGTCTCTATGACATTATAATATATAGATATTTTTAGGTCAATGTTTTGTTTTCAAACAAACAAGAACTTTGACAAAAAAACAAGAACAATCACTATAAAAGCGTGATTATACTTCAGTTAATCGTGGTTCTGACATCACTCGAACAAATTCACCTTGATTGATCGGATAGCCGGCTTTTGTTAGTTTTACACGAACAATTTCACCAATCATAGAAGCTTCACCGACAAATTGAAGACGCATATAATTGTCTGAGTAACCCGTTAACCATGTTTGGCCATCAATTTCTTCAACTTCTTCAGGAATAACTTCAACAACGTCCCCTTCATAACGACTTGCATAGGCTTTTGCTTGTTGTTCTGAGAGGGTCATCAGTCTGTGCACCCGGTCATTTTTTACCTCATCATTAACTTGGTCAGCCATCTTAGCTGCTGGTGTGCCTGTTCGTTTTGAGAACGGAAAGACATGCAGTTCTGAAAAACCAATCTCTTGAATAAAGCGATACGTCTCCATAAACTCCTCATCTGTTTCCCCCGGGAAACCAACAATCACGTCAGATGTGACCGCTAAACCTGGTAAGGCTTGTTTCAATCGATTTATTTGTGATTTATAAAACTCAGTAGAATATTTACGGCGCATCCGTTCCAGCACCGTATCAGATCCAGCTTGTAGCGGCACGTGTAAGTGACGCACAATTTTTTCTGACTCATCAATCACTTGCATCACTTTTTCCGTAATTTGACTCGCCTCAATAGAAGAAATACGAATCCGCTTTAAGCCATCGACTTTTGTCTCTAGGTCTGACAACAAATCTGCAAAGTCATAGTCGGTAAAATCTTCTCCATATCCAGCGGTGTGAATACCAGTTAAAACAACTTCCTTATAGCCGGCATCGACAAGTTGTTGAGCTTGTTTAATTACATTCTCCGGCTCACGTGAGCGTAATAATCCGCGGGACCATGGAATAATACAGAATGTACAGAAGTTATTACAGCCTTCTTGAATCTTTAAATTCGCCCGGGTACGATCTGAAAAGTCCGGAACATCCATTTCTTCAAAGACACGGTTTTTCATAATGTTTGAGACACCATTCACTGGTTCGCGGGTCTCAATATGTTGTTCTATATAGTCAATCATCTTCCCGCGGTCCTGAGTACCGACCACAACGTCGACACCAGGAATCTCCATGACTTCACCTGGTGATACTTGAGCATAACACCCCGTTACACAGACGACGGCTTCAGGATTTTTGCGAATCGCACGTCGAATAATTTGACGTGATTTCTTATCACCTGTATTGGTTACGGTACACGTATTAATCACATAAATATCCGCGATGGCTTCAAAATCAACGCGTTCATATCCTTGATTTTTAAATGACTGCCATATTCCTTCTGTTTCATATTGATTTACTTTACAACCTAATGTATGAAAGGCAACTGTCGTCATCTTCTCACTCCGTTTCTTCAAAATAATAAGATAGTGCTGATAATAAGTATAATGGGGCGGTTTCTGTCCGCAATATTCTTGGCCCTAAACGGATCGCTTGAAAATGAGCCTCATAAAAAGCATGGACCTCTTTCTCATCCAGTCCACCTTCAGGGCCAATCACAATCAAGACCCGATCACCTGGTTGAATCTTGTTAAAGTGATGCGAGAGTTTGTTTGACTCGAGTTCGCGGGCCGTTTCTTCATAAGCCATAAATAAATGATCATACTCATGACTTAATTCTACAATATTCATAAGCGTCTGAACAGAGTAGATCTCAGGTAAGATTTGTCGATGTGACTGCTCACTCGCTTCCTTTACAATCTTTTGTAAGCGCGCTAATTTCTTGCCTTCTTTTTTCTTATCCCACTTCACAATCGACCGAACGGCATTAAACGGCACAAAAGATCGTGCGCCAAGCTCAGTAGCTTTTTGCACGATCCAGTCCAATTTATCACCTTTAGGTAGGCCTTGCACGATCGTGACATCAACCGGTAACTCTGTCTGAGCATCCAAATAATCAACGAGTCGTAAAGTGACTTGTTCATCGATCGCAGTAATTTGACAGATGGCTTGTTTACCATCCGGATGACTGCAGATGACATGATCGTCTACTTTTTTTCGCATCACATTGACAAGATGATGATAATCATCACCTGTAATGGTAACTTGTTCACCTTGCCACTGATCTTTCTCAACAAAATAATATTGCATCACGTGTCACCCTTTACTCGTTTTCTGGCTTTTTAGCCACAATCGAAATCCAATCTTCCATTTGATTTACTTCGATAATGTCAAATCCTGCGTCGATTAATGCTTGCTTAACATGATCTTTTTTCTGCATAATAATTCCAGACGTAATAAAATAACCTCCTGGTTTAAGAGCTTTAAAAGCATCCTGTTCAAATAAAAGAATAATCTCGGCTAATATGTTCGCCACCACAATATTGACTGATGTTTCAACACCTTGGAGTAAGTTGTTTTGCTTGATTGTCACGACGTCATGAACGTGATTCAGTTTCGTATTTATACGCGCCGAATGAACAGCAACTTCATCTAAATCATACGCATCGATATGACTCGCACCTAGTTTAGCCGCGGCAATACTTAAGACACCCGAACCGGTACCGACATCGATAACGGTATCACCACTCGATAAATAATTTTCAATCGCTTGAATACTCAACACGGTGGTTGGGTGTGTCCCCGTCCCAAATGCCATACCAGGGTCTAGTTCAATGATTAACTCGTCAGCACCAACGGGTGTGTAGTCTTCCCATGTGGGGGTAATCGTAATATGATTTGAAATCTTAACCGGTTTATAATACTTTTTCCAAGCCGTTGCCCATTGTTCTTCATTAACTTCGCTAACGGATATTTGATTTAGTCCTAAGTCAATGTCATAAGCGATCAATTGATTGATTGCCTCTTTAATTTGGTCAACCGTTTCACCTAGAAAGCTATTCACAGACAAGTAGGCTTTGAGAATCACACCTTCTTCAGGATAATCCTCAGGGTCTAAATCATAGATTTCACCAAAAACATTCTCTCTCGTTTTTAAAAAGTCAGCTTTATCCTCAATAACAACACCACTTGCGCCTGCTTCATGTAAAATATTTGATACCGGTTCAATCGCTTCATTGGTCGTATGAATACAGAGTTCGGACCAGTTCATGACAATCACTCTCTTTTCTTTATTTACTCACCCTTAAAGGCGCGTTTTACTCGATCGAAAAAGGACCCTTCATTTTCATCCATCGGTTCATTTCCGCTTAATTCATTAAATTCTCTTAATAATTCTTTTTGACGCTCTGTTAGATTTGTTGGGGTAATGACACGAATCTTAACGTGTTGGTCACCATGACCATAGCCACGTACATTTGGTGCACCTTTCCCTTTTAATCTAAACGTCTTACCTGTTTGCGTACCTGAAGGTACTTTAAGCTTCACTTTTCCGTGCACTGTTGGTACTTCGATTTCATCACCTAATGCTGCTTGGGTATAAGTAATTGGCATTTCACAGAAAATATGATCGCCTTCACGTTGATAAAATTCATGACGTTTGACTTGTACGACAACATAAAGATCACCACTTGGTCCACCATTAACCCCCGCTTCGCCTTTTCCTGGGATACGGATTTGTTGACCATCATCAATACCTGCTGGAATCTTAACATGAATTTTCTTCTGTTTTTTCACACGGCCTTGACCATGACAGGTTGGACATTTCTCTTTAATTTCTTTTCCTGTCCCATTACAGTGGTGACACACACGTTTATTGACGACACGACCAAATGGTGTGTTTTGTTCAACGTTAAGTTGACCACTCCCGTGACAGTGTTGGCATGTTTCTGGTTGTGTACCTGGTTTAGCACCACTCCCGTGACACGTTTCACATTCTTCTTCTTTTGGAATTGAAATGTCTGTTTCCTTACCAAAGATCGCCTCTTCAAATCCTAAGACCATCGTATATTGTAAATCATTACCTTGTCGCGGAGCATTTGGGTCACGACGTCTGCCACCACCAAAGAACATGTCGAAAATATCGCCAAAATCTTCGCCGCCAAAACCGCCGCCACCAAATCCTTGTTGTTGAGGACCTGCATGACCAAATTGGTCATATTGGGCACGTTTTTGTTCATTGCTTAACACTTCATAAGCTGCTTTCGCTTCTTTAAATTTATCTGGAGCATCCGTATCTTTGTTTACGTCCGGGTGATATTTCCGAGCGAGTTTACGATATGCTTTTTTAATTTCTTCTTTTGAAGCCCCTTTTTCTACACCGAGCACTTCATAATAATCACGTTTACTCATAGATTTTCACTCCCGTCACTTCTCATTTCACATAACCTTAATCATAACATGCACAAAATAAGAAGTACAATATTGTTTCGATCATTAACATGAAAAGAGTCAAAGCCAAGTAGACTTGACTTTGACTTTTTCAAAAGAAAGAGATTACTTTTCTTCGTCGTCAACCTCTTCATATTCTGCATCAACAACATCGTCATCGCTTCCAGCTTGTTCTTCGCCTTGTGCTTGTTGCGCTTGTTGTTGCGCTTGTTCATAAAGCTTTGTTGATAGTGCTTGTACTTCTTGTTCAAGTGCATCTTTCTTCGCTGTAATATCTTCTAAATCTTCGCCTTCTAACGCTTGTTTTAGTGCGTCTTTAGCTGCTTCTGCTTTTTGTTTTTCGTCATCACTTATGTTTTCACCTAAGTCTTTTAATGTCTTGTCTGTTTGGAACACAAGTTGATCCGCTGCGTTACGTAGATCAATTTCTTCACGACGTTGTTTGTCAGCTTCAGCGTTTTCTTCTGCGTCTTTTACCATGTTTTCAACTTCTTCTTCTGAAAGACCTGAAGATGATTGGATGGTAATTGATTGTTCTTTGTTTGTTCCTAAGTCTTTGGCACGAACGTTAACAATACCATTCGCATCGATATCAAATGATACTTCGATTTGTGGTACGCCACGTGGTGCTGGTGGAATATCAGTTAACTGGAAGCGACCGAGCGTTTTATTGTCCGCTGCCATTTCACGCTCACCTTGTAAGACATGGATATCTACCGCTGTTTGGCTATCCGCTGCAGTTGAGAATACTTGTGAGTGACTTGTTGGAATGGTTGTGTTACGTTCGATTAATTTCGTTGTCACACTACCCATCGTTTCGATCCCGAGTGAGAGAGGTGTCACATCAAGTAAGACAACGTCTTTAACATCCCCTTGTAAGACCCCACCTTGAATTGCAGCACCAAGAGATACCACTTCATCAGGGTTTACACCTTTAGAAGGTTCTTGTCCTGTTTCTTTTTTAATTGCTTCTTGCACAGCAGGAATACGTGTTGAACCACCAACAAGTAGCACTTTATGAATCTCAGATGCTTTTAATCCAGCATCACGTAAAGCTTGACGAGTAGGACCCATTGTACGTTCAACTAAATCACTTGATAACTCTTCAAACTTCGCACGTGTTAAGTTCATTTCCATGTGTAATGGTCCGGCTTCACCTGCAGTAATAAATGGAAGTGAAATTTGGGTTTGACCGACACCTGAAAGGTCTTTTTTCGCTTTTTCAGCTGCGTCTTTTAGACGTTGTAGCGCCATTTTATCTTTAGATAAATCAATGCCATTTTCTTTCTTGAATTCTTGTACCATATAGTCGATAATGACTTGGTCAAAGTCATCCCCACCAAGACGATTATCCCCTGCTGTTGCGATAACTTCAAATGTACCGTCACCGATATCTAAGATCGATACGTCAAACGTACCGCCACCAAGGTCATACACTAAGACTGTTTGGTCTTGATCACCTTTATCAATACCGTAAGCAAGTGCCGCTGCGGTTGGTTCGTTAATAATACGTTCAACTTCAAGTCCAGCGATTTTACCCGCGTCTTTTGTCGCTTGACGTTCAGCATCGTTGAAGTAAGCCGGCACAGTAATAACCGCTTTTTCTACTGTCTCACCAAGATAGTCTTCTGCATACGATTTAATGTATTGAAGAATTGCTGCTGAAATTTCTTGTGGTGTAAATGATTTTCCATCAACTTCGACTTTATAATCTGTTCCCATGTGTCGTTTAATTGATTGAATCGTGTTAGGATTAGTAATCGCTTGACGCTTAGCTACTTCCCCTACTTGACGCTCACCATTTTTAAATGACACAACAGAAGCTGTTGTACGTGCGCCTTCTGGATTAGGAATAACTTTAGCTTCCCCACCTTCCATTACTGCTACACATGAATTTGTTGTACCTAAGTCAATACCAATAATCTTACTCATAATTCATTGTCCTCCTCAAAATATCATATTTATTTTAACTTTTTTCGCTTGATGCACTTAAATAATAAACCTTTGGTGATTACTGATTTACTTTCACCATCGCCGGTCTAATAACCCGGTCTTTTAAGCGATACCCTTTTTGTAAGGTGTCAATAATCGCTTGAGATTCATATTGATCATCTTCCACTTGCATAACCGCTTGATGGAAGTTTGGATCAAACGTTTCACCTTCTGTTTCAATTTCTTCAACGCCAGCTTGACTGAGCGCTTGCATAAGTTGACGATAAACCATTTCCATGCCTTCATAGAACGAATCCATTGAACTTTCATCCGGCTTCGATTGAAGCGCGCGGTCGAACGTATCAACAACTGGCACGAGGTCCGTTGCTAAGTCTTGAGCTTTGTATTTTAAATCAGCCGCTTTCTCGCGTTGCGTACGTTTTCTAAAGTTATCGTACTCTGCCGTTAACCGCAACATTTTTTCTTTTAACGCCTCGTGATCTTTTTCTAGCGTTTGAAATGCTTCTTGACTAACGTCAGTGTCTGTTTGCGCTTCGTTTTGACCGGTTACCTTATCGGTTGTTGTTTGATCATCAACGATTTCGACATCAGCTTCTGAAACATCTACAGTTTCTTCATCAACTTTTGTTGATTTATTTTCTTCCATTCAGGAAACCTCCCTTAACTGCTGTGCTTATAGTGTACACCCTTTAAAAGAGCGGTACTTTTACTTGTGTTACCAATTTTTAAAGGTCTTAGTCATGTCATTAGATAAGCGTTCGAGTAAAGAAATCACCCGTGAATATTCCATTCGCTTAGGACCTAATAACGCAATGGTTCCTATTTGTTGACCTTTAAGTGTGTACGTAGCGGTAATTAGACTACAATCTTGCATTTCGGTCACTTTGTTTTCTTGACCGATCGAAATGTGAATCCCTTGGTCTTGTGACCGCAAGATACTTGCCATTGTTTCTTCTTGTTCAATGACGGAGTATAATGAGTGAATCTTTGCGACATCACTAAACTCGGGCTGCAGTAACATGTTTGTAATGCCACCGACGTAAATGTTATTCGGTTGTTGATCAAGTAACGCACCTTTTAAATACTTAAACGCCGTCGCCACATCTTTAACATAATGGTCAATAATCGATGTGAGTTCCATCTGTAGTCGGTTAGGCAATTGAATAATTGGCACACCGATGAGCCGCTCATTTAAAATATTGACAAGCTTTTCTAAGTCAAGCGGATTGATCTCTTTTGGAATCGTAAACGACCGGTGTTCAACATGACCTGTGTTTGTCACAAGAATGGCTACTGCTGTTGTTTTTGATAAATGAATGATTTGAATCTGTTTTAATGTTGTCGCATACACCTCAGGACCTAAAATGATCGATGTATAATTCGTCAAATCACTTAAAACATTGACTGAGTTTTGAATAACTTGTTCAAATTCAACCATACCTTGGTTAAAGACACCAGAAATTGTCTGTTCATCACGTGGTGATAAATCAATCGGCATAAGCAAATGATCTACATAATAACGGTAACCTTTTTCAGATGGCACACGACCAGAAGATGAATGGGTCTTTTCTAAAAATCCTAAGCTTTCTAAATCTGCCATTTCGTTACGAATCGTCGCAGGACTAAAGCTTACTTCATCTTTTTTTGAGATGGCGCGTGAACCAATAGGTTGAGCTGTTTGAATAAACTCATCAATGATTACCTGCAAAATAAAGAGTTGTCTTGTCGATAACATAATGATTCACCTCTGTTAGCACTCAACTCTTTCGAGTGCTAATACTAATAATAAATTATCAAATTCATTCCCCGTTGTCAATCCAGATGCCTGAAATTATTTGAGGTATTTATTAATATCTAGCGCATCCGGCAATAAGAATGCTTGAAAAACACTGTTACCAAACAATTGCCCGTGGTCAGTCATACGGATAGCTTCGCCGTCATCTTCTACCCATGTTTTCTCGACTAATTCGGCTATCGCTTCTTGATATAACGCATCATAATGGAAACCAAAGCGTTTGAAAAAGACATTCCGGCTCACGCCTGAGCGTTTTCTAAGACCTAAAAACATCTGCTCTTCTATTTCTTCTTTTATCGTAATCTCATCACGATTTAATACTGCTTCCCCGCGTTCGGTTGCCGCTTTTAAATAAGCAGGAAATGGACGATTATTAATATAGCGTTCGTGTGGTAAGTAGCCGGACGCACCTGCACCAAACCCGTAATAGTATTGGTTATCCCAATAGGTTAAATTGTGTTGCGATTCAAAGCCCGGTTCACCAAAGTTACTCACTTCGTACTGGAACTTTCCATGTTCTGTCATCTTTTTTAATAACAGTTCAAACATACTGGCTTCTAATTCTTCTGGTGCTTTATGCAGTTTTCCTTTCATGTAACGCTGATAGAACACTGTCTTTGGTTCGATTTGTAATGAATAAGATGAATAGTGCGGTAAATCATAACTTAAAGCACGGTCAAGTGACTGTTCAAATCCTTGTAATGTTTGATTTGGCAAGCCATACATTAAATCGATACTTATATTTGTTAAGCCATGTTTTTGTAAGGCCGCGATGTTGTCATCAACATCACTGATTCGGTGCAGGCGTCCAAGTTCTTCTAATAAGGCATTATCAAATACTTGTACCCCCATGGAGATCCGGTTCACCCCGTAGGTTTTAAGTAATTTTATTTTGGCTTCGTTTAAATCTCCCGGGTTCGCCTCAAAAGTATATTCTAAACAATCAGCTACATTGAAAAAGCGTTGCAACATCTGTAATAAGCGCTCCAATTGACGTTCATTTAAAGCGGTTGGTGTCCCGCCTCCGACGTAGATCGTGCGCATCGTTTGCTGGTCTGTATGAATATAATAAGCTATTTCCTTTTCTAACGCATCAAGATAGTCATCAGCCATTTGTTCTTCATAAAAGAACTTCGTAAAGTCACAGTAATGACAAATCTTCTCACAAAAAGGAATATGGACATAGGTCGACGTGATCATCATTTCACTTCTTTCTATCAATAAACCCAGACGGGTTTGGTATTTGTATTTAGGACATGTGAATCGGTAAGTCAGCCACATACCTTATTCATCTTAAGAAAGTTCTGAGTTGAAGTCAAACAAAACCTCACTAACACGTGCTAGTGAGGTTTTATCTTATTCATCATCCATTTGTAAAACAGCCATAAATGCTTCTTGTGGTACCTCCACAGAGCCGACCATTTTCATTCGTTTCTTACCTTCTTTTTGCTTTTCTAATAATTTACGTTTACGTGAAATATCTCCACCATAACATTTTGATAGCACGTTTTTACGCATAGCTTTAATCGTTGAACGTGAGACAATCTTATTACCGACAGCCGCTTGCACTGGCACTTCAAATTGTTGACGTGGAATTAAACTTTTCAGCTTTTCAACGATTTGTTTCCCGCGCTCAAATGAGAAATCACGGTGAACGATAAATGACAAGGCATCGATTGTATCGCCATTGAGTAGGATATCCATTTTAACAAGCTTAGACTGTTTATAACCAACAAGTTCATAGTCAAACGATGCATATCCCTTGGTTTGTGATTTTAACTTATCGAAGAAATCATAAACGATTTCGGCAAGCGGAATCTCGTAGACAATATTGACACGGTTCTCATCCAAATAATTCATATCAATAAAATCGCCACGTTTACTTTGGCATAATTCCATAACTGGACCAACGTAATCGTTCGGGACCATCACCGTTGCTTTGACATATGGTTCCATTACTTTCTCAATCGATTGAGCATCTGGCATAAAGGACGGGTTATCAATCGAAATCACTTCACCGTCTGTTTTTTCAACTTGATAAATAACGCTTGGTGCTGTGGTGATCAAATCAATATTAAATTCACGTTCAATCCGTTCTTGAATAATTTCCATATGCAACAAACCAAGAAACCCACAACGGAAACCAAAGCCTAACGCTTGTGATGTCTCAGCTTCATATTGAAGTGAAGAGTCATTAAGTTCTAAACGTTCAAGTGCTTCTCTTAAATCGTTGTAGTTACTTGCATCAACTGGATAAAGTCCACAGAACACCATTGGGTTTAATCTGCGATAACCCGGTAAAGGTTCACTAGCTGGATTCTTGCTTAACGTGATCGTATCACCAACACGGGAATCACCGACGTTTTTGATCGCAGCCGTTAAGTAACCAACATCACCAACTTCTAATTTTTTTAATTTCTCAGGTTTCGGGTTGAAAACACCCAATTCATTGACTTCAAATTCTTTTCCTGTTGCCATCATCTTAATTTTATCGCCAACGCTTACCGAACCTTCTTTAATTCGAACATAGGCTACAACCCCGCGGTATGGATCATAAAGCGAGTCGAAAATCATTGCTTTAAGCGGGGCATTTGCATCACCGTCTGGTGCTGGAATCCGGTCAACGACCGCTTCAAGTATCGATTCAATCCCAATACCTGATTTTGCGCTGACTAACAATGCTTCCTCACCATCAATACCGATAACATCGGTAATTTCTTGTTTCACACGTTCAGGATCAGCACTCGGTAAATCAATTTTATTAATAACTGGAATGATCTCTAAATCATTATCAAGTGCTAAATAAACATTTGCTAATGTTTGTGCTTCAATCCCTTGTGCCGCATCGACAACGAGGATCGCCCCTTCACATGCTGCTAAACTACGCGACACTTCATACGTAAAATCGACGTGTCCTGGGGTATCAATCAGGTGGAAAATATAATCTTCACCATCTGTGTGTTCATATTTTAATTGAACCGCATTCAATTTAATGGTAATCCCGCGCTCACGCTCTAAATCCATCGCATCTAACATTTGTTCTTTCATCTCACGCTGGGTGAGGGCTTTTGTTTTTTCTAAAATACGGTCAGCAAGCGTTGACTTGCCGTGGTCAATATGGGCAATAATTGAAAAATTACGTACCCTTTTCTGGTCTCTTCCTTTTGTCACAATACTTCACTCCTATTTTTTCGACAACAATACAGTGTTGATTATAGCAGTGAATCACCAATCATTCAATTATTTTTGACACTAACTTAAAACCAATAGATCAATTCATTCAATAGTTAAATAGGAGACATCTTCATAAGTTGGCTACCATTATGACAACTAATACACAATTTTGCACGTAAATGATAAGATATTCCGAAAAAACTGCTGCCTTATCCAGAGAATGTAAACCTTCAACGGATGGTTTAGAATCGTGCTGTTTCAAGCATGAGTCTTCCATTCTTCATTTCTCTGACAAGTGACTTTCATTACTTTTTTAAAACAAAGTTATCAAATTGAATATATTTATATTGAAAACTTTGATAAGCTTTGGTACAATAGCATCTGTTCCATGATTATTTATATGGATGTTTATAGGTGGAGGTGAAATTACATGGCAAATATTAAATCAGCTAAAAAGCGTATCCGCGTAAATGAGGATGCTCGTTTACTTAATGCACCAGTTAAAACTGAAATGCGTTCAATGATTAAGCGCGTTGAAAATTTAGTAAATGACAACAAAGTTGAGGATGCGAAAGCGGCTCTTAACGTTGCAATTAAAAAAATTGATAAAGCGGTTCAAAAAGGCATTGTGCATAAAAACAATGGTTCACGTCAAAAATCACGTTTAGTGAAAAAAGTTAACCAATTAAGTGCATAAAACACTTCAATGACCAACATAAAAAAACGATCCTCATTCGAAAAGGATCGTTTTTTGTTTGGCTTTTTTAGTTTTACTTAAGCAACAACGGGTTAGCTTAGACGAGAAAACATCTCGACGTTTTTAAGCAATAAGTTGATACAGTAACATTTCAAACGCTAAACGTTTCTCCATTTTCCCCTGCTTAATCGCATGATCTGTTTCCGCACATAAATCAAGGGCTTGGTACAGCTGTTCTAGGTTAAACCGTTTGGCCCGTGTTTCTGACATCTTAACAACATACGGGTGAACTCTGATTTGTTGGGCGATTTGCTTTTGACTATACCCTTTTCCTAGTAACGTTTTCACTTGATAAATGGTCCTGATTTGTGATGAAAGCAAGGCAAGCAAACCAATCTCTTCTTCATTTAATCGTACCAAGTCTTTATAGGTATTGATGGCGAGTGAGAGATCACGGCTTATTACAGCATCAACTAGAGTAAAGCTTGAAGCTTTGGCTGAGTGTGAAATCAACGCTTTCGCATCATCATCACTAATCGCGCCTGAAACTTGAAATAAACTCAACTTCTCAATTTCTTTCTCAAGCAATTGTAACGACGTGCCCACTTCTTGAATTAACCGGTCTTCTATTCGTTTTGAAAAGTCAATCTGATACTGCTGCTTAAAATACTGGAACCATTGACCGAGGTCTCGTTCAACCATAGTTTTACATTCAATAAACTCCCCTTGTTTTTTTAACGCTTTAACGACTTTTTTACGCTCATCTAATTTCTCATACGGGACAACGACGATTAGCGTTGAAAAATCAACCGGTTGTTCGATATATTGAACCAACCGGTCCAAATCGTGTTCCACCGAGGTCTTCACTTTTTTACCTGTTAAGAAATAACTGGCCTCACACACAACCACTTTATTACCACCGAAAAACGGGAAGGTTTCGACTTCTAATACCGCATCTGATACCGGTTGTTCTTCCATATCATAAGTAATCAGTTGATCTTCTTTTTCTGCTTCAGATAAGCGATCATCTACGACAGATTGGATAAATGATTCAATTAAAAACTGTTCATCGCCGAAAATGACGATGACCGGTTGTTTGGCTATATTTTTTATTTGTTTCTTTGCTTCTAGGTAATGCATATTATGCTGTCGCTCTCATAAGAGCTTCCTCCTCTTTCGTCCTGATCTACACTTTCATTTATCTCTTCTTCTCCATTTAGTTTAAAGTTGTTTCACCAGTTTGACAAGAAGAAACCGGTAGATTTTTAACCTTGGTTGTTTGTATACCATTGATAAGTTCCATTATTTTTATGGAACCGGTAAATGACTGCCCCGTCTGTATCCGTTCGAAACAGTTGAATGTGATGCGCCTTAAGTCGCGTAATGACATCAGGATGCGGATGATGGAAATTATTATTAAGTCCTACCGATATGATTGCATACTTAGGACTTAATTGTTCAAGTAAAGCGGCACTCGTTGAGGTTTGACTACCATGATGGGCAACCGTCAATACATCCATGTCCTTGTCTGGATACTGCGCTAAAAAGACACTCTCTTGTTCTGCTGATATATCGCCAGTCAACAAAAATGAAAAGGGTCCAAAGGTCGTATGAATGACCATTGAATTATCATTTGGATCTAGGCTTTGCGTAATAGGTAAAACAATATCAAAATTATGTTGTTGCATGCGGTAGCGCTGACCTACTTTTAGAGTTGTATAATCGAGATAAGGCAATTTACTATCCTCGTCAAAAGATGAATGAATATAAATACCCTCAACAGAAAAATCTTCAACTAAGAAAGGTAGACTACCAATATGATCTTGGTGACTATGGGATAAGAACACCCCGTCAATTTTATGAATACCACGGTAATGCAAAAAAGGTTTAATCACACGGGTGTATGCTTCATCCGTTACTTCAATGTAATCTTTACCTGTTGTTGCGCCAACATCATACAAGTAGACCCCTTTTCGATGAGGTAATTCCATGACGAGGACATCCGCTTGACCGATGCTGAGTTGTGTTACCTGACCATATGGTTCAAAATAGGGCATGATTTTTATCAACGAGATAATAATAACAATCAAAATACCGTAACGGCTGGCTTGTCGATACTTTTCTTGGTCGATAAATCTTAACAATAAAAACAAACTGACTGCATATAAGATGAGATGCAGTAAATAAGGTCGTCCGGTGATAAATGGGAAGTAACAAAATCGGTCAATTGTCGATAATAACAAAAACAAGCCGTTAAAAATAGTCATAAGTATATGATCCATCACAGGCAATAACATCGGTACAAATAGTGCTATGACTGCAATGCCAAAACAAAGTGGGATAATCAGAAGTGAAAAGAGGAGGTTCACTGGTGGATTGATGACTAAACTTACTAAATTCACACTGTAAAATTTAGTTAATTGAAGTGGTAATGTGATTAAAAAACTTAGGGCTGTGATAAAAATTAGGCTTGTCAACGCGTGTTTATATCGAGATAAAATCGGACGAGATAGTACAATACTAAAAGTGACAAGAAAAGAATATTGAAAGCCTAATTGGAAAAGCCAATAAGGTTTTATCATAATGAGAAAGAGAAAAACAAAGGAGAGGGCATCTAACGTTGATAGTTTTGTTCGAATGATGAGAGCTAAATAACCTAAAAGACCAACCAAGCTTGCACGAAAGACCGAGGGCGTTCCCCCAGCAATGAAAGGAAAAGTTAGAAATACTAAAAGTAAGACGAGCCATGTCGTTTCTTTATTTAATCGGCATATACGTGTTAAAAACAAAGATAACATGTGCACCATGAGTCCCACATGAAGACCTGATATTGCTAGAAGATGTGTTAAATGCCAACGCGTAAATAAGTCCTTAAACTCGTCATCAAGTAAACTCTTTTCCCCTAGTACAAGCGCACTGACTAGACCAAAGGTGGTCTCACTTAGTCGACTCTGTAAATGATAGAGAAATTTTAGGCGGTACGTAAAAATGGGCGAAAATAAAGATTCTCCTTCATAATGAACCGTTTCAGCTACAGCTTGCGCTGCAACATTTTCTGTGAGTAAATAACGATCATAATCAAACATGCCAGGGTTTTGTGGTGATTCAGGCGGTTCAAATGATACATCTAGTCGCAGGTGTTGCCCCTTTACAAGGTCAAAATCTAAGGGATTAAAATGTGTGATTAAAACATTTGTGGGCTGATTGTCCGGTTGAATGATAAATCTTTGATAGGTGTCCGTTTGTTGTTTCACTTGTATAACCTTTCCCATCAGTTCACCTTGGTCAAATGACTCGATAGGCGTCTGATGTTCGTACATATCGGCAAATCGAAAGAAAACAACAAAAAAGACGCAAAGAAAGACGCTAACTTCAGTTACTGAAAGGGATTGTGTAAAAAGAAGCAACAGCAAAATGGCAAGAAACAAGCAGGAGACATAAAGCCATGAAACGGAGATATATGCTAAAAAAATAGCCGAGAGGCTAACAGGAACGAGGAAATAGAGACGATGTGTCATAAAGACACCTCACCTAAACAGATGAGGTGTCTATCATTATTCAAGTCTATGTACCAATTGAAGCGCGTCATCATCAAGTGGGATTTTTTGAGTCTCTACGCCAGCCTCTTCATACAATTCTATCGCATAGGGATTGTTTTTATAATCTTTGGCATAGTAAACTTTTTTTATCCCTGCTTGAATGATAGATTTCGTGCATTGCAGACACGGAAAATGTGTCACATAAATTTCCGCCCCATCTGTTGGTACACCAAATTTCGCACATTGTAATACAGCATTCATCTCTGCATGTACCGTTCTGACACAATGGTTTTCGATGACATAACAACCGACGTCGATGCAATGAGCACTACCTGAAACACTGCCATTATATCCTCCAGCAATAAT
The DNA here is from genome assembly GCF_900115605.1 of Halolactibacillus halophilus. Classification (GTDB taxonomy): domain Bacteria; phylum Bacillota; class Bacilli; order Bacillales; family Amphibacillaceae; genus Halolactibacillus; species Halolactibacillus halophilus. Next base: position 58,642 of record NZ_FOXC01000001.1, read on the forward strand.
CCGTTTATCTCTTACAATCGTCGCACCTACCGTGAGACGTTCACACGTACTTCTAAGCGCAATCAAATGCGTTTGGGCCATAAAATATTGATGCCAAGAAATTCGCTCCATCATATCTCTTCCTTTCTTGTAAATGCCTTAAGGCACTTGAATTTGATCTAAGAAATTAGCAACTGTTTTTTCACCAATACCCTCTACCTGCGTGAGGTCATCTGATGATTGAAAGGGACCATTTAACTCCATATACTTAAGAATGGCTTCTGCTTTCTTTTCACCAATGCCAGATAAAGTAGTCAACTCTTCTTTTGTCGCCATATTGATTCTTATTTTATCATGGTTTTGGTCTGGATAGAGGTCCAACTTCTTTTCTTGTTCTGTCTCATGTTGATTTGGTACATAAATCACCATCTCATCGTATACCTTCATCGCTAAATTTACTTGATCAACATCCGCTTGATCAGAAAAACCCCCTGCATCTTCAATAACGTCAAGAATCCGCATCGCTTCAGTGACACGGTAAACCCCGGGTTGGTGCACTTCACCTTTCACATCAACATACATTAAAGTTGAGTCTTCAGAGATTGGACTAGCCTCTATGGATACTGTTTCAGTGTTTAACTCGTTTTGTTCCAGGGACGTCGCTGTCATCGGCTCATTTACAAGCGGTGTTTCACTAAGTGGTTGGTCCTGTTTATTTAAGATAAGTAAAGTACCAAATAGTAAGATAAGCATTAAAGCCAGCACCCATTTATACTCTTTTAATCTTGACATAGATATCCGCCCCCTTTAAGCCGTGATCACTCGCTGATACTTTACTTATATCACACTTTAGCCCCTCACAAAAGACGTGCCATATTTAATAAATATCAAGATCAAAACAAAAAGGCGAGTGAAATAGAATTCCACTCGCCTTTTCGGCAAAAATCATCAGTCATTCGTCACGATTATTTTTTTGCGATAAAAAAGAGTCGTTCACTGTTTGGTTCATCCGCTAATGTGATTGGCGCCTTTTCAAAATCTTTGTACACCTTTACATCGCTAAAGCCAACTTGTTTTAGCCAATCGATATAACTGTCCATACTATACGTTTTTTGATGATGGATCTCATCATAACGTTGGTAACAGTCTCCTTCTTTAATATAGAAAGTCATCTCATGAAACATTTCGCCTGCGTCGTCACCTCGGTCACAAAACCAAATATAACTATAGTCATCCTGGACTTCTGAATAAATGTTATCACTCATCGCTTCTACATGCGCTAAACTATGAACATCAAACATAAATTGACCATCTGGCGCGAGACTATGATAAATCGCTCGAAACGTTTTTAAAACATCGTCTTGATCAGTGATATAATTGAGCACATCACAGAAGCTCACAATCAATTGTTGATTATGAAAACCAGTTAACGCTCGCATATCTTGTTTTACCCACTGAATACGGTTAGTTTCAGCACTAGGGTCATTAGCTGCCTCTACTAGCATGGCTTCCGATAAATCGACTCCGGTCATTTGAAAACCCTTTTCACTCAAACGACGCGTTATTTGACCGGTACCACAGCCAACATCCAAAATTGCCTGAGTAGATGATTCAAGCATCGACTCAGTAAATGTTACCCATTCATCGTAAGGTGCGTCTTGCATTAATTCATCATATAGTGCTGCTAAATGTTGATAAGACATAGCTACGCCTCTGAATTAGACAATCCAAGAACAGGTGCATCTCCCCAAAGACGCTCTAGGTTATAATAATTACGCTCTTCATGGTGGAACACATGACAGACAACGTCCCCTAAATCGACAAGAATCCAGCGTCCTTTATCAAATCCTTCAAGACGTTTAACGTTCACACCACTTTTTTCTGCTTGGTCTTTAATTTCACGAGCAATCGCTTGAACTTGACGTTCATTTGATCCGTCACAAATCAAGTAATAATCAGCAACCGTTGTTAATTCTCGCATATCTAACCCAATAATATCTTCAGCACGTTTGTCATCAGCCGCTGTCGCTGCTAATTCTAATAATGTTTGACTATCCAAAAAAAAACCTCCTAATTATGCTTCTGTTTATTCTAATTTTTACCGAGTAAATCATTATATAAATTTAATGTTTCTGGATATACTTTACGTGATTTACTGACTAGAAACCCAATCGAGTTTTTACACGCTAAAAAAACAGCATGGTCCAAATCATAGGCCGCTAGTCTTCTCACATGCTCAATGCCTGGAATAACACGACCAGGTTCAATATAGTCTGCTAAATAAACGATTTTTTCCAAATCTGTCATCTTCGCATGACCGGTCGTGTGCCAATAAATAGCTGACTGGATATCTTTATCGTGAATACCAAGTTCAGTTTCGACTAAAATAGATGCCACTGGGCCATGCCAAAGTTCATGATGAAAATCTAATAACTGGTTTGATAGCTGATCATATTGCTCAATCAATTGTCGCATATCAGCCAGATTTCGATATTTACAATAATCATGAAAAGCACTGGCGATCATCGCTTTTTCTGGGTCAACATGAAACCTTGCCGCCAAATCAAGTGCTGTTTCAACGACTCGTTCTGTATGAAGGTAACGCGTCTCTGTTAAATGTGGTTTAACAAGACCAAGCGCCTGTTGTTTATTCATATAATTTGTGCTCCTTTATATAGTGATACACAGCTTGTGGCAATAAATATTCATATGGACGGTTTGCCATAATCCGCTCTCTAATATGAGAAGAGGATACATCCATTTCTAAGCTATCAACAAATAAAACAGGATACGGTGTTTTTAACGTATATCCTGGCCTTTGTACTCCAACAAACTGCACCATCTGGACAAGCTCGTCAATCGCTTGCCAGTGCGGTAAATATTCAACCATATCGGCACCAATAATAAAATAAAAACTACACTCCGGATAAGTTTCATTGATCATCGTCATCGTATCAATCGTATAAGATCGCCCTGCGCGAGTCAGTTCAAAATCTTTCACTTTAAACTGTGCTCGATTTTCTGTGGCGAGTGTCACCATGTCCAATCGTTTGTCGCTAGAGACGTTCGCTTTGTTTTTGTGCGGCGGAATTTGCGAAGGAATAAACCAAACTTCATCTAATTCCAAGGCATGAAAGCAATCATCAGCAATAATCATATGCCCAATATGAGGCGGGTCAAATGTACCGCCGAGTAGACCAATTTTCTTCATCATATCAATCCCTTATGGTAATTGAATCGTTTTATTTTCTACAGACGGTTTATAGAGTACAATCGTATGCCCAATAACCTGGACGAGTTCGCTCTCTGTAGCTTCAACTAAAGCCGCAGCTACATCATCTGTTTCCTCTAAGCAATTTTGTAAGACAGCCACTTTAATTAATTCGCGTTTTTCAAGGGCCTCATTAATGGTTGTAATCATATTATCATTAACACCCTCTTTTCCTACTTGGAAAATTGGACGTAAATGATGTGCTTTTGAACGTAAAAATCGTTTTTGTTTACCTGTTAACATTGTTTTCCCTCGTTTCATTCTTATTGTCGTCGTTTTATAGTTTTAATTTCGTTTCAAATGCTTCAATAACCGGACGCGCGTCGACATTGTAACCTGTCCAGAGTTCGAAGGCTAAAGCCGCTTGGTAAACAAGCATTTCGTGCCCATGGTGAACGTCGGCACCTTTTGACATTGCTTCTCGTATTAAAGCCGTTACAAACGGCTTATAAACTATGTCACTGACAACGGCACCCTGTTTTAATCGGTTGAGATGAATCGCCTGAGTGTCTACGTTCGGTTCCATACCGAGCGATGTTGTATTAATGATCGCATCATATTGGTCAAGTGTCGCTTCAGCCTCACTAAAACTAATGGCTTGATAGTCTTTTTTAGGTGGCAATGCGTTAATGATTGTTGCCGCTTTTTCAACGGTACGATTACTGATCGTAATGGCTGCACACGTTTCATTATTTAATGCGTGAACAATACCGCGACTGGCCCCACCTGCACCTAAAACCAAGAACCGGCTGGATGGGCGAAATAGCTGCGGATAATGATACTTCAATGACTGAACATAACCTGCCCCGTCGGTATTATACCCAGTCCAGCAGCCATCCTTAATAACAACGGTATTGACAGCCCCTATCGCTTTTGCTTGTGGGTCGATGACATCCAAAAAAGGCATAATGTCAACCTTATATGGAATCGTAATATTAAAACCTGAGTAACCCGATTGTTTTAACGCACGGATTTGATCATTAAAAGTCTCTGGAATTAATTCTTTTAATTCATATGTGCCACGCTGGCCAATTTGGTCAAGAAATAAACCGTGCAGAAATGGCGACATTGAGTGACCGAGTGGATAGCCAATTAAGAAAAATCGCATCCCATCACCCACTTAAATAATTGCTGGACGGACACTGACAGGAACATCACTTGGTGAGGAAACGGTAATCGTTACCGGTTCACCTGAAAGCGTAATCCACCCTAGACCTGGTAAGACTATGTCCGTCTTCTCGCCCGAAATTTTGAAGGTACGTTCTTGTAACGGCGGATATTCAGCTTTTGAGCTTTCACTTGGTGGTTGTAACATGCCACCAAGGTGATCAACATACAATTGGTCCGCTTTTTCTAGCTTGGTCCGATGAATATCAAGTGCATTCGCAAAATGCAAGACAAACGGTTGACGCTCGCCTTTAATAAAGTCAATTCTGATTAAACCACCCACAAATAATGTTTGCTTATCATTGATTTGATACACACGTGGTTTAATCTCTTTCGTTGGTGTAATTGTTTTGATATCTTGTTTTGATAAATAATGTGTGAGTTGTTGTCGGTTAATGACACCTGGTGTATCGTATAGACTTGCATGATTGTCTAATGGAATATCAATAAACCCCAATGTCGTTCCTGGGAAGTAAGATGTCGTAATCGCCTCTTTTGTACCCGTTGACTCATTAATTAAGTAATTAATGAAGGTTGACTTACCAACATTTGTACACCCGACGACATAAACATCTTTCCCTTGTCGATAAGCGTTCATATTTGCTTTGACTTCATCAAAGCCTTTCCCTGTTTTAGATGATACTAAGAAAACATCTTTTACTGTTAAACCATAATCTTTGGCTGATTTTTTCATCCATTGTTTCAACCGATTTAAGTTCGTTGACTTTGGCAGTAAATCAATTTTATTACCTACAAGAATAATTGGGTTATTACCAGTGAGTCGATGTAAACTTTTAATAAAGCTACCATTAAAATCAAACACATCAACAATTTTGACAACTAAACTTTTCGTATCAGCAATCTGACTGATCATTTTTAAGAAGTCACCATCTGAATAACCAACATCTTGAACTTCATTATAGTGCTTTAGTCGAAAACAACGCTGACAAATTATTTCTTCATTTTCTAATGCGGATTGCGGAACAAAGCCCGGCTTCTCTTTATCTTCTGTTTGAATCGTAACACCACAACCTTGACAGGTTAATTTTTCTTCCCTTTCCATTCAATCCAACCTCTTTTCTCTAATTTATTTAAAATGTACCGTTCAATCTTACGATTGAACTTTGTCGCTTTATCATCTGTTTGCAGAATAGGCACAACTAAAATCGTATTGAATCCGGCCCGATTACCACCGAAAATATCGGTCATAATTTGATCACCAATGACCACCACTTCCGACTTTTTTAATTGCATCTCTTTCAATGACTTATAAAATGCCCCTTTTAAAGGTTTATTTGCCCGATGGATATAAGGGCGATTCAATGGGGTTGTAAAGTGTTTCACTCTTTTTCTATCATTATTAGATACAACACTGACTTTAATATCATTTACAGCCATTTGATTGAACCACTCTCTAATCGCTTCTGTCGCATCTGGCTCATTCCACGCAACAAGGGTATTGTCCAAGTCGGTAATAACACCCTTAATATTTTTGGCTTTTAGTGATTCGGGTGTTATTTCAAAAATATCAGTTACATGTTGATCAGGTAAAAATTTTTTTAACACAGTCTCACCTCAGTATTTTTATCCACTCATTTATTTTTGTACAACTTTCAAGTAAACGTTCGTCAAACTGACATTATTTTATCATAACACGATAAAAACCGTACGACAAATCGCTTGCTGATTCACTGCGAGCAGCTTTATCAACCATTTTTTACTGTTTTAATGCTCATTTTGTTCAAACATCCCAAATGCCTATCCTATTCAAACGGTTTAAAGACAATTAACAAGACCTTGACAGTTAGCGTACAGATTAAATGCCATGTAAAAGCACCTGCTTTCACACGGCATGTTTGTTACGCTATGTTGGTTATGACACGCATAATCATTTCAGCAGCATGTTTCGCTGCTTGGTCTAGGTATTGATCAAATGACACATTCGACTCTTTTCCTGCTATATCTGATAACGAGCGAATAATCACAAAAGGCACGTGATATTGATAACAGACTTGAGCAATCGCCGCTGCTTCCATCTCCACAGCCATCGTATCAGGTAAATGTTCTAACACGCCTGCCACCTGATCAGCGCGTTGCATAAAGCTGTCTCCTGTTGCTATTAAACCTTGCTTTGATTGAACTTCATTCTTCTCTTCAATCGCCATTTCAATTGCTTTAATTAACCCAGTATCAGCAAGATAGCGCTTGGGCATACCGGGTACTTGACCATAGTCATAATCAAAGGCACGCACATCAACATCATGATGCACGACCTCTCGGCCGATGACAATATCTCCAACAGATAATGTCTGATCTAATCCACCGGCAGAACCGGTGTTAACAACAGCGCGAATAGCAAATCGTTCCAATAAAATCGTTGTAGCAAGCGCTGCATTCACTTTTCCAATGCCCGACTTTAATAACACAACCGAAACGCCCTTTAGCATTCCAACGGTAAAATCACAGTTAGCGACGGTTAGTTCCTCTTTTATCGCCATATTTTCTTTTAATAAACGCACTTCCTCATCCATTGCTCCTATAATTCCTATCATTCATCCGTTCTCCTAACTCTTATTAAAGATTATCATCATCTGATGAATCAGTAACTGATGTATCATCTTCTGTTTCAGTTTCTGATGTTGTAGAAAAGCGTGACATTTGGTCATGTTCTTTTAATAGGTCCACCTGTGTTGGGGTGTAACCTTCACTTTCTACCCATTCAATATAAACGCGGAAATGTTCCTTTGAATCGCGATCTGTATAGGTGGTGATGACTTTATTTGGTCCATTTCCACTCACCCACAAATACTGCATTGCTTCACTGTCTATGCCTGTGGCGAGTGTCGCTGCTTCTAGCATTTCATTCCAATCATCAGTATCTTGTTCAAAACTAATCGTATGCGGTTGTGTTTGTGTTGTTGGCACCGCATCCCAATCCGCTTTGTATCTCGATAGGACGTTTTCGTCATCCGACTCACTAAACGTTAAATCGTAATCGTCAGGGTTCTTCGGTACATCTGTTGATTCATTACCGTCATCAGTTTGATCCGCGTCTTCTCCAACATCAGCACCCTTATCCTCATCAGCACCGGTTACCACATCAGGTTCTTCTTCAGTAGCTCCTTGGTCATCAGTGGTTTTATTAGCTTGGTCATCTTCAGTACTGTCGTCAGTAGATTCATCTACTGCTGAATTCATAGTTTCCTCAGTTGCTTCATCGTCACTAAACATTATCTGTGAGATAATAGGCGCACTGATAACGGATAATAAAAAGACCACCAAAATCCCGATTAAAATAACTAACCAGCGCTTATTTTTTCGTTTCTTATTGAGACGTCTCGTTCTGCTGAATACAATATCATCCTCCACAGTATGTAGCCTCCTCATCAATATTCTATTCTCTTAGTATACAATAGTTCTTAGGTGCGCGCTATAAAACAAAAGAAAAAGTGACTTTCTCATTCTTTCATAAACCAGCATCTGATGACTGTTTACTTAAGAAAGAGAAAGCCACTTACTTATGTTTATTTTACCTCAGTAATACGCACACGCATGTCGCCACCAGGTGTTGGTACGTTAACTTCTTGTCCAACTTCACAACCAAGTAAACTCTTAGCAATTGGTGAATCATTTGAAATCTTACCTTCAAACGGATCCGCTTCTGCGCTACCAACAATGATGTATTCTTCCTCGTCACCATCTGGTAATTCAATAAAAGTAACCGTACGGCCCATCTGAACGGTTGATTGGTCACTATCATTATTCTCAATAATTACAGCATTACGAATCATTGTTTCGACTTGCGTAATACGCGATTCTACAAAGGCTTGATCATCTTTTGCTGCATCGTATTCTGAGTTCTCAGACAAATCTCCAAAATCTCGTGCAATTTTAATACGTTCAACAACTTCTGGACGTCGAACGGTTTTTAAATGTTCTAATTCTTGTTCTAATTTCACTTTTCCTTCTTCTGTCATATAATAACTTTTCTCTGTAGCCATGACTAACTCTCCTTTTAATACCATTCACTTATTTGTCTCTATAAATTTATCCCCGTCTTTTATCATTTCTACACAAAAGACTATTAAAAATTATACTAACGGATTATGGTTGATATTTCAATAGTTTTTTACATTTCTTTCATAACTTTTGAAAGCGCTCAGCATTATTTTTGTTGTTTTGTCAAAATCGTTTCAATTTTAGTCGCCATAATATCAATTGCGACATGATTTTCGCCGCCTTCTGGAATAATTAAATCGGCATAGCGCTTTGTCGGTTCGGTAAATTGCAAGTGCATCGGTCTTACAACCGACAAGTATTGTTCAATGACTGAATCAATCGTACGCCCGCGTTCATTAATATCACGCAGCAACCGACGGATAATGCGTAAATCAGCGTCTGTATCAACAAAGACTTTAATATCCATTAAGTTTCTTAACCGTTCATCTTCTAAGACAAGAATGCCTTCTAAAATAATAACTTCTTTGGGCTCAACGAGCATTGTCTCATCTGAGCGGGTATGACGTTTAAAGTCATACATCGGTTTTTCAACCGGTTGATGTTTAAGTAAGTGATGTAAGTGTTCAACTAATAAATCATTATCAAATGCAAACGGGTGATCATAGTTCGTTTTTAAGCGCTCTTCAAATGGTAAATCAGATTGGTCTTTATAATAAAAGTCTTGTTCAATAACTAAAACAGACTTGTCTTCAAAGCGGTCACATATCGACCGGGTGACCGATGTCTTACCCGATCCCGAGCCTCCAGACACCCCAATAACAATCGGTTTTTTTCGTGTATTCTCCATATATTTAGACCCCTTTATTGAAATATATTCTCATGTTTGTTAATCATTCATTTGTCGCGTGGTGATAGCAACACCATCACCAACAGGTACAATCACCGTCTCAAATCCTTCTCGGTCCATTAACCACTGATTGTAGCGGTCAATCTTTTGAGACAGTTTAGCTAGACGTTTACTCGCCTCACTTGCATCTGACACATAACCTTTAAACAGGACATTGTCTGTAATAATCATCGCGTGCTCAGTCAGGTTAGTCGAAAACGTTTCAAAAAAACGTTGGTATTGACCTTTAGCTGCATCAATAAACACAACATCAAACGGTCCCTTATGGTTCAACTCATCGGCCAAGTCAAACGCATCGCCGTGTAACACTTCTACTTGTTGATGTTCGTCATACTGATTGATATTCGCCATCGCGGCCTCGAAACGGACGTCATCTCGTTCTACTGTCACCACTTGAATATTTGTATCCACACTAGCCATCTGTAGAGCTGAATAACCAATCGCCGCCCCAATTTCTAATATGCGAGTCGGTCGATGGAGACGAATTAACTGTTTTAAAAAGGCAATTCCGTCTTGCTCCATAATTGGAACATGCTGCTCTTTTGCTTGGTATTCCATTACATCAAACGGATAGCTTGAGGTTGTTGTTAAGCGTTTTATATAGTCAAAGACATGTGCGTCCATCATTTTCACCTTCCTTTTTACACAGAGAAAATCAGGGAACTCACTTCCCTGATTCTCTTTTTAAATATCACGATTTAAATATTCATTTGCTTTTCGTCGATGCTCTTCAAACGTTTCAGAGTAATAAATTTCACCATCAGCTGCGACAAAGTATAAATAATTTGTTTCGCTAGGATTAATCACTGCTTCTAGTGAGCTTTCACCAAAATTAGCAATAGGACCAATCGGCAATCCATATACTTGATACGTATTATATGGTGAGTCTGTTTCTAAATCAGAGAACAACACACGATCCTTGTGCGCTCCAAGCGCATAAAGGACGGTAGGGTCTGTTTCAAGTCGCATACCTTCTGCTAAACGGTTATAAAAAACACCGGCAATCATTTTACGTTCTTCTTCATTTCTCGCTTCACGCTCAACCAGTGAACTAAAGGTGAAAATTTCATGGATAGTGAATGCTTCTAATTCGTCAATTTCGGCAAAATAAGTAAGGAGTACATCTTCCGTTTTATCAAGCATTTGTTCGATAATCGTTTCCATTGCCGGTGTATCTTCATACATCGGATACGTCGCCGCAAACAAATAGCCTTCTAATGGGTAACGAATATCCTCATCTAAAATCGTCTCTGATAAAATACTTGGATATTTTTTAATTAATGATTCAATATAAGTTTCATCGGTCATTAATTCTAAGAAAGCTTCCGTATCAATGTTTGCTTTATTGCTGAGCAATTCGGCAATCTCTTCAATGGTACGTCCTTCTGGGATCGTCACAAAGTATTTTGCTTCTTCGACAATTCGACCAGATTGTAATGCCGTTGATACTTCGTCTAACGTCATACTTGGCGATAAAGTGTAATCCCCAGCTTGAAAATCGGTTACATTATTGACTTTAATGTAAATACGATACATTAAGTCATTATTAATGACACCACTTTCTTCCAAAAGGTTGGCAATGGTTGATGATGACGATCCTAAAGGAATCGTCACTTCTATTGTTTCAGTACTTGATGCATCGACTGGGCTTAACCCATCCGTAATATAGTCGTAGGCAAACTTCCCACCGAAACCGATGAGGATCATGAATACAATAATCGCAACTACAACAATTCGGCGGGTAATACTCGCCTCCTTGGCTCGGCTTAGAAAGTTATGGTGCATTTTTTGTTTTGTCTCTTCAAATGTATTCGCTTCGCTTTTATGTTCATCACTTAGTTCTTCTTGATTATGGTTTTTATCATTTGTCACATGCGTCCCTCCTCATCTGATACATTATACTAAAAGCCGACGTATTTTTCCACAGCTTTCTGTTATTTAACTGATTAAACTGTCGCCTCGTTATTACGCACACTATATTGTAGACGTTAAAGAAACGCTGTCTGTTACATATTAAAAGTAAATAGAGCCCAAAACAGCAAAAAACACACAAAGTCAGCGAACCGACTCTGTATGTTTTCACTTTCACCCTCTAATTTAGAGATCCATTTGATCAACAAGGGTATTAAAAGTTTCTTCAACGATATCCCATTCTTCATCTGATTCGATTGAGAATAACATTAAATCATCTTGGTTGTCTTTTTCTTCATAACGGAAGACAAATACTTCTTGTTCTTCATCCTCTGATTGTTCAACGGGAACAACCGCCACGTATGATTGATCGTTGTCCTCGATATCAAAAGTAAAAATCACCTCGTAAAGATTTTCTTCACCGTTTTCTCCAGGAATGATAATGCGTTCTTCTTCAATTAAAGCCATATGCTTTGACCTCCTTTATCTATATTTATTGTTACTTTGAGTCAAGGTAACCTTGTAAAATCATCACGGCTGCCATTTTATCAATGACTTTTTTCCGCTTCTTACGACTGACGTCAGCTTCTAATAAAACACGTTCAGCTGCCATTGTTGATAACCGTTCATCCCACATCACCGTCGGCAGGCCAAACGTCTTCTCAATATGCTTCTGATAGTGGAGTGCTTTTTCACCACGATCGCCGATATCATTATTCATATGTTTCGGCAGACCAATCACGACTTCAGAAATGTCATGTTCCTGTATGATTTGTCTTAACTCCTCATCAGCTGAGGTAATAGCTTCCTCTTCCCACCGAATTGTTTTAATCCCTTGTGCTGTCCATCCCAACATGTCACTCACAGCAACACCGATGGTTTTCGAGCCCACATCTAAACCCATTTTTTTCATATTATACCTCTTTATGTTGATCGATAAAATCTTTAACTAATACTTCGATGAGTTCATCACGGTCGAGGCGACGAATAAGGTTTCTCGCATCCTTATATCGCGGAATATAGGCTGGGTCACCAGAAAGTAAATAACCAACAATCTGATTAATCGGGTGATAACCTTTCTCCTCTAATGCGTGATAGACAGTTAATAAGACGTCTTTAACGTTTGTTTCAACTGGCTCCTCTGAGAAATTAAATTTCATCGTCTGATCCATATTCTCCATACTAACACCTCGTCCTTAACTGAAGTTTTCTTAATGACGTAATCCTTACTTACGACCATTATACCGTTAATGAGGGCTATTTAACAAGTTATCCGAGTGAAGAAATCATTGTTTTTACTTCTTGTAGAGCTGCGGATACTTTTTCAGGTTCTTTCCCACCTGCTTGTGCCATGTCTGGACGACCGCCACCACCGCCGCCACATACCGTTGCGGCTTGTTTAATTAGTTTACCAGCATGATACCCTTGGTCGACAAGATTTTTTGATACCCCGCTCGCAAATTGGACTTTACCATCATTCACAGCGGCTAGCAGAATAATGCCCGATGGTAGTTTTTGTTTTAAATCATCGACCATTGAACGGAGTTGATTCATGTCAGAAACATTGACTTGTTCGATTAAACAAGGCACCTCGTTAATATGTTCAACTTTATCTAGAATATTTTTTGCTTCATAGCTTGATAATTTTTGTTGTAAGGCATCGTATTCTTTTTGTACGTGTTTCAGCTCACTAAACAAATGATCAAGTTTTTCTGGTACGTTTAGTGGGTTCGCTTTTAATTTTTCAGCCGCTTGTTTTAAGGCCACTTCTTGATTATTAACAAATTGATAGGCCCCTTTTGCCGTAACAGCTTCAATTCGGCGTGTACCCGCCCCAATACCTGACTCTGAGACAATTTTAAACAAACCAATTTCTGCCGTGTTGAAAACATGACAGCCACCACAAAGTTCTAAGCTATAATCACCTACTTTAACAACACGTACGACGTCACCATACTTCTCACCAAAGAGTGCCATCGCACCCATTTGTTTTGCTTCTTCGATGGAACGATTCGTAATCTCAACCGGAAGTGAGGCCCAGATTTGTTCATTCACCTTTGTTTCAATGGCTAGAAGTTCTTCAGATGAAACAGCACTAAAATGTGAGAAGTCAAAACGTAAGCGACCATCACCAACAAGCGACCCCGCTTGATTGACATGCGTGCCTAACACATCTTTTAACGCTTGATGCAACAGATGCGTCGCGGTATGATTTTTCTCAATCAATAGGCGACGTTCACGGTCAATTTGTGCCGTAACGCTCTCGTTTAATTCAAGCTCACCTTTTGTGATTTCAATGCGGTGCAAGTGTTGGCCTTTCGGTGCTTTTGTTACTTCTTTAACCATCGCCTTAAAATGATCATTATAAATCATACCTAAGTCTGACTGTTGGCCACCACTTTCTGCATAAAATGGTGTTTCAGCTAAAATAACAAACGCCTCTTTGCTCGTAAGTTTTTCAACGAAGGTTTGATTTTCAATCATCGCCACCACGGTTGTATGAACGTCACGGGTCTTATAACCGACAAATGTACTATCTTTTGTTAAGTCACTAAAGACACTGTCTTGAACTTGCATCGAATCGACTTTTTGACGCGCATTACGCGCACGTGCTTTTTGTTTTTCCATTTCTGACAAGAAACCTGCTTTATCAATGGTAAAACCTTGTTCATGGGCGTATTCTTCTGTCAGTTCTTTCGGGAAACCGTAGGTATCGTATAGTTTAAATACGTATGCACCTGGCACCACAGTTTCATTGTTCTTCGTTTGTTGGTCAATAATATCAGACAGGATAACGAGTCCCTCATGCAATGTTTCATGGAATCGTTCTTCTTCTGTTTGAATCACATTCATAATAAAGTCTTGTTTTTGTTTTACCTCTGGATAGAAAGCTTCCATAATAGAAGCCACCGTTGGCACAAGTGACGCCATAAAGACTTTTTCAATCCCGAGTTGCTTACTAAAACGGACCGCGCGTCTTAATAATCGTCTTAACACATACCCACGACCCTCGTTAGAAGGTAAGGCCCCGTCACCGACCGCAAAACTAACCGTACGGATATGGTCACTGATCACTTTAAAGGCTGTGTCTGTTTCTTTTTTATCACCATAATTAACGGTTGTTAACTTTTCAACTTCTTTAATAATCGGTAAGAATAAATCTGTTTCAAAGTTTGTGTCTGTCCCTTGAATGACTGACACAATCCGTTCAAGTCCCATCCCCGTATCAATATTTTTCTTTGGTAGGGGGGTATAGGTACCATCAGGATTATGATTGTACTGAGAAAAGACGAGATTCCAAATTTCTAAATAACGGTCATTCTCGCCACCAGGGTAAAGTTCAGGATCATTTAAATCATTGCCATACACTTCCCCGCGGTCATAGAAAATCTCTGTATTCGGTCCACTTGGTCCTTCTCCGATATCCCAGAAGTTTTCTTCTAGACGAATGATGCGTTCTTCCGGAAGTTTAATCGTCTCTTTCCAATAGTTAAATGCTTCATCATCTTCTGGGTGGACAGTGACTGAAATTTTTTCCGGGTCAAAACCAATCCATTTATCACTCGTAAGGAATTCCCATGCGTACTCAATCGCGGCTTCTTTAAAGTAATCACCAATCGAAAAGTTCCCTAACATTTCAAAGAACGTATGGTGACGTGGGGTATAGCCGACATTTTCAATATCATTTGTTCGAATTGATTTTTGCGCATTAGCTAAACGCGGGTTATCTGGCACGACGCGGCCATCAAAATATTTCTTTAATGTTGCGACGCCAGAATTGATCCATAATAACGTCGGATCTTCTTGTGGGATGAGTGAGGCACTCGGTTCTATTCGGTGACCTTTTGATTCAAAGAAATCTAAAAACATTTGTCTTACTTCACTTGAGGTTAATGCTTTCATCTGTATTCGCTCCTTTATCTACCATGACTTATCTATAGTTTTATTGCTAACGATAGGCAATATAAAAACTCCCATCCCTGCAATATCTTGCAGGGACGAGAGTTATCTTCGCGGTACCACCCTGATTATAGCTAGCGCTATCACCTTTAATGAATGATAACGGCATTCAACCGGTAAATGGTTCATTTACACTCAAAACGAGCTTCCATACCTCTTCATTTCGCTCACCTTACAGCCTAGGGTGGGCGTCTCTTTAAAATGGGCTGATATGTACTCCTGTTTCTCAACGTTTTTTTCTATCGTTTCAACCGATATTATAGAGAATCTTTACGCCAAAGTCAATGAATAGTCTAGCTACTTTAGTCTGATGAGATCAAGGCAATAGTTTTACGTAATATCGCCTCACCTCACATAAAATCAAAAGGTGATACCTCTTCACCTTCTAATGCTTGTTCTTCTAAATCTTCTTCTAGCTGTTCACGATAATCCTCATCAGTGAAGACACCGGTTAATCGTTCAATAAGCGTCGTGTAACGTTCATTCGTATCAATCGTCGTGACCCCTTCTAAAAAGGCAGATTGATCGCCGCAAATAATTAATGATTGTTTCGCCCGGGTCATCGCGGTATAGAGTAAGTTTTTCCTAAGCATTCGCCGGTAAGCGCGGTCAACTGGCATAACAACGATGGGGAACTCACTGCCTTGTGACTTATGAATTGAAATACAATAAGCATGAGTAATATTCAATAAATCTTGTCTAGTATAAGTTACATCATCGTCCTCAAACGTCACAATCACTTGGTCTTCGCCTTCTACATTTTCTTTCTCCCAAAAAATAGCGGTGATTTTACCAATATCGCCATTAAACACATTGTCTTCTGGTTGATTCACAAGCTGAATCACTTTATCACCGGTTCTAAACACGGTATCTTTCGTATGAAGTTCACGTGCGCCTTTTCGCTTAGGATTCACGACCGATTGAATCCGGGTATTAATTTCATTAATACCGACATCCGTTTTATACATTGGTGCTAAAATTTGAATGTCTTGAATATCAAATCCACGTGCTATCGCTCGGGTCACAATCGTTTCAATAGAATGCAACAATTGATGGCGTTGACATGGGATAAAATTAAAATCACTTGCCTTTATTAAATCATCTGCTGTTAATTCATCATGTTTTATTCGATGCGCCAATGTAATAATTTTTGACCCTTCTTTTTGCCGGTACACTTCATCAAGTTTAATTTGTGTCACTTGCTGACTATGTAATAAATCACTTAACACTTGTCCGGGTCCAACAGATGGTAGCTGATCCTCATCACCTACAAGCAACACTTGCATTGTAGACGGAATCGCTTTAAACAATTGATTGGCTAAAAACACATCGACCATCGAAAATTCATCAATGATAATCATCTTGCCTTCTAATGGATTGTCTTGTGTTTTCTCAAAATGTTGATGGCCGTCCCATCCGAGTAAGCGGTGAATCGTGTAAGCAGGTAAGCCAGTTGATTCGGTAATCCGTTTTGCGGCTCTTCCGGTCGGGGCTGTCAGTATATAGGGAAACTCACTGCGTTTTGTGTAATCTTGTAATTTCATACTAACATCATTTAATTCGCTATAGGCTTTTAAAATCCCCTTAATCACCGTTGTCTTCCCGGTACCAGGACCACCGGTTAAAATCATCACTTTCGTCATAAGCGCTTGTTTGATCGCGTCGTACTGAACTTTGCCGTAAGTTAAATGTTCTTCTTCCTCAACTTCACCGACAACTTTAAGTAAGTCCGCCTCCACAACCGTCTCTTCAACTTCAAGTTCACTGATCCGCTTCAACTGTGTCGTCAGTCCAGCTTCCGCATAATAACTAACTGGCAGGTAAACGCGGTCATTTTCCTCAACTAGGTACTCTTCTTCTGCCATTTCGATTAATTCTTTCGTCAACATCTCATCAGTAATACCATACCGCCGTGCTTCCAATAAGCGATTGACCTTATCCTTTACCTTATCTACTGGCAAAAACACATGGCCATCATTTAATGATTCATTGAGGATATAAAGAATACCCGCCCGAATTCTTGACGGATGGTTTAAGCTAATGCCATAATCTGTCGCAATTAAATCCGCACGATGAAACCCGAACCCTTCAATATCAAATACGTATTGATACGGGTTTTCTTCTAAGATATTAATGGCCTCATCTTGATAATGTTGATAAATCTTTTGTGCAAGTTTTAGACCAATACCCACCTTTTGCAAGGCAACAACGATGGTATCAAACCCCTGATATGTCTTTAATCGCTCGACTAAAATCGTCCGACGTTCATCATTTAGTCCTTTAATATCTTTTAGCACATCAGGCTCTTTAATTATTTTATTAATTGCCCCGTCCCCAAGCGCCTCAACAATTCGGCTTGCTGTTTTCTTTCCAATTTTGGGGAAGAGGTCACTCGATAAATAACTGACAAGACCTTCTTCTGTCTTTGGAACATAGCGCTCATAGTGATCGACATGATACTGCTCACCAAATTTTTTATGATGGACAAACGTTCCGTAAAAGACATACGCCTCTCCGGGGAATATTTCACCAAAATAGCCCTTTACAACGAGTTCATCTTCATCAAATGCTTCGTTTGTCTTTAACACCTTTATTTTCGCAATAGAAAAGTGTTCGGCTTGATTGGTATAAATCGTATAAATCAATTCCCCACGAATATACTTCGTTTCTTCTGACACGTCCACCGCCCACTTTCTTACTGTTGGTCTAATATTTGTTCAATTTGCATCAGCGTTCCTTGTGCTAGGGTATGTTCCGGGTCTAAGTCAAGCACACAATTTAAATCTTTGATTGCTTCATCTGTCCGCTCTAAAAACAAATCACACAGAGCCCGGTTATAGAGTGCATCAGCATGTGTTGGGTAACTTTGATAGACGCCATCAAATACACGACGTGCTTCATCTAAATGCGATAGCTCAGCTAAAGCTAAACCGTACTGCATCGCTATATCCATGTCATCGGGATTCATTTCGCTTGCACGCATGAGAAATGGAAGGGCTAGTTTTATATCTTCACGTTTCACATGAGCTAAGCCAATCATAAAATAGACATCAGCCTCTGTTAACCCTAGATCAACTGCTTCTGTGTAGTGGCGAAGCGCTTGTTTATACTGTTGTTGTTCAAACGCAATATTACCTAAACCGTAATAAGCTGTGCCTGCTTTCGGATCAAGCTCTAGTGCTTTTTCGTAAAAACTAATGGCGCGTTCTGTATCATTTATATGTGCTAATACATGCCCAAAGTTAATGTAACCGACTGGATTGTCTGGTTCTGTTTCGATTGCGTCATTAAAAGCTTTCACAGCCATTTCATAGTTCTCATCTTGCATATATTTAATCCCTTGTTCGATGTAAGTCATTTCGGTCTCCTCTCTTTATGCTTTATTATCCTAAATAATCGAGACGCTCACCCTGTTTATACACCTCATCAATCGTCGCTCCACCTAAACACACCTCATCTTGATAAAAGACGACCGCTTGACCTGGGGTGACTGCCTTTTCTTCTTGGTCGAACATAACGTAAAGGGTACCATCTGGTCTTTGCGTAACCGTTACACCAGAATCTTTTTGACGGTATCTAAATTTTGCGGTGGCTTTAAATGTCATTTCCTCAATCGGATTAACAAAGTTAACATCAGACGCAAGTAAAGCATCTGATGCTAAATACGGATTATGTTCACCCGCTTCAACATAGAGCACATTGTCTTTTAAGTTTTTTCCAACGACAAACCACGGGCCGCCTGGACCACCAATACCGAGTCCTTGGCGTTGACCAATTGTGTAGTACATTAACCCATCATGTTCTCCTTTATCCACACCGTCCATCGTTTTGATTCGACCAGGTTGTGCAGGTAAATACTCACTTAAGAATGTTTTGAAATCACGCTCGCCGATAAAACAAATCCCCGTACTGTCTTTTTTCTTGGCCGTTGCTAAATCATGGTCTAAGGCAATCTTTCTGACTTCTTTTTTCGGTAAGTGACCGAGTGGAAACATGACTTTTTCTAACACATCTTTCGACAGTTGGTTTAAGAAATACGTTTGATCTTTATTATCATCGACACCACGCAATAATTCGATTTTACCGTTTTCTCGCCTTAGCTGAGCGTAATGACCTGTTGCGACATAATCCGCTCCGAGAGAAAGTGCATGGTCTAAAAACGCCTTAAATTTGATTTCTTTATTACACATCACATCAGGATTTGGGGTGCGACCTTTTTTATATTCATCTAGAAAATAGGTAAACACTTTATCCCAATATTGTTTTTCAAAGTTAACCGCAAAATACGGGATATCCAGTTGATTACAGACACGAATCACATCTTCATAATCTTCTGTCGCCGTACAAAAACCATCTTCATCAGTATCATCCCAGTTTTTCATAAAAATACCGATCACATCATAACCTTGTTGTTTCAGTAATAACGCTGTGACGGAAGAATCTACGCCTCCACTCATACCAACAACGACCCGGGTCTGTTTATTGTTACTCATAATTATCTGCTCCTTTTAATTCGCTAACGTTCTTAACCGTTCAATAGTTTGTTTGACACGCTTTACAACTTCAATCATTGCCTTTTCAGTATGATGAAGACCAAAACTAAACCGAATGGCACTCAACGTGCGCTCATCTTTTTCTCCGTACATCGCCTTTAACACATGTGAGGACGTCATCGATCCTGCTGTACATGCACTGCCCGATGAGACGAATACCCCGTCCAAATCTAAATTCATGAGTACTTGTTCAATTCGGGTACCTAAGAAACTTACATTACAAATCAATGGACTGACCTTATCCTCGTCCCCATTGATGGTAATGTTAGCGATTGTGTTTACTTCCTTTTCAAAC
Source organism: Halolactibacillus halophilus (assembly GCF_900115605.1). Classification (GTDB taxonomy): domain Bacteria; phylum Bacillota; class Bacilli; order Bacillales; family Amphibacillaceae; genus Halolactibacillus; species Halolactibacillus halophilus. The sequence continues at coordinate 78,645 of NZ_FOXC01000001.1, forward strand.
GTTGTTTTTAACTGTTGGAAATGCGCTTGACGGTTTAATTCTTCACCTAAAAACAGTTCAACCGCCTGTTTAAATCCAATAATACCAGGTAAGTTTTCCGTTCCTGGACGACGCTTACGTTCCTGATCGCCCCCATAAAAGAGCGGCTGTATTTTTACTGCTTGCCGTTTATAAAGCGCCCCAATCCCTTTTGGGCCGTTAACTTTATGCGCGGTTACAGTTAATAAATCCACCTGTAAATCTTCTACATCAAGTGGCACTATGCCGTAGGCTTGAACGGCATCGGTATGAAATACCGCTTGGTGGTCTTTTAACAGCTCACCAATGGCCTGGATGGGTTGAATCGTACCGACTTCATTATTTATCATCATGATTGATACGAGAATCGTTTCATCTGTTAGGGCCATTTTTACAGTATCAATCCCGACAACACCGGTTTCATCTACCGGTAAATACGTCACCGTAAATCCTCGTGTTTCTAAGTAGTGACAACTATCTAGCACCGCATGGTGTTCAATCGAAGATGTGATAATGTGCTTCCCTTTGTCTTGATGTTTTAAAGCTGTACCAATGATGGCTAAATTATCTGCTTCTGTGCCACCACTTGTAAAGATAATGTCTTTATCATTCGCCCCAAGTGACTTGGCGATGACCGTTCTCGCTTCATCTACCGCTTTTCTTGACTGCCGGCCCGATTGGTGAATGCTTGACGGGTTACCGAAGTTTTCAGTTAAAGCAGTCGACATCATTTGTGAGACATCAGGATGAAGCGGCGTTGTCGCCGCATGGTCAAAATATAATGTGTCCATTTGTTTCATCCTCTCTTTTAAATATAGAACATATACGGTTCATTTTCTCCCGTTTCTTTATAGGTAGCTAAATCATCGAGTGTCGTTGTGTCTAACACATTTTTAACGGCATCACGTATTTGAATCCATAGGTGTTGTTTTTCTGGACTTTCATCTTCAATTCCTTCAACTGGGGTAATAGGGCCTTCTAATATCCGAATTACATCTCCGGCTGTAATTTCATGGGCTGGTTTTGCGAGTTTATAACCACCATAAGCACCTCTCACACTTTTCACAAGGCCAGCGTTACGTAGTGGTGGGACTAATTGTTCTAAATAATGCTCACTTAGGTTATGCTCTTCTGCAATCCTTTTTAAAGACACCGGGCCTTCACCGTAATGTTTACTCAGGACAATCATTACGGTTAGTCCGTAACGTCCTTTCGTTGATATCTTCATCGATTAACACTCCTAGTCGTTTGTTTCTGTTTCCATTATATCATGAAGACGCGTCGACTCGCTATGTCTCCGGACGCATTAAACAGTTCACTATATTAATTCCTACAAATGTAGTATATTTTATATGAAACCGTCATACGACGTCAAGTCATTCGAAATGAATCAGACAATTTTGCGTTAAAGGAGTTTTTACATGGCAAAACAACCGCTCGCATATCGATTAAGACCTGAACATATTGGAGATATTATAGGGCAACAACATTTGATTGGAGAAGGAAACATGATCCGGCGGATGATTGATGCCAATCGTTTAAGTTCAATGATTTTATACGGGCCACCTGGGACTGGTAAAACCTCCATGGCAATGGCACTATCGGCGACACTTGGATTACGTTTTAAAGTATTAAATGCCGTCATTGATAAAAAGAAGGAGATTGAAATTGCGATTGAAGAGGCTAAGATGCATGGCAACTTGGTCGTGATTATGGATGAGGTTCACCGACTAGATAAGGCAAAACAAGATTATTTACTGCCACATGTTGAAAGTAATCTTATTACGTTAATTGGCTGCACAACGAGTAATCCATACCATGCCATCAATCCAGCAATTAGAAGCCGGGTTCACTTATTTGAACTTCAAGCCTTAACAAAGACAGATATATTAGAGGCCTTAAACCGGGCGATTGGCGATGAGAAAAAAGGGTTAGGTGATATACCGATCCAAGTGACCGATGAGGCCCTTCAGCATTTTGCGGATAGTTCAAGGGGTGATTTGCGTGCCGCTTTAAACGGGTTAGAGCTGGCGGCTTATTCTACTGCTAAAAACAGTGAAGGCATTATCGTTATTGATTTACATGTTGCCGAACAGTGCATGCAGAAAAAAAGCTTTACCCATGACAAAGGCGGGGATCATCATTATGATGTTCTCTCCGCCCTGCAGAAATCTATTCGCGGCAGTGATGTAGATGCTGCTCTCCACTATTTGGCGCGTCTAATTGAAGCAGGCGACTTAGATAGTATCGCTCGGCGTTTAACCGTCATTGCCTATGAAGATATTGGTCTCGGTAACCCGCAAGCAGGACCACGGACACTTCATGCGATTGAAGCCGCTGAACGGGTTGGTTTTCCAGAAGCACGTATTCCGCTTGCATCTATTACAGTAGAACTCGCCCTGTCACCAAAATCTAACGCTGCTTATAAAGCACTCGATCATGCCTTAAAGGATATTAGGTCGATGAATACTGGTGACGTACCTGATCATTTAAAAGATGCGCACTATCAAGGAGCAAAAGACATGGGGCATGGTACCGGCTATAAATATCCGCATGACTTTCCTGGTGCACGTGTGAAGCAGCAATACTTACCGGATAAAATTAGACATAAACAGTATTACCAACCAGTTGAAACTGGTAAATTTGAACGCGCCTTAAAACAAATGCATGAACAAATTAAAACGTTGAATAAAAATGAGTCATCGTAAACACATGAGACGGTTCACTGAACCCAGTCGCTTATGATTGCCGTTTGAATAACGGTATCGGTATCTAAGTAAAAGACACGCCACACTTACAAGTGACGTGTCTTTTTATGTTTAATTCATAAATCCAAACAGAACCTACACGTATCTATCGTAAAAAAGCTCACCCCTTGGGTGAGCTTTTAATCATCATGTATAAAGATAATCCCAATCGTGCCGTCTCAATAGAAAGTTTTGAACCCGCTCTAGGCAGGTGGGTGCCCTGTCCCTTGACTTTTAAGTCCTCAAACAAGTGGGGCATGTAATCCTCAAGAAAACATTGGGCTCCCGACTTTGAAATGTTCGGTCAAAACATTTGGATTTTCAACGAACACATCAGGATTAACTTGTAAAATCATTTTAGCATAGTTCACTTTGAAATTCAACCCTCTTTGTAAGGGATTACATCCGGCTATTCTGCTGAATTTTTCGTTCGATGATCTAAATGTAATTCTTGCATTTGAGCTTCACTAACGTTACCTGGTGCGTTGGTTAACGGATCGGATGCCGATGCTGTTTTCGGGAACAGAATCGTATCACGCAGATTCGTCTTACCAGCCAGTAACATCACTAAGCGGTCAAAACCAAGCGCAATCCCGCCGTGTGGTGGGGCACCATACTCAAGTGCTTGCATTAAGAAGGCAAATTGTTCATTGGCTTCTTCTTTTGTAAAGCCGAGTACTTCAAACATCTTTTCTTGTAAATCTTTCTTATAAATACGGAGTGAGCCACCGCCGAGTTCAAAGCCATTTAAAACTAAATCATATGCTGACGCTTTGACTTGTTCTGGTGCTGATGAGAGCTTATCAATATCTTGTTTTTGCGGCAGTGTGAATGGATGGTGCGCCGCAAAATAACGCCCTAAATCTTCATCGTATTCAAGTAATGGCCAATCAGTCACCCATAAGAAGTTAAAGATGGATTCATCAATCAAACCAAGATCTTTCGCTATTTTTTGACGTAATGCACCTAAGCTATCATAGACGACCGATGTTTTATCAGCTACAAATAATAATAAGTCATTATCTTTCGCTTCAAGCGCAGTTTGAAGCGCTTGTTGTTCATCCGCTTCAAAGAATTTCGCAATCGGACCGGTTAGCCCTTCATCTGTCACTTTAAGCCAAGCTAATCCTTTGGCACCGTAAATTTTTACAAAATCAGTTAGTTTATCAATGTCTTTACGTGAGAACTTATCTGCGAAACCACTGACATTAATTGCATTAACTTTACCACCACCAGCAACCGCATCTTTAAATACTTTAAATCCAGCATTTTTCACCGTTTCTGATAAATCAACAAGTTCTAAACCAAAACGCGTATCAGGTTTATCTGAACCGAAACGACTCATTGCTTCATCATAGGTAAGACGTGGCAGTGGTAATGTTAACTCTATACCCTTTACTTCTTTCATGACGCGCGCCATCATACGTTCTGTCATCGCCATAATCTCTTCTTCGGTCATAAAGCTTGTTTCAATATCGATTTGAGTGAATTCAGGCTGACGGTCTGCCCGTAAATCTTCATCACGAAAACAACGAGCGAATTGGAAGTAACGTTCAAAACCAGCAACCATTATTAACTGCTTAAATAATTGTGGTGATTGTGGTAACGCATAGAAATGTCCTTCATGAATCCGTGAAGGAACAAGGTAATCCCTCGCACCTTCAGGTGTACTTTTAGTCAACATGGGTGTTTCCATTTCTAAATAACCTTCATCATTTAAGAAAGAACGCATGACTTGAGACGCCTGGTGACGCAATTTAAACGTCTTTTGCATCGACTCACGTCGTAAATCAAGGTAGCGGTATTTTAATCGCACGTCCTCTGATACATCTTCACCGTCTAGTACAGTAAACGGTGGGTTTTTCGCTTCGTTTAATACCGTTACCGCTTCAACTAAAACCTCAATCTCTCCGGTAGCCATACGGTCATTAATTGTCGCATCATCACGCTTAACGACTTCACCTTGTACTTCAATAACATACTCACTGCGAACAGCCTCAGCAATCTGAAGTGCTGTTTCACTTTTCGCCGGTGTAAATACCGCTTGAGCGACACCACTGCGATCACGTAAATCAATAAAAATAAGTCCACCTAAATCACGGCGCTTTTGCACCCATCCTTTTAGTACAACGTGTTGACCTGCATCCGTAAGCCTAAGCTCCCCGGCAAGTTGTCTTTTCTCTGTCATCTTTTTATCCCCCTAGCGTTTTGATTGAATATGATTAACTACTGTATCAAAAGCGACCATTTCTTGTTCGCCTGTTGTCATATCTTTGACTGCTGCTTGCTTTAGATTTACTTCCTCTTCACCGAGGACCACGACAAATTTTGCTTCATTTCGGTCAGCATCTTTAAATTGAGCTTTCATTTTTCGGCCTAAATAATCTTTATCTACAGATAGACCACTCTTTCGTAATTGTTGCGTTAAGGTATACGCTGGTACTTTGGCGATATCCCCTAAACTCACGACATACACGTCCAATCCTTCGTTAACAGGCAGCGTAACCCCTTCATTTTCAAGTGCCATCAAGAGACGCTCGACACTTAAAGCAAATCCAATCCCTGGTGTCGCTGGTCCGTCTAAGTCTTCAACTAAACCATTGTAGCGTCCACCACCTGATAAGGTCGTAATTGCGCCAAAACCTTCTGCAGCACTCATAATCTCAAACGCCGTGTGATTATAATAATCTAATCCACGCACAAGGTTACTATCGACTTCATAGTCAATACCTGAGGCATCGAGATAAGCTTTTAAGTCTTCAAAGTATAAACGCGCTTCCTCAGTTAAATAATCTAATATTTTAGGCGCATCCACCATAGCATGGTGGTCACGATCTTTTTTACAATCAAGCACCCGCAGCGGGTTTTGGTCGAGTCGTGTTTGACAGTCTGAACATAGCTCCGCCCGGTAAGGATTAAAGTGTTCAACGAGAGCTTGACGATGATTTTCACGGCTTTCTTTATCACCCAATGAATTGATTACCAGTTTTAATGACTGTAGCCCGAGTGATTGATAGAACGTCATAGCTAAGGCGATCACTTCTGCATCAATGGCTGGGTCTTTACTACCGAGTGCCTCAACACCTAATTGAACGAATTGACGCATTCGACCTTGTTGCGGACGCTCATAACGGAACATTGGCCCGTTATAAAACAGTTTTTGTGGTTGTTTTGCTGAACCATAAAGCTTATTTTGTACAAAAGCACGTACAACAGAGGCCGTTCCTTCTGGGCGAAGGGTTAAACTTCTATTTCCTCGGTCTTCAAATGTGTACATCTCTTTTTGGACGATATCCGTCGTATCACCTACACCGCGCTGGAACAGCTCGGTATGTTCAAAAATAGGTGTTCTAATCTCTTGGTAATTAAATCGTCGACATATATCAATAAATGTCGATTCAATATATTGCCATTTTTCTGATTGTCCTGGCAGAATATCTTGCGTTCCTCGTGGTAAACGAATCATGTGAATCTCCCCTAATAAAATAGAATATTTTTACAAATTAGACATAAAAAAAACGCCTCCCTATAAAAGGGACGAGCGATTACCCGTGTTGCCACCCTAGTTGAATACAAAATAAACGTATTCCACTTATCACAATAACGCCTGCTCGCGACTATATTTACTGTTAGTTCAATATAGTACCTTAGAGATGTCCTTCATTAAAACGCTAAATAGGAATTGTTTCAGCCGAGGCAATTCCCTCTCTTGATCCGCTTATCTTAACTACTGTTCTCATCATAGGTGATTTTCGATCAAATTGTTTGAATTGTTTATAATATTACTGATAAAAAACAGGAATGTCAAGTAAGTTTTATATCTTTTGTAATTTTTACATACGCTTGACGTTTTATCACGTAAAATTAAGTGATTGTTGATCGAAATCTTTTGACTCACCTAACGTTTACACGTAAGATAGGGATTGATACAAGCACTGAAGGGAGTGAACGGTTGCTTTGTGGCAACTTATTATACTTATGAGAAGATACTTAAAACATCTACTATACACATTATTTGTCATTGGACTGAGCGTCATACTATTCAATCCATTAATGACTTTTGCTGAAATGGCCGTCATTGATGCTGATGATTTACTCGTCAGAAGTGGTCCTGGTACATCGTTTGAATCGATTGGGCACGTCAATACAGGTGAGGAATTTAATGTTGAAGCGACGGAATCACCTTGGTTACAGATTACCTACAACAATACAACTGGATGGGTACACGAAGATTATGTGACACTGTCAGCTGAACTGCTGCTTGATGAATCAGATGAGGAAATAGAAAGTGACATACCACCAAATTATAGCTTTCCTCATGAGACACGGATATCCTTACCTATTGTCCATGTGAGACAAGATGCATCACTTACAAGTGAGATTATTATTAAATTAAATAAAAATGATCACGTCACGATTATGAATGAACAAGGTGACTGGTACCAAGTAAAGATTGACAATACAACAGGCTATATAAAAAAACAGGTCCTTGACTTAACTTTAACAAAACCAGTGGGTCAATCACCTTTACTCAACAAAACAATTGTCATAGATCCTGGACACGGAGGAATTGATGTCGGGGCAATCAGTTTACATGATGAATATGAAAGTCAATTCGCGATGCAAACAGGACGTGTACTTGAACGTTACTTAGTGAGACAAGGTGCTAACGTCACTTTTACGCGAGAGGATGATTATTACTACAGTTTAACATCACGGGCGACACTTAGTAACTACCTACAAGCTGATATGTTTTTAAGCTTACATTACAACAGTGAACCCGCTTATCCATCCGCTAATGGTATTAATACCTATTACCGTGAGGCTGGCTTTAAAGTACTTGCTGAGACTGTTCATGCCTCACTTCTAACCGAAACATCAGCCAACGACCGCGGCGTAGCATCAGGTAATTATAGTGTGCTTAGAAACAATCGTCGCCCCAGCTTATTGTTAGAACTTGGTTTCTTATCTAATCAGACAGAAGAGCAACAGATTAAACAAACAAGCTATCATGAAAAATTAGCTGAAGCTATCACTAATGGCCTCATCGACTACTTTGAAATGAGATAATGACATCTAACTAAAAGACCCAATCCCTTACCATAAACGCGTAAGAAGAATTGGGTCTTTTAGTTATTTGTTTAAGTCGTAAATTTCACCTTTCACAAGGTACATAATGTTTTCAGCGACGTTCGTTAAGTGATCGCCAAAACGTTCAATATACCGGGTACTAAAGGCAACTTGCATGATCAGTTGAATTTCATCTTTTTCTGTCGCTTTATTTGACAGCATATCTTTTAATACTTGTCCAAATAACGCATCAATTGCGTCATCCTTTTCAGATAATTGTTTCGCTTTTATAATATCTTCTTCCTCATACGCTTCAATCGCAAGATCAATCATGTTATTTGCGATTGTCGTCATTTGATTTAGACGCGAATCGATGGTTAATTGATGCGCGTTGCCTAAGTGAATCGTCGAACGAGCAATATTTTTCGCATTATCAGCCATCCGCTCAATGTCAGTCGCTAAACGAATCGCCACAATCAGCCGGCGCAAATCAGTTGCGACAGGCTGTTGTTTAGCAATCATTAAAATCGCCATATTATTAATTTCTAAATCCAATTCATCTAATGATTTGTCATCTTCAATCACTTGTTTTGCTTCTATTACATCAGCTTCATACAAAGCTTTAACAGAGCGATTTAATTGTTCTCTACTTGCTTCTAATAACGCGATGACGCGTCGTTTAACTTGCAGTAACTCATCTTCAAATTGTTGTCTACGTACCATAAGTATAGCCTCCTCTTAATTAGCCGAAACGTCCTGTAATATAGTCTTCTGTTCGTTCATCTTTTGGATGTTGGAAAATATCATCTGTATAATCGTATTCAATTAACTCACCATTTAACATAAAGGCGGTACGGTCAGAAATACGCGCCGCTTGTTGCATATTATGCGTCACGATAACAATTGAGAAATCTTTTTTTAATTCTTGAATTAATTCTTCTACTTTCAAGGTTGATTTAGGGTCAAGCGCAGAAGTTGGCTCATCCATTAAGATCACGTCAGGTTCAATCGCTAAGGCACGAGCAATACAAAGACGTTGTTGTTGTCCACCAGACATGCCATAAGCGTTTTCTTTCAAGCGATCTTTGACTTCATTCCAAATCGCTGCTCCGCGTAAACTTGTTTCAACAATTTCGTCTAGAATTTTGCGATCTTTGATGCCGTGAATACGGGGACCGTAAGCAATGTTATCATAAATTGATTTTGGGAATGGGTTTGGCTTTTGGAAGACCATTCCTACTTTGGTACGTAGATCTTCTACCATAAAGTCAGGGGCAAGAATATTTTCACCACGATATTCAATTGTTCCTGATGTGTGTACACTTGGTACAAGTTCAACCATACGGTTTAGTGTTTTTAAAAATGTTGATTTACCACAACCGGATGGACCGATAATAGCGGTCACTTCTTGTTCATAAATTGGAAAGTTCACATTTTTTAAAGCATGGGTGTTACCATACCAAAGATTTAAATCTTTTGTCTCATAGACTTTTGTCGTTTGTTGCTTCTCTTCTTGTCGTGTATTTTTAATATCGGTCACAAATTTCATAATAAAGTCTCCTTTTAATAGCGGCGTTGGAATTTATTTCGGATCACAATCGCCGTTCCATTTAAAATAAAGAGCATCGCAAGTAAGACGATGATCGTTGCTGAAGCTAAGAATTGATATTCTGCCACTAATGATGCATCCAGTGTCCAGTAATAAATTTGCATTGGCAACACGGTAAATCGGTCAAATAACCCACCTGGGAATGGCAAAAGTAACGCTGGAATTCCCAGTACAACAAGCGGTGCCGTCTCACCAATTGCCCGAGACAAGGCTAGAATAGCTCCTGTTAAGATACCAGGTAAAGCTGCCGGTAAAATAATATTTTTAATCGTTTGCCATTTTGTCGCGCCTAAACCGATGGATGCTTCACTTAAATAACTAGGAACGGCTCTTAAAGCTTCTTGACTTGAAACAATCACAATCGGTAATACAAGTAATGACATTGTTAAACCACCAGCTAATACAACACTACCTAATTTCAGAAGACTTGCAAAAATTGTCATCCCAAGAATACCATATACGATTGATGGTACCCCGGAAAGATTCGAAATATTTGTTTGAATGATATTTTGAAGTTTCCCTTCTTTGGCATATAACTCGTTATAGATCGCTGTTCCAACACCTAGCACAATCGTCACCGGGATAACAACAGCCATAAGCCATAGTGTTCCTAAAATCGCGCCCATAATACCTGCACGTTCAGGCATTGTTGATAATTTTCCTGTTAAGAAATCTAAATTAATATATGGCATACCTTCTGTTAGTATTTGATAAAATAACACTGCTAATACAAAAACACCAAACATTGTCGCGAGTAAAAATACGCCACTTAACCCTTTATTTAAAGCTACGCGACGTTTCATACGATTGCGCACTTTTTCTGATTGTATATGTGTCGTCATTAATATTCCTCCCTAAACCGGCGTGCAATATAACGCGCTAAAATATTCATCAGCAAAGTAAACATAAAGAGTGTCATAGCGACAGCGTATAAACTGTAATAAATCGTTGAGCCTGGACTCGCATCCCCACCAGCAACTTCTACAACATAAGCCGTCATCGTTTGCATCGACTGGGTGATATCAAACGTGAAGTTCTTCGAACTTCCACTAGCAATTGCCACAATCATTGTCTCACCAACGGCACGTGAAATCCCTAATACAAACGCTGCGACAATACCAGAAAAAGCGGCGGGAATAATGACCTTAAATGTCACTTCTAATTTCGTTGAGCCAAGAGCTAAAGCCCCTTCTCGCATCGCATTTGGTACACTGCTCATCGCATCTTCTGATAAAGATGCAATCATTGGAATAATCATCACGCCCATGACAAGACCTGGCGCTAAAATATTTGTCGCACTCATCTCAGGGATAAATTGACGTAAAAATGGTGTTACAAACGTAAAAGCAAAAAAACCGTAGACAATTGTTGGAATACCTGCAAGTAACTCTAATACAGGCTTAAGTACACGACGTGCTTTATCTGAAGCGTACTCACTTAAATAAATCGCCGTCATCATCCCAATCGGACCAGCAACAAACATCGCAATAGCCGATGAAATAATCGTCCCATTAATCAGTGGTAAAATACCGAATTTGGGATCCTGACTTAGTGGTCGTAATACTGTGCCTGTAAAAAATTCGACAAGTGACACACGGTTAAAAAACTCAAATGTTTCCGTAATTAACACAAACACAATGCCAATCGTTGTTAAAATTGAAATAAGCGCAATCACGAGTAGTACAGTTGGCACAGCTTTTTCGCTTACGGCACGGAAAGATTGTCTTTGTCGATTCTGTTCAATCATACTTTTTACACGCACAGTAGATGTGCTTTCTTTATTATTTTCTATCACGTTAAACCCACCTTTTTCAAGCCAATAAGTTGAGCCCTTAGGCTCAACTTTACTGACTATCATGATCTATAAATTATAATCCTTTTAATTCATCCACCATCGCTTGTACTTCTTCGTCTGGAAGTGGAGCAAAGCCAGTTTCACCTGCGAATGTGTTAATATGCTCCATCAAGTAAACTGCATAGTCTTTTACTTGTGGTTTTTCTTTTGCCATACCAACATTTAAATAGGTGAATACCGGACGAGTAAATGGTGCGTAAGCCCCGTCTTCAGCAATTGTGTCTAGTGAAGGTTCAACTGGTCCATCACCAAAGTTGACATTGACTGCACCTAATTGATCTTGGTTATTTACATAGTAACCAAATCCGAAGAATCCAATACCGTTAACATCTTCACTTACTAATGTTACAAGTGTTGAGTAATCTTGTTGTAAGTTAACATCTGCCTTTAAATCTTGTTCTTCTAAAATTGTTTCATAGAAGAATTCATAAGTTCCGTGGTTTTCATTCGGACCGTAAGTGTTAATTTTTTCATCTGGGAAATCAGGGTTAATATCTGACCAATTTACAATATCACTATCTGCTTTAAAAATATCAATAACATCTTGTTCTGTTAATTCTGTCGCCCAATCATTATCTGGGTGGAGTACGAAAGTAAGACCATCAAGCGCCACTTTTAATTCTTTCACTTCGATGCCTAAGTCATCCGCCATTTGTTGTTCTTCTTCTTTAATGTGACGAGAAGCATCGTTAAAGTCTGTACCGTCTTCTACTAAGAATTTTTTAAAACCAGCACTTGTACCAGAGCGAGCAACTTCAACTGACACGTTTTCTTCTTCAGTTAACATATACTCTTCAGCGATACGCGCCATCAAAGGATACACAGTACCTGAACCATCAACGGCTACACTACCCGATAACTCTTCTGTTTCTGAACCTGAGTCACCGTTTGATTCTGCACCACTTGATGTATCATCGCCACATGCAGCTAGAACACCTAACAATAAAACGAATGTAAATAGCACCCATACTTTTTTCATTTTTAGCATTTCTTTCGTCCTCCTTATTGGTATCTCTTTTTTTATGACATATCTCTTTGCCACAACTACATCATAACGAACGGTTGTGAAGCTATCGTTAATCGGATGTAAAGAAGTTGTAAAGTTCTAAATCCTATATCATCTTTTTTAGTTAAAGCCCTGGTATATCGACATTATTATTCCTTGATCTTTTCTCACTCTACTAATTCTCACTTGAAAACACCTATTTCTTTGCTTTTTAAGTGAAATAAGTCTCTCACTGTTCTAGCTCTCCAACACTCTCCCATCAAAATTTAGACAACAACATAAAAAAGATGTAAACATCCTCATCACAAGGACACTTACATCTTTTTCTATTGTTTAAATTATTTACGATCATCGGTATCTAAGATTAACGTGACTGGGCCATCATTAGTCAAAGATACATCCATCATTTCACCGAATACACCTGTTTCTACGTGAACACCCGATTCAATTAATCGTTGATTGAACTGATTGTAGAGTACTTCAGCTTGGACGGGTTTTGCGGCTGTCATAAAGTTTGGACGCCGGCCTTTTCTCGTGTCGCCATAGAGAGTAAATTGTGAAATTGATAAGATTGAACCACCGACATCTAATAGACTATCATTCATCTTACCCGACGCATCTTCAAATATACGTAAATGTGGTATTTTCTTCACTAAATATTCAATATCTTCGGCAGCATCTTCGTGGGTGATGCCAATGAGGAGAACAATGCCAAAGGCAATTTGTCCTGTCACTTGATCATCAACGACCACTTGAGCTTCTTTACTTCTTTGTAATACTACTCTCAAATGAAAACTCCTTTACTGTACAATTCTTTCAACGGTATAGACATCTTTGATTTGTTTCAATTTATCAACGACCTTACGTAAGTGTTGCACATTATGAATCAAAATCGTTAAATGAATCACGACCATCTTATTACGATCAGATTTACCACTAACGGCAATAATATTTGTCCCCATTTCATTAATATTGTGTAAGACGTCGTTTAACAAACCACGTCGGTCATAGCCTGAAATTTCAATATCAACATGATATTGCTTCGTCACACTGTCATGATTTTCCCATTCAACATCTAAAGATTTATCCTTCATTTCTTGACTATTTACATTCGGACAATCTTTTCTATGGACAGATACGCCACGACCTTTCGTGACAATCCCAACAATCTCATCTCCCGGAACAGGGTTACAACACTTGGCGAGCCTAACAAGCAGGTTATCAACCCCTTCTACTTTTACGCCGGATGATTTTGCTTTTGTCGGTTTTGTCTTTTGTTTTTGTTGAACTTTTTCAATACTTTCTTGTAGTTCTTGTTTATCCTCTTTTTTGCGGAACTTATCCGTCAAACGTGTCGCAATCTGGGTGGCATTAATACCTTGATAACCAACAGCTGCATACATATCATCGATGCTAATAAAATTAAACCGATCAGCCACTTTCTGTAAGTTATCATGAGACAACACAACTTTCGGATCAAACCCAGTTGAACGTACTTCTCGATCAACAAGTTCTCGGCCTTTTACAACATTTTCTTCTCGCTGTTGTTTCTTAAAGAATTGCTTGATTTTATTTTTTGCTTGTGACGTGGTTGTCATCTTCAGCCAATCTCGTGATGGACCGTAAGAATGTTTCGAGGTCATCATTTCAACAATATCACCATTTTTCAATCGAAAATCAAGTGGCTCCATTTTACCATTAACTCGGGCCCCAATAGTATGATTACCAACTTCGGTATGAATTTTATAGGCAAAGTCAATCGGCACCGCCCCTTTTGGCAGTTCAATAACATCCCCTTTAGGTGTAAAGACGTAAACTAAGTCAGCGAATAACTCAACTTTTAACGACTCCATAAACTCCTCAGCATCATTTGTATCTGATTGCGATTCAAGAATTTCTCTAAACCAGGCAAGTTTTTCTTCAGAGTTCGGTTTCTTGGTAAGTGTCTTACCTTCTTTGTACGCCCAGTGCGCGGCAATCCCGTACTCAGCTATTTCATGCATTTCTTTTGTTCGAATTTGCACTTCTAATGGTGAACCCATTGGACCTATGACCGTCGTGTGCAGTGACTGATAAAGGTTAGGTTTTGGCATTGCAATATAATCTTTAAACCGGCCTGGCATTGGCTTCCAACACGTATGAATAATACCAAGTACCGCGTAACAATCTTTAATACTGTCGACAATGATTCTCACCGCTAATAAGTCATAAATTTCATTGAACTGCTTATTTTGAAGCACCATCTTACGATAAATACTATAAAGGTGTTTTGGTCGGCCTGAGAATTCGGCTTTAATATTTACATCATCTAGCTGGCGTTTAACTTCGCCAATCACATCATCTAAATAATGTTCCCGCTCTTCACGCTTTTGTTTCATTAAATTAACAATCCGGTAATACTGTTGCGGATTGAGGTAACGTAAGCTTGCATCTTCTAATTCCCATTTAATTGTAGAAATACCAAGTCGATGCGCTAAGGGCGCAAAAATTTCTAACGTTTCATTTGCAATCCGGCGCTGTTTTTCTGCTGGTACATGTTTTAGCGTGCGCATGTTATGGAGACGATCGGCCAGTTTAATCATGATGACACGAATATCTTTTGACATGGCGATAAACATTTTGCGATGGTTTTCAGCTTGTTGAGCCTCTTTTGATTTATATTTAATTTTACCTAGTTTAGTGACGCCATCGACTAGCATCGCCACTTCTTCACCAAATACCTCTGTCAAATCTTCTAGAGTGATCGATGTATCTTCGACTACATCATGTAAAAAGCCTGCGGCAATCGTTTCCTTATCTAAACCAAGTGACACGATAATACTCGCCACTTGAACTGGGTGGATAATATATGGTTCGCCTGATTGTCTGAATTGACCTTCATGGGCCTGTTCGGCATAATCGTATGCTCGGCGAATAAACGCTATATCAGCTTCATCTAAATATCGCGAGGCTTCTTCAATCACCTCATCAATGGTTAATACTAAATCTCTTGCCATGTTTATCACCTAAATCCTTTAGTCTGTGTCTCGCTCGTTACTTCCTACCATCATAACATGGATTCCCTCTATTTTATAATAAGTTAGACAGAATTATCAATGTATGCTTATTTTAACGTTGCTAATCTATTTTAGTGTCGTATATGTCAAAAAAAGTAGTAAAAAACGCGCCCAACGGCGCGTCATGTTTACTCGTAATGCATTAATGTTAAAACATCGTATCCTTCCAACTTATCACGACCATTTAAATAATCCAGTTCAATTAAGAACGCACAGCCAACGACTTCGCCACCAAGCTCTTCTACTAACTTGATTGTCGCTTCGATTGTTCCACCCGTTGCGAGTAAGTCGTCAGTAATTAGTACGCGTTGACCTGGTTTAATCGCATCTTTATGAATAGTTAAAACATCTTTACCATATTCTAAACCGTAATCGACTTTAATGACATCACGTGGTAATTTACCTTCTTTACGCACAGGCGCAAAACCAATTTCCAGTGCATAAGAAACTGGACAACCGACAATAAAGCCACGCGCTTCTGGTCCAACAACGATATCAACGTCACGTTCTTTCGCATACATCACAATTTCATCTACTGCTTTTTTATAGGCAGGACCGTTATCCATGAGTGGGGTAATATCCTTAAACTGTACCCCTTCTTTCGGCCAATCTTCTACTAATGCGATGTGTTTTTTATAATCCATTTACCTTTTCCTCCTCTAATGAGCCAGTCGACTCTAATCCAGCAAGTATCCATGAGACTAATCCTTGATAACTTGAATAATATAAGATTGATTCCATTTCAATTTTTGACTGTTGGCGTTGATAATGTTTGGCCGTTTCTAGCGGCCGTTTGTCAACAGACGGATTGGGCGTTAGAACCCCATTCGTTATTTTAACAAATTCCAGCTCAGAAAACACCTGAATCATGAATTTAATTTTATTAATTTTCCATCCTTTATGTTTGGCGACACGCGTACTGTCACGTTCAATATAAAATTGACCTTGTTTAATGATGAACGCATACAACCATTTAAAATCATCCCGAGACGGCAACACTTGCAGTGTGGCTTCGTCCCCTTGATAACATAAATAAATATTTTCAGGTAATGTTTGTTTAATCAGCGTAAGAAACTCATCAAGTGATTCAGGTAAGTCGGTGACAATTAAGTTTTTAACAGTCTGACTTTGATTGATCCACTTGGCACTTGGTTCACTTTGCTTTTCTCCAACAGTTATTGGTTGATTGAAATGCACCATAAGCGTATCATCACCCACATGAGGCAGCACGTCTTTATACCAAAACTTACGTCCCCGGAAATCAAACACTTGTTGATTAAGGATGCGTCGGTCTTCTAACATTAATTGCACCGAGCGCATATTGTTCCATTCATTCACTGATAAATAACCAATTACTTCAACCATTTGATCTTGATTCAAATGATAATAATTTTGACCAAAACCGAAACCAATCACATTCACTTGGAATTGGTTTTGTTCCAAACTGAATTTCAAATGGGTTTGATCAGCCCCAATTTTACGTATATCTTTCGGTACGCCTGTGACATAAAAGAGTGGCTTAGGATTTGCCATACCAAACGGCGCTAACCTTTTTAGGGTGCTTATTAAATCAAGTGTTAACTGACTGACATCAACAGCTAAATCAATTTGTTTATGCTCTTTATAATCTTCAGCTTTAAGTGTTTGTTCAGCAATTCTGTTCAGCGCTATTCTCAGTTCGGTTAATTTCGTTAAATCAACCGTCATACCAGCTGCTTGACTGTGCCCACCAAAATGAATAAATAAGTCTCTTACTGACATACCGTGTTCAAATAAGTTAAAGGCCTCAATACTACGAGCAGAACCCTTCGCAATCCCCTGACCTGGTTTAATCGCAAGACAAAGAACCGGCCGATTATAGGTTCGAACCAGGCGACTAGCGACGATACCTAAAACCCCTTCATTCCAGCCTTCTTTAGCTACAACAATGACACGTGCATGTTCTTCTGGATTATTTTCAACGAGCTCAATCGCTTCTGCAGCGATCGTTTTCACAATCTCTTGCCGCTCTTGATTGATGTTGTTAATGTTCTCAGCCAGTTGATTTGCCTCGACTGGATCTGTTGCCATGAGCAACTCAACCGCAGGCAATGCACTTCCAAGCCTTCCAACCGCATTCAGTCTTGGTCCAATACCAAACCCGATATCTTCTTCATCAACATCATCTTTAATGCCTGCGACATGTTTTAAAGCAATGAGACCGGTCCGCGTTGTTTGCTTGAGTTTTTTTAAACCCAGTGTCGTAAGGACACGATTTTCACCAATTAACGGGACTAAATCACTAACCGTTCCTATTGCGACTAAATCTAGAAATTGTTCTGGAAAATAGCCAAGTAAGTATTGACTCAACTTAAACGCAACCCCTACACCCGCAAGTACTTTAAAGGCATAATCATCTGATACTTTCGGATGAATCACGGCATAAGCTTCTGGTAAAACTTCTTGCACTTCATGGTGATCCGTGATAATCACGTCTAACCCAATATCATTTGCAACCTCAACCGAATCAAAAGCAGCGATACCGGTATCAACGGTAATGACAAGACTAAAGCCATCCGCCTTAATTTTGCGCATCGCATCAGGATTTGGGCCGTATCCTTCGGTAAAACGATTCGGAATATAACAATCACACACCGCACCGAGTTCGGTTAACGTCTCCATCATTACAACGGTCGATGTGACACCATCCGCGTCATAATCACCTAAGATCATAATCGGTTCACCCGCTTCAATCGCGTCTAAAATACGTCCCTTTACTTTTTCAATATTTGCTAAACAACTCGGGTCAATTAACTCATCAATTGTTGGAGACAAGAACGCTGCTTGTTGTTTGTCCGTTGTAACCCCGCGTTTTTCTAATAAGTGTGTAATAATCGTTTGTGCTTCATCTACTGGTTCTAGTGAATCAAACGACCATTTCATTTTACTCTCTAACATAAATTCACCCCTGACTTGTCTATTATACTAGACAATATCAGGGGGTTCAATTAAACGTGATTAATTATTTTCTGAATCAATCACTTCGACTTCTGCAGCTGATTCGTTTTCATTTGAGACATTAACAGCTGTTGATGCCCGAAGTTGTTGATTTTCTGATTCCAATTGGCGAATTTTTTTCTTTGCACCCATTAGATGTGCAATCCCAAAGCCACTCGTAATCAAGCCACCTAAGAGTGTTGAGACTAAGATGACAAGAATCAGTGGCGATTCACTCGTAAAGAATAAATAATTGACTTCTACCGGCTCCACATTAATAACCGCAAACGTTGCGACAATAAGTGCAAATAAAAGTGCAGCTATTGTATACGTTTGTCCTTTCATGACGTCACCTCATTTACTATATTTAAAGATACTTTCTTTTACCACATTTGGTAACTTTCTAAACCTGTTGAAGTTTAGACTTGTGGCCCATCATTACGTTTTTTCTCAACAAAGACAATTGGTTTTTCTTTAATGTTACGTCCACGTAACACCAGCCATAGTTGAGCCGCAATGAAGTTTGATGAATACATACCGGCAAATAGCCCAATCACTAAAGCAAATGAGAAGTTAGTAATTGCTGGCGCACCAAAGATCCATAAGAATATCGCTGCAACAATAACCGTCACGACAGTATTAATACTTCTTGCAAGTGTTTGAATTAAACTATCATTAACAATACGCGCTAACTGATCGTATGAGCGGATCGTCTTTTTCTTTCGAATATTTTCTCTGATTCGATCAAAGTTAACAATCGTATCATTAATCGAATACCCGACAATTGTTAACACGGCTGCGACAATTGTTATATTAAACTCAACTTGCGTAATACTAAAGACGGCTAAGATAAAGAACGCATCATGCAGTAAGGCAACAATAGCCGCAATCGCAAAGTTAAACTCAAAGCGAATGGTCACGTAGATGACAATAAAGACAGAAGCAATCGCGACGGCCATCATCGCATTGCGTGCCAGCTGTTGACCAACGACTGGACTCACCGTACTAATGCTTGCTTCTGTTCCATATAATTCATTAAAGTACGTACGGACTTCAGCAACTTGTTCTTGGTTTAATTGATCACTTAAGCGCACAACCGCAATTTCGTTGTTCTCACCAGCAAATGTAACGGTATCTGCTTCATAGCTAAGTGTATCAAACAGATCAATAACTTCATCTTCTGTGATACTTTCAACCGTATTTACTTCTACTCGTGTCCCGCTCGTAAAATCAATGCTAAGGTTAAGGCCTGCAATGAGCATTGAAATAAGGCCAGCTACAATTAATGCGCCACTAACAAGGAAGTACTTTTTACGGTGTTTAACAAAATCAATCCGTTTGTTAAAGAACGTTGGCTCAATTTCTGTTGTATCACTCAGATCTTTAATTTGGTCTTGTTTGACCCCAATCCAATGTGGACGTTTATTTAAAGCCCGACTCTTGATCCATAACCCCATAAGGAAGCGAGAAATAAAGACCGTGGTAATAAAACTTAAGATGATACTAACAATCAGCAAGGTCGCAAAACCTTTAACTGAACTCGTTCCATAGATGAATAGGACAGTCGCCGCAATTAGCGTCGTAATATTTGCATCAAGAATCGTTGATAATGAATTCTTATTTGCAGAATCAAAAGCCGCAATCATCGACTTTCCTTCCCTTAACTCCTCTTTCATCCGTTCAAACGTTATGATATTGGCATCAACTGCCATACCTACACCCAAGATAAGGGCAGCAATACCAGGTAAAGTTAAGACACCATTCATCAGTTCAAACACTAAAACAACTAAATAAATATATAAACTTAAAGTAATAATAGAAATAACGCCGCCGAAACGATAAATAGCAAGCATAAAGAGGAAGATAAAGACAATCCCTAATGCCCCGGCGAAAAGCGTTTCATTTAAGGCATCAACACCAAATTGAGCTGAGACTGACGTCGTATAGACCTCAGTTAAATCAACCGGTAATGACCCGGCATTTAACAAATCAGCCAATTGCTGAGCTTCATCAATAGTAAAGTTACCATTAATCACGACTTGTGGTGAATTAATGACTTTATCTATGGACGGTGCTGAAATATATTTCGGTTCACCGTCTAATTTGTCTTCACCCATATAATACGGTTCTTTTTTAAATTCTTCTTGGTACGAATCCCCTTCAGCATAATCCAACCAAATAACAAGGGTGTTTTGTACATCGCTCTCTAAAATTTCTCTGGTGACATCACCAAACTTGGCCCCATCTTTTAATTCTAACGTAACAATCGGTTGATTCGTGTTCGGATCAAAATCTTGACGAGCTGCACCTTCAACTAAGTCAGCTCCCGACAGCATCAAGTCATCTTCAGCTGTTCTAAAGCTTAATTGGGCTGTAGTTTGTAAGACTTCTCTTGCTTCATCTTCATTTTGAATCCCTGCCAGTTGGACACGGACACGGTTTGGTTCTTCAATCGTGAAGCTAGGTTCACTCACCCCTAGCACATCGACGCGCTGACGTAACGATTCCACCGTCGCATCAAGCATATCATCGGTTATCTCTTGAGTGTCGTCTAACGGTTCCACGTCATATAAAATCTCAACTCCACCCTGTAATTCAAGACCGAGTTTTACATCTTCACTAATTCCAAATACAGTTGTTGAAATAACGGCTATTAATGTGACCAGCACAATAAAAAAGCCGATAATACGGTTTTTCTTAATCATATGTAACGTTCCCTCTCATCTCTGTAGTTTCTTCATGGCGTTTTGTACGGCATGTTTCTTTCATTGATCTCCTTATGACCCGAGCACGCCTTCAATCGCACCAGATAAATCATCGGTTTGATAGGCCATTTGCGTCATATAGCTCATAAAAAGATGCGGTTTTAAATGTAAGATATCTTCAACGACTTGATGTAGCGGTAGTTGTTTGTCTTTTTTCCAGACTTTTTTCACCAAACATTGCCATACGTTAGTCGCATTCGCTTCATCATACCCTAAGTAAATCAACTCATTCACTTTACTATCGATCACATTACCGAGCGACAGTTTCCATTCGGATGCTAATTTAGGTTCCATCAGACTTCCTCCTCTCCCTTAGAATGTCTTCGGTCTATTGTTTATTCGATTATTAGCTCATTGATAGTCTAGGATGAAGATTTGTAACATATCTATTGTAGCGGAAGATTCATTATTTGGAAAGGGAGGAATTTCAGATGTTCAAACTAATAAGTTCTATTAATGGTATCCCAACACTCATTCTGATTGGATTCGTTGTTGTCGTATCAACAAAACAACATGTGAAAACAATGATTTTTACATGTTAAATCAGTCTCTTCAATCAAATTCATACTTAACTTGAACCATCCACTATTAGCTTCTTTCATGAGCCAAAAGACCATAATCATCGTTAAATATGAAATCACCCTTAGTCTCATTACATATCAACTTCAAATTCACTGATGATGCATAGCTATAAGCCAATTAAATGATAGATAGAACCATATAAAAGTAAAAGACCCTATTTATTTTTTTCACAAAAAAGAGCCCATGTTGAGGCTCCTTTAATTTTTACATCTGCTATTCACTTATTTCCACTTCTTCAAAGTGATACGTGTACAATCGGTGAGTGATACGACAATGTCAATAATATATTGAACCTGATGTCGGAGCACTATTCCAATTATAAAAATCAACTTCACCCACAACGGCATAAGTAATAGCTTCATTTTCCTGAAGTTTAAATAATTCTTTGGTTGGACCTGTTACAACAACGCCATAACTTTTAACCCCATGCGTTTCTGCATATCGATACCTCTCGGTCAGGCTTATGTTGTCATCGATAAAAGGCATATAACTTTTTGTCATTTGCTCATTTTCAGCTAGAAATTTTAGCCCCTTTTTAAATGCTTCCTCACGCTTACCATCTCCTCCACTATCCGTTAAGCCGCCTTCGATGTAATCAAATACCGCATAATCATGTATACCAAAAAGGTCATCACCTGCTGTCAAATAGGGTGAGCCATATCCTGTACCATCTTTTTCTGTCCCTGTATTAATCGCATACCAAACAATGTCAAGATCATAATCTGACAGTAAGTCATTGACCTCTTGAATGTCATATTGTTCATCAAAAGACACGACAAGTTCGGCAACTGTCCCTTCTGGAAGCATTTCTAATGTGCCCCACGTTTCATGTAATGTTCTTTCTAAATCTATTTGTTCTTCTAATTGATTTGATGAAAAGTATGGGTGTATAAAGGATAAGTTCAAATCATATTGTCCATCATACCAATCCCGATTAACCGTCAGTTTATTTAAAAGCATGTTTCCTTCTAATTGACCAATTGTCTTACTATTCCCACCTAATTGCTTTTTAATAGACATCTGTATTTCCGCTGTAAAATAAGCCTTTATATTTATTGTACTATCAAAGAGATAGACATTAGGCATTGTCATTTCAGTCGCCGTTTTTACCACTTGCGTGGCTTGGTGGGCTTTTCCGTCTTCTCCACCAAAACCATAATAGAGTCCCGTTAGTAAACCTGATATTAATGTTGTAAAGATAAATAAGAAAAAGATAGTAAAGGCGTTTGTAAATCTATTTTTCCATTTAGCCCGTCGCAATAATTGTTTCTGTTTTTTTATCGGTAACCCATTCACCCTACTTTTATGCTCTATCCGGCTTTTTTCTTTTATAGCCTGACTCTCTTGCTGGCCTATCTCCATTTGAAGTCTGTGTTGGCATTGCTCACAACTGTTTAAATGTTCATCAATCAATTGTTCATCTTCCTCAGAACATGTACCGTCAAAATACGCTTGCCATTTATTTTCAACGTCCTTACACTCCACTTGACTCATCTCCTTTTATGAATAATCGTCTAGCCACTTCTTTTCGATTTCTTTTCGCCCACGATAAATACTCACTTTTACCTTACTTAGTGATAAGTTTAATATGTCAGCTATTTCTTGATAGGATAATTGATAATAATCTCTTAGTAAGAGTGCGTTTCTTTTTGATACCGTCAGCTGATTTACGGCAATATACCAATTATTCAATTGGTCTTTAATTACATATTCATCCTCGGCACTTTTCGCTTGATTTTGATCGAGTAAATGATTTAACACTTCACTATCCTTGACTTGTATTAAGTGTTTGTCTTTTCTTAAAACATCAATGAACGTATGATAGGCTA
Source organism: Halolactibacillus halophilus (assembly GCF_900115605.1). Classification (GTDB taxonomy): domain Bacteria; phylum Bacillota; class Bacilli; order Bacillales; family Amphibacillaceae; genus Halolactibacillus; species Halolactibacillus halophilus. The sequence goes on from NZ_FOXC01000001.1 coordinate 102,158, forward strand.
CTTTAAATAACCACGGTTTAATCTTCTCTATGTTATCCGTTTCTAAGTATAGACAGGCTCTATAAAAGGTCTATTGAACAATGTCTTCAGCAAGTGATTTATTTTTACATAAAGAAAATATGTAGGTATACAAATCATTTATATAGAGTAAATAGATGTCTTCTAAATCTAGATGCTTTTCCATCGAAATCTCCTTTCACTCTATCCACGGATTAGTCGAGAAAAAGTTACACCTTTTTTCTAAAAAATAACCATAATTGTAAAGTCTAACATATGTAAGGTGAAAGTGTGATAAAAAAACGACCAACATGGTAACACCACCTGTTGGTCGTTCATAATAATCATGTAAACTATACATTTAATTGTGTTTTTATAAAAAGATAATCGAACCGACGATTCCAATAAAACCGACAATACTTAAAATATACACCGGTAATTTTGGCATCTCTTCATTGTTCTCCATCGCCTTACCAAACATAAAGAACACGAATGGGTGCACTAAGAAGGTCATAGAGAAGGTAAAGGTTATTAATCCTGCTGCTTCAGAGCCAAACATACCTTCTTGAATCGCCGCAAACAGACCGAAGTGTGAAATCGCACTCGCTTTTGCCATTGCCGCAAAGTCAAGACTCATAGAGCTAAAACTCAGCATGATTAATCCCCCAAAAATGGCGATTAACTGCCAACCAAACCCGAATTGTAGTAAGGCGGCCATTTCTTTTTTATCATCGTTGCCTGGTTTTTTTATGTTTTTCAATCCAAGAATAAGTAAGCCAAAACCAATGATAGACGCAATAATAGCAGGAATCATTAAGAGTGATCCCTTCTCAGAGCTCATCGCTAAAATTGAAAAGACAAAGATATGCATCGCAAAGGGAATATTGACAAGCATTGGTGCACGATTTGCAGCACGTTTCCCTAAATCCCCCGCCGTACATGCTCCTGTTAAACCAGTATGTGATAGGGCACCGGCCATACCTGGTGCTAAATTTCTCACTGCTTGTGTTTTACCGAAGTACATTAGCAGGGCCATCCCACCAAACATCCAGAAGACTTGACCAAAGAAGCCATATCCTAACACACTTGCGGCACCTTCCATGTCAAACACTTCAATAATCCGTGAACCACCAACTGTAAAGTTACCAGCAAGAACGACAGGGATTCCGGCAAAGAGTAATGCTTTTATCGTTGGGCCAAAGACATAGTCGTAGCAAACCAACCCTAAGACTGTCGCAATTACCATCGCAAAGAAAATCGATGGCAAGGCAACGAGATCATTAACAAAGACGGATAAATGGTATGCAAAAATAAGAATACCCGTAATCACGATGATTTCTAGTACCCCTTTTCTAATATAAAGAGGTTTCTCTAAAATCTTCGCTTTACTATCAATCAATATGATCGAGCCTACTAATCCTAAGTAAGCCATAATCGGGTAATAGTTTGATAATGGACTTGAGTTAAGATCAAGGATAATTCGACTTAATGCTTCCATCCCAATCAATAAGAAGAATGAGCGGACGATTAAGACCATTTGTGTCCGGGTGGTTCCTAACACCGCTTCCTCTTCATTATGTATGAGTAAATCTTTTGTTGCACCTTCTTTGTTGCCAAAAATCTTTCTGATTTCTTGACCGCCCACAAAGAAAGTCACAATCAAGGCAATACTGGTTGTTTTTGAAATAAGTTCAACGACCGGAAATTGTTTTAATCCCGGTTCTGCCACGCCGCTCGATACGAGCACAAAGCCCATAGCCAAACCAAAAATAACGATAATTAAAATTGGTGAGTACCTCGTACCAGCGACCACGGTCCTGGCAATGAGTACCATAGGAATAATAATAAACAACGATAACAAAAAGTGATTAAGTAGTTGCAAGCTTTCTACTTGTTGTAGCAATTGTTCCATGTTTTTTTCCCCTTTCAAATTTAAGCGTTTACATAATCTGTTTCATTGTATGATTAATACATGAATGAGTAAACAGATTTCCTGCTTTGTTCACAAAATATTCATGTTTATAGCCTCGTTTTCCAGACTCATTGCTATTGTTTATGCGAATTTATAAAAAGACGGCAAAGAAAAATGAGAAGTACGGATGTTTGATTAAACATCCGTACTTCTCATGCGTAAATGCTTTTATGCCTGTTCTTGTTGTGTAGTTGAACGAATCGATGAACGATCAAAACGCAGACGACTGTTTTCGTTGACTTTAATCACAACAGTATCTTCATCAATTGCATCAACCATACCGTGGAGACCACCAATCGTAATGATTTGATCACCTTTAGCTAAATTTTGTTGCATTTGACTGACTTGTTTTTGGCGCTTTTGCTGTGGACGAATTAAGAAAAAGTAAAACACCACAACCATCACCAGGATAGGTGATACGCCGATTAACATACTTATAATATCTTGCATACTATTTCCTCCCTTCTCTTATTTAAAAGTTTTTCGCATTCGGTTTGTTAAAACCGTATTGTTCAAAGAATTCCTCACGGAAGTCACCTAAACGATCTTCTCTAATCGCTTGTCGAACTTGCTCCATCAATTTTACCAGAAAATATAGATTATGATAAGAGGTTAATCTTAATCCGAATGTTTCATCTGTTTTAATTAAATGACGGACATAGGCCCGAGTATAGTTTTTACACGTATAACAATCACAGTTGGGATCAATTGGTGAAAAGTCACGGGCATATTTGGCGTTTCTTACGACAAGACGCCCCTGTGAGGTCATGAGTGTACCGTTACGCGCAATCCGGGTTGGTAAGACACAGTCAAACATATCTACCCCGCGAATCGCCCCATCAATGAGTGAATCAGGTGAGCCAACGCCCATCAGGTAACGAGGCTTTTCATTTGGTAAGAGTGGCGTTGTGAATTCCAACACACGGTTCATAACATCTTTTGGTTCACCAACAGACAGACCGCCAATCGCATAGCCTGGAAAATCAAGCGATGTTAAATCTTTTGCACTTTGACGACGAAGATCCTCATATTCACCACCTTGAACGATTCCAAATAGTCCTTGGTCTTGTGGACGTTTGTGTGCTTCTAAACAACGTTCAGCCCAGCGGCTCGTTCGTTCTACTGAATTTTTCATGTACTTATGTTCTGCTGGATACGGGGGACATTCATCAAAGGCCATCATAATATCTGACCCAAGTGAGTTTTGAATATGCATGGCTTTTTCAGGTGATAAGAACAATTTCTCACCACTGATGTGATTTCTAAAGTGGACCCCTTCTTCCTCAATCTTACGTAAGTCACTTAAACTAAAGACTTGGAACCCACCAGAATCAGTTAAAATTGAACCGTCCCAGTTCATGAACTTATGGAGACCACCAGCTTCTTCGATAATGTCTTCACCTGGTCGTAACCATAAATGATAGGTATTAGATAAAATAATCCCAGCACCAATATCGGTTAGTTCTTCTGGGCTCATTGTTTTCACCGTCGCAAGCGTCCCGACCGGCATGAAGACAGGAGTCTCGAATGAACCGTGCGGTGTATGGACACGGCCAAGTCTTGCACCTGTTTGTTTACAAGTTTTTATTAATTCATAGCGTACTGCTGTCATACATCATCCTACTTTCTATTATTGGATAAACATAGCGTCACCAAAACTAAAGAATCGGTAACGTTCATTGATTGCGGCATGATAAGCTTCCATTATGAAGTCACGATCACTAAAGGCACTCACTAACATGACTAACGTTGATTTAGGTAAATGGAAATTCGTAATCAAGCCATCAATTGCTTTAAACTGATAACCTGGGTAAATAAAGATATTGGTCCAACCAGAAGCTGCTGTGATTGTCCCACCATGGTCTCTAGCGATCGTCTCTAGCGTTCTAGTTGACGTTGTCCCAACAGAAATAATCCGACCACCTGCTTGTTTTACCCGATTGATTTTTTCAGCTTCTGTTTCTGATAAAACATAAAACTCACTGTGCATATCATGGTCTTCTATTGAATCTACACTCACCGGACGAAACGTTCCAAGTCCAACGTGCAAGGTCACAAAACAAATCTCAACACCTTTTTGTTTTGCTTCTTCTAGCAAAGCTTCAGTAAAGTGAAGACCTGCTGTTGGTGCGGCAGCTGAACCTTGTTCTTTAGCATAAACCGTTTGGTAGCGGCTCTGGTCATCCAACGTCTCTTTAATGTAAGGTGGAAGTGGCATCTCACCTAACGTTGTCAAGACTTCTAAAAAGATGCCGTCATAACTAAATTCTACTAAGCGACCACCATGGTCTAATAACTTGGCACATGTGGCTTTTAACTTACCATCACCAAAGCTGACAACCGTGCCTTCTTTCACTTTCTTTGCTGGTTTAGCAAGCACTTCCCACGTATCCCCTTCGTGCTGGGTTAAAAGCAGCATTTCAATGTTGGCCCCGGTGTCTTCTTTTGTACCAAATACACGTGCTGGTAATACTTTTGTATTATTTAATACAAGGGCATCCCCTTTATTTAAGTAAGTTAAAATATCTTTAAAATGATGGTGCTCAATTTTTCGTGTCTGTCGGTTCATTACGAGTAGCCGAGAAGACGATCGGTCTTGTAGCGGTGTTTGCGCAATTAATTCGTCTGGCAAATCAAAATCAAAATCTTCTATATTCATATCGATCACCTCTTAATTATTCTCATTAAAACAGGTCACTTATTATAACCGCTTTATTATTCTGTGCTATTTTTATACGGACGATTAAAGTGTAGATAGGTTTGTTCCGTAGCAATCCGACCGCGCGGCGTCCGTTGAATAAATCCTTTTTGTAGTAAGAACGGTTCGTACACATCTTCAATTGTTTGTGATTCTTCACCGATGGTCGCTGATAAAGTATCCAAACCCACAGGTCCTCCGTTAAATTGATCCAAAATCGACAGTAATAGTTTATGATCAATATGATCGAGCCCTATTTTATCGACTTGTAACATATCTAACGCAACACGAGCCGTTGACAGACTAATCGCTGACTCTCCTTTGACTTGTGAAATATCACGGACACGCTTTAATAAACGATTGGCAATCCTCGGGGTCCCACGCGACCGTTTGGCAAGTTCAATCGCGGCTTGAGTATTTATGCCGACATTAAACACTTCAGCACTGCGAATAATGATTTCTGTCAGCGCTTCTGGATAGTAATAGTCTAATCGACTTAAAACACCAAAACGATCTCTTAGAGGCGCAGTTAAAAGCCCCGCACGTGTCGTTGCCCCGACTAAAGTAAACGGAGGTAAATCAAGTCTGACTGAACGCGCCGTTGACCCAGTGCCAATGACAATATCTAAACAAAAGTCTTCCATTGCTGGATACAGAATTTCTTCTACAGCGCGTGGCAATCGGTGAATTTCATCAATAAAGAGCACATCTCCCGCTTCAAGTGAAGATAAAATAGCAGCTAAATCGCCTGCCTTTTCAATTGCTGGACCTGACGTTGTACGAAACTCAACCTGCATTTCATTGGCAATAATATGCGCTAACGTTGTTTTACCTAAACCCGGAGGGCCATACAATAAGACATGGTCGAGTGGTTCTTCTCGCATTTTTGCTGCCTCAATAAAAATAGCTAAATTTTCTTTCGCTTTTGTCTGACCAATATATTGCTTCAATGTTTGCGGTCTAAGGCTTAATTCCTCTTCTTCACCAACCAACGATTCACCTTGAATAACTCTCTCTTCCACGTAATCGCCTCCTTTACTGTGTCAAATACATCAGACCTTTACGAATAAGCGCATCAGTCGTTTGTTCCTTTGCTTGTTTTAATTGCGGCTCAATGGCTTTAATTTCACGGTCTTTATAACCGAGTGCTTTGAGCGCTTCTTTCGCTTCTACAAGCGCATTCGGATTTGCTTCACCGGTTGGCTTACTGTCTTTGACTGATTGTGTGAGAATAAACGGTAGTTTCCCTTTTAGATCAAGAATCATTTGCCGTGCAGTTTTCTTACCTACACCTGGAAACCCGGTGAGATATTTTTCGTTCTCTTCTTCAATTGCTTGAACAAATAAATCAACGTCACCCTGCCCGACAATAGATAAGGCACCTTTAGGTCCAATTCCTGACACATTTAAAATTTTTTTGAATAATGTCTTTTCATCACGACTTTTAAAGCCATAGAGAATTTGTGCATCCTCTCTGACATGAAAGTGCGTATAAATTTTTACTGACTCACCAATCAATCGTTCAAAATCAAATGGATTAGCACAAATGATATCATATCCAACACCATTTATATCAATAATTGCTGACACTTCCGTCATTTCAACAAGTGTCCCTTTTATATAATCAAACATAACGTCACTCCATCCGTTGTCTTACTCCTAATGCTTAGGTGCATACAATACACCATTATAACATTTTTTTAGTCATTTTTGGTTAGGATCGTTCGACTTTTTATACGAAATCCCATAAAAAACGGTCAAATGATTAAAAAGACAACCATTCTTTGCTTCTTTTTATGTAAATCAATCTCATACTTTTTTTCCATAAGAAAAACCCAGTAAGATTGACTCATCTCACTGGGTATCTTTTATGACGCCGCATTGTGATACACATCTTGAACATCTTCTAAATCTTCTAACGCATCAATTAATTTATCGAATTGTTGTTGGTCTTCATCTGACAAGTCACTATCTGTTGTCGGAATAAATGTTACTTCAGCTTCTTCAAACTCATACCCTTGTGCTTCTAATGCTTGTTTCACTGACTTAAAGTTTTCAGGTTCAGTATAAATCTCAAAAACTTCCTCAGACGTTTCCATTTCTTCCGCTCCCGCTTCAATTAACGTCAACATGAGCGTATCTTCATCTGCGTCTGTTGTCTCGCGGTCAATTAGTAAATAGCCTTTACGGTGAAACATAAAGCTGACACAACCATTTTCGCCAAGGTTACCGCCGTATTTTGAAAAAGCGTGACGGACATCAGACGCGGTTCTATTTTTATTGTCGGTTAAAATTTCAACCATGACAGCCGTACCTGCCGGTCCATAACCTTCATAAAAACCATCTTCATATGTGACCCCGTCTAAATTACCGGTCGCTTTTTTAATCGCACGGTCAATATTGTCATTTGGCATATTGTTAGCCTTCGCCTTATCAACGGCTAAGCGTAAGCCTGGATTCATTTCTGGGTCTGCGCCACCTTCTTTAGCAGCTACATAAATGTCTTTTGCTAATTTCATAAAGATTTTTCCGCGTTTTTGATCTTGTGCATTTTTTCGCTTCTGAATATTTTTCCACTTAGAGTGTCCAGCCATTCATATGACCCCTTTCATATCGTGAATGTTTCTCTTATCCTAACATGAAAAGGGCCCGTTTGAAAAATCTTCTCTATGCCTCTTCGAACGGTGGAGGGAAAGCAATCCCATCTCGTTTATGATGTGACCGCGCATGCATACGATCAATGATGGCTTGATCTTTTTCGGGAATGGCTTCGCCTTTTAGATAGCGATCAATCATATTATAAGTTGTGCCCATCTCATTTTCATCAGTTTGACCTTCCCAAAGACCAGCACTTGGTTTTTTATCGATTACGGTTGTTGGTACACCTAAGAAACGTGCCATCTCTCTTACTTCACCTTTTGTCAAGTGAACAAGCGGCGCAATGTCGACTCCTCCATCGCCGTATTTGGTAAAGTAACCCGTATGCCATTCGGCTTTATTGTCGGTTCCTACTACAAGATATTGATGATTAGTCGCAATGGTATACAGTGTGCTCATACGTAACCGGGCACGTAAATTAGCATCTGCGAGTTGATCATTTTCTGGTTGATGCATATTTTCTTCTGTTAAAACGTTTGTAATGGTACCAAATAGGGTGTTGTGGGTGTCGGTTAAGTCAACGGTAATGGCTGTTAAATCCGCAGATTCAATGACACTGGTCGCGTCATCAAAGTCACCTGGATGACTTTTACACGGTAACATCACACCTAAGCTCGTTTCTGGCATGGCACGTTTAATTAAATGAGCAACGACGGCCGAATCAATGCCACCACTGACACCAACAACTAATCCTTTTACATTTGCTTCTGATACTTTCTGTTGTAACCACGATACTAAATATTCGACTTTTTTCTCCATGAGTACTATCGCTCCTTCTGTTCATCTGTTTCTATTATTCCTTAAAATGATAAAAGTTTCAATCGAAACACGCGATGAGTTTTATCTCTTCATTAACGACTCGCTGTATTACTAGTTTAATCAACGCTTATGCTAAAGAATAATTTACTTTGATCTCATTTAACTAAAAATCACAACGAGAAACCGTTGCATTCTCAGCTATAAACACATACACTAACATTAAGACAACGATAACGAATGAAGGATGAGAAACTATGGCAGAACAAAAAATGGCAGGCACCGACCGACGCGACTATTTGTTGAAGGTACTTAATCAAGCCACAGAACCCCTTACCGGCAATGCACTTGCTAAAAAAACGGGCGTAAGCCGACAAGTCATTGTACAAGATATCTCTTTACTTAAAGCTACCGGTGAACAAATTATGGCGACGAGTCAAGGATATTTATTATTAAAACATACGAAAAATGACCGGACTTTTAAGCGTCTCATTGTGTGTCAACATACACCTGAGGAAACAGCCGAAGAACTCTATCTCATGGTAGACCAAGGGGTGATGGTAAGAAATGTTGTGATTGAACATCCTGTCTATGGTGATTTAGAAGCGATGTTAATGTTAAAAGACCGTCATGATGTTAATGAGTTTCTAACAAAAATAAAAACGACAAACGCGCCTTATTTAGCCGAATTAACTGATGGCGTTCATATTCACACATTAGAAAGCGATCGTGAAGAAAAGATTGAGAGTTGTATTGACGCGCTTGAAGCACGCGGACTCATCTTCCATTCTGAAAGCTAACACTAAAAAGCGTCACTTAAACGAACAGATATACTTAATACCAAAAGGCCAAAACGAGTGTATCCGTTTTGGCCTTTTTTTATCGTCATGTTTCTATAAATCATCAAGTGCCTCTGTTACGCGATAGTATGGATAACTACCGAGCACTTCAACTTGACAGCCGATTGCTTCTAGCTCTTGAATTGTATTTGGAATAAGAATATCATCCATTTTTTGTTCAATATCAATAAAGAAATAATATTGCCCAAGCGCTGTTTTCATCGGACGTGATTCAATTTTAGATAAGTTAATTCGGCGCCACGCAAAAGCCGACAGTACTTGATGTAACGCTCCGGCATGGTCTGTCGGCAAAGCGATCATAAAGGTTGTTTTAAACCCTTTGACTGGTAAGCTTTTTGATCTTAGCGCCGTATCATTTTTATGCAAGACGACAAAACGGGTATGATTGTTCTCAATATCATGAATGTCTGGTTTCACAATCGTTAAGTCATAGGTCTCGGCCGCTTTTTCATTCGCAATCGCCCCAATAGATAATTCTGGGTGTTCACTAACGAACTGTGCGGCAGCACCGGTTGAATTAAACGTTTCTTTTTTCGCCGGTCGCATGTCTTGTGTTAAAAACTGGTGGCACTGCGCGAGTGCGTGCGGATGTGAATAAACGACATCAGGCTCTTTCCAGCGGGAAACATTTTGTTTATGTACCATGAAATGTTGCCTAATTGGAACAACAATTTCATTGACGATTTTAAGTTGTTTTGATTCGATTAAATAGTCTAACGTTAAGTTTACTGTTCCCTCTAGCGTATTTTCTAGCGGAACGACCACATATTTTACATGCCCAAACTTCACCGCATCAAAGCAGTCAGGAATGGTTTGATAAGGCATGTGTTGCTCACTTTTAAATAAAGCATCTACCGCCATACTTGTAAACGTGCCTTTGGGCCCTAAATAACCTACTGAATAACTCATCCCTTACCTCCATTCTAACGTTTCAGGCACCTGAACCTAAAACATCGACCTTTTCAATAAATTGATGTTGCTTAAGTCTTTTTAATAACTCATCTAGATCCATTTTTAGATTTTCGATGTCAAGTGACAAGGTCACATTAGCTTTTCCATTTAGCGGAATCGATTGATGAATCGTTAATATATTCCCACCAGTCTTGGCCACCATATCAAGTAAATGTGACAACGTACCCGATCTGTCCTCTAAGTGAAAAAACAAGGTAATGATTTTCGTCTGTTGAATCGCTTGGAAAGGGAAAACAGCGTCTCGATATTTATAAAAAGCACTGCGTGACAATCCAACTTTTTGTACTGCTTCATAGATTGATGTTGCTTTGCCACGTTCCATATCTTTTTTGACTTGAAGTGTCTTTTTCATTGCTTCTGGTAAAAAATCACCCCGCACAAGATAAAAGGTGTCTTTTTCATCCTTCATTCTCTGCTTCCCCCTCACTTACAACTTATTCAATAAATTCAAATTCATATTTCATTAAGCGCACCACGTCGCCATCTTTGGCACCACGTTCACGCAAGGCTTCATCGATCCCCATCGAACGCATCTGTCTTGAAAAACGCTGAATTGACTCGTCTCGCGTTAGATCTGTCATTTTAAAGAGTTTCTCAATCTTCGCACCTGATATGACATACGCTCCATCATCATCACGGCTAATAACAAACGGAATTTCTTCTGGTTGATGTTTGTAGACAATGTGTTCTGGCGCTTCTTCAACCGGTGTAATCCGGTGTGGTGTCTCATCAAGTGTGTCGGCAATCGCAAATAACAATTCTCTCAAACCTTCACGCGTTACCGCGGATAACGAATAGATTGGATAATCTTCAGTCAGCTGTTCTTTAAAGAAGGCTAATTGTTCTTCGGCCTCTGGAATATCCATCTTATTTGCGACAATAATTTGCGGACGTTCGAGCAGTGTCTTATCATACGCTCTTAATTCTTCATTAATTGTCACAAAATCTTCATAAGGATCGCGTCCTTCTGTCGATGCCATATCAATAATATGAACAATCACACGTGTTCGTTCAATATGACGTAAAAATTGATGTCCGAGTCCAATTCCTTCACTTGCTCCCTCAATCAGACCTGGTAAATCGGCCATCACAAAGCTGCGGTGGTCTTCTGTTTCTACCATTCCTAAATTCGGTTGTAGCGTGGTAAAGTGATAATCAGCAATTTTAGGTCTCGCGGCACTAACAACGGATAGTAAAGTCGACTTTCCAACACTTGGAAATCCGACAAGACCAACATCCGCCATCACTTTTAGTTCAATAACGATATCTCGTTCAATACCCGGTTCTCCGTTTTCAGCAATCTCTGGTGCCGGGTTTTTAGCTGAGGCAAATCGAATGTTCCCGCGACCACCACGACCACCTTTACAAACAATCGCCTGCTGTTCATGTTCAGTTAAATCTCCTAGAACTTCACCTGTCACAACATCTTTAATCGTCGTACCGGGTGGTACTTTTAATACCATTGGCGCCGAATTTTTACCATGTTGCCCTTTACTCATTCCGTTTTCCCCACGTTTGGCTTTAAAGTGACGTTGATAACGGAAGTCCATTAACGTGCTAAGTCCTTCATCTACTTCAAAGACAACATCTGCACCATTTCCACCATCACCACCGGATGGTCCACCAAATGGGACATATTTTTCGCGACGGAAGGATGCTAAACCATTCCCACCATCACCAGCTTTTACGTATACTTTGACCTGATCGACAAACATAACCTCACCTCTTTTTCAATCTATTCTCGTTAGTATTTACATGTTTATGTTGTAATATTATCAATCTTTATAACCTTATTTGACCGCTTCGATAATTGTAAGAAAATTATAACAAATATCACACGCGCTGTACATTGATTCTAAAAAAATAATCAAATAAAAAAACGCGCCTCCTAAGAAAACTCTAAAGAGACACGCTTGTTATTCTAACGTCCTATGCTTCCTGTGCGACAGGATACACACTTACGCGTTTGCGATTACGGCCAACGCGCTCGAAACGTACGATACCGTCTGTTTTAGCGTAAAGAGTATCATCTCCACCACGACCAACGTTTGTACCAGGATAAATCTTAGTACCACGTTGACGGTAAAGAATAGATCCGCCAGTAACCATTTGTCCATCAGCACGCTTGGCGCCTAGACGTTTTGATTCTGAATCACGACCGTTCTTTGAGCTACCTACACCTTTTTTAGATGCGAAAAATTGTAAGTCTAAACGTAACATCATCGGTTTCAACCTCCTTGTTTTTCAAAGATAGTTATATACTGACCATAGTCATGTTCGATTGTTTCTAAAGTTGTCACCATACCTTCTAACAACAAACTTGCTGCACTCAGTGCTTCTACATTTGCTTCATTCGGTAAGGTCACCTTTAAATAACCACCATCTGTGCCTTGGTCAATTATAGGTTCAATTCCACTATGTTTCATGACTGCATTGGTCATACCGAAAGTAACGGCTGATACCGCAGCACAAACTAGATCGTGACCATGAGGGCCACTGTCCGCATGCCCACTTAATTCAAACCCGTTAATGGCTTGATCGGGCAAACGATAAATAATCGCTTTAATCATTTTTCATCCAACCTTAAGCGTTGATCTTTTCGATAACCACTTTTGTATATGGCTGACGGTGACCTTGCTTACGGTGATAGTTTTTCTTAGGCTTAAACTTGTAAATTGTTACTTTCTTTTGACGACCGTGTTTTTCAACTTTCGCCTCAACAGAAGCACCTTCTACTAATGGCGCGCCAACTTTTACGTCGTCACCACTTACAAAAAGAACTTTGTCAAATGTAACTGTTTCACCAGCTTCAGCAGCTAACTTTTCAATGTAGATTTCTTGACCTTCTTCTACTTTGATTTGTTTACCACCTGTTTCGATAATTGCGTACATCCTACTGCACCTCCTTAAAGACTCAGACTCGCCATCACAGGCGCATTTACATGCTTAAAACCTGGTCAGTGCGGTTGTAGCAACGGGTGCTACATAACTTGCATAACGAACAAATCATACCACGGCGCACTATAACTTGTCAATAGTTTTTGATTGGTTTTCTAAAAGGAACGCATCGATTAAAGCTTGAGTTCCACTCCGCAAAAGAGAAAAACTTGATGTTGATTCATCTTGTGAAAAGTAAAGATTCGCTGAAGTTCTCTCCGATAAGACATTCTGGTCAACGTATTGACAAAAGGCCAGATAAAAGCTCGGTGAAACAGCGATAATTGCCGCATCACTTTTGAGTGATACAAGTCTGCGTTCAAGTTCATAACATTGCGTCTCCAGCTTATATGATAGAGCCGACACGCCTTGGTCAAATAACGTATACATGACACTGGTTGCTTCACGTTTACGGGTGAGTTCATATAGTCCCAGGCGGGTGAATCCGTACAATTTTACCGGTTGTTTGTCTTGTTCGGTTGCTTTTTTTAGCGTATCCATCACGGCTTGTTGGTCTCTCTTAGACGTCATCCGGATAAAATCTATCACAATCATACCTGATAAATTACGCTGGCGTATTACTTTGGCCACTTGATTAGCTGCTTGTTTATTAATGGCGACAACAGAACGCGCACGCGATTGATTGGACGTGTAACTGTGTGAATTTACATCAATAACTGTCATCGCCTCTGTTTGTTCAACAACAAGCTCCACGCCTAATCCGGCAGCTATCACAGGTGTTGATAACCGTTCAATATAGTCCGTTATCTCAGGCGCAAGTGTCTGTATCACTGACTGTTTCACTTGGACCTTAACCTTGTCTTTATAAGTTGCCTCAATCTGACGCTTCAGCTTCACATCATCTACAATAATATGATCAACAGCAGCTAGATCATTATTTTCTAAATAACGCATATGAATTTCACTTTTTTGGGATAACTGTCCTGGCTTTTTCTGTTCATTTGCCTGTGTTAGATAGTCCTGAAATCGTGTGTATAATGTTTCTAACTGACTCAGTAAGGTTTGATCAGACATTGTGTCAGCCTTCGTCCGCACGACAACACCACCTGCCTGCAGTTGAGGATCTAATAAAGCATAAAGGGCGCTTCTTCTTTCATCAGATAATTTGCGCGAGACATTCACATGTGTGTCATATGGTAAATAGACGAGTGCCCCCTCCGTTAGATTGATTTTTCTCGATAATCGTGCACCTTTTGTTAAATAGGGTGATTTTGTTACTTGAACGATGATATATTGTCCTTCGGTTAAACCGGACTTTACATCAGCTTTATTATAATCACGATGGTCTAAATAAGCCGGCGTACTAAGTCCGATATCAACAAAACTCGCTTGTAACTGATGATCAACATCAGTGATACGCCCATAAAAAATAGCCCCGACTACCACTTCTTCATTTGGTCGAATAAATTGAAGATCCGTTATAGATGCTTCCGTCGTTGTCATATGTAATTTTTCCGTTAATTGTGTCAAGAGATAAATCGTTGTCATGATACTCACCTATTTCTAAAAAGTATTGTACGAGCTTACTTCTTTAAATTTCCATCGTTTACGGAATAAATTTCAGCAATTCGTTTACATATGAAAATACTGATTTGGGTATTTTATCCGCTTATTTTGGTCTGCCTCTATGTCCGCTAAAGCAAAAGATCCGTTTATCAGAGAATTCAACACAACAAAAGCACCCATCTCTAAAAAAGTCATGTAAGATCGGTGCTTCTGCTATTTATTTTTCGCGCATACCGAAGAATTTTTTCACCTTTGTCATCAAAGTTTGTTCTTGAACAAAAGATTGCAGTGGAACAGATTCTCCTAAAATACGGCGCGCAATATTACGGTAACTAATTGATGACTTGATATTTGGATTCAACGCTACCGGCTCCCCGTGATTCGAAGCTTTAATCACTTCATCATCATCTTGGACGATTCCAAGTAAATCAATCGATAAAACTTGAATAATTTCATCAATGGTCATCATATCGCCACTTTCCATCATATGATTTCTAATCCGATTAATAATGAGTTTCGGTGCCGTCACCTCTTCTTGTTCTAAGAGTCCGATAATACGATCAGCATCGCGCACGCTTGATTTCTCTGGTGTGGTTACCACAATCGCGTGATCCGCACCGGCCACAGCATTTTTATACCCCTGTTCGATTCCAGCTGGGCAGTCAATTAATATATAATCAAATTCTTGTTTTAATTCATTGACCATCTCAACCATCGCTTCAGGTGATAAATCGTGTTTGTCACTTGTTTGTGCCGCAGGTAGGAGGAATAAATAATCGAATCGTTTATCTTTGATTAGCGCTTGTTTCAACTTACAACGCCCTTGAGCCACATCGATAATATCATAAATTATTCGATTCTCCAGTCCCATCACAACATCTAAGTTGCGCAGACCAATATCTGTATCCATTAAACAAACTTTTTTATCCATTAATGCCAAGGCAGTTCCGAGATTGGCTGTTGTCGTTGTTTTACCAACGCCACCTTTCCCTGAGGTAATTACAATCGCTTCAGACATTTAAAACACTCCTTTCAAACCCGTTTATTACAGGACACTTTTTCATTACTTGCTGTAGGCGATCCATCACAATTTGACCTTTTTCTATATAAGCACATTCCATATATACACCATCCGTTTCATAATCAGGTGCGCGTGAATAAAATTCGGCAATCCTTAATTGAACGGGATTCATAAGCGATGCCACAATCACGACGTCTTTATTCCCTTCATACCCCGCATGGGCAATCCCTCTGAGGGCGCCTAAAATAAACACATTCCCCGTCGCCTTCACTGTCCCACCGGGATTCACATCTCCAATCACTAGCACATCACCAACGATATCCACCACTTGACCTGAACGGACCGGGCGCATGTGCAAATGGATATCAGACGCTTTTTTTAAAGCGAGTGCCTCTTGTTTTGTTATGACATTTGAGACGATATCTTGAACAACGAGACGGCGTTTAGATTGAATTAACGTTTTTAATTCTTCTCTTTCATCCGTATGTAATAGGCGGTTTCCTAGTTCGACTTTAATTGTTATCAGTGAATCAACTTCATCAAAATCATCTTGATTTAACATATCCACCAGTTGTTCTTTTACGTCATGAAATGATGCATCATCACTTAAAAATAATGTTAAACCATCTCTTGTTCCTTTAATCATCACCAATGGTTTCTGAGACATATCTCCACCTCCATCCTTACTTTTGTTCAAATCGTTCAAATGAATAACGTGCGAGTAAACGTTTAAATAAAACGAATTGAATTAGAAAAACGACATAATTGATGGCAAGCGTCATTAATAGACGCTGCTCGATGTAACTTTGTAAATGAAGTGCCGTCACACCAATTAATTGATAGACCCAGTAAATTATTACATCTACTAAAGTTATTGATAAAAAGAAAACAAAACTCGCGACATAAAAATTTACATGCAATACTTTTCTTAAGTGATGGACAACGTACATCACAACAGCATAACTAAACATATACACACCAATAACAGGACTATAAACAATATCAAGCACAAGCCCACTGATGATTGCGTATAAGAAGCTATAATATGATGTCTCTTCATCATAATATAACGCAATCATTATTAGAAAAATAAATACCCCATGAATGGTCACAATAAAACCATTCGCCTCAAAACTATTCGGGATAAATAAGAAATTAATCCCTTGAAAAATAATTAGCACAAACAGCATCAACAGCGGGAACAAACGCGACATTACTCATCCCCGCTTTCTTCAACCTCATCAATTGATGTGAGTAAGCGATCAACGACAATGACATGGTTCAACTCTTTAATATCGGCTGATAGCTTCACGTAAGCAATCTGAGTTAAGCCGTACTGATCTGTTGTGACTTCTTCGATCGAGCCAATTTCTAAACCTTTAGGAAACACTCCGCCTAAACCAGAAGAAAATACCGTTGTTTCAAGTGCAATGTCCTCATAGCTATCGGTAAATTCAAGTAACAGTTGTTCACGCGCGTCGTCATAACCTAAAATAAATCCTTTCGCATCAGAATCCGTCTCCGGTAAATCAACATTTACTGAGATCCGATTCGATCGATCGAAACCATTTAGTAAAAGTACAGTCGAGGTAAACTGTGCCGATGATTGAATTTTTCCAATCATCCCACTAGCTGTAATAACAGCCATATCTTTTTCCACACCATGTTGTTTCCCTTTATTGATTGTCACTTGATTGAACCACTGTTCTGGGCTACGTGCAATAACGGTCGCCTGAATTGGTTGATAATCAGTGAGTGCTTCCGTTTTATCTAAAACTGCTTGTAATGCTTCGTTTTCTTTCGTCAATTCTTGTACTTCATATAACTTTTGTTGATACGTTGAGAGGTTCTCTTTTAACTGCTGGTTCTCTTCATACACATGCTTCATTTCATCGATATTACCGACAATATCTCTAACGTAATAGACTGGTCTGAGCAGCACATTTTGAAACGAACCAACGGTATCTTGGATAAACTCTTCTACGGAAGAAAGCTCTTCACGATCACGTAATGAAAAACCAATCAGTCCAACAAGAATAATCAAACTGATTAAAATCGTGAATAGCCGTTTTCTTCTAAAAAACGACATAATGAAACCTCCAATAAGCGTTAGTTGTTTCTACTAGCAACATTAGGATGCGATTTAAAATGTTCGATATACTCTAAAGCTTTCCCTGTCCCAATCGCCACCGAGTCGAGTGGTGATTCTGCAATAAAGACCGGCATTTTTGTCTCATCAGAAATGACGTCATCTAATCCTTTAAGTAATGCCCCACCACCTGAAAGGACGATGCCACGTTCCATAATATCGGCTGATAATTCTGGCGGTGTTTTTTCTAAGGTCACTTTCACTGCTTCGACAATGGCTGTGACGGTATCACTAAGTGCATCAGCAATTTCAGTTGACGTAACGGTGATTGTTTTTGGTAGTCCCGTGAGTAAATCACGACCGCGCAGGTCAATCGAGGTTTCTTCCTCTGTCACATGCGCTTGTCCAATTTCCATTTTGACAGTTTCCGCTGAACGAACGCCAATCATCAAGCTGTATTTCTTGCGAATATATTGAATAATCGCTTCATCCATATCGTCACCTGCCGTACGAATGGACTGGCTCGTTACCACACCACCAAGTGAGATAACAGCCACTTCCGTCGTACCACCACCGATATCAACAATCATACTACCGGTTGGTTCCCATACAGGTAAGCCGGCCCCAATCGCTGCCGCAAACGGTTCAGATACAGGAAAAGCCTCTCGTGCTCCTGCTTGTTTTGTCGCATCAATAACGGCACGTTCTTCAACCATCGTAATACCCGATGGGACACACACCATCACATTCGGCTTACGCGCAAAGGGTGAGCGCTTCTTTTGAGCTAACCGGATATAATACTTCATCATCGCAGCCGTCGTATCATAATCAGCAATCACACCGTCTTTCATTGGACGAACGACTGAAATGTTGCCTGGCGTACGTCCGATCATATTACGCGCGTCACTCCCAACAGATTCAATCATTCCAGTCGTATTATTTTTGGCTACAACAGAGGGTTCTCTTACGACAATCCCTTTTCCTTTAATATATACGAGCGTATTGGCCGTCCCTAAGTCAATCCCTAAATCTTGCGTAAAACTAAATTTCCCCACGTTCATCTTCCTTCCTTATTTACACGTCTCTATTTATCTCTGATATGTGTTTATTCATAGTCGTAACAGTAAACACCTAACACAAGTCACTCACCTCGTGTTAGGTGTTTAGTTTTTAACTTGCTTATTCAATTATACGAGAATTTGAAAAAAATAGATAGGGGTTAGACGTACCCTTTTTCTTTTAATGATACAAATTTGTGGTCACCAATAATGATATGGTCAAGTAACGAGATACCAATCAGTTCACCACATTCTACTAAACGTTTTGTCACTTGAATATCTTCTTGAGATGGTGATGGGTCGTAGGGTCGGTAGTAAGAAGCGAATCTACCTCCCTCAGAACCGTACGTACTCCTTTCAAAGTATACGGCTCGCCAGTGTGAGGTAATCGATAAGTCAGAGGAGAAAATGAATGAAAACCATGCCGGTTCAGTTTTAAACGCGCACACTTTTTCGTCAAACGATATTTATGCGCGACGGTACAGACTAGACTTTCATATGCAAAGTAAGTCATTTTAGCTAAGGCTTTTTTATCGGAGAGATACCTGTAGTAGTTATAAATTGCTATTAATTCTTCATTATAACAATTATATATGCGCTCAATTGATTGATAGACAAGGTTACCACGACTTTCCGGACGATGGTGATTATATGCGCCGTACTTAAAACAATGGGCTAAATAGGTTAACTGTGCAGGTGGCATCGTTAACATGAGGGACTGATTTTGTCTAGATAGCTGATAGCCTTTATAAATCAATGTATTAAATCGGGCTAGTTTAAGCTCAACGCCCTGATTAAGACTTTTCCTGTTAATTTTTGACAACGGACCATTCACTGTAAAAATGATGTGATAATTTTTTCTATCTTTCACTTCGATATATGTTAGCTCTAGTTTTTTGAAAACATCGATCACACCCGCAATTTTTGTGTGATCACTCAGAGATAGTATAAAAAGCGGGGTACCCATCCGACTATTCATTTCTAGCTGCCTCCTTTCCTTATACTTTTCACACCTGTCTTCCTTTTCCGTGCTAAACAGATTACCTGCAAACGTTGAATACTATGAAGACTCCGTTACCTTATAACTTGCGTTACTTAGGTAATCCCTACCTTACTAATCAATCAAGAAACGTCATACTTAGGTACTCCTTTCGACTATTGCTTTCCGGCGGGAAAGCGAAGGGAATAAGCTTATCATACGTCGCGTCTGACGCGCACAACGCATTTATTCCAAATACGTATCCTTCACGTCTTTAAGTCTAGAGTTCAGGCAGTTTAGCTTTTACCATATATGACTTAACACAGCGTTCATGCGATGGTCCCGCAGCTTATTTCTAATTAACGGTAAGAACACTTGTTACTGAAAGTGATAAGCATTTCAGGGTGAGTAACCACTTGATTGATTAACTGTATAGGCGCACGCCAGAAGGATGATTGTGCAAACAAACAATCGAGGCACATGATCGCTTAATCGCTTCGCGGAAAATTTCACGCGGATGTGAGATCGAAGCATTTAGGCTGCCAATAAAGATGGTTTGTTGGTGGATAATTTGGTTCTTCGTATCGAGGAATAAACAAATAAAGTGTTCTTGTTTTAATAGGCGCATATCTTCCATAACATAGTTAGCCCCGTCTTCAGGACAACGAATAACATAACGGTCTGTCTTTTTAAATCGCCCCATCCGGTTACCTAGTTCAATCGCTGCTAAAATACTTACAGCTTTTACTTGCCCAATGCCTTTAATTTGAATGAGTTCTTCAAGTGTGGCTTCTCTTAAACATTCAACCCCGTCAAAATGTTGATACAAGCGAATGGCTAAATCATGAACACTTTCTTCTCGGGTCCCAGAACCAATCACAATCGCGAGTAATTCTTGGTCCGATAAATGGCTAGCGCCTTTGTTAATAAGGCGTTCTCTTGGCCGGTCTTGTTTTGGGATATCTTTCATTCGGACATGGAGTTCCTTCAACATGCGTAAACCTCCTTTCTATCAGCATGCCTTTAGTTTATTCTTTTTGACCCGGGATGCAAGTAGACATAGAAAAGTGATTAAGTTAATTAGTCTTCAATCATTGTATGAAAACAATTAAACATTGTTCAAATTTAAAATTCTATAGATTTTTGCCCATTAAAAAAAGATTGACACAAATGTGTCAATCCCAATTAATACGTTGATTAGTTAATATACCACGCTTTCTATTCGATTAAGATACTTTCGTTATAAAACGCACGTACTGTCAACGTTGCTTCCGTTTGTGTTTCTCCTTGTTTTAGAATATCTAATTCCGTTATTTCTACAAGACGATTAACTTCTTCTAAACGTTGAATATAAGACTCAATCTGTGTGATATCATCACTAGATAACAAAACTTGATAGTGAATCGCGCTCACACCTGCTGGATAAAATGCTGCATCTTCAGTAAAGCCAGTCCCATTAAGATTAATCGAGGCAATCGAAACACCTGTCGCTGTTTCTAAATCGAACAGTGTCTCAACGATTTGATCGACAGATTCTTCAGTAGGTAAGTTATTTCTAACGGTTTCAGCTTCTTGTTTTAACGCATTCTCTGACTGTTCATTTATTGCTGCTTGTTGTAACACAAGTCGGTGTTCAGATAGCGTTTGTTCAGTTGCTTCTAGTTCTTCATTTAATGGTTCTATTAAATAATCCGAGCCATAATAAAACACAAAACCAAAAACCGCTACAATGATTAAAACAATCAAAGTTTCATTTTTACCCCATTTAATTTTCATCACTTAACACCTCACTTACTTGTGCTCGGTCAATCATTAAAGTGAATTGTGTTACATACACCGTCTCATTAACTTCAATTGTTTCTAACGTTACGCTTGTCACATATGGCAAATTCACCAGATTACGATGCATATTAACGACGTGTTGATCATTATCAAAGGTGATTTCCAGTTGAACATTACCGTCAATAGTGAAAAAGAACCGTTCAACAGTAGCTGTGTTACTCGGTATTTGACTTAACAAATCATGGTAAAGTGTATCTACCGGAAACTGATTTTGTTTCAATGTGTCTCGTTGATTAACTAATGTTGAGACTTGTTCACCAATGAGGTTAACTCGTTGTAATTCACTGATTTCATTCGCTTGATTATTAATCATTTCTATATTACGTGAAGTCTCTGTTTTAATAGAATCAGTCAGCCACCAAAAATAACCCCCAAGCAAACCAAACAAAAGCAAGGCAATAAAAATGATTAAAAATGGCGTGAAGTTGTTTTTTTTCTTTTCAAAGAAATTAATATTTACCATGTTTAGCCTCCTCTATTGTTCAGTATGGTTTGAATTTTGATGAGAATCTGTTGACTCTTCTTTTAGTGACGGTTCAGTTGATTGTTCATCTACATGCTTATGTTGTTTTTTTGAACGTATTTTAGTCATTCGTTTTGGTGGTTTTACTCGTTTCTTTTTAGATGGCGTCTCTTTATAACTGAGACCGATGAGCGCGCCGTAACCGTTAGGCAACTCATTAGGTAACGAGAGTGTTTTGACACTAATATCAAAACGCTCAACCATTGTTTCTTTTAATTCAATAAGGGCAGGATGATTACCTAAGAAAGCTACATCAGTCACACCAATACTCCCGTCTAAAACGGAATATTGATAAAAGTCCATAAAACGTTCAATCGTGATCAACGTGTTATCTCGTTCATCTTCTAACTCCTCTTTTGGTAAGGTAGAAACAAGTTCGTTCCCTTGGCTATCCAACTCCCAAGCTTGATAAGCATTTGAAGTGTGAATATGACGATTAAATCTTGGTTTATTATTGTGGAAAACCGTTAAGGTCAAATCAAGTTTATCCCATTGTATCATTAATAAATGATTGTCTGTTGATGTATCTTGAAGCGATTGATACGTACGGTAGGCGCTTAAGTACGAAATATCTGCGACAATCGGATTTAAGCCTACGTCATCAAATAACTTTTCAAACGGTTTTAAACGCTCTTTTGGATAGGCAAATAAAAGCACCTCATTTTTTTCTTCCCCATAGTTTAAAATATCAAAATCTAAAACTGGATCCTTAAATGGTAGACGAATGCTGCCCTCGAGCTGCAAACGAATATACTGTTTTGCTTCATCAATGGATAATTGATTCGGAATTTCTTCTGTACGCATTGTCACAAAACTATCAGGAACAAGAAAAGAGATGTGAGCACGCTTCCATTTTTTCTGTTCTACTAACGTACGTAAATGACGCTTTAATTGTGATTCATTTACAATACGACCATCTTCCATCACAAGTTGGTCAAAAAAAACTTCACCGTAATCTATATGTTCATTCGCTTTCTGTCTTGGATAAACAAGGTAGCGAATACTCCGGTCATTGATTGATATAAAGATATGTTCCTTCTTAAAGAGTCCCATGTATTGTCATCCTTTATAAATAGATTAGAAAAAGCTAAAATACCAAGTTAATATACTCTCACCAAAAAAGATAACCGTAAGGGCTGCCATACTAATGTATGGACCAAATGGCACTTTAGTCTTCCTTGTTACTTTCCCTCGCAACAATAATACTATATTAATTAACGTACCATACAATGTCGATAATAAAAAGATAAGTAATACACCGCCAATACCAAATAAATAACCAAGCACAAAGAAATACTTCATATCTCCCGCACCCATACCACCTTGACTTAACAAAATAACGACAAAAATTAAGCCAAAACCAATTAAGGCACCAACAAGTGATGAATACCAAGGATCTAGTGGCTCAATAAAGCGTAAAATAACAATTAGTGGAAAGAAAAACAATAAAATTTTATTCGGTATTAAAAAATATGTAAGATCAGTCACGATGATAATTACTGAAAGAGACACGGCAACAACCGCAATCACTGCCTCCATTGTTAAACCATACACAAGGTAGCTAAATAGAAAACCAACCCCCGTTAATAACTCGATTAATGGGTACATCGCGCTAATTTTTGCCCCACACCCTCGGCACTTACCTCGCTGACTAACGTATGAGACAACTGGAATCAGTTCTATAGCACTTAACTGTTTATGACAAGTCGGACAATATGAACGGTCATTTGATAAAAAGTTATTCTTTGGCACACGTAAACCAACCACATTATAAAAGGATCCAAGTACAAGACCAAAGATAAAGAAGGTGATGCTGTAAAAAATCGTCATAACAACACTCCTAGATAGAAATAAAGACCCCTCTTTGGGAGGAGTCATTAATCTTTATTTAATAAGTAAATCAATCAAGCCCATCAACTTCGTATTGATTTTCAGCATCCACTGTGATTTTTACGGTAGTAGGATCGTAATCAGTTGATCTAGTGTCTAAATATCCAGCATCTATTAAATCTTGTGCGGTTATTCCTTCAGTGGGAATTTCATTTTGGACATCATACAGTCTTGCTGCATCCTGTACTAATGCTACTTCCGATTTTGCGGCATTATTCTCTGCATCATTGATAATATTCCCTATCGCAGGTACCGCAATTGCAACGATAATACCTAAAATAACAATAACAGCTAAGAGTTCAACTAACGTAAAACCTTTTTCTTTCTTGAGTAATGTTTTGAATTTGTTAACCATAATAATTCCTCCTCTTAATATGTTTAATGGATGACTTATGGTGATAAAAAAAGACTCACAACATAAATAAACCATTATGATGTCAGCCGGTTGCACTACTTGCTCTTGTTTATCCAAGTGCCCAAATAAGGATAAACCGTCAACGCATCTGAGGTATTTATTAATACTATTATACTACAAATTGGTAACATGTCTACTATTTAATTTAAATTTTATGAACTTTTTTGAATCTTATTATAATATTTTAACAGATACATTCGACTTACGCTCAACTCATTCTAAATACCTTCAAACAGGCTAAACATAGGAATAACTATCGCTAACACAATCGCACCAACAACAACTGCCAAGAAAATAATCATGATGGGTTCGATCAAAGCTTTAAGTTTATCTGCTGCTTCTTCTAACTCTTCTTCATAAAATTGAGCGACTTTTAAAAGCATTTCATCCATCGAACCGGTGGCTTCACCAACCGCAATCATTTGCGTGATTAATTTTGGAAAAACCCAATGGTCTTTCATTGGGGAAGCCAATGACTCCCCTTCTTCTAACGACTTATGACTATCTCTTAGTACTTTTTTAATAACCCGATTTTCTACAACACGTTCTGTAATCATAACCGCCTCTAGAATCGGGACCGAACTATTTAGTAAGGAGCTAAGTGTTTGTGTCATTCTTGCAAGGGCAGCTTTTTGAATAAACAAACCGAAAATCGGGACCTTTAATTTAATTGTATCAAAAATAAAAGCAAACTTTTCTTGTTTATTAAGTGTTCGTACAACCATCACAGCAATTATAATAAGGAGCAACAACACCCACCAGATTGAACCAATTGATTCACTTATATTAAGAACCAGTTGGGTGTATGCCGGTAGCTCTTGATCAAATGATATAAACATATCAGAAAATACTGGGACTAGAAAGACCATTAAGAAAATTGTAATAAAAACGGCTAAGACGCCAATAACCGCAGGATAAGTAAGGGCTGTAATAACCTTTTGTTTCAGTTGGTATTGCTTCTCATAATAGGTAGCCATACGGTCAAGAATGTCATCTAATCGACCACTTACTTCACCCGCATTGATCATACTGACAAGTAATTCTGGGAATAATTTTGGATAACGGCTTAAGGCATCTGATAAAGGTTCCCCCTCTTCAATATGCTCTTTTACTTCTTCTAACGCCTCAGTTAGTGCCTTACTATTGGATTGTTCAGCAAGGATCTCGGTCGCATCAACAAGTGAAATCCCCGCATCAATAAGGGTAGAAAATTGTCTTAAGAAAATAACAAAGTCTTTATTTTTAATCGGATTTCCAATATAAATATCTTTATGTAAGACAGGATTTAAACGTTTAATATCAAATACTACTAATCCAAGTTGTTTTAATTCAAGCAACGCTTCTTTCTCATTTTCACTTTCTAACCTACCCGATGATAACTTTCCTTCAAATGTTCGCGCTTGATAACGATAAATAGCCATCTGTCTACCTCCTTAGGCTTGCCCAATATATGGATCGGCATCACGTTGAGATATTAATCCATCTCTAACCTTTCTGGTGATATCCATTTCCATCGTATGCATACCTAAATCTTTTGATGTTTGCATTGTATTTGGAATCTGATGCATTTTTTCATTTCTTATCAGATTTTTTACTGCTGGTGTGTTTATCAAAATCTCAGTAGCCGCAATCCGACCACTTTCTAATGCTTTAGGGAACAAGCGCTGAGAGATAATAGATTCAAGTACGTTCGCAAGTAACACTCGGATTTGATCTTTTTGATGAGACGGAAACACATCAATAATTCGGTCCATCGTCGAACTCGCACTCTGAGTATGTAGCGTCCCTAACACTAAGTGACCTGTTTCAGCCGCTGTAATAGCTGTTTGAATTGTTTCAAGGTCACGCATCTCACCAACGAGGATTACATCAGGGTCTTGTCTTAAACACGCACGTAAGCCGTTTTGAAAAGACATCGTATCAAAACCTACTTCGCGTTGATCAATAATTGATTGTTTGTGTTTATGCAAGTACTCTATTGGGTCTTCAAGCGTAATAATATGTTTGTTTAAATGTTCATTCATATAATCAATCATAGACGCTAGTGTCGTACTTTTACCACTCCCAGTCGGACCGGTTACTAATACTAAACCGTGCGGTTTAGTTGCAATCTCCTTTAAGACACTTGGCAATTGTAAATCATCAATTTTCGGGATTTTTGTAGGGATGACCCGAAAAGCAATCGAGATATTGTTACGCTGATAAAACATGTTAACACGAAAACGAGACACACCTTCAATGCCGTGTGATAAATCCAGTTCTTTTTCACGCAAAAATCTTTCCCACATATCATCCGTCACAATTGAACGCGCGAGGCGTTTCGTATCGGTTGGAGATAACACGTCACCTTTATGCGGGACCAGGCGTCCGTCAATTCGAAAGATGGGTACAGAACCAACGGTAATATGAATATCTGATGCATTCTTTCTGAATGCAAATGTTAATAGTTCTTTTAAATCCTCCACAAAACAACCTCCTACGAATCAATCGCCACACGCATAACTTCTTCAATCGTTGTTAGTCCTTCTTTCACTTTAAGCAGACCATCATCTACTAAGAAATGCATACCTTGATCTTTAACATAATCTTTAATTTCACGCATACTGGCATTGTTCATCATCAGTTTTTTCACTTGATCATCAATCACCATTAACTCATGAATCGCCATGCGTCCCCGATAACCCGTTCCACGGCAACTGTCACAACCAGCCCCTTCTGTTACTTCATTGATGTCAATCTGGTGCTTCTCAAATAATTCTTGTTCCATGTTTGTCACAGGACGAGTGGTTTTACAGTCTTTACAGACGCGTTTAACTAAGCGCTGAGCCATAACGCCTGTCAGTGATGATATGACAAGGTAAGGTTCAACCCCCATATCAAATAAACGCGGAATGGCATCAACAGCACTATTTGTGTGCAGCGTTGAAAATACGACGTGACCCGTTAGAGATGACCGAATAGCAATTTCTGCTGTTTCACGGTCACGAATCTCACCAACCATGATAATATTTGGATCCTGACGTAAAATCGATCGTAATCCTGCCGCAAAAGTTAAGCCAACAGCACTATTCACTTGAACTTGGTTAACCCCTTCTAGTTGATATTCAACTGGGTCCTCAACCGTGATGATATTTACATCTTCTTGATTCAGTTCATTAATCGATGAATATAACGTTGTTGTTTTCCCAGAACCAGTTGGTCCCGTTAGCAATACAAGACCTGATGGTCGACTAATAACATCGCGGTATTGTTTCAATGTATCTGGATGCAAGTCAATTTCTGTTAACTTTTTGAAAATATTTGTTAAATCTAGAATACGGATAACGACTTTTTCTCCGAATACAGTAGGAAGGGTAGACACCCGTAAATCAATTGGCTTAGCATCTATCACTAATCGAATACGACCATCTTGTGGCATACGTGTTTCAGTAATATTTAAATTAGCTAAAATCTTCACCCGCGCAATGAGCGCGTTTTGAATGCGTTTAGGTAACGTTCGATCATTTCGAAGCATGCCGTCAATACGGTAACGCACCGCAATCTTTCCTTCACTTGGGTCTAAGTGAACATCACTTGCTCTTAACGTGACCCCTGTCTGCAAGATTTGATCTAATAATTTAACAGCTGGCGCATCCGCACCCTCACCTTCCATAGAAAAATCAGCTTCCATATCATAATATTTATTGATGGCTTGTAAAATATCTTCCTTGGTCGCAATAACGGGTTTCACTTCAAACCCGGTTGATAATTCAATATCATCAATGGCGTAGTAATCAAGTGGATCGTTCATCGCAATCGTTAAGATATTTTCATGTTGTTCAATAGGGATTAGAATATTTTCCCGCGCTAATTCTTTTGGCACTAACTCCATTAACTGTTCATTAATTGGGAAACGATATAAAGAGACACTCGAAATATTTAATTGGATTTCTAACACTTCAATTAACTGTTTTTCCGTGATATAACCTTGTTCTACAAGCGCATCCCCTAGCTTTTGACGTGGCTTCTTCTGTTCTAATGCTGAGACAATTTCTTCTTCAGTAATCAAACCTTCCTCTTTTAATACCTCACCTAATTTACGCTTCAATCTTACCGCCATAACCAACCTCCTCTATTTTTTACAAGTAGATCACACTTGTTTAATTACATAATACCGGAGGTTCGCTAGAAACCTCCACATGATTACCAGTATTACTGCCACTACTACTTCTATCACCAAACAGGAAATCACTCGTGTCAATCTTTCCACCGAAGGCATTGTCCCAACTTGAATGTTGACAAGATAACCCCTGAATATAAGAGGCCGATGAAAAAGCGACTAAAAATTTGAATTTAAAAATCCGGAAATTCTTTCCCCACTTTCGTGGGCGAAAACATTTATAATAAGCATAAATCCCACCACTTTATTAGATAAAATAACCTCTTTTTGGGGAATGAGTTTTTATAGAATTTTCATTTTCGGGAAAATCGGACTTTTTCAGTGGCCTCGGATACAAAGGTTATATCTTTTTATTACCACTACCTTCAATTCATTGAACAGTAATTGTAGCATAAGGAAATTCATTAGAAATCGATGAATAATTAGAATAAATATTTTTATAAATTTCCGCGATTAAATCATCAATTAACTAGTTAAAAAAGCCATTCAATTAATTAAACCTTTCACTTTTTGTGTCAATCAATATAAGTGATTCAAGATATGATCAATTAAGACCCGCTTTTGTAGGTGAGTCAAACACTTCATTCGCTCTCAGATACAGGATTTTTAATAATTAAGTCTACATCACTTGCATTACCAAACGGAAATGTGATGTCAGATAGATTTTGGAACTGAATACTTGTACCACCACTCCCAGCATATGTTTTTGCAAGCATGGCTCCGTTAATTTTTGCACCACCAGTGACTGATACATCCGCCTTAGGAGCAATCACTATCATCTCACTAAAAGTACCTCCAGAGAAACTGACTGAGTTTGAATTTGCAGCTAGATATCCACCATAAAAACCTCCTCCACCTGTTAATTCAATAGGCGCCTGCTTCACATAAACAGAGCCTTTTATCTTTTGAGCACCTGAAATAGCAAACTTATTACTACCATAGTAATAAAGATTCATTCTATCTACTAAGCCACCAGAATTGATTGTACTACCTGAACCTATATTAAAATAATCCTTAACATAGAGATTGAGTATGCCATTACCTTGTATGATAATATGACCGTTGCTTAAATCTAAAGTATCTACTATTAAATTACTGACGCCAGGTCCAATTTCGAGATTCAAAGTGGTCTCACTATTCAAAGATACGTTATCAATAAATATATCCCCATCAATTCTAACGCTTTTGATATCACTACCTTTTAAGCTAATATTTGAGAGGACAATATCATAATCCGGTGATTCGGGAATACTATCTATAAGTGATTCATATACAGAATAATCAAATTCAGAAGACTGATGTACTTTGGGAACTTCGTTACCGCTATAGTAGCTTGGTATATCTAACAAGTCATTGCTTATTGAATTATTCACAAAAATATGACCTTGATCGCTCGAGATACTAGATATTTTAGCTCCACCATCAATTTTAAAAGATTGTTCTGACGGTTGTTCCATATATACGTCTCCATTAATAGTTGCTCCTCCTGTTATTGAAACTTGATTCTTTACTAAGAGCGAAGCATCAACAGGAAAAGGAGGGGAATTACCACCTTTTGGTGACCAATTCACCTCAATATTATTACTGACGTTTCTAATTTTGTCATTTACATTACCTTCTGAATTAATCATTACATTATCATGATTATTAATAATTTCAACTGAAGCCGTTTTTTGATACCTCGTATCGCTATAATCGTAAACAACGTTATCAAAAGCAGCTAGTTTACTACTTAATTGATCAAAAAATGATTTCTTACTTTGAGTGTTTCCATATGTTTCGAGAATCATCTCTTCAATTTTTAAATAAGCCTCATTCACCCCAGCCTCCGCAATATAATAGGCCGCCTGATAGTCACGTTCATTCTCCGTTAAATTAACATTCGCCATTGCTACAGTACCAACGGATGCTCCCAGCACACTGAGGACAACTAACACCATTAACGTAAAAACTAATGCCACACCTGATTCATTCTTCATTGATCGTTTCATCGTTACCTCCTAAAGTAAAGCATTGTCTGAAGACTCGTCTGTTTACCCTTATCATCCGGCACACTCACAATTTTAATTTCATTAGCTGCTTCATTGGTTAACCACTCAAATGTACTGATATGCTCACTTAATATAACCCCATTACGCTTAATTGTTGTTCCTTGATGTGTATACGTATTTGCACCTAATGTGAGTGTAAATACACCACCACTATCTGATGTTGTTGCCCCTTCATTGACTGTTACTTTTCGAACATCCGTTGTTAGTTGACTCATGATGAGCCTAACATCTCCTTGATGGTCAATAGTTTCAGTTTGTTCAAAGTATTGACGTTGGCCAAAGATATGGGTTGAGCCTACTAATAAGAGAATAATAAATAAGATAGCTAAGACGGCTAATAGTTCGACTAAGGTGATGCCCCGTTCATCTTTAAACACCTGTATCGACCTCCCCATAAATCATTCGCGTTTCGAGTTTCGCATCTTTTCCATCTGGTACGCGAAAAGTAACAACGACTTTTAGTAACCGATCAATTTCTTGATTACTTTCATCCTTCGCTTGTTCAATCGTGATAGTGCCCGTTCCTCTTAGATCAGTGATTTTATAAGTTGTCAAACTTATTGCTGAAACAGGGTCTAACGCCTTGATATTTGATCGAATTGACTCAAGCGTTGGATTGTCTGTGACGATATTATAAACTTCTTCCATATATTCTTGTGCAATAAAACTAGCATTTAAATTTTCCTCAGATATTTCTGTTGTACGGGCAGAGTTAATAAAAAATGCTAAAAAAGTGACAACAATTAATGACAAAATGACTATCGACGCCAGTACTTCAACTAGTGTCAATCCTTTCTCATTGCAATATTTTTTCATCACACTCATCTCCCCCTCAACCGATAACCATTATGTATTATGTGCCGTTGGACCCTTATGTTATATGCTGGCCTTCATGTTCAATTTACTTTTAAAGAAAGAGTTAACGCGCACGTTAACTCTTCAATTGATATTCTATGATGTTATCTTTGATGTTTTTTGTGATTATTATCCATTGACTCTTCTAGTATAAGCCTAACTAACTATTTCTGCAAGACTCTACACTTAATATTTTGGCGGACTTTACCAATAAAGTCTAACGAACCTACGACATATGTCACTTGTTCTGCCTTTGTCATTTTTTCTATAAAGACTTGCCAATCTGGTGCTTCTTTAATTTTAAGACCTTTAGGTGCCAGTTTCTTTAATTCTTCGATAGAAGCAGCTCTTGGATGATTAAAAGTTGTGAAGATGATATTATCCGTCACTGTGCGAATAACTTCAAGCATCTGTTTGATTGGTTTGTCTTTAAAGGCTGCAAATAACACCTGAATCTCTT
This sequence comes from Halolactibacillus halophilus, assembly GCF_900115605.1. Classification (GTDB taxonomy): domain Bacteria; phylum Bacillota; class Bacilli; order Bacillales; family Amphibacillaceae; genus Halolactibacillus; species Halolactibacillus halophilus. Next base: position 133,877 of record NZ_FOXC01000001.1, read on the forward strand.
GATTATCCTCTTGTGTTTCTTTGATTGTATCAACAAACACCTGCATGGCTTCTGTATTATGAGCCCCGTCAATAATAATATCAGGCGCTGTTGATATTTGTTCAAACCGGCCTTTGATTGCCGCTTCTTTAATCCCACGTTTAATTTGTCCAAGACTGACATTATCATGATCTTGATTTAACACAAATAATGTTTTAATCGCTACCGCCGCATTACGCGCTTGATGTGTCCCTTTCATTTTGAGTGAAAAGGCAAGTTTTAGATTCATCGATTGATACGTCCATTCATCTTCTGCTTGTTTCACACTAAAACTCTCGCCATAAAAATAAAACGGTGACCGTTTTTGATTCGCTTCTTTTCGTATGACTTGTCTAGCCACATCAGATACATCACCAACAATGACAGGTATCTCTTCTTTAATAATGCCTGCTTTTTGTTTTGTGATTTCAGGTAATGTGGTTCCTAAAAACTGCATATGATCATAACCAATCGATGTAATCACAGAAGCGATGGGTGTAAACACATTCGTCGCATCATCACGACCACCAAGGCCTGCTTCAATGATTGAAACATCAGCATAGTCTTGAAAATATTTCAATGCAATCACCACCATAATCTCAAACGAACTTGGTGGATCTTGTTCTTTATCTAATTGATCGATCATCGGTTTGACTTGATTAAAATAATTGACATAGAAGGTTTCATCAATCGGTTCCAAATTCATTTTAATCATCTCTTGTCGGTCCGTTAACGAAGGTGACATGAATGTTCCAACTTGTTTCTCACACGCCCTGTAACAAGAGGCTAAATACGTGACCGTTGACCCTTTTCCATTGGTCCCAGCGACATGGATACCTTTAAAAGATTGCTCATAAAAATTAACAGACTTAAGTAGTCGAATGACACGATCAAGTCCAGGTTTAATACCAACTTTCTCACGTTTATCTAAATATTGATTAACACTTATACAAGTTGTAAACATACAACAAACCCCCTTCGTTTTCTCTTTATCATGACTAACATTGTAGCCGTTTTTACTACGTTTGAAAAGCCTCTTTTTAAAACTCTAGTAAAACTCTTAGAAAAGTCCTGTTTTTTGGTTGTGGCATAGAAAAAGGATATAAGCGCGTGCTTATATCCTTTCGCTATGACAATACGGTTATATCATACTTATTTCGTTAATTCGCTAATGCGTGCGGTTACTTTCTCCCGCTTATCCATATAATCTAACTTTTTACGCTGTTCTTCTTGAACAACATTATCAGGCGCTTTATTCACAAAGCCTGGATTGGATAATTTCTTTTCAACGCGTTCAACTTCTTTATTTAACTTAGCTAATTCTTGATTTAAACGTTCGATTTCTTTATCTACATCAATCAAACCTTCAAGTGGCAAGAACAGTTCCGCACCCGTAATAACCGCAGACATCGCTTTTTCTGGGACACTCACTTCAGTATCAATAGTTAAGTGTTCTGTGTGACAGAACTTTTCGATATAATGTGATTGAGTTTCCAGTGCTGTTTTCACTTCAGCATTATCGACTTGAATCAATAAGTCGATTGGTTTTGACATCGGCGTATCGACTTCTGAACGAATATTACGCACAGAACGAATGATGCTAATCAGACGCTTCATTTCTTCTGCGGCTGTTGGGTTCATATCTTGTTCATTCACCTCTGGCCACTTGGCAACTGTGATTGACTCACCTTCATGAGGGAGGTGTTGCCAAATTTCTTCTGTGACAAATGGCATCATTGGATGCAACATCCGTAGGATTTGATCCAGTACATAGACTAACACCGACCGGGTTGTTTGTTTTGCTTGTTCGTCTTCACCAAAGAGTGGAAGTTTTGCCATTTCAATGTACCAATCACAAAACTCATCCCAAATAAAGTTATATAAATGACGACCCGCTTCACCAAAGTCGTAACGATCTGTATGTTTGTTTACGAGCGCAATCGTTTCATTTAGACGCGTCAGAATCCACTCATCACTCACGTTACGGTGCTCACTAAAGTCAATGTCTTTTACTGTCATGCCTTCGGCATGCATTAATACGAAACGCGATGCATTCCAAATCTTATTAATGAAGTTCCAAGTTGATTCAACCTTCTCCCACTGGAAACGCAAATCTTGGCCTGGTGTTGAGCCAGTCGCTAGGAAGTAACGCAAAGAGTCAGCCCCGTATTTTTCAATGACATCCATTGGATCGACTCCGTTACCGAGTGATTTACTCATTTTACGACCATCCCCATCACGCACAAGACCATGAATCAGTACGTCATCAAATGGACGCTCATCAGTGAAGTGTTTCGATTGGAAGATCATTCGCGCAACCCAGAAGAAGATAATGTCGTATCCAGTCACGAGCGCATTGGTTGGGAAGTAACGCTTAAATTCTTCATCTTCAATGTCTGGCCAGTTTAAAGTTGAAAACGGCCACAAGGCAGATGAAAACCATGTATCTAATACATCGTTATCTTGCTCCCAGTTCTCAATGTCAGTTGGTGCTTCTTTACCGACATAGACTTCACCGGTTTCTTTATGGTACCAAGCCGGAATACGATGTCCCCACCATAGTTGACGTGAAATACACCAGTCACGAATATTATCCATCCAACGTAAGAAAGTGCCTTCAAAACGTTCTGGGACAAAGTTTACCTTCTCATCGTCATTCGCTTGTGATTTCATCGCTTCTTCTGCGAGTGGTTGCATTTTAACGAACCATTGTGTAGAAAGATAAGGCTCTACAACGGCCCCGCTTCGCTCCGAGTGACCGACCGCATGCATATGTTCTTCTATCTTAAATAACACACCCGCATCTTGTAAGTCTTTCACGATTTGTTTACGACACGCAAAACGATCGAGTCCTTCGTATTTGCCGGCGCGTTCATTCATCGTACCGTCTTCATGCATGACGAGTACGCGTTCTAAGTTATGACGATTTCCAATTTCAAAGTCATTTGGATCATGGGCTGGGGTGATTTTCACCGCGCCAGAACCGAATTCCATGTCAACGTAATCATCTGCAACAATCTCGATTTCACGACCCACAATCGGCAAGATCACCTTTTTACCGATCAGGTGTTGGTAGCGTTCATCTTTTGGATGTACCGCAACGGCCGTATCTCCTAGCATCGTTTCTGGACGAGTTGTCGCAATTTCAATGTGACCAGATCCATCTTTTAATGGGTATTTCATGTGATAGAAGTGTCCCATCACATCTTCGTGAATAACTTCGATATCTGATAACGCTGTTTTTGTTTGTGGATCCCAGTTAATAATATATTCCCCGCGGTAAATTAAACCTTCTTCGTATAACTTCACAAAGACTTCTTTGACCGCTTCTGATAGTCCTTCGTCTAAGGTAAAGCGTTCACGTGAATAATCGAGACCAAGCCCCATCTTTTCCCACTGCGTGCGAATAAACGAGGCATATTCTTCTTTCCAATCCCAAGCTTTTTCTAAGAATTTTTCTCGGCCTAAGTCATAACGACTAACGCCTGTCTCTTTTAGTTTTGCTTCAACTTTTGCCTGTGTGGCAATACCAGCATGGTCCATCCCTGGTAAATATAAAACATCATAGCCTTGCATTCTTTTCATCCGCGTAACAATGTCTTGCAGCGTCGTATCCCACGCATGACCGATGTGTAATTTCCCGGTCACGTTTGGCGGGGGAATAACAATCGTATAAGGTTGTTTCGTTTTATCATTTTTCGCTTCAAAGAATTTACCGTCTACCCAGTACTTATAGCGGCCTTGTTCTACAGCCGTTGAATCGTACTTTGGCGGTAAGTTGTGTGTGTTTTCCATCTGTTTTGCCTCCCTTAAATATAAAAAACTCAAATCATCCCTTTAATAATAAAGGACGAATTGAGTTACATTTCCGTGGTACCACCTTTGTTTATAGCACAATTGCTATACACTTCATGCATTGATAACGGTATGTGACCGGCTTAACCTACTTGTTGTTCAATTAAGCTACATCCGAGGCTACCTTCAGTGTATTAATGACTTAAGAGTTTTTCAGCCATGAACTCTCTCTCTGTAAAGATTAATACCTTACTCTTCCTCATCATCGTATCGCTATTCTTCTGTTCTTTATTTTAGCGAATAACATGAATAAAATCAACATATCTTTTTATTTAGTTAGAATAATTGGCCGTTTCCGCTTATCATCATTGCTAAACCCATCTGAGAGCGTCTGATGGCTTGGGTTAGCTGTCTTAACAACAAGACCGGCGGGATAACTAACCTTTTCTCTGCGATTTTGTTGTAAACACCATCCCCTTATATCAACACTGTGTCACTTCGTTTCGTCACGATCTAAGGGGATGATGAAAGTTATCTGATCTATACGTGTGCTTGGAGCGCTTTAAAACTTACATCAATAGCTTCAATCGTGCGGTCAATATCTGCTTTTGTATGTGCTGTTGATAAAAAGACCCCTTCATATGGTGAAGGTGGAAGTAAAATACCTTCTGTCAACATCGTCTGATAATAATGATTAAATAAATCATGGCGGCTATTTTTAGCCGTTTCATAGTTATAAACTGGCGTATCACTAAAGTAAATCCCAATCATAGACCCGGCAACATTGACTTGGAGCGGAATGTTGTACTGTTCTTTTTTCTCTAAAAAGCCCTGCTTTAATTGATTAAGCCGCTCGTTTAATTGTTGATAACTTGTTTCCGTTAGATTGTCTAACGTAGATAAGCCGGCCGTCATCGCAAGGGGATTACCAGACAGTGTGCCAGCTTGATAAATATTACCACTCGGAGCAATCTCTGACATATAGATTTTCTTTCCACCGTAACACCCAACCGGTAATCCCCCACCAATCACTTTACCAAGACACGTCAAATCAGGTGTCACACCAAAATGGCCCTGGGCACCGTAGTAACCGACCCGAAACCCTGTCATCACTTCATCAAAAATGAGTAAACTCCCGTAGTCTTCGGTCAATTCACGTAACGTTTCTAAAAAGCCAGCAACCGGTGGCACGACCCCCATATTACCAGCAACTGGCTCAACGATGACACATGCTAGTTCGTTACCGTACTCTTTAAAAGCAAGTTTTACGCTTTCAATATCGTTATAAGGAACGGTAATCGTATCTTTTGCTAGGGCGTCTGTTACGCCGGGTGAATCTGGTAAGCCAAGGGTCGCGACACCAGAGCCTGCTTTAATGAGTAAGGAATCACCATGACCGTGATAACACCCTTCAAACTTCAAAATTTTATTCCGGTTCGTTACCCCACGTGCCAGTCTTAAGGCACTCATCGTCGCCTCTGTTCCTGAGTTTACCATCCGAACCATCTCCATTGATGGGACACGTTCAATCACAGCTTGCGCCAGTTGATTTTCTTTTTCTGTCGGTAAGCCAAAGCTAGTGCCTTTCATTAATGTTTCGGAGAGCTGCTTAACAACAGCTGGGTGCCGGTGACCTAGGATGAGCGGCCCCCAACTTAAAATATAATCAATATACCGATTGCCATCGACATCGGTTAAATAAGCACCCTCACCTGCTTCAGCAAATACAGGCGTCAAATCGACAGAACGAAAAGCGCGCGCGGGTGAATTGACACCACCTGGCATGAGTTCAGCGGCTTTTAGAAACAATTGGTTAGCTTTTGGTCTAGTGTTGGTCATGGTCTCTCTCCTTTGTATTAAAAAATGCATTAGCTGAAACAGCTTCACTATTATTTGACATAAGCGCCTCTGTCACGGCTTGTTTGACGTGATGCTTGATGATGGTCCGCTGCTTCTGTTTAAGGTCTGGTAGGTGACGATCAATATCTGCCATTGTCTCAGTTAATAATTGATCCCGAAAAAGAAACTGTGTACGCCGTTTATCATCAAAGCGTTGTTGATATAGTGTTTGCTTTAGCCTTTCAACTTCAGCTGTGATCTGATTCATAATGACGGTTGCTTTTTGTCGACGCACAAAGTGATGTTTATCGATGATCTCACCTAATTGGTCTAAATCAAACAGTTCAATGCCAGGTAGCATTTGCGTCTTTGATTCAATACTTCTAGGCAGCGCTAAGTCAAGCAACAATAAACGCTTAATTTCCTTGTCTTCTAAATCCTGATAAGTAATGAGTGGTGACTCTAGTTCAAGCGATGAGACGACGATATCTACTGATGCAATATAAGCGCTCCAGTCGGCTAACGCCCCCCTTATCACTGCTTCAGGTAAGTGTGATAACTTCGATTGATCACGATTTAAAACGATCAGCTTATGTTCGCTTTTAACCGCATAATCAATAAACAATCGCCCCATCTTACCAGCACCAAGAACTAAAATGGTTTGCGGTGTCGTCACTTTTGATGCAATAAACTGATAAGCACTATAGCTAAGTGAAACAGGATGATCATTGATCCCTGTTTGTTTATGCATCTGTTTACTAAAGCGAAACACTGATTGAAAAATCGTGTGAAACGATTTAGTAACTGTTTCATATGTAACGGCTTCTTGATAAGCTGTCTTTACTTGGCCTAACACTTGCGTTTCTCCTAACACGTGTGCGAGTAATCCTGTAGACACTTGTAGTAGATGAGTAAGAGCAGCATCACTTGAGTATTCAACAAACTGATGCTGAAAGACAGCCGGTGTCAAGCCAAAAAAGGCACGTAAGATCTCTTTTACTTGAGTTTGTATGGCACCGGTGGCTTCGATATAAACTTCAAACCGTTGACAGGTTGATAAGATGACAACTTGTGTGGCGGTTTCCTGTGATAGTTGCTGGTAAAGGACCGCTTTTTCGGATTCACTTAAGACGTATTGTTCACGCTCATCAAGTGATACGGCTTGATTATTAATGGAGAAAACATGTAGCATGCGTCGGGTCACCTCCTGCAGTATAATAATATGTACTTACTTGACTTTATGATAAGTGATAGAGTTCTATGTCATAACGTGATAAAATAATGATACGTTTCATGAGTATGTAACCTTTTACACGGTATCATAGTTTTAAATGAAAAATCAACTCATGTCGCGGGAAAGAGAGGAGTGGAACAATTATTGAAAAAACATCATCACTTAGCTGCCTATTTATTGATTGGTTTAGGTCTATATTTTTTGAGTCAACAAATCTACATACCGATGATCAGTGATTTAGCAACTTGGCCAATACTACTCATCATTGTTGGAGGGATTTTTCTATTTACCGGCTATAATCATCGTGATTACGACAAATTATTACCTGGCGGTATTTTACTTCTACTTGGTCTTCATTTTTATCTTAATCAATTTTATCCAACCTGGGTCGATGAGCGGAGCGTTTATTTCATTATTGTCGGCCTTGCCTTTTTACTTCGTTACCAACAAACAAAACAAGGCTTATGGGTAAGTTTCATTTTAATTGGGATTGGTTTATTTACACTATTATCTAAAAGTGATACCGCTTTTCAATATTACATTGAATCATTTATGTCATTACTAGAGATATACTGGCCAGTCGGACTAATTATTTTTGGGATTTACTTACTTGTCAAACGAAAATAATAAGGATGACATCGCTCATTTAGATTAATAATGTTCATTCATTTTACAGAAAGAACCACCTTTTGAGTCACAGACTAAAAGGTGGTTTCTTTGATTAAAGAAAGCGTTCTATTTCTCGCCAAGCGTCATCTTTACCTTGTCCAGTTTCACTCGAGAACGGAACAACAACATCGCCTGCTTCTAACTGAAGTGTATCCTTGACACGTTTAATATGTTTATGAATTTGCGATTTCTTTAACTTATCAAGTTTCGTCGCCACAACAATGACCGGCAACTCATAATGTTTGAGAAATTCATACATTGAAATATCATCTTTTGATGGCTCATGGCGTAAGTCAACGACAAGAACGGTTGCCTTTAAATTTTCACGTTCAGAGAAATAGGTCTCCAGCATCCGACCCCACGCCTCACGTTCTGTCTTTGAAACTTTCGCATAGCCGTAACCTGGCACATCAACAAAGTGAAAGAATTCATTGATCAAGTAAAAATTCAACGTTTGAGTCTTTCCTGGCTTTGATGACGTTCGTGCAAGTGCCTTACGGTTAATCATTTTATTAATAAATGAGGATTTCCCAACATTTGACCGACCCGCTAAAGCGATCTCAGGGTATCCCTCACTAGGGTATTGTTTTGGGGCAACAGCACTAATTGTAATATCAGATTTTGTTACTTTCATTTACTTCACCTCCACTAATGCATATTTGAGGACATCATCCATATGTTCAACCGGAATAAAAGTCATATGATTTTTAACACTCTGAGGAATGTCTTCAAGATCCTTTTCGTTATCCTTTGGAAATAGAATCGTCGTGATGCCACTTCTATGGGCACTCAATGATTTTTCTTTTAATCCGCCAATTGGTAACACCCGACCCCGTAGCGTAATCTCACCCGTCATACCAACTTCTTTTTTGATTGGCCGTTTCGTAAGGGCAGAAATCAAAGCAGTCGCCATCGTAATCCCGGCAGATGGGCCATCTTTTGGGGTGGCACCTTCAGGCACATGAATATGAACATCATTTTTCTCATAGAAATCAGGTTCAAGCTCTAACACGTCTTGTCTTGAGCGAACATAACTCATCGCTGCTTGAGCTGATTCTTGCATGACATCGCCTAACTTACCAGTTAATTGTAACTTACCTTTCCCAGGAACAACGCTGACTTCAATGCTTAAAATATCGCCACCAAAGGCCGTGTATGCAAGTCCTGTCGCTGTTCCAATTAAATCTTCTGATTCACGCTCGCCGTAGCGATACGGGGGATGTCCTAGAAAATCGACTAATTTATTTTTCGTCATGACAATCCGCGTTTCAGGTGCATCAAGATGTTGCCGAGCTGCTTTTCTAACGAGACTCGCAATTTGACGCTCAAGTTGTCTTACGCCCGCTTCTCTCGTATAGCGCCGGACAAGTTCTAAAATGGCATCTTTTCGAATTTGTAGATGATTGCCATCTAAACCATGTTTTTTTACTTGTTTAGGTACAAGATAGTTTTTGGCGATAAATTGCTTTTCAATTTCTGTATACCCTGATAATTGGATCACTTCCATCCGGTCTAAGAGTGGTGCAGGAATACCATCACGCTGGTTAGCCGTTGCAAGAAAAAGTACTTGACTTAAGTCATACGGTTCCTCGATAAAGTGATCACTAAATTGATGATTTTGTTCTGGGTCAAGCACTTCAAGCATAGCTGAAGCTGGGTCACCCCTGAAATCATTGGCCATTTTATCTATCTCATCTAACAGAATAACTGGATTAACTGTTCCGACCTTTTTCATTGCTTGCATCATACGACCCGGCATCGCCCCAACATATGTCCGGCGGTGGCCTCTAATTTCTGACTCATCTTTAACACCACCTAGTGAGACACGCGTGAACCGGCGCCCCATCGCCCGGGCAATAGACTGAGCGAGCGAAGTTTTCCCAACCCCCGGTGGACCGACAAGACATAAAATGGGGCCACTTAAATCATGGGTTAGTTGTTGTACCGCAATAAATTCTAAGATTCGGGCTTTAATTTTTTCTAAACCAAAGTGATCTTGATCAAGTACTTTTTCAGCTTTATGAATATCTAACATATCAGGCGTCATCTCTTGCCAAGGCAACTGAATTAACCAGTCTAGATAATTTCTTATAATACCAGATTCGGCTGACGTTTGTGGAATCCGCTCAAACCGGTCCAATTCACTTTTGGCCAGTTGTTTAATCCTATCTGTCATATCACTAGCTTCAATTTTCTTAAGTAAATCACTCACATCTTTTTGTTTACCATCTTTATCGCCGAGTTCTTTTTGAATGACCTTTACTTGTTCACGAAGATAAAATTCTTTTTGTGATTGTTCAATTGTCTTTTTCACTTTTTGATTGATTTGTTTTTCAAGCTTTAGTAATTCTTGTTCATTTGACAACATCTGAATCAGTACTTTAGCCCGCTCTTCCAAATCAATCAGATCAATCAACAGTTGTTTTTGACTCACTTTGATATTTAAATACGAACTCACCACGTCACTAACATGGGAGAGGTCATCAATGTCCATAATATCTTGATACGTTTCTTTTGATAATTTTGGTGATAAGTCAACATAACGTTTGAACCCATCTGAAATTGACCGAATATACGCATCTTCTTTTAATTCACTTTCTGGCTTGACTTCAGATAACTTATCAACATCTGCGATATAATAGTCATCATGTTTCGTCATAGCTGACGTTTCAGCCCGGTAGAGTCCTTCAACTAAGATACGAAACGTGCCGTTTGGTAATTTCAACATTTGTTTGATATAGCCAACAACACCTGTTGTAAACAATTCTTCTTGTTTTGGTACCTTCACACTTGTATCACGCTGGGCAACAAAAATCACGCGTCTATCCCCAGCCATTGCTTTCTCAACCGCATCAATCGATACTTTGCGACCAATATCTAAATGCATGACGACGTTCGGAAATACAACTGTGCCTTTTAGTGGTACGAGTGGTATATGTGGTTTTTTCGCCATCCCATCCCTCTTCTCTTAAAACTCAATACGTATCCGCACGTATTGATGGTTAGTATTTATCATATATTAGATAAGGAATAGAAAATCCCTTGTGAGACACAAGGGATTCATAGTTCCTATCCTTTTCATTAAGCAAGCTCTGAGCCATCTTCAAGTAACAATTTCGGATGATTTGCTTCATCTTCAACTGTTGCTTTTGTGATGACACATGTCTTAATATCTTCACGTGACGGTAATTCATACATCACATCAAGCATAATCCCTTCAAGGATCGAACGAAGACCACGGGCACCTGTATTTCGTTCCATCGCCTTATGAGCAATAGCAACAAGGGCATCGTCTTCAAATTCTAAATCAACGCTATCCATTTCAAATAAACGTTTATATTGTTTAACGAGTGCATTTTTCGGTTGCGTTAAAATTTGTACGAGCGCATCTTGGTCAAGTGGTTCAAGAGCTCCAATAATCGGTAAACGACCGATGAATTCTGGAATCAAACCAAACTTGAGTAAATCCTCTGGTAAAACTTTTTGTAAGAGTTGTGCTTTGTCCATATCATTAATGTCCGTTTCAGCGCCAAACCCAATCACACGCTTACCTAAGCGACTCTTAATGATTTGGTCAATGCCGTCGAAAGCTCCCCCAACGATGAATAATACGTTGGTCGTATCGATTTGAATAAACTCTTGATGTGGGTGCTTACGCCCCCCTTGTGGTGGTACACTTGCGACAGTACCTTCTAAAATTTTAAGTAACGCTTGTTGTACACCTTCACCACTAACATCACGTGTAATTGATGGATTTTCTGATTTACGTGCGACTTTATCAATCTCATCGATATAGATAATCCCTTTTTCAGCTTTTTCGACATCGTAATCCGCTGCTTGAAGTAGCTTAAGTAAGATATTCTCAACATCTTCCCCAACGTAGCCTGCTTCAGTCAGAGATGTCGCATCGGCAATCGCAAATGGTACATTCAAAATACGCGCAAGAGTTTGAGCAAGCAATGTTTTACCACTACCTGTCGGTCCAATCATGGCGATATTACTTTTTTGAAGTTCGACATCACCGGTTGTTTTTGGCGCGTTAACGCGTTTGTAGTGATTATACACCGCAACAGAAAGGTTGCGTTTTGCTTTTGTTTGACCGATGACATAATCATCTAAAATTTGATTGATTTCTTGAGGCTTTGGTACTTCAGTAAAGCTCATTTCCTCATCTGTACCTAATTCTTCTTCCACAATCTCAGCACATAGGTCGATACATTCATCACAAATATATACCCCAGGACCTGCGACTAATTTCCTTACTTGATCTTGACTTTTACCACAAAAAGAACATTTTAACTGTCCTTTTTCTTCGTTAGATTTATACATTCAGTTCACCTCTCTATAATAACACCATCATATTGATTGATTTTGTTTACTTTCATTATCATATCAAAGAATCTTAAAGAATTAAAATAATAGCCCTTATCCCGCTTCAAATCTTCTCTAATCGCCAAATATTTTACTTTTTAATTACAAAAGCATATGTATTCTATCATAAGTCACAACCGATGTCTTTTAAAAAGATGCCCTATACCTGATATTTTAATTTTAAGTAGGCCATTAAAAAAGACCAAAAAAAATATGTTGGGTTTTTCTATGTCAACATAGCATCATTCGATTTGCGTGTAGCACACTTTAAATGGTAGAAAACAAGGCGATCTTAGATCGCCTTGTTTTACTCCATCATATAATCAGTGAACTTACTTCGTTACGCTATTGTCTACTAAGAAGTCAATTGCTTTTTTGAATTTAAGGTCATCTTTAATCGCGTCTGTGTTACCACCTAGCATTTGTGTTAGTTGTTCCATTTCTAGGTTGTACATTTCAGCCATTGATTGAAGTTCTTCTTGTACGTCTTCATCTGTTGCTTCAAGGTTTTCAACTTGAGCAATTGCTTCAAGAACAAGATTTGTTTGAACGCGTTTGTCAGCATCACCTTTCATTTGGTCTTTCAGTTGATCTTCTGTTTGACCTGAGAATTGTGTATACATTTCAAGCGTCATACCTTGTTGTTGTAAGCGTTGTTCAAACTCACGTACCATACGGTCTAACTCTGAATCAACCATTGCTTCTGGAATGTCAATATCAGCATTTTCAGTCGCTTGGTTAATCAGTGATTCACGCACAGCTGCGTCCGCTTCGTTTTGTTGTTGTTCTTCAAGACGTTTCTTTGTTTTCTCTTTAAGTTCAGCAAGTGTTTCCACTTCATCATCCACATCTTTAGCAAACTCATCATCCATTTCTGGTAATTCTTTTGCTTTTACCTCATGGATTTTAACTTTGAACGTTGCTGGTTGACCTGCAAGGTTTTCAGCATGGTATTCTTCTGGGAAAGTAACTTCTACTTCTGTTTCTTCGCCCGTTGTTTTACCAATTAATTGTTCTTCAAATCCAGGAATAAATGAATCTGAACCAATTTCTAATGAATGGTTTTCAGCTGCGCCACCTTCAAATGCTTCGCCATCAACGAAACCTTCGAAATCTATAACAACAGTGTCGCCATTTTCAATTGCGCCTTCTTCTTTTACCACTAATTCAGCAAGTGATTGACGTTGGTTACCTAAGTCATTTTCGACATCTTCATCTGTTACGTTAACATCTACAGATTCTACTTCTAACCCTTTGTAGTCACCAAGTGCAACTTCTGGCTTCACTGTTACTTTTGCTGTAAAGTGTAGTGCTTCACCTTTTTCGATTTGTGTAATATCGATTTCTGGTTGATCAACTGGTTCAATACCTGCTTCGTCAACTGCGTTAGAATAAGCTTCTGGTAGAACGATATCTACTGCATCTTGATAAAGTGACTCTACACCAAAGCGTTGTTCGAACATGCCGCGAGGAATGCGTCCTTTACGGAACCCTGGTAATTGTACGTCTTTTACGACTTTTTTGAAGGCTTCATCAAGCGCTTCGTTGAATTGTTCTGCTGATACTTCTACGGTAAGAAGACCTTCATTGCCTTCTTTTTTTTCCCATTTAGCTGTCATTAAAATTCCCTCCATCATTACATATATATTAATATTATTTGCCGTTCATCTATGATACTTTAGCTCTGTTTCACAACCGAACGCAAACTACAACCACTACATTATAACATAAACCTTTTCTGTTTCAAGATTTAGTGTTCAAGTGATGACAAATTTCTTAAACAATTGACCGCTTCTATTCTTCTAGTAGTGAAAAATAGAGTTGTTCTGTCTCCATTAACTGTATCATTTTGTCTTCTGCTTCTTTTGAAACAGCATGTTTAGGATCATGAAAAGCTTGATTAACTATGGAAACAATCGCTTCTTTAAGAAGACCGGCATCTTCATCTTCTATGAAAGGATAACGCACATAAATATAGCGTTCAAGAATTTGCATGGCTAGTCGGTAAAAAGAAGGATTGTTCTCCTCCAAATCGTGCAACATCGTTTGTACTGCCTTATAAATCGGGTGATCGGTAAAATACGGATATATCTTTGGATTTAGCATCATCTCTTGATTAAATTTATGTATCGCAACCACCTCATCAATCCGATTTGCCTGCATCAGACTGATAATCACCGACTGAACAACTGGATGAGTCTCACTTGTTAGTAACGTTTTAAATATTTCTAAATAAGGTGTAATATCAGATTGTTGTAGATGATTAATCAAATGCCACTGAGCGAGGGTATTGTGATGATTAATCGCATCATTTAGTTCTCGTTTAGTTACATTAATTTCTGAGCTGACTTCTTCATCAACAAGTGGCTCATTAATTTCTAGTAAATTTTCAAATTGATGACGATATGTCGCATCAGTCACGTCAACGAGTACCGTTTCTAATAATTCTTTTACTTTTTTATGTTTGTGAAATTGAAACAGCAGCGTCGCATAAATATGTATGTATGTCAGATAATCGTCTGTATGTTGGTCAATTAATTCTTCTAAAAATCGTTCGGCTTCTTTTAAATCTCCTAATTCAGCTAAACAGGTTACTTTTGCGACCATGATGTCAACATCATGAATACCGTAGTCAATTAGCTCTTCAAAGACGGGTAAAGCTCTTTTATACTGATGGCTTTTAAAGTAGTCGAAGGCTTCTTTCTCAAGCCGCGTTTGTTCTTTCGGGAACAAGACAAGCTTACCTGAATCTTGATTTTTTCTTTTCATTTCTTCACCTCCTAGCATTGGCTATATTCGTTATATCTCCACAATCATGAATCTATGTATTTTATCCTAGTTACAAGGATACCCTAAAAAATAAAAAAGTAAACAGGACTTTCAAACATTTATGACTGTTCATTTATTTATTTTTCATCCCTTTTAGTGCGCGTATATCTTCATCAACTGACCACGCTTTTTCTTCCACTAACTGGCGTACGTCTTCAATCGCTTGATCTTCATATAAATGAATCACGTTCTCTTCTAGAAACTTCACAAATTGATCCGCAGCAACACTACCGATTTCTAAATCAAATTCTGTCTCTAAATAACCTCTGATTGCATCTGTCGCTTTTACATACTCATCTCTATTTAAAGTCATAGTTTTCACCTCATTTCGCTAAAGTATTAAAAAGACTACTCACCCATTATAACGTAAAATGCTTATAGCTGCAGGAACATCATAACGAAAAACCTCGTAACCATATGGTTACGAGGTTTTAAAAAGCATCCCAGGAGAGATTCGAACTCCCGACCCACGGCTTAGAAGGCCGTTGCTCTATCCAGCTGAGCTACTGGGACATAATGGAGCGGGTGAAGGGAATCGAACCCTCATCATCAGCTCGGAAGGCTGAGGTTTTACCACTAAACTACACCCGCATGGATTAATTAATGTCAATTATTTCTCTAACAGACAAATTATATTATAGTTTTTTTGACGGTCAATGTCAATATCTTTTCAGTATTTTTGTATTTTACTTAGGCGTATCGCTAACATGATATAGGTCAATAATGCCTATACTTTTATATTGACCTTAAGACAAAGGGCCTCTGGCCCATTGTCATTACAAGGTATATTCTGTGGCTAACTCTTTTACTTCTTTGCCGTTTAATTGATAAAAATTAATCTTATAAGTGTGATCATCCCAAGACAAAATTGCGTACGTTTCTTCGCGTCTCCCGCGCGGTAGACGAATACTTCCTGGATTAATAACGATTTGATCCCCCATCTTTGTCGCATGCGCCAAATGTGAGTGGCCATGACAAACAACTGTCGCTTGTTGCTCTGATGCTTGATAGGTGATTGGGTCAAGTGTCATCTTCACGTTATGATGATGACCGTGCGCTACAAAAAAGCGCGTGCCTTTAATATCTACCGTTAAATCTTCAGGGTACTCTGAATCATAATCACAGTTACCTGTTACCTTCAAAAAATCAACCATAGCTGGATGATTGTAATCGAGTTCTGAGTCACCACAGTGAATCATCCCATCAACTTTATCTTGATACTGATCTTTTAATTGTTGAACTTCATCTGTAAATCCGTGACTGTCACTTGTAATTAATACTGTTGGCATTTGTTCATCTCCTTGTTATTGCTGTTCTATCCAATCAGCAAGTTTTCTTAATGCATTTCCTCGGTGGCTGATTGCTGCTTTTTCTTTATGATTGAGTTCAGCCATTGATCGCATTTCGCCATCCGGCTGAAAAATCGGATCATATCCAAAACCATTTTCCCCACGTCTCTCACATAAAATCTTGCCCTCACAATATCCATGCTCGACGATTGTTTCTTTTCCTGGCTCACTGACTGCAATCGCACAAACAAACCGAGCGGTACGGTCTTTTTCTGCTACACCTTTTAAATTTTCAAGTACTTTATCGATGTTTTTCTCATCATCTTTTTCAAGTCCCGCATAACGCGCTGAATACACACCCGGTTCTTTGTTTAAAGCATCGATCTCTAAACCTGAATCATCACTAATCACTGGCATATTTAATAATGTGGCAATCGCTTCTGATTTCAATGTGGCGTTTTCACTAAATGTTGTGCCCGTTTCTTCGACATCCTCAATCGGGTCTAAGTCTAACAGCGAGATTACTTTTATGCCCTTAGGTTCAAATAAGACTTTAAAGTCACTCACTTTTCCTTGGTTTTTCGTCGCAATTAATATTTTATCCATTTTTTAACTCCTATAATTATTAGAATATTTAATATCATATTTCTTATCCATAGTGACATCTTATCACTATTATTTCAACTATTTCAATAATCTTGTCGCCTTATATTTTAAGTTTGATGTTGCATCTGTTTTTTGACGCCAGAGGTAGACTCCAGTAAAATGATTATATAATCATAATTTACACACATACAAATAGAGGTGAATAATCATGGTATTAGATAATAAATTAGGATTATCAGACCAAGTAGCGCTGGCCAAAGCAGAAGAAAAAATCAGTAAACAAAAGGCAAAAGATTTACATGATACAGGAAAAATCAACGAGATGGCGATTGGTACATTTAAAGGACTAGCAGACATTCATAGGTACTTATTTTCTGATGTTTACAATTTTGCAGGGGAAATTCGTCAAGTAAATATCGCGAAAGGCAACTTTAGATTTGCGCCAGTCATGTATCTCGAGGCATCTCTTGACTATATAGAAAGCATGCCACAAAACACTTATAAAGACATCATCAAGAAATACGTCGAAATGAACATTGCTCATCCATTTCGCGAGGGTAATGGACGTAGCACGAGAATCTGGTTAGATTTAATTTTGAAAACGGAATTAAATAAAGTGATCAATTGGAATTTGGTGGATAAAGAAAAATATTTATCAGCTATGGAACGCAGTCCTGTTAATGACTTAGAGATTAGATACTTACTGTTGGATGCTTTGACAGATAAAGTAGATGACCGAGAGCTTTACTTGAAAGGCATTGATGTCAGTTATTATTATGAGGGATATTCGGAGTATACAACTGAAGATTTATAATTGACATACCTCTATCTAGAACACGTAATCAAATAATTAGAAACACCGCTAAATCAACAATCAAGTTGGTTTAGCGGTGTTTTTGATTTTTGTTATCTTACTTTACTTCCGTGTTTATTAATTCCGCATAAGCGCCAATCGCTTCTTTTTGGTATTCAAACAAATCATTAATGCCTTTCTCTGCTAGAGCTAACATATCAAGTAATTGTTGGTGAGTGAAAGTTGATTCTTCGCCAGTACCTTGTACTTCAACAAACTCACCCTTACCTGTCATAACGATATTCATATCAACAGCCGCTTCAGCGTCTTCAACATATTCAAGGTCTAAAATACTTTCACCGTCCGGCATGACGCCAACAGAAATCGCCGCTAAATAATCAGTGAGTGGGATGGTTTCAAGGACGTTGTTGTCCACAAGTTTACCTAAGGCTAGCACCATCGCAACAAATGCGCCCGTAATTGATGCGGTACGTGTTCCACCGTCTGCTTGAATGACATCACAATCAACCCAAATCGTGCGTTCGCCTAATTTGTCTAAGTCAACAACGGCTCTAAGCGCGCGTCCAATTAAGCGCTGGATTTCCATTGTGCGACCACTTATTTTTCCTTTAGCGGCTTCACGAATATTTCTTTGTTGGGTGGCACGTGGCAACATTTGGTATTCTGCTGTAATCCAACCCTTCCCTTGATTACGCATAAATGGTGGGACGCGCTCTTCAATCGACGCATTACAAATGACTTTTGTATCGCCCACACTAATAAGAACAGATCCCTCTGGGTATTTAACGTAGTCTGTTTCAATCGTAATATTTCTTAGTTCATTGTTTAATCGGTTATTTGGTCTCAAAATTAGTTCCCCCTTTAATTATCTTCCTTATCGTAACACATTTTCGGCTACTCGCGCGCGTTTTATTCTGCATTATTTTTGATTTTTACTCACCCAACCTTTTTAATTATATTAACCACTTATAATCTAAGATAGAACTAGAAACAGCAAGCACATCATTTCAAAATATCACACAGGCGAATGGCCAAATCCATTAAAAAATCAATTGGTTTATCAACACAAAAAACTACTCACATAAGGAGTAGCTTTAATGTCTGTTAATTCGAATTATCGTCAATGACCACTTGTTCAATGTGTTCAATCGGTTGGTCCATCCATCTATTCGCAATTTGCTTAAAGATTTCTTCAGAACCTGTTGTGTAAAATTCATGAGGAAGCGTTTTGTGTGATTCATTATGCAACCTTTGATAACTTAAAATCGCACTCACTTCTCGTGCTGTTTCTTCACCCGAGGAAATAATATTCACCTGTTCCCCCATCACCTTTTGAATTGGCTCATGAAGGATTGGATAGTGCGTGCAACCTAAAATAAGTGTATCAAGATCTTGATACACTTTTAGTGGTTCAAGTGCATGTCTTACAACATCTTCACTCGCTTCAACAGAAAAATTCCCACTCTCAACAAGTGGTACAAATTGCGGACAACTTAGACCATGCACCGTTAAATCATTAGAAATATTATGTAGCGCATTTGGATATGCGTCTGATTCAATTGTTCCAACGGTACCAATGACACCAATATCTTTTGTTTCTGTCACTTTAATCGCCGCTCTTGCCCCTGGTTGAATAACACCAAGAACGGGAATAGACAATGTTTCTTTTAATAAATCTAGCGTAAACGCTGTTGCCGTATTACAGGCAATCACTAGAAGTTTAATGTCTTTTTTTAATAAAAAACGGACCATTTGTTTGGTAAAGGTGATGACTTCTTCTTTCGGTCGTGGACCGTATGGACAACGGACGGTATCACCTAAATAAATCAATTGTTCTTTTGGTAATTGACGCATCAATTCTCGTGCCACTGTTAAACCACCGACACCTGAGTCAATAACCCCGATTGGTCGATTCACTTCTACATCCCTCATTTTCGATCAGTTGTTTTGTTCTTTTTGCCACTGCATCTTTTCAAGTAGTACCCGCATCGTTTCATCGAGACCATTTATATCTGCCGTTGACATGTCATATAAAACTTCTGCCAAATACTGTTGACGCTTTTCTATTACTTCTTGAATAATTTCTTTTCCTTTAATTAACAGGTGGATCCTCACAACACGACGGTCTTTTGTATCGCGCTTACGTTCAACTAATGTGTTTTTTTCCATCCGATCAACTAAATCTGTTGTTGTGCTAAAAGCTAAATTTATTTTATTTGATAGCTCACCAATGGTTAAGTCGCCCTCTTCTAATAACCACTGCAAAGCAATAAACTGCGGGGTCGTAATACAATAGTTTTTTAAGATCTCACGACCTTTATGCTTGATGATGCCGTTAATGTAACGCATGTTTTTTTCGATTCGCACAATTGCATCTATTGACTCCGTCTCCACCGATTGATCCCTTCTTTCTAAAAAGATTCCATTAACTCTAAATTCCATCATAACATTTTTTCATGTCAGACGGTAAAGTTATTATTAAAATTTAATATGAAGTTAAACACATCCTTATTCAATATTCTAAAGGTATATGATTATCGTTTTAAAACTAAACCTGTTATGATAGACAATGTAAGTCCTTAATAAAGTGAGGCATTTATGGGAGGAATACATATGAAAACATTACAACTAGGTACCAGTGATTTACAAGCAAAAGAGATTGGTTTAGGTTTGATGCGCTTAAGCGAAAAGTCACCAAAAGAAGCCGAAGTCATTATTCAAAACGCGTTAGATTTAGGTGTGAACTTCTTTGATCATGCCGACATCTATGGCGGCGGTAAGTCAGAAGAAGTCTTTAGAGAAGCTTTTAAACACGTCTCAGCTAAGCGTGAGGATATTCTAATTCAATCAAAATGTGGGATTAGAAAAGGCTTTTTTGATTTTTCTAAAGAACATATCCTAGCGTCAACAGAAGGAATTTTAAAACGGCTTGATACGGATTATTTAGATGTATTACTGTTACATCGTCCCGATGCATTAGTAGAACCTGAAGAAGTAGCTGAAGCTTTTACTCAGTTAAAACAACAAGGAAAAGTTAAATATTTTGGTGTCAGTAATCAACACCCGATGCAAATTGAGTTATTGAAAAAATATTTAAAAGAAGACCTTATTATCAACCAAGTCCAATTTTCTCTCATGCATACACCGATGATTGATTTTGGACTAAATGTGAATATGACAAATGAAAACGGACAAAACCGTGATCAAGCCATTATCGAGTATAGCCGGTTAAATGATATGACTATCCAGTCCTGGTCACCGTTCCAATACGGTCTCATTAAAGGTACATTCTTAAATAACCCTGATTTCCCTGAGATTAATCAAGCATTAGACGAAATGGCTGAAGCAAAAGGCGTATCAAATACTACCCTTGCAACAGCTTGGATTCTGCGCCACCCAGCTAACATTCAACCGATTGTTGGTACGATGAATACCGATCGTTTAAAACAAATTACCAAAGCAAGTGAAATCAAGCTCACACGAGAAGAATGGTATCACCTCTATCAAAAAGCTGGCAACACGTTGCCTTAATCATCTAGATAAAAAGTGGCACCTGCGGGTGTCACTTTTGTCATTAGTGAGTCGTTAATTCGTTCATCTTCACTTGATAAACAAGAGGCTCGTGTTCTCACTTCGTTAAAGGCCGTGTATATTTGCCTGTCATCTAAAATCACCTTTTTAAGTGTAACACCACCTTAGTTATAAAATATGTCAGACTACTATATTAGTGAGCTAATGGTTAGTGGAACATCCACCATATCCTTTCTCATTTTCAGCTCTATAACAGAAAAAGATTGCAGAACACTTAAAAAAACGTGATAATAACTACCAAGGGGGCACATTCGATGAAAAAAATAGACCAACTACAAACAATGTACGAAACCACTGGCATTCACCCAGGCTATGATTTATTACGATATATGGCATTACCTGATTTACTTGGAAAGGACCAAGACACTGTCCTTTATATTTTAGGTAAAAATATGAGTCGGGCACTTGAGGTTACTACCATTGAAGAACTTATTGCTGCCTTTAACGTTATCGGCTTAGGTGACTTAGCTCATGTAAAAGAAAAGCGTAGTGAAGATCTGTTTACCTTAACGTCATCATTCATTGATGCACGAAAACAAGCGGAGATTAATCAGACATATCATTTTGAAGCAGGACTCATTAGCGGTGCGATGGAGACGGTGCGTGGTTTCCAATGTGAAGCAGAAGAAACCGTTAAAGCAAAAAAATCGCTGGTTGAATTTACCGTTAAGCACTATCGTTAGAAATGAAAAGTAAAAGATCCGTGGCTGAATGTGTCGTTCATTTAGCCATGGATCTTTTTGTATAGTTTCACTCGTTTGTATCTTTCTTACCTTCTGTATCGGCTTCTTCTGCATCAGCTAACTCATCTTTTTCTTGATTCAAATGATATAGAATTGTCTCAGCTGTTGGTTTAGGTATTCCGAGTCGAGTCATTGTCTCAAGATCTGCTTGTTTAATTTCCGTGATTGATTTGAAATGAGATAAGAGTAAACGACGGCGCTTTTCACCGACACCTGGTATTTGATCGAGCTCTGAGCGAATCGCATTCTTCCCGCGTAAACTACGGTGAAACGTAATCGCAAAGCGGTGAACTTCATCCTGAATCCGTTGAATCAAATAAAAACTTTGTGATTTGCGTCCTAAATTAACAACAGCTGGCGGATTACCATATAACAATTCACTCGTTTTATGTTTATCATCCTTTGCGAGTCCTGCAAGAGGTATATCTAAGCCCAGTTCATTCTCAAGCACATCCCGGGCCGCAGACATTTGCCCTTTGCTCCCGTCAACAAGAATCAAGTCAGGTAGTGGTAAACCATCTTTTAATACCCTTGTATAACGGCGACGAACGACTTCACGCATTGTATCATAGTCATCCGGACCTTTGACATCACGTATTTTATATTTGCGGTACTCTTTTTTATCTGGCTTACCGTCTATAAAGACAACCATCGCACTCACAGGATCGGTTCCCTGGATATTTGAATTATCAAAGGCTTCAATCCGGTGGGGCGTATCAATGTGAAGGATTTCCCCTAGCGTTTCTACCGCCTTGATTGTTCGCTCTTCATTGCGTTCAATGAGCTGGAATTTTTCAGATAAAGCGATTTCTGCATTTTTACCTGCCAAATCAATCAGTTCTTTCTTTCTCCCACGATAGGGAATGGTTACATCCATCTTCAATAATTCTTTTAATAAGTTAAACTCAATCGGTGCTGGCACGAGAATTTGTTTTGGTTTTAAATGATTTTGATGCAAGTAAAACCGACCAACGAAAGTGGTGAAGACATCTGTCGGTTCATCAAAGAACGGAAAAATCGACACATCGCGCTCAATAAGCTTTCCTTGTCGGATGAAAAAGACTTGAACGCACATCCAACCTTTATCATAACTAAAGTTAAAGATATCACGATCCGTTCGATCTTCTAACGTCATTTTTTGTTGTTCCATAACTGAATCAATATGAGTGAGTTGATCCCGTAATTCTTTCGCACGCTCAAAGTTTAAATCTTCACTCGCTTGATACATTTTTCCTTGAATCGTTTGTTTAATAGCTTGATGCCCCCCTTTTAAAAACCGTGAGATTTCTTGGGTGATCTCTTTATAAAAGTCTCGACTAGGCGGGTCGTCACTACAAGCGAGACATTGACCTAAATGATAATATAAGCAATACTTTCCAGGTGGATTATTACACTTTCTAAGCGGATACAACCGGTCTAATAACTTTTTTGTTTCTCTTGCGGCTAATACGTTTGGATAAGGGCCAAAGTAACGCGCCTTATCTTTCAAGACTTTTCTTGTGGTAATAAGCCGTGGATGGCGTTCATTCGTAATTTTTAAATAGGGATATGATTTATCATCTTTCAACAAAATATTATATTTCGGATCATATTTTTTAATTAAATTCATCTCTAAAATAAGTGCTTCCATTTCTGATGATGTCACGATATATTCAAAATCAACAATCTCTTGAACAAGTCGCTGGGTTTTTTGATCATTAGCACCGGTGAAGTAGCTCCGCACTCGATTTTTTAACATTTTTGATTTACCGACGTAAATAACCGTACCATGTTTATCCTTCATCAAATAACAACCAGGCTCAGCCGGTAATACTTTTAATTTTTCTTCAATTTGACTCATCACTTCACCTCTTTTACAATAACTCTATTATAGCACATACGTTCTCTTTAAAAAAACTAAGAAGCACACCCACCTCTGTGAGTATGCCTCCTTTGTTGATGAATCTTATTCACCTTTTATTCTTCTGTGTTCTCTTTTGGTGGTGTTTCATCTGTTTCGGTATCTTCTGATGCATCTGGGTCTGTATTTGTCGAGTTCTCTTCCACTGCTGGTTGTTCCAACAGTTCAAACACACGAAATTCTAAATCTTCATTGACCGCTCCTTGGACTTCTGAACCGACACCGACAAATGGTAACCTATCACTTAATGATATATCAGCTTTATAAATCGTCCCATCAATCATAAAGTAATACACCGTATTACCTTCGACAACAACTTGAGCAATATCTTCAACACGTCCGGTTAAGGCCGTTAATTCTTCATCTGTTTCAATATCGTCAACAATACTGTCGTCACCCGTCTCACCGGTCACTTGTCTAATTAAACCATCAACCGTTTCAGCGGTTTTAACTTTTTGGTAATCAACCGCATCGACTAAGGCGTATGAACGAACAAGGCCTGAATCATCTTTTAAAGATGAAATATAGTAAGGCTTATTCTCAAGACTAATGAGCAGTGGAAAAGTAGAAGTAAAGCGCATTTGTTGCAAGCTACCTTCAGCTGAGTCCATTGCCGAGAATTCATCTGCGGATGTGACGGGATAATACGATGCTTCTTTCGTTCGTAAATTCACTAAATAAAAGCCGATATTTGACGCGTCACGATTGACACTTGTCACACCGGTATAAAGATAAACATCATCTTGCATCGGGATATAGTTATACCCGTTGGTTGTTTGGGTCACCCCCCGTTTTTGGAAGACACTGTTCCAAAAACCATTCACGTAAAGCCCGCGATAATTCAGTTGTTGAATCATCAAATCGGCTGAATAAATCCGGTCAACCCAATCAGGCATATCTCCTAATGAATAAGCAGCGGTTTCTCCTGTGACTGCATCAAGGACAATCACACCATTTGGCTCTTGTTGAGTGAAGAGAAACTTATTTTCATACGTCGTCGCAATATAATGTGGGTGTCCTTCATCATCGACTTCAAATGATGGGTTTTGGAACATCTTGGTTGGATAGTTAAAACGCAAGTACCTTTTTACATTACGATTAAAGAGTTCTGCGTCGGAATATTTAATCCCTTCTTCAACATCTTCTACTGTCACTTCTCCAGAAACCATGTCAACCGTTAAGTAATTGGGCAATCCTTCATTACGGTTATTGAGCCACTGCATAAAACCTGCATATTTTAATGGTGTTACGCGATAAGGTTCATTCGCAATATTGATTTGTGTATACGTTTCTGCCGGTACAAATTGAGAAACGAGCTCAGTTAAAGAGCCAATTCGGCGATCGCCTAAACGTTTGGCTGTATCGCGGTCCAGCATCGGAATTTGATCGGTTGATAACGTCGGAAAATCCGCTTCAAAATCCTTTTCTTCTACCTCAATTAACGCCGCATAGTCTTTCGCACGAAAGATGGGACCATTAAAGAGTTGCATAATAAAACTTAAACCAATAAAAATCAACACAAAACCAAACAGATAATACTTTTTACTTAATTTCCTGAGCGCTTGGGGCGAAAAGACAGAATCAGCAACGATTTCAATAAACATAGCCACTAAGATAATGACAGCCAGATAACCTCTAAAGCCGGGCGACTGAATGTTTAGTGGCGGTAAAACGAAATAATAACTCAGTCCGATACCAAGTAAAAACAAGGCATACAGTATTATTTTAGCACGAGATTTTTTCATAAAAATGAGACTCCTTCTTAAAACATGATATGTAAATTGTTACATATTCAGCATATCACAAGGACAAGTTAAAAACAAAAATAACCCACTAAAAAAAGGAGCCGGAAGGCTCCTTTTTTAATCTTATGCGTGATGGTTAATACGTGCTTCTAATGCTTCTTTTGGTTGGAATCCAACAACTTGGTCAACGACTTCTCCGTCTTTAAAGAATAGTAATGTCGGAATACTCATCACACCATATTGACCTGCCGTTTGTTGGTTTTCATCAACATTTAATTTTGCGATTGTTACTTTATCAGCCATTTCATCAGAAATTTCTTCTAATACAGGTCCGATCATTTTACAAGGTCCGCACCATGGTGCCCAGAAGTCTACTAATACTAATCCTTTTGCTGTTTGTTCTTTGAATGATTGATCTGTTACTTTTACAGTTGCCATTATATAATTCCTCCTAAAAAATTGTTCTCAATGATTTCTACAATGCCAAGTATACCACCCAGGGGTTTTTTTTGGCTAGTGTTCTGCTCACACTTACTTAAACTCAAAAATCGTGACGCCACTGCCGCCTTCTTGCGCACTTCCGGCGGTTGCGGATTTAATATGGCGGTGACGTTTAGCGTATTCTTGTACACCTTTTCTTAAAGCGCCTGTCCCTTTACCATGAATAATTGTCACTCGCGGATAACCTTGAAGTAAAGCGTCATCGATATATTTTTCTAATTGTTGCAGTGCATCTTCATATCGTTCTCCGCGCAAATCTAACTCCGGCTTGGTATGAGAGCCTTTATTTTTAACAGTCGCAACTGGTCTTGTCACTGTTTCTTTTTTTGGCGCTAACTTTTCAAGTTGATTTTTCTTCACCTTTATTTTCATCATACCGACTTGTACTTGAAATTCTTTATCTGAAATTTCTTCAACAATCGTTCCGTTCTGATTAAGCGTGACTAAATGTACATCATCTCCAACTGCTAACGTTTCTGCTTTTACTTTCTTCTCTACTTGTTTTTGTTGTTTTTTCGTTAAGGTTGGCTTTGCTTCATCGAAAAGTTTACGCGCTTCAATCCACTCATGTTCTTTTAATTCATGCTGGTTTTTCATCTCACGCATCGTTTGAACAACAGCTTCTGCTTCCACTCGTGCTTTTTCAACCGCTTTCTCAGCCTTTTGTTCAGCTTTTTCAAGCAAGCGGTCCCGTTCTTGTGCAAACTCATGCCACTTCCGTTCTAAATCGCGCTTCAATTCTGCCGCTTCTTCAACATACGTTTCTGCTTTTAAATAGTCATCTTCTGCTTGACGTCTCGCTGTGTCAAGAGAAGCAATCATATGGTCCACACTCTTTGTATCTGTGCCAATTAATTCTTTGGCATTAAGGATCAACGATTCGTCTAGTCCCAGACGACGAGAAATATCAAAAGCATTACTACGACCTGGTATCCCAATTAATAACCGGTAAGTTGGTCGTAAGGTTTCAACGTTAAATTCCACTGACGCATTAATAACCCCATCACGGTTATAGCCATACGCTTTTAATTCAGGGTAGTGGGTTGTCGCAATAACCCGTGCTTTTCTTTCAACAACTTCATCTAAAATCGCCATCGCAAGAGCTGCCCCTTCTTGCGGGTCTGTTCCTGCCCCTAACTCATCAAATAACACTAAGGTCTTGTCATTAACGTGCGCAAGAATATCAACGATGTTCGTCATATGTGAAGAAAAGGTACTTAAGCTTTGTTCAATTGACTGTTCATCACCAATATCCGCAAACACATCTTCAAACACTGCGAGTTCACAACCATCTTGGGCCGGAACTTGCAAGCCTGATTGAGCCATTAGTGTGAGTAAACCGACCAGTTTTAATGTGACGGTTTTACCACCCGTGTTCGGTCCAGTTATGACAATCGCATGATAATCATCACCAAGTGCAACGTCATTGGCGACCACTTCGTCATCTGTTAAGAGTGGATGACGGGCTTGTTTCATCTCAATCACACCACGGTCATTCATTTCAGGCATCGCCGCATGCATCGTTTGTGATAATTTACCCCGTGCAAAGATAAAATCTAAACCACTTAACACATCAATATTATGTCTTAAAGCCACATGTTCTTCGGCAATTTTTAGTGATAACGCTTTTAAGATTTTTTCGATTTCCACCTGTTCTTTTGCCCGAGCTTCTGATAATTGATTGTTCACTTCAACCACGCCTTGAGGTTCCATAAATAAGGTTTGCCCTGAGGCTGATTGATCATGGACAATTCCACCAATCGCTTGACGATATTCTTGTTTAACCGGAAGGACATAACGGTCGTTACGAATGGTCACAATCGCATCAGACAACATATTCGACTTCGTGCGAGTCAATGTTTCAAGCCGTTCTCTAATTCTTGATTCACTTGTTCTAATCTTCGTCCGAATCTGACGCAGGACATCTGAGGCTGCATCCATCACGTGCCCGTGTTCATCAATACACGACTTAATTTCTCGTTCAAGTTGTGAAAGTGGTTCAAGTTCTTCCGTTAGTGCCCGAATCAGTGGGGCTTCTGGTTCTTCCATTTGATCCATAAAGCGTTTAATATTTTTTGTTCCGTATAACGTGCTCTGTACTTGCAGACACTCACCCGCACTTAATATCCCACCAATTTCTGCTCGTTTTACAGCCGGGCGAATATCACTTACCCCGCCAAAGGGGAGTGTTTGATTTAAGCGTAAGATTTGAACTGCCTGATCGGTTTCTGCTTGTAAGTGCAAGACCGTTTCAAGGTCTGTTTTTGGTTTTATTGTTTTTGCGAGTGTTTTACCGAGTGATGTATCAGCTTTCTCTATTAACTTATCGATAATTTTATTAAACTCTAACACCCGAAATATTCTTTCATTCATCGAATCACCTTATTCTTGTTTTTTCTTCCAAAATGCTTGCAGTTCTTCTAATGTCCACGTATTAACGACCGTTTCTTTTTTCAACCAACCACGTCTCGCAACACCTACGCCTTCTTTCATAAACTCAAGCGTTTCTTTACTATGGGCATCGGTATTGATTGTCACCTTCACATCATGGTCTTGGCATACTTTAATCCAATCACTATTTAAATCAAAGCGTTTTGGATTGGCATTAAGTTCTAATATTGTATGTGTTTCCTTCGCTTTTTGAATCAATTGTTCCATATTCACCTTATACCCGTCTCGCTTACCAATAATGCGTCCAGTCGGGTGTGCGATATGTTTGACGTATGGATTCTCCATCGCATTAAACAAACGTGTCATGATCTCTTCTTCTGTCTGACTAAACGAGGAATGAATTGCCCCGATGACATAGTCAAGCCCTTGTAAGAAATCATCCTCAAAGTCAAGCGAACCATCTGGTAAAATATCCATCTCCACGCCAGCTAGTATCGTAAGATCTGGAAACAGTTGTCTTACTCGTTCAATCTCTTCGCGTTGTTCTCTTAAGCGGGCTTCATTTAAACCATTTGCGACGCGTAAGAATTTTGAGTGGTCAGTAATCGCAATATATGCATAACCTTTATCACGAGCAAACCGAGCCATCTCCTCAATCGACTGGGCACCATCACTCCAGGTTGTGTGCATGTGTAAGTCGCCTTTGATCTCATCAAGTGTTACGAGTGGATATGGCTGTTTAAATGCCTCAATCTCACCTTTTGCTTCTCTTACCTCAGGTGGAATCTCATATAAGTTAAAATGGTTAAAAAAAGCTGCTTCTGACTCAAAAGTTGTTACTTCTCCTGTTTTAACATTTTCAACCCCATATTCACTGATCTTTTCACCCCGGGTTTTAGCAAGCTGACGCATGGCCACGTTATGATCCTTTGAACCCGTAAAATGGTGGAGCGTTGTCGCAAATGCATCATCGCGAATCATGCGAAAATCGACACTCACGTCGTAATGATCTTGAATAATAACCGATACTTTTGTATCTCCACTCGCAATCACTTCTTTTATATCCGCTAACTGAAGCAAGTGTTCTTTAACAACTTGTGGTTGGTCTGTTGCGATAATAAAATCTAAGTCTTTCACCGTCTCGCGCATTCGGCGCATACTGCCAGCGATACTAAACCGTTTAACACCGTTCATTGAGCTTAGAGCAGTTTCAATCTTATGTCGTACCCCGCGAACGGCATCAAATGGCAACCTGTCAGGTTGAACGTTTAACTTTAAAAGTCCCACTAAGATTTTTTCTTCTGACTTTTTACCAAAGCCTTTTAAATCAGCGACCTGATGATTTTCACAAGCCATTTGTAAATCGGCTTCATTCTCGATTTTTAGCTCTTGATAGAGCTTCGCTAACTTCTTACCACCAAGACCTGGTATATCAAGTAATGGGATCAATCCCTCTGGTACTTCTTGTTTTAATACGTTGAGGGTTTCAGATTCCCCGCTATTTAAAAATTCCGTAATCACGCCCTGTGTCCCTTTACCAATCCCTTTAATTGATGACCAATCATCAATCTCACTCAAAGCTCTGGTGTCTGTCTCTAAGGCTTGGGCAGCTTTTCTGTAAGCCGAAATTTTAAATGAGTTTTCTCCTTTTAGTTCTAAATAAATTGCAATCTCTTCAAGTAAATGAATAATGTCTTTTTTATTTATTGCTTCTTTATTTGTCATTACAAGCACCTCCTATTCGTAAGGAAAGACCCTTGCACAAAATACAAGGGTCTGTCATCGTTATTCATCCATTAAAACCATAAAGTCATGATACGATTTGAGAAAATCGGGGTCTGTTCAATCATAAACCGAGCAACGTTTGATTCGGCAATCATCGCTTGTATTTGTTCTACAGGTAATAACGATAAAACAAACACAAAAATAAACAAGACTAAGTATTGTTCAAAAAAACCAAACACGGCACCTAGTCCTTTATTTGCGACATTAAGAAGTGGCAGTTCGGCAACAAAATCAAGCATCGCGGTAATAATTGATAAAATAATTTTGGTGACAAAAAATAAAACAACAAAAGCAATCATATAGTAATAGGCTGCCTCTAAATTAAACGTTGCTTCAAAAAATGCCCACGTCTCCCCTTCAAGAGGAGGATACGGAATATACATTTCTAACATGTTACCAAACGCTTTGTAAAAACGCGATGCAACAATAAACGCAATAAAGAAGCTAACAAAATGAAACACTTGGACAATTAAGCCCCGCTTCATTCCGCGTAAAATACCAAAAATTAGTAGTAACAATAATATTAAATCCATCATGTTCGTTTTAGTCCTCTTTCTTATTCAGTTTTTGTTCAAGGGCATCATAGGCTTCTTTTAACTTTAAATAATCATTCATCGTATTCACGGCTGTTAAAACAGCTAACCGTGTCGTATCTAAACTTTTATTTGCTTGATAGATTTCACGCATTTTATCATCCACAACACTTGCAATCATGCGCATATGATGAAGATCTTCATCACCGACAAGTGTGTAATTTTTACCATATATATCGACGTTGGCACGTGTCTTTTTCACCTGGGTCACCTGTATACCCCCTTTAATAAAATCCTAATATTTATCTTAACATGAAGTGTGTGATTTAGGAAACTATTCTATCGCTATTTTCTCTGATATAATGACACCATACCAATGAAAGAGGAGTGCTTATGGGACATATTGTACACTATGTATCTGATGATACGTTAAAAGAAATGACCACTTATTATCAACCTTATCAAACGAAAACACCTCAACATGCAGTGTTTCAAGCAAAGAAAAATGGCGTGACCATTACTGGCTATCGCTCAAAAAAAGTTATGTTTCAAGGGCAAAACCCAGAAGTAGAAGCGGGTCGCTGGGAGGCTTTAAAAGCGGCTAAAGGTTCAACAAAAAAGACCGTCAATCAACACGATTATATGCCAAATGCGTCACTCTACAACCAAAATACGATCGGCTCCGACGAGACCGGAACAGGAGACTATTTCGGGCCAATCACCGTATGTAGTTGTTATGTCACGAATGAACAGATTCCCTTGCTAAAAGAACTCGGCGTAAAAGACTCGAAAAACTTGACCGATGAAACAATTCAGTCATTAGCCAAAACGATTTTACAATTAAAGATTCCGTATTCGCTTGTGATTTTACATAATGAAAAATATAATCGCCTGCAGAAAAAAGGTTGGTCCCAGGGCAAGATGAAGACGATGCTGCATCATGTGGCAATCACAAAATTGCTTAAAAAAATCGCACCGACTAAGCCAGATGGGATTATTATTGATCAATTTGCGACACCGAATGTCTACATCAATCATTTACAATCTGAAGGAAAAACCTTACCAGCCAGTACGTACTTTGTCACAAAAGCGGAATCTCATGCCATCAGCGTTGCTTGTGCGTCTATATTAGCGCGTTATAGCTTTGTGAAGGAAATGGATAAGCTTAGTAAAACAGCTGGTTTTACGTTACCTAAAGGAGCATCGAGTAAAGTTGACCAAGCCGCAAGTTATCTTGTAAAAAAACAAGGGTATGCTTGCCTCGATCAATTCGCAAAAGTACACTTTAAAAACACAGAAAAAATAGCGACTTACTTGAGAAAATAAGTCGCTATTTTTCTTTATTTCATTTTTATGCGCGTAAAACAGCCCCGTGTGTTGATTTAACGGCAGCTAATACAGCTTCATAACTCGTTTCAACTTCATCATCTGTCAACGTACGCGTTGGATCAAGGTAGCGCAAGTTAAACGCAAGTGATTTCTTACCCGCTGGTAAATGTTCGCCTTGATACACATCAAAGACATGTAAACTAAAGAGATGTTCACCAGCCGCTTGTTTAATCGTTGCTAACACATCACCACTTGGCACCATCTCATCTATCACTAACGCAATATCACGAGACATTGACGGGAAGCGTGGAATTTGATTAAAGTTCGGTTCAAGATCAACATGCTCATATAAATATTCTAAATCTAGATCAAAGACATAAGCAGCCTTTAGGTCATAGGACTTCGCTAAGGTTGGGTGCACTTGACCAATGAAACCAATCGATTGACCCTCATGGTAAAATTCAGCTGTTCGCCCTGGGTGCATGCCATCAATCTCCGCTTTAGCAAAAGTAACATCCATACCTAAACGACTGACCAATGTTTCCACAATGCCTTTAGCAACGTAGAAATCAACGGCTTTATGTTCTTGTTGGAATGGATGTGTCAGCCATTGACCATTTAGAACACCCGCTAAGCGGTTTAATTCTTTTGGTTGTTTCGTGATTTCTTTTTCATCCGAAACAAAGACAGTTCCTACTTCATAAAGCGCAAGATCTTTTTCTTTACGGGCTTGGTTATAGCTTGCGACAGCTAAGAGTTCCGGTAAGAGACTTAAACGTAACGTCGAGTGTTCTTCACTCATCGGCATCGCTAAGCGGACCGGGCTGATGACTTGCTTTTTAATGTCAGGGGCCATTAACATAGTTGCTCGCTCTGTCGTTGTTAGTGAGTAAGTAATTGCCTCAGATAGTCCAGCACCTTCCATCACTTGCTTCACAAAGCGTTTTAACGCTTGACGTTCACTTAATTTACCGGCAAACTGTCCACCCTCTGGTAGCGTGTAATCTAAGTAATCATATCCGTAGATTCTTGCGACTTCTTCTAACATATCTTCAAAAATCGTAATATCTTGACGACGCGTTGGGACATGAACCGTGAAGGTTGACTGATCTTGATCGTATGTGAATTGTAATTTATCTAAAATGACCGCAATCTCATAATCTGTAATGGTTGTACCTAGACGATCATTAATCCGTTCAGTCGTTATGACGACATCTTTTTCACTGTAATCAAGTGCGTCTATTTCACTTACGCCGACACAAATCTTAGCATCAGCATATTTTTCTAGTAAGTGCAAGGCACGATGCCCCGCCCGTTTAACGCGATTAGGATCGACTCCTTTTTCAAACCGCGTACTTGATTCACTGCGTAAGCCATGATCTTTTACTGCTTGACGCACAACTTTTCCGTCGAAGTAAGCGGCTTCTAGTAAAACCGTTGACGTCTCATTGTTTACCTCTGATTCAAAACCACCCATCACACCCGCAAGAGCTTGCGGCGTTTGTCCATTTGTAATGACTAAGTGTTCGGTATTTAATGTGCGGGTTTCTTCATCAAGCGTGACAAAGGTTTCATTAGCTACTGCTCGTCTTATGACAATCTGATTAGATCCAAATCTATCAAAATCAAACGCATGCAGTGGTTGACCATATTCAAGTAGAACGTAGTTTGTAATATCAACGACGTTGTTAATTGGACGAATGCCTGCCGCCATTAAATAATTACGCATCCAGAGTGGTGCAGGTTTAATCGTCACATTCTTTGCGACAAACGCCCCGTAGTAAGGATTGTCATCTGTTGCTTCAACTTTCACTGAAACAAGGTCCGTCGCTTGTTCATCTGTTGTCGTATACGATTCATCTGGTAAGATGACTTCTTCATTTAAAATAGCGGCCACCTCATAGGCTACACCCAACATACTTAAAGCATCCGAGCGGTTTGGCGTTAAACCAAGTTCTAAAATCGCATCATCTAAATTTAAGTAGTCTGTCACGTCACGCCCTATTTGAACTGACTCACTAAAGACAAAAATACCATCTGCTAAGTCTTTCGGTACATATTGTTCCTGAATACCAAGTTCTTGTAAGGAACAAATCATACCATTTGATTCGACCCCGCGTAGTTTCGCTTGCTTAATTTTAAAGTTACCTGGAAGCACGGCGCCAACTTTGGCGACAACAACATGTTGCCCTGTTTCGACATTTGGTGCCCCGCAAACGATTTGAAGTACCTCATCACCGACATTAACCTTTGTAACGTTTAATTTGTCCGCATCCGGATGTTTTTCACATGATTCAACGTAACCGACCACCACGTGGTCTAATCGTTCTGAAACATAGTCAATACCTTCAACTTCAATCCCTGTTTTTGTGATTTTATCTGCGAGTGATTCAGGTGTTTCGCTACCCAAATCAACATATTGTTTTAACCAATTTAATGATACTAACACAGCTTTTCCTCCTCATTCATTATGCTTTATGATATTGCGCTAAGAATCGTTGATCGTTCGTGTAGAAATGGCGGATGTCATCGACGCCGTACTTCAACATCGCAATCCGCTCAGGTCCCATACCAAAGGCAAAGCCACTGTAAATCTCAGGGTCATAGCCTGCCATTTTTAATACGTCAGGATGAACCATGCCTCCACCTAAGATTTCAATCCAACCTGTTTGTTTACAGACCGAACAACCTTTTCCGTGACAAACTTTACATGAAATATCCATCTCAACCGACGGTTCTGTGAACGGGAAGAAACTTGGACGTAAACGAATCTCACGTTCTTCTCCGAAGAATTGTTTCGCAAATTGGTTGAGGACACCTTTTAAATCACTCATGCGCACATTTTTATCGACATAAAGACCTTCGACTTGCGTGAACTGGTGTGAGTGAGTCGCATCATCCGTATCACGACGATACACTTTACCAGGACAAATCATTTTTACTGGCTTATTACCTTTATACTCACCCATTGTTCGTGCTTGCACTGGTGAGGTATGTGTACGCATCAATAATTCTTCTGTCACATAAAAAGAATCTTGCATATCACGAGCTGGATGATTTTTTGGTAAATTTAGCGCCTCAAAGTTATAGTAATCTGTTTCAACTTCTGGCCCTTCTTTTACTTCAAAGCCCATCCCAATGAAGAGATCCTCAATCTCTGTCACAATGGATGTAAGTAGATGTGGACCACCTAGTGTGACCGGACGACCTGGTAAGGTCACGTCAATGGCTTCTTTTTTTAATTGTTCATTCAGTGCTTCAGTTTCAAAAACTTGTTTCTTCACTTCGAGTGCTTCGGTGATTGCCGCTCTAACGGTATTTGCTAATTCACCTACAACCGGTCGTTCCTCAGCTGAAAGTTTCCCCATACCGCGTAACACTTCGGTGATGGGCCCTTTTTTACCAAGGTACCCTACGCGCACTGCTTCAAGTGCTTTTAAATCATCTGCTTCAGTAATTTTTACGAGCGCTTCTTCTTTTAATGCTTGTAATTTTTCTTGCATCTTTATATCCTCCCTCTCATCGTTTCCTTTTTTGACAATATAAAAAGCCCCATCCCAAAAAGGGACGAGGCTAAAAGTCGCGGTACCACCCTTGTTGATAAAGCATGCACTTTATCCACTTATATTTGTTAACGAACAGTGTTGTCCGGCATCATTTTACTTTTTAATCACTTAAAAAGGTCCCATGAACAGCTCCCGAGTGAATTCAGTTCTACATTTCACGTGTTTTGCTTCCAGTCTAGACAAAACATCCCTCATCATGAAACGGTGTAAAACTTACTTGGCTCGTTCGTCGCTTTTTATATCGTCATATTGTTTTGTTTGTACATATATTCTTTAGTATAGTGAAAAATCAGTGGTCTTGCAATGGTTGAATTGAAAATACAATGTTTCTTCATTACTTTTTTGATTAACAGTGAAAAATAAGTCGCTTTTTATGACCATCACTGAAAATAGTACAGCAATATACCTGCGGCCACACCGACATTAAGTGATTCTGCTTTACCAGTAATGGGGATCTTTACTTTCATATCACTTAACTGTTGCAGTTCTTTTTGAACACCGCTACCCTCATTACCAACAATCACCGCACAACTTTCAAAAACCTTTACCTCAGCAAGCGGGATCGCTTCTTCAAGTGTTGAGGCAATCAACTGAACGCCACGCGCCTGCAAATCTGGAAGCAGTATATTTAGATCAGCTTTTACAACAGGTAAATGAAACAGCGAACCTTGCGTTGACCGAATTACTTTATCATTAAATAAATCCACCGTCCCCTCGCCTAAAATAATACCGTCATAGTTAAACGCATCCGCTGTACGAATCATTGTACCGACATTTCCCGGGTCTTGAACATTATCTAAAACGAGTATTTTTTTAAAACGATCCGCCCGATACGTCTTTATGTTTACCACTGCCATCACACCTTGTGGTGATGGTGTATTAGCAAGAGCCTTAAAAACCTGATCTGTGACCACTGTCGTTCGGTAATCCTTAAACCACGTATCAATTTGTCTATCTTCTCGCACAATTAACTGTTCGATCTCCCAGTCACTTCCTATGACCTCTTCAACGAGATGATCGCCTTCAAGTAGAAATTGACCCATTTGTTCGCGATATTTTTTCTTATGCAATTTCATCCATTGTTTGATTGTGTCATTTTTTGTTGATGTAATCATCGTGTCACCCTTTATCTACGTTCAATTTTAAAATATCTCCTCTATCATACATAACTTGGCTAAGTTTGGTCAAACTATATTTATCAACAGTTGTTAAAGCCTGTTAGGGAAATAATGTGTTCTAGAAGTACTATTTCCTTTTGTCAAAACGTACTGTCTGCTAAAACGAGGTCTATCGAAAGACAGGACACACGCCATTACGCTTACTTGGCTCGTTCACTAGCAATCATTATTTTAGCACTTTACTTTTCATAAGGCCCACGCTAAAATGTAGTATAGATATGTAAATATTAGCAGAGATACACCTAAGGGGTGAGCAAAATCGAGATTCAACTCATGCAAGCGATGATGAAATTACAATCGACCAGTCAATTTAGTCAAACCAAACAAAATCAGGCACCCACATTTGACTTTTCTAGTATCATTAGTCAAATAGATACGTCAGATCATACCCGTATCCGCGATCTTGTTGAAAATCCATCAGTGATAGGACAAGTGATGTCATCATCGCCTGTTAAGGTCAACTACTCCGATGATTCGATCAACACGATCATTAGTGATGCTAGCACGAAATATGGTGTTAGTGAACAATTGATTCGAGCTGTCATTCAAACAGAATCAAACTTCAATCCGGATGTTGTAAGTCACGCCGGGGCAGCTGGGTTAATGCAGCTCATGCCAAAAACAGCAGAAGGCCTAGGAGTAACGGATCGGTTTGATCCTTATCAAAATATCATGGGCGGAACGAAATATTTAAACCAAATGTTGCAACGCTATGACGGCAATGAAACACTTGCCCTTGCTGCTTATAACGCCGGTCCTGGTAATGTCGACCGCTATGGCGGCGTGCCACCATTTACCGAGACAACGCGTTATGTTGAAAAAGTGACTCAGTTACTCGGTTAACGAACGTCTTCTTATCATCTTCCAGATATAGCTACACAGAAAGGATGGCCAATTGGCCATCCTTTTTTATGATAGATTCATATTTTCCCCTTATTTTTAACCAAAGGTAATCGTCTTCACTGTCTCTTCATCTAACTGTTTGATAACTTCAACAATTAATTTCACCGCATTGTCCAAATCATCTTGATGAATAATTGCCGCATGTGAGTGGATGTAGCGCGTTGCGACCCCAATCGATAGCGTTGGTACACCGTTTGCTGTTAAGTGAATCGAACCACTGTCTGTCCCACCCATCGCAATTGTTGCGTACTGGTAAGGAATCTCGTTTTTATCTGCTGTTTCTACGACTAGATCACGCACACCTTTATGCGAAATCATTGACGCATCATAAATAATAATTTGTGGTCCCTCACCAATTTTACTATCGGCTTCATTTGCTGAAATCCCTGGCGTATCCCCTGCAATGCCTGTATCAACCGCAAAAGCAATATCCGGTTGGATCGTATTCGCTGCTGTCTTCGCACCGCGCAGACCCACCTCTTCTTGAACGGTACCAACACCGTACACCACGTTTGGATGATCCGTGTCTTTTAATGCTTTTAATACTTCAATCGCAATCGCACAACCAACGCGGTTATCCCATGCTTTAGCGAGTAATAATTTTTCATTTTTCATCGGTTGGAATTCAAAATATGGTACAACCGAGTCACCTGGTTTTATCCCGAATTTTTGAGCTTCTTCTTTACTTGAAGCGCCAATGTCAATAAACATATCTTTGATATCATATGGTTTTTTACGCGCATCGGCTGACATGATATGCGGTGGTTTTGAGCCAATAATGCCGGTGACATCACCAGTTGCTGTCATAACTGTCACACGCTGAGCAAGCATCACTTGTGACCACCAACCACCGATTGTTTGGAAATAAACGAACCCTTTATCATCAATACGGGTAACCATCATACCAATTTCATCTAAGTGACCCGCAACCATAACTTTCGGTCCACCTTCTTTTCCAACTTTCTTTGCGATTAAACTACCAATACGGTCGGTTGATACTTCTGTCGCAAAGGGGCGAATATAGCGGTCCATAACTTCACGTGCTTCTTTTTCATTGCCTGAAATCCCTTTTGCTTCTGTTAGTTCTTTTAACATCGTTAATTTCTCATTCATTTATATGACCTCCTAAAGTTGATCTAGCTATCTAGCAACCATGGCTAGTTAAAATTAATAATTACTATCTTGGCGCTTAAAGTTAACATCGTTTTTTTCATGATAAGCTGTTAAAATATCGTCATCAGTGAATCCAAGTTGGCGGGCTAACTTTAAATATAATTCAAAGACAATCAGATACGTCTCTACATCTTGTTGGTCTTTAAAGTAATCGATTGCCCGGTACATTTGATTAAAAAGCGACGTTGTCGTTGTCTCTTGTTCAAATGGTTCAGCTTGTGCTGGAGTTAGGTCACGGGTGAGACCAAGTGATAATAAGAAGTGAATCCCATCAACGTACTCTTCTAAAATGACGTGCTTCGGACTCGGTTCTTTTACACTCCAAAATTTGAAACAGCGTGTTTCATTGGCTAATTCACTAATTTCTACAAATAACGCTAAAATCTTTTCCTCAAATAAATCGCGCGATGTTAAATCGTGCTTTTGCTCAATGTAATCATCGAGTTCTTTTTGACGCTTAAAAAGACTAGTAAGTTCCATATTGATGTCCTTTCTTTTTATGTAGTCCTATTTATTTTATAAGGTCCAATCAAAATACGCAAATATTAAGACAATGAGCATGACTTCAATGATCGAAAGCACCGGTAACCCAAATTTAAATAAACGGTGTTTTGTTTTATGCCGAAACAATTTCATCCCTAAAAAAGTACCTGGTGAACCAAGAAAAAAAGCAATGAGCCACAGTTGTTTCTCCGGTAGACGCCACTTATTTTTAAGTGCCTTTCGCTTATCTATACCCATTTGAAGAAAACCAATGAGATTGATGAAGATAAGAAAACCAATAAAAAAGACCATAATTTCCCTCGCATTCATTTCTTATATAACGAAAAGAGCTGTCTTCTGTATCAGAAAACAACTCTTTATCATACGTTAATTATTTGTTTAATGCTGCTTTAGCTTGTTCAGTTAACTGTGCAAAAGCTTTTTCATCAGAAATAGCAAGTTCTGCTAACATTTTACGGTTAACTTCGATACCAGCTAATTTAAGACCGTGCATAAGACGGCTGTATGAAAGATCATTCAAACGTGCTGCAGCGTTGATACGTGCGATCCATAATTTACGGAAGTCACGTTTCTTTTGCTTACGGTCACGATATGCATACTGACCTGATTTCCAAACTTGTTGTTTTGCTACTTTAAATAGGGTATGTTTTGAACCATAGTACCCTTTTGCTAATTTTAATATGCGTTTACGACGCTTGCGTGTGACTGTTCCACCTTTAACACGTGCCATAATAATTCCCTCCTAAATATCTTCCCGAAATCTAATAATTTGTTATCTTGGTAACATTTGATCAATACGCTTTTGATCGCCTTTAGATACAAGGCCACCTTTACGCAATTTACGTTTTTGCTTCGTTGATTTGTTTGCAGCTAAGTGACTAATATATGCACTTCCGCGCTTTAATTTTCCTGAAGCAGTTCTTTTGAAACGTTTTTGAGTACCTTTATGTGTTTTCATTTTTGGCATGAGTAGTTCCTCCTTAAAAGCATATAAATTAAAGCTTATTTTTCATTGATTGGCGCAAGCATTAAGAACATGCTACGGCCTTCCATTTTAGCTTTTTGCTCAACTGTTGATAAATCTTTACATTCTTCAGCCATTTGCTCAAGAACTTTACGACCTAAGTCTTTGTGTGTAATTGCACGGCCACGGAAACGGATTGAGACTTTTACTTTGTCTCCTTTTTCCAAGAACTTACGTGCATTACGTAGTTTTGTGTTAAAATCATGCTCTTCAATACCCGGGCTAAGACGGATTTCTTTGACGTTGATGATTTTTTGTTTCTTACGTGCTTCTTTTTCTTTCTTTTGTTGCTCAAAACGATATTTACCGTAATCCATGATCCGGCATACTGGCGGCTTGGCACCTGGTGCAACAAGAACTAAATCTAAATTACGTGTTGCAGCAATATCAAGCGCCTCATTACGAGACTTAACACCTAGTTGATCGCCATTAGAATCAATAAGACGAACTTCACGTGCGCGAATATTCTCATTGACATTCATATCTTTGCTAATAATCATCCACCTCCGAGATTTTTTAAAAGCGGCATGAACTATGACCGGTTCTTATTAGAACCTGACCTTCGAATAGTCATTGACAAGTGTATAAAACTTAGCCATTAAAGACAATAAAAAAAGCGTCGGTACTCGTAAGCACCCACACATATCCTGTCATCTTCAAAATTCAGAATGTGATAACCTGGCAACTACAATGATTGTGTCGATCAGGCGAGAAGCGGGTGCCTCTACTTGTCTAAAGATCATATTCAATTTCACTTTCCTTATCATAGCATCTCTTGACAAGCTTGTCAACGAAAATTAACATGTTTTGATTTATATTTTGCAAACTCTTAAAGGTGGACCCTGGCATGCGCAACATTAACACCTACTCATAAGCTTATCATTGACAGATGACAAACTCATGGCAATTTTGAAGCGTTGAATGAAAATCTTTAGCGGTACTTTATCCGGTTTATATTTCACAATTAATACCCTTCGTGTCATAATAGTAGGTAATTTATTTATCTATACTATTAATTCGCCCCACCGGATAGATATTCCTGCATGAAAAAAAGCAGCGTCAACTTATACTTAAGTTAACGCTACTTGATTGACGAGTAAATGGTTTATGCTGCTTAAAAATCGCGTTTATGATTCTTTACGTGACTTTTTCTCGATATCTTGTTTCATTAAGGCGATAAACTCATCTTGTGAAACTGTTACTTGGTCTTGTTCACCGTAACGACGCACATTGACTGCATTGTTTTCCATTTCTTTATCACCAACAACGAGCGCAAAAGGAATCTTTTCAGTTTGTGCTTCACGAATTTTGTAGCCCAGTTTTTCTTCACGCATATCTAACTCCACGCGGAAACCTTCTAATCTAAGACGGTCTTCTAACTTTTTCACATAATCCTGGTGGACATCATTTGAAACTGGGATAATCCGCGCTTGGACAGGTGCTAACCAAGTTGGGAAGGCACCTTTATACTCTTCAATTAAGAAGGCAACAAAACGTTCCATCGTTGATACAACCCCGCGGTGAATAACAACAGGACGATGGTCTTTACCGTCTTCACCAACATACGTTAAATCGAATTGCTCTGGCAAGTAGAAGTCCAGTTGCACTGTTGATAATGTCTCTTCTTTACCTAATGCTGTTTTCACTTGAACATCAAGCTTAGGACCATAAAAAGCTGCTTCACCTTCTGCTTCAGTATAGTCAAGGTCCATGTCTTCCATTGTTTCTTTTAAGAGTGCTTGGGCTTTTTCCCACATCTCATCATTATCGACATATTTTTCTGTGTTTTCTTTATCACGATAAGATAAACGGAAAGAATAATCTTCAAAGCCAAAGTCACGATATACATGTTGGATGAGTTCAACAACGCGAATAAATTCATCTTTCAATTGATCCGGACGCGCGAAAATATGAGCATCATTCAGTGTCATCGCACGAACACGTTGAAGACCCGCTAGCGCACCGGACATTTCATGACGGTGCATCATACCAAGTTCTGCGATACGAACCGGTAAATGGCGATAACTATATAATTGGTTTTTATAAACCATCATATGATGCGGACAGTTCATTGGACGAAGCACTAAGTCTTCATTATCCATTTCAAGCGTTGGGAACATGTCATCCTTATAATGATCCCAGTGCCCGCTTGTTTTATAAAGTTCAACGCTACCCAAGACCGGTGTGTAGACGTGATCATAGCCGAGTCGTTCTTCTAAATCTACAATGTAACGTTCCACCATGCGGCGGACTGTCGCCCCTTTTGGTAACCATAGTGGCAGGCCTTGGCCCACTTTCTGTGATACAGTAAAGAGATCAAGTTCTTTTCCTAATTTACGGTGATCACGTTCTTTACGTTCTTCAAGAACATGTAAATGATGCTTTAAGTCTTCTTTTTTGAAGAAAGCTGTGCCGTATATACGTTGGAGCATCTTATTGTTGCTGTCTCCGCGCCAGTAAGCACCTGAGATACTTAATAATTGAAAGACTTTTAATTTGCTCGTTTGTGGTACGTGGACACCACGGCAAAGGTCAAAGAATTCACCCTGTTCATAGATAGTGACTGTTTCATCTGCTGGAATCGCTTCTAATAGTTCCAGCTTTAAATCATCACCAATCGCCTCAAAGCGATCATACGCTTCTTGGCGGGAAACTTCCACGCGTTTAATTTCAATATTTTCATCAACAATGCGTTGCATTTCTTTCTCAATCTTCGGTAAATCCTCCGGTATTAGTTGGTGGTCCATATCGATGTCGTAATAAAAACCTTCTTCGATTGTTGGGCCGACGCCGAGCTTGACATCATCACCGAATAAACGTTTCACTGCCTGGGCCATAAGGTGAGCTGTTGAGTGACGTAAGATTTCTAAGCCTTCAGCGTCACGTGAAGTGATAATCGCAATTTCACCGTCGTGTGGCAATGGACGGCGTAAATCAAGTAAGTCACCATTCAATTTAATCGCGACTGATTGTTTTCTTAAACCGGGTGAAATCGACTGTGCAACATCTTCACCTGTTGTTCCTTGATCAAAAAGTTTTTCTGTTCCATCTGGAAAGATTAATTTGATTT
Organism: Halolactibacillus halophilus; assembly: GCF_900115605.1. GTDB lineage: Bacteria > Bacillota > Bacilli > Bacillales > Amphibacillaceae > Halolactibacillus > Halolactibacillus halophilus. The sequence continues at coordinate 177,277 of NZ_FOXC01000001.1, forward strand.
GTTCTGCCATGTCTTTCACTCCTTAAAATAGTAAGTTAATCACAAAGGCCAATATAAAAACGCCTATCCCTTTGCGATTACAGCAAAGGGACAAGCGTTATGCTCGTGGTTCCACCCTCATTCCCAAACAGTTCTGTTTGGCTCATTCAAACTCATGTAACGGTGAGTATCCGCCAGCTCCTTAATTAAGTGACTTGTTCAGAAGTGGAGTTCAGAGGTGGTAATTTATAAGCGTGTGTATAGAAAACTTTCAGCACAAGGTTTTCCTCTCTAGTTACACATCAGCAAAAAATATTGTCCTCATCAAAACTTTTAGTTTTTAATTATGCTTTGTATTATAGTCTTGTCTTGTAAAAAAATCAAGAGGTGAAACAAATTTAACTTTCTCGGCGATTATTCGCATGGATTAAAATCGGTGTACTTACTTGTTTGATTCGTTCAATAATCCGACCCGCTTTTAACTCTTCAATATCCCCACGTGACGTTTGTGCTAAGTGGGTTTCAAGTTGGGTTAAATTGTAATTCGAACTAAAGAAGACCGGCAGTCGCTCCATCATTCGGTATTGAAGGATAGAACCGAGCACCTCATCTCTAAACCAACTTGATAGTGACTCCGCCCCAATATCATCGATCATTAATACGGGAACTTTTTTAAACGTTTCAATTTTTTCAGATGTTGAGTCATCTTTAAATGATGATTTTATTTCACGAACGAATTCAGGCATGTAAATCAACATTGTTTCTATCCCGCGATCGGCAAACTCATTTGCTAGCGCACCCAAAAAGTAAGTCTTTCCTACACCAAACGGACCATGGAAGTAAAAACCGCGCTCAGGCAAACCTTCATCGATTTGATGCACGTACTTAAGAAGAGCTTTGATAGCCTCATGACGATCAGCGTTTTGGCTATCAATCGATTCAATTCGCGCAGCTAAAATATCTTTCGGCATATACAAGCTCTTAATTTTCGCTTGTCGACGCTTTTGTTCTTCTTCAATCCGCGTATATTTACACTTTTCATAGGTGAGGTGGAACGTGTCACCTTCTACATTCAAAATCGGCTTATACCCCGGTAGAACATTGTCAATACAGCCATGATCTGGACAATTGTCACAATCCCTATTTTGTGAATAATACTCATACAACGTCATTAACTGTCGATCAATTGCCAAATCATCAATCGCCTCATGTGTTTCAATGACAGTTTTTATCTCTGGGTCCTGTAAAATTTCTTGTTTCATTTTTTGATATGTTTCTTGAAAAGATTGATTTTTCTTCATCCATTTCTTTAAGGAAACATTAATCGGTTCCATCGTGTCACCACCTCATTTTCATTTACATCTAGGTTTTTAGAATATCTATCACTGCTTGTTTTTCTTTGCTTGGAACGATTTTAACAACGCATCAATTTCTTGATTATCAGCTGATGATGGCTGAACAGTCTGTGATGGTTTTTGCGTACTCTTCTTTGTTTCAGTCTTTTGTTTTTTAAACCAATCTGGAACGACGGCCTCACGACCTGTTTTTTTCCTTGGGTAACCCTTTTTAAAATCTTTCGATTGGTACTTCGTATGCTCTTCTTTTGCGAGTGCCATGGCGTCAGTAACTGTTTTAATTTGCTTTCTCGCCCAATGGCTCGCAATCTTTTCCATATAGGCACGAGATAGCTTCATATCTGATTTTAACATAACATAATGAATCAAAACATTCATCACACCTGGTGAGAGTGCTTGTTTTCCCATAATATCTGCAATCATTTTGATATCTTGTTTTGAAGCTTCAGCCTCACCTGATAAGTCTTCAATTAATTCCTTTGGACTCAGCGTCTCCATCTGTTCAATAAACCGTGCTTTTTTCGATTGAGGTGCCGCCTGATTTGAATTTATCGTTTCACTTTTCTTCAAGCGTTCGCGCTGGATAATCACTTGTTGTTTCGACGGCTGGACATCAATTGCATCCAAGCAAGCTTCTTTAAACGCCTCTTTATCGAGTCGGTGCTCTGAATCAATCGACCACTGTAATAGCTTGTCGACTTCAGAATTAGATAAAGTGTAAAGTACTGCCATCTGATTAATAAAGCGCTGATTTTCTCTAGATAAAATCACGTCTACATTCAGCATCCGCGACTGTAAATTTTGACTAAGCCAATCAAAATCAACAACAGTATCTGACAGCCAGTCCTTCGTTTTGGCATAATGATTAATCGCTGTTGTGTCTGTAGTTTCTTCCACTTCAATATCAACCGGTTGATGTATAAACACATCAGAAAACGTGTGTGTAATCGGCTCACCCGAAGGGGAAAATGTGGTACGCTCTAATATTTTTGATTTCAATGAATGAAATTTTTGTTTGCCGATTTGGTGATACAACATTTGACTTAACACATCATCAGATATAAAACTAACCGGTGTCATTGGTGGCTTTAAATGAAAATCATACAGCGTTTGTTGCTCATCTTCAAAGCGGTACGTTTCCAGTAATCCTATCGCTTCAATTTTCGTTCTGGCATCATAAATGGTTGTCAGAGATTGATTAAGTAACTGCATCAAGTAGTGATGAGAGTGGCGATCGTGGAAAGCAATTTGATGATAGAGCGTCATATATAAACTAAGGGCTTCAATGCCGATGATAGGCTGATACAATTGATACAGCGCTTGATATTGTTCATCTGACAAATCAAACATTTTTGTCGTTCGGTAGCCATCAGCCGGCAATACTTTTCCAATGGATTGATGCATCGCACTCTTCCTTTCTTTATGTTATCTCAAGTGTGTTGTTTTAAAATGTTACTGAATAAACAATTGTTTTCCTAATGAAAAATGAGCCGCGAGGCTCATTTATTGTTTGATAACGTGTGAATTAGTTTGTCTCATCGTCAGACAAGCGACCCGATTCACCTTTTTTATCTTCATGGATCAATTCTTTAAGCTCATCCAAAAAGACATTGATATCTTTAAATTGGCGATACACAGAGGCAAATCTAACGTAGGCCACTTCATCAATTTGACTGAGACCTTCCATCACAAGTTCACCAATATCATTGCTATCTACTTCTGATTGCCCCCGACTTCTTAAAGAGCGTTCGACATTAAGCGCTAAATCTTCAAGCTGTTCTAATGCGACCGGGCGTTTTTCACAAGCCTTCATAAGACCTCGCACCAATTTCTCGCGACTAAATGTTTCGCGGACGCCTTCTTTTTTAACGACGATCAAGGGCATTTCTTCGATGCGTTCAAAGGTCGTAAATCGATGCGCACAAGCCTCGCATTCGCGTCGACGTCTAATCGCTTGATTATCTTCAATTGGTCGTGAATCTAATACCCGTGTATGTTTATCATGGCAGTTAGGACACCGCATCGTTTAACAACCTCCTTTTCAGCTAATTTATTATGATTACGAAGACCGGATCAGTCAACTAATTCCATTTCTTTTTTTAGATCGTCATACAGTTTCGTAATCAAATTATGACTAAAACCTAAATCAAACAAACCACCTTCAGTTGTGACGGATAAATCTACTGATGTGCGGAAGGGCTTCACCATAATAATAGTTACGACAACAAACGCACGACGCTTGCCTTTGTAATTAACGGTAATTTCCCCACGTTCTTGTGAAGATGCTTTAACCTCACAATTTGAATTCTTTTTAAAATAATTCATAACCGCATCGAATCCACGATCTTTCGTTGTTTTAAAATATTTACTTTCTAAATTTTTATCCCAATGTTTTTCTGCTGTTTCAGAATGATTGTTAAAATACTTATTAAATCCTTCTTTAAATCCCATCGTTACACCTCATCATTTACTTTTTCTTATGCTTTTATATACATGTATTTTATATTTTAACATGTTTAGCTTAAGAAAACGATAACAATGTTTGGATTTCCGTGTTCTTTATACAAAACAATCAAAATCATTGTTAAGATGCAAAAACTCCTCTTAGCAAATAATGACTAAGAGGAGTGACTATTAAAGTGATTCGGATTTTGGTACTTGAATAGGACCAAGACCTCTTGGTACTTCGACACGTTCTAATCGTTTTGAATCTAAGCTCTCAGCGATATAATCACAAGCAACGTTTGGATCAATAACATCTCCACACGTATAAACGTCAATACTCGCATAGCCGTGTTCCGGAAAACTATGAATCGTTAAGTGTGATTCAGAAATAATCACCACGCCACTCACACCTTGTGGTGCAAATTTATGAAATGCGACTTCTCTAATTTCAGCACCCGATTTAAGTGCTGCATCAACAAAAATTTGTTCAATCTTTCCCATATCATTTAAAATATCAATGTTGCAATCCCACATTTCAGCAATAACGTGTCTTCCCATTGTGTCCATTATAAACACTCCCCCTGTTTCTGTTTTTGTAAAATGTAAGCTTAATTGCCACGGGGGAAAGTTAGTCCAAAGAGGTCCTAACCCTTTAAGCAATCAACGGCTCATTTTCATATTGTTGTGCATCTAATCAAAATACACACGCAGGAAAATTATATATCGAAATATGTCTTCCTGCAACTATTTTTTTAAAATAGAATGTTATTTTCGCATGTGCCAATCCTTACAACTACCAGCGTAAGGGCAGCTAATTTCACTGCTTCCTCTCTTGTGACAAATACTTTTTGTATAATGTGTCGCATTGTTTATATGTTTCGTCTAAAGAACCGTTGTTATTGATGACATCGGTCGCTAAATCTTTTTTCATTTCAATCGACCACTGCGTTTTAATTCGTTTTTTTGCTTCTTGTCTCGTAAGCTTATTTCTTTTCATTAAACGCTCAAGCTGGACAGCTTCAGTCGTGTAAACAACAATGATGCGATCAACTAGATTGGTAAAGCCGCCTTCAAACAATAACGGAATATCTAAAATAATAAGCGGCTCACTTTGGTTCATATATCTATCTCGGCGGCTAACTATTTCTTTAACAATCGCCGGATGCATTAGGTCATCGAGCTTTTGCCTTAAGGTATCATCATTAAAAATCATTTGACCGAGTAACGTACGGTCCAGTGAACCATCTGTTTGAATAATCTCCTCACCAAATGTCTGTTTTAGCCGCGTCAGTATAGGCTTACCCGGCTCAACGATTTCACGAGCAATTCGATCAGCATCAATGACCGGTACTTGTTTTGTTTTAAACCATTCCACAACCGTACTTTTACCAGTCGCAATGCTACCGCTCAGACCAACGACACACGACATACGCTCACTCCTCTGGTTGTTTGATTACTTGGCAGACTGGACAATAATGTGTGCCACGTCCAGATACCTTTGTTTTTTCAATCGGTGTATCACAAACTGGACAGGGTTTGTCGGTTTGACCATACACATTAAGTGTTTGTTGGAACATACCCATATTGCCATCGGCATTCGTATAACTTCTAATCGTTGTCCCGCCTTGTTTTACTGCTTCTTGAATGACCGCTTGGGCTTCTATTAAAAGACGTTTAACCTCTGATTGACTTAAAGCGTGTCCTTTTGTCATCGGATGAACATTAGAACGAAAAAGTGTCTCATCGACATAAATATTACCTAAACCGGCAAGCAATTGTTGGTCGAGTAAAATATTTTTAATCGCCCGCGTTGATTTTATAATTTTCGGATACAAGTGATTGAATTCAACTGGGTCTAAATATAAGTCCACGCCCACTTGTTTCATCGGTAATGCTTCAAGCGCTTCACCTTTAGGAAAGAGATGCATTGTGCCAAACTTTCGAACATCATTGTATTGGAGACTTGTTCCATCAGTAAACGTAAAAATAACATGAGTATGTTTATTTTCTGGTTCGCTATTGGAGTGAGTGGAAAACTTTCCTTCCATTCGTAAATGTGACACCATTTCAACATCATTAAAAATAAATAACAGGAATTTTCCCCGACGTTTAATATCGCGAATGGTTTGTCCTTTAAGCATCAGTTCAAACACGTGACTATCATCTGGCTTTTTAATTATTTTAGCAAAACGTACATCAACGGACGCAATCGTTTTATCAATGATTAATGTTTTTAGTGTACGCCTTACCGTTTCTACTTCTGGTAATTCTGGCATTGATCATTCTCCGTTCTTATTTCGCATCATACCATGTCGGACCGTGCGCATAATCGACTTTTAGTGGTACAGATAGTTCAACAGTCTGTTCCATCACCTCTGGTACAATTCTTTTTAATTGGTCAATTTCTTCTTTAGGTGCTTCTAATATCAGTTCATCGTGTACTTGCAGTAGCATATTCGCTCGTAGGCCTTCTGCAGTTAAACGCTCAGTTAAATCAATCATGGCTTTTTTAATAATATCAGCCGCACTACCTTGAATCGGTGTATTCATCGCGGTACGCTCAGCAAAGCTTCGCTGATTAAAATTACGACTTGTGATATCTGGTAAATAACGGCGGCGGTGCATCAAGGTAGTCACGTAGCCTTGTTGTTTTGCTTCTTTTACAATTTCATCCATGTATATTTTTACACCTGGATAACTATTAAAATAACGATCAATAAAAGCTTGTGCTTCTTTACGAGTAATCCCTAAATTTTGTGATAATCCGTAATCACTAATGCCGTAGACAATTCCGAAGTTAACCGCTTTGGCTTGACGGCGCATTAAACTATCGACGTCTGCTTCTTCCACGTGGAAAACATCCATGGCGGTTTGCGTATGAATGTCACGGTCATCCTTAAATGCCTGAATGAGTTTCTCATCACCGGCAATATGGGCAAGGACACGCAACTCAATTTGAGAGTAGTCACAGGCAAACATTTCCCAATTGTTTTCACTAGGAACAAAGGCTTGACGTATCTTTCTGCCTTCTTCTAATCGAATCGGAATGTTTTGTAAGTTGGGATCTGTTGATGAAAGGCGCCCAGTTTGTGTCAAAGCTTGATTGAAGCGGGTGTGTATTTTCCCGTCTGCATGAATCACTTTAAGCAACCCTTCTAAATAGGTTGACTGTAGTTTTTGAAGTTGACGATACAACAAAATATCTTCAATAATTGGGTGTTTCATTTTTAATTGTTCTAAAACATCCGCAGCCGTTGAATAGCCTGTCTTAGTTTTCTTTATCACCGGTAATTCAAGTTTCTCAAACAACACAACCCCAAGTTGTTTAGGCGAGTTTAAGTTAAATGATTCACCAGCGGCCTCATATATTTTTTCTTCTATCGTCTTTAAACGTTCTGCTAAGTCTTGCTGCATCACTTCTAATTTTTCTCGGTCGACCATAACGCCGAGTTCTTCCATATCGGCTAAGATCTTACTGAGTGGTAGTTCAAGAGTTTCGTATAACATCATCTGTTCATTCGTAACAAGCCCTGCTTCAATCGTTGGCTTTAATGCGTAGACGACATGTGCTTTTCTTACAATGTGATCACGTAACACGTCTTCATCAGGAATGGCTAGTTTTTTTCCTTTACCATACACATCCTCATCTTCTCTTACCCCAATCGAATCATAACGAGATGCAATGGACGGGATATCATGATTGTTTTCTGATGGATTCACTAAATAGGAGCCTAGTAATAAATCGAACATAATACCTTTAACATCAATGCCTAAATGTTTAAAAGTAACCAATACTTTTTTTGCGTCAAAGGTATACTTTTTCATTGATTCGTCTCTTAAATACGCATGAAAAGCCGCATCTTTTTCAACAACATCCTTACTTAAAAAATAGTGATGGTCTTCGTTACTCATGCCAACACCAAGAAGCTTATCCGTATGATATTGTTCTGTTAGATAATCAACGACAAGACTTTCTTCTCCTGTAAGACTTAGCTGACTAAAATCGTTAACGACTTCAACAGTCATGTCTTTTAAAGTTTCAGTTTCTTCAATCTGGTCGGCGTCAATCATTGACATCAGTGATTTAAACTCTAATTGTTTGAATAAATCTCGCAACTCTTTCATGTCAAAACCGTCATATTTAGTCTTATCTAGTTCGACAGTAATGGGAGACTCGCGGTTAATCGTCGCCAGCTCATATGACATAAAGGCATCTTCTTTATGGGTCACTAACTTTTCTTTTAATTTTTTACCGCTGACATCATCAAGTCCATCGTATACTTTTGACAATGTTTCGAATTGTTTTAACAATTTAATTGCCGTTTTTTCACCAACTCCCGGTACACCCGGTATATTATCAGAAGCATCTCCCATTAATGCTTTCATATCAATAATTTGCGCAGGTGTTATCTCTAGTTTTTCATTGAGATAATCTGGTGTATAACTTTCTGTCTCACTGATTCCTTTTTTCGTTAGATGTACAGATGTTTTATCGGATACAAGTTGAAGCATATCCTTATCACCGGTAATAACTGCCACATCAAAACCTTTTGTTTCTGCTTGTTTTGATAATGTTCCAATAATATCATCCGCTTCATAATTCGCTAATTCATAATGGGTAAGCTGAAAAGCATCAAGCAACTCACGTGTGATGTTGAATTGTTCTGATAGTTCCGGTGGTGTTTTTTGTCGCCCACCTTTATATTCTTTATATGTGTCATGACGAAACGTCGTTTTGCCCGCATCAAAAGCGACCAGCACATGCGTTGGGGCTTCTCGTTCTAATATTGTCAACAACATCTTCGTAAAACCGAAGACTGCGTTCGTATGCACCCCTTGTGTATTTGAAAGTAGTGGTAAAGCAAAAAATGCCCGGTACAAGACACTATTACCGTCAATCAAAACTAATTTTTTATCTGACATTATGTCAACTCCTTATCCTCATTATGTATCACTATATTTATTAGACCCCGCTTATCAAATGGATGAATTACCGCCGAAACTAATCTTATCTTATCATGTTTTCATCATTTTCAAAAATGATACTTACTCAGGCGACAACAAAAAAAGAACAGACACTCATGTCTGTTCTTTTGGTAACATAATTGTAAATGTTGAGCCTTCATCAACCACACTGTCAACAAAAATCTGACCATGATGAGCTTCTACTATATGTTTCGTAATAGATAAACCTAATCCAGTGCCACCTGTATTGCGACTTCTCGCTTTATCAACGCGATAAAAGCGTTCAAAAATACGTGGCAACACTTCTGTTGCTATACCCATGCCGTTATCACTCACTTCAATTTTAACATATCCGGAGGAATTATAAGCAGCTATGGTGACTTCCCCACCATTTGGTGAATAATTAATCGCATTATAAATCAGATTCAAAATCACTTGTTTTAACCGGTCATAATCAGCCGAGAGTTCAAGTCCCTCTTCGCCAGCAATCGTTAAGTCCATGCCTTTTGCTTTTGCTTGCACTTTTGCCATTTCAACAGACTCTCTTATTAAACCATCAAGCTGAATAACTTGGTAATTCAAATGAAAATCTACCTTTTCTAACTTAGATAAGTCAAGTAAATCCTGAATCAACAACTGTAGCCGGTGACTCTCTTTATAGATAATTGAAAGAAAACGTTGTTCTAGTTCTTTATCTAATTCATCTTCTAACATTGTTTCAGCAAAGCCTTTGATTGATGTAATCGGCGTTCTTAGTTCATGTGACACATTTGCAACAAAATCTTTACGTATTTGTTCCAAACGTTTAAACTCTGTCACATCATGAAAAACAAGCACCGCACCACGCAAATCATGTTTTTGGTTAAAATAAGGTGCGCCAATCACTTCTAAATAATACGTCGTTAAGTCTTTTGTGAGGGTTATTTCATTTTTGATCGGTTGTTCATATAAAAAGACTTCTTGAACCGTTTCATCAATTTGATTTTGGTCGAGAACATCGTAGTACAATGAGTCTGTATAACGTTCTCTCGTTAACCCAAACAGATCAACAAAGCGCTTATTTACTAAATGAACATACCCTTGTTGGTCAATAAGCATGACACCACTTGCCATATTTTCAATCACGCTATTGAGTTGACGGGCATGCATCTTTTCTTGACGGTTTAAATCTTGTAAATGGCGAGCAAGCTCATTAATCGCACCTTGAAGGCGTCCTGTGTCCGCGTGAAAATCTTCATGTACGCGCACTTTATAATTCCCACTGACAAGTGAATCAATCGTTTCTACTAAATGCTTAACAGGACGGACATAATTTTTATATACTTGATAAAATAATAAAATAATCATAAAATATGCTCCGGTAAGTAGAAAGAAGACAATATATTGCGCACTACCAAAAACAAGCGGTACAATCGCAAATACAAGCACAACAAATAACACACTTACTGACAGCACTTGAGTCAAAAACAGCCGCCGATGAGTCGTCATTTTTTCGGCTCCTCCATTTTATAACCAAGTCCGCGTATCGTCTTAATATAAATTGGTTGCTTCGTATCTGGTTCGATTTTTTCTCGCAAATGACTGACGTGAACATCAACGATTCGCGTATCACCGGCAAAATCATAGTTCCACACGGCCGTAAGTAATTGATCACGTGACAATACTTTCCCTTTATGCTTGGCTAAGTAAAATAATAGTTCAAATTCTTTTCTCGTGAAGGTTAGTACTTCACCACTAAGCGTTGCTTCATATTGTTCTGGATAGATGGTTAACTCACCGATGGATAAGTATAAGGCTTCTTCTGCTTTCGGTTTATTCGTCCGCCGTAAAATGGCCTTAATACGAGCAACAACTTCTTTTGGGCTGAAAGGTTTCGTTAAGTAATCATCCGCTCCAAGTTCTAAGCCCAAGATTTTATCAAATTCATCATCTTTTGCCGTTAACATTAAAATGGGACTGTCTATCTTTTCTTGACGCAAGGCTTTGGTCACGTCAGTCCCTTCCATTCCTGGTAACATAAGATCTAACACAATTAATTCATAGTCATTTTTTATCGCTTTAGCCAGTGCTTCTGTACCTGAATAGGCGACATCAGTATTGAAGCCCGCTTTTTCTATATGGTATTGTAACAAGGTGACAATTGATTCTTCATCATCAACAATTAAGATTTTTTCACTCAACCTTTATACCCCCTTCATGTTTCATTCATATTTATCATAGCTGTTTTAATCAATAATTGAAAGACAGACTAATCAACTCACCTGTAAAATTTCATTTACAAAGTAAAGTTTTTGTAAATTTTTTGACGAATGATGCATACAAGACCTCTTTTTCTATGATTAGTAAGAAAAGAAAGAAAAAAAATCACCGCTTAAAGCGATGACTTTCGGTAACATTATTGGTTTAGGAATACCTCTTCTTTATGTGTTTGAAGCTCTTTTAACATCGATTGATAAGCACTTGTTTGAAGCTCTTTTGTTGTATCTTGATATGATTCAGCAATCGCCACCGTTTTTGTTTCGTCTTTTAACACAGCAAACCCTTCAATATAAGCTTGATTTTCCGCTTCTGGGACGTCACTATATAGGAGATTTTCTAGATAAAAAGTCATCACTTCTTTTTTCGGATCCACAAAAAAGTTAAACACACCATTTTCACGAAGCATCTGACTGTATTTATCTTCAGAAATGACATCAAAATGTTCCTCCGTAAACAGATATGCATCCACATTGTCCCTATTAATTTCATTTAACGCCACAGTCTGAAATGTTACGTCCGCTTCTTCAAGATCAAAGTCCGGTAAACTATTATCTGATAATACACCAATTATTAACGGTACACCTTCATAGCGCAATGCCACTTGATTGTCACCCTTCGCTCCATTAGTTAATACAGCAAATGATGCGATCCCAGTAAGTACGATGATTGCCATGATACCTATCCATTTTTTGCTCACCCCAACCCCTCCTAGTTATATGGTTGATTATAATTAATATTATCATCATTGTAACACATTAAAACATAAATTACAAAAAAAGGTTTTTGTATCACCCTATTAATTTTAACCTAAAAAAAGCGTACAACGACAATCGCCGTCATACGCTTCATTAGAATATTATTTACCCATGTTGCTAATAAGAGCATCTGCAAATTCACTTGTTTTCACTTCTGTTGCACCGTCCATAAGACGTGCAAAGTCATAAGTCACAACTTTAGAACCAATTGTATGATCCATTGATTTTGTAATCAAATCAGCCGCTTCAGTCCAACCTAAGTGTTCAAGCATTAATACACCTGAGAGGATAACAGATGACGGATTCACTTTATCGAGTCCAGCATATTTAGGTGCCGTTCCGTGTGTTGCTTCAAAAATCGCATGGCCTGTTTCATAGTTAATGTTTGCCCCTGGAGCAATACCAATACCACCAACTTGAGCTGCAAGCGCATCTGAAATGTAGTCACCATTTAAGTTCATCGTCGCAACCACGTCAAATTCTTTAGGACGTGTAAGAATCTGTTGTAAGAAGATATCTGCAATCGCATCTTTAACAATAATTTTACCTGCTGCTTCAGCGTCGCTCTGTGCTTGGTCAGCGGCTTCTTTACCTTCAGTTTCAACGATTTTATCATACGTTGCCCACGTAAAGACTTGGTCTTTAAATTCTGTCTCAGCTAATTCATAACCCCAGTTCTTAAAGGCACCTTCAGTGAACTTCATAATGTTGCCTTTATGCACGATCGTAACACTTTTGCGTCCTTCTTTGATTGCATAATCAATCGCGGCACGCACGATTCGTTTCGTTCCTTCTTCAGATACTGGTTTCACACCAATACCAGATGTTTCTGGGAAGCGAATATTCGTAACACCCATTTCATTTTGTAAGAAGTCGATGACTTTCTTTACTTCATCAGAACCTTTAGCCCATTCAATTCCAGCATAAATATCTTCTGTGTTTTCACGGAAGATGACCATGTCTGTGTCTTCTGGACGTTTAACAGGTGAGGGTACCCCAGCAAAATAACGAACCGGACGTAAACAGGTAAACAAATCTAGTTTCTGACGCAATGCGACATTTAATGAACGAATCCCACCACCGATTGGAGTTGTAAGTGGACCTTTGATTGCAATTTTATATTCACGAATGGCATCAAGAGTGGCTTCTGGTAACCATTCTCCTGTTTTATTGAAAGCTTTTTCACCTGCGAGTACTTCTTTCCAGACAATTGATTTTTCACCATGATAGGCTTTGTTTACAGCTGCCTGAAGAACGCGACTTGCGGCATTCCAAATATCAGGACCTGTTCCGTCGCCTTCAATAAATGGAATAATAGCATGATTGGGCGTGATTACTTTCCCTTGTTCTACGGTAATTTTTTCACCTTGTGTCATTTAGATTTCCTCCTTGAGTTATATATAGGTAAACGTTAATTAACGTTTATTCACTGGTTTAAAGGTTTGATTTTCTAGGCCAACGTATTCTGCCCGCGGACGTATGAGTCGATTGTTGGCATACTGTTCCAGCATGTGAGCAATCCATCCAGACGTTCGACTCATTGCGAAAATCGGGGTAAATAAATCATGTGGAATGCCTAAGGCATGATACATAGACGCTGAATAAAAGTCGACATTTGCTGGTAAGCCTTTTGTTTCTTTTACATAGTTTTCGATTTTTTCTGATATTTCATACCACTGTGACATGTCTTTTTGTTTTGTAATTTCTTTTGACATTTCTTTTAAATGTTTCGCTCGCGGATCGCCTTCTTTATAAACTCGGTGTCCCATTCCCATAATCTTTTCCTTATTCGCTATTTTTGCTTTCACATAAGGAATTGCCGCATCTGTTGTTTCAATTTCCATGAGCATTTTAATCACTTGTTCATTGGCTCCACCATGCAGCGGCCCCTTTAATGCACTGATAGCAGCGGTCAAGCCGGAGTAAAGATCTGATAAAGTCGCCACACAGACGCGTGCTGTGAATGTTGACGCATTGAGCTCATGATCAGCATGAAGGATAAGGGCTTTATTGAACGCTTTGCTCTCAAGCGAATTAACATCCTTTCCGTGTAACATATATAAGAAATTTTCGGCATAACTTAATTCTTGTTTAGGTTCAATAAGTGCTAAGCCGTTCCTAAACCGATGAAATGCCGTAATGATCATCGCTATTTTTGCTTGTAAGCGGATTGCTCGGTCAATATTAGAATCTCGATCTTCATGATCATGTTCGGAATCATAAAGACTGAGCATTGAAACAGCTGTTCTAAGTACATCCATGGGGTGCGCGTTTTCTATGTGCATATGTTTTAACTGTTCAATAAATGATGGGCTAAGTGTCATTTCATCAAACAATTGGGCCTTAAATTTATGTAGCGCATCTTCATTAGGCAGTTGTTTATACCATAAAAGGTAAACAACTTCTTCAAATGATGCTTGTTCAGCAAGGTCATCAATACTGTAACCAACATAACTTAATTTTCCTTTTTCAATTGATGTAATATCTGTTTGTGCAACAATGATACCTTCTAAACCTTTTGACGTTGACATCCTTCTTCCTCCTTTTTGTTATTTAAAATAACTTTATAACGTGATCAACGATATTCATTATCATATAAGCAATTCCCGCACCGATAAGCGGACCAACAGCAACTCCTTGTAAGAAAACAACTGCCAAGATTGTTCCCATTACTAATGCTGTTGTTAAATGCGGATCATTTGCAAGTAAATCGAGTCCCCCACGGGCGACCATCGACACAAACAAACCTGCACCTAATGCAATCCATCCATAATAATTTTTCACACTTTCTAATAGTTCAGAAAATCCAATTTCTCCTGTCGCAATTGGAATCAAAACTGAAAGAGTAATAATCGTCACACCTATGCTCATCCCTCGTTCTTGAATGATAGGAAATAGTTTCGTATCTAGTTTAAATAACTGTATGCCTAAAAGGACATAGACAGAAATAATAATCGCTTGGTTTTTACCAAAATAACCAAGCAGGAGTAAGATAATTAAAAATAATGTGGACTGATTAAACATAGCTTTCCAAACCACTCCCTGTTCACCATTTGTTCTTAATTAGTATCAAACGATAACATAATCAGATACATTCACTGAATAATCTTAACATAAATAGCATAAAAAATATAGTCATCTGGTGCTGATTTAAGCAAATATAGCGAAATATCAGAATCTTTTTCAAGTAAATATTCACTTTTTATACGATGTAGCTAGGAGGTCTCCCCCCTAGATGCATCGTTAAAAACGGCGATAAGTAATGACTTGGCCATTTCTCACCATTTGTTCAATTTGACGTTTTAGTAATTGTTTTAACGGTCCTCTGGAAAAAGGTAATAACAAACTAAAACCGATGGTATCTGTAATAAAACCTGGCGTTAATAAAAGTAAGCCACCAACTAAAATACAAATCCCGTCAAAGATTTGTTCACCAGGCATTTCACTGCGCTGCATTCTTTCATTGGCTTGTTGCAAGGTCTCTGCCCCTTGTTGCTTAGCTAATACGGCTCCTATAAATCCTGTCAGTAAAATAAAGCCAAAGACAGACCAACCACCAACCAATGAACCGGCCCATAAAATCACGGCTAGTTCAAGCGCTGGCATAATCAAAATCGTCAGTATGATCCACTTCCACATAATATCCCCTCACTTGTCTGTTAAACGTACTTCTGTCGTTCTTAAATAGCATACTTTTTGTTTTTATGAACTAACGCATTTATTCATAAAGTGAAAAAAGAAACAGAAAAGAAGAGACCGAAGTCTCTTCTTATTATAACAAATCTAGAGATGGTTTGGCGAATTAAAGGATGCTGGCGCGACCTGCGTAAATATCACCTTTTTTAGCATCGATGGTAATTTCTTTACCTTCTTCGATGACATCCATTGCATTATCAACGCCAACAATGATAGGAATAGAAAGATCAAGACCCACAACAGCTGCGTGTGAAGTTAATCCACCTTCAACTGTAATGACACCACTTGCTTTTTCAAGTGCTGGCATCATATCTTTATCTGTACCTAAAGTAATTAAGACATCGCCTACTTTTACTTTTTCATTTGCTTCTTCTGCATTTCTCGCAAAAACAGCACGACCGATTGTTGAACCTTTACCAATACCTTGGCCACTTGTTAGTACATCACCAATAACGTGAACTTTCATCATGTTTGTTGTACCACGTTCACCGACAGGGACACCTGCAGTGATAATGACACGGTCACCACGATAGAATTTTTCAGTTTCAAGACCACGCTCAATCGCTAAGTCAAGCACTTCGTCTGTTGTATAAGCAAATTCACCTGTAATGGCACTTACACCCCAAGATAAAGCTAATCGTCGGCTTACTTTTTCATCAAATGTTACCGCAACGATAGGTGCTTTTGGACGGTATTTTGAAATCATACGTGCTGTTTGACCACTGTTTGTTGGAGTCAGAATTGCATCTACGTCAAGGTTCATTGCTGTATGGTTAACAGATTGACTAATTGCATCTGTCATTGTCATTTCGCTCGTTTTAGATCGACGATCTAAAATGGCTTTATGATCAAGTACTGATTCTGTTTTAAGCGCAATACGGTGCATGGTTTGAACTGCTTCTACAGGATAATCCCCGGCAGCTGTTTCACCAGAAAGCATAATTGCATCTGTACCATCAAAGATTGCGTTCGCAACGTCTGATGCTTCAGCACGTGTTGGACGTGGGTTACGCTGCATTGAGTCTAACATTTGTGTTGCTGTAATGACTGGTTTACCTGCATTGTTACATTTTTGGATCATATCTTTTTGTACAACCGGTACATCTTCAGGTGGGATTTCAACACCTAAATCACCACGAGCAACCATTAAACCGTCAGCCACTTGAAGAATCGCATCTAAGTTATCGACACCTTCTTGGTTTTCAATTTTAGGGATGATGTGGATGTCTTTACCACCATTGTTATCTAGGTGCTCACGAATCATTAAAACATCAGATGCGCGACGAATAAATGAAGCCGCAACAAAATCAACGCCTTGTTCAACACCAAATAGAATATCTTTTGCATCTTTATCTGTCATACCTGGTAAGTTAACACTTACGTTAGGTACGTTTACACCTTTTTTGTTTTTAAGTAAACCTGAGTTTAATGCTTTTGTTTTAAGTTCATTTTGATCTTTAAGAATCTCAACAACTTCAAGTTCAATCAGACCATCATCAAGTAAAATTTTAGAACCTACATGAACATCATTGATTAATTCAGGATATGTTACCGCAAATTTATCTGATGTTCCAAGGAAAGATTCATCCATTGTAATATTGATATGTTGGTTTTTAACAATATCAACTTGACCGTCTGTCATCGTACCTGTACGAATTTCTGGTCCTTTAGTATCTAAAAGAATAGCGACTGTCTTACCTAGTTTTGCCGCTGCCTCGCGAATATTTTTAATACGAGCACCATGCTCTTCAAAGTCACCATGTGAAAAATTTAAACGGGCAACGTTCATTCCTGCTTCGATTAACTGCTCTAATTTCTCAGTTGATTCTGAAGCTGGTCCAATTGTACATACAATTTTAGTTCTTCTCATTTGATAAATTCCTCCTTGAATTTGTAACAACACATTTATCTATTATATTAAATAGATATTTCACTCATTAATTGGTAAATTGACATGTCCAAGCTATGCTTTTGTTTTAAAGCCTCGATAATATCGTGGTGAACAAGTTCATTTTTTTGAATACCTACCATACGGCCACCTTGGCCTTCTAGTAGTAAATCAACTGCTTTTCCACCTAAACGACTTGCAAGTACACGATCAGCACCTGTCGGGCGTCCGCCACGTTGGATATGACCTAACACGGTCACGCGCGTTTCAAAACTTGTCGCTGATTCAATCTTCTTACCATAATCAAAACCATTACCAACACCCTCAGCAAGGATAATGATACTGTGTTTCTTACCACGTTCCGATCCGCGTTTAAGTCGGTCTACGACGTTTTCAAATGGTTCGTGCTTTTCTGGGATAATAACTGATTCGGCACCGTTGGCTAGACCTGCCCACAAAGCTAAATCCCCTGCATCACGCCCCATAACCTCAATGACATAGGTACGTTCATGTGATGTTGCCGTATCTCTGATCTTATCAACCGCTTCAATAATTGTATTAAGCGCCGTATCAAAACCGATGGTATAATCCGTTCCTGCGATGTCATTATCAATGGTACCAGGAATACCGATACATGGGAAACCTTTGGCTGTAAGTTTCGCTGCACCCTGGAATGATCCGTCTCCACCGATAACGATAAGACCTTCAATACCAAATTTCTTTAATTGTTCAATCCCTTTATTCTGTCCTTCATCCGTTTTAAATTCTTCAGAACGTGCAGAATAAAGCATCGTACCACCACGTTGAATGATATCGCCGACTGAACCTACGTTTAACTGTTCGATTTTACCTTCCATCAGACCTTGATACCCATTATAGATACCAAAAACCTCCATGTCGTGGTAAATTGCTTTACGAACAACAGCACGAATAGCTGCGTTCATACCTGGAGCATCGCCCCCACTAGTTAAAACTCCAATTCTTTTCATACTTTCACCTCAATTAGCTTCTTTCTCTTTTAAAACTCACTCATTATAACATACATCATGCATGAATGTAATTTCATCTATGATTATACATGAAAGCAGTCAAAATCTCACCCCTTAATCAAGAGATTTAGGGGTGTTTTTCAAGATTATTTCATATTTTTACGAAGTTTTTAGCTTTTTTCATGCGTTTTGCCTGACAATAAGCTGAACTATTCGGTTATTTCTCCTATTTTTTTATATTTCTCCCACCTTATATTCGGTAAGCTCTGCCGATCAATAGTCGTTAAATAATTAAATGATTTTTCGATATACGTATCAACATAAGCCACTTGCATGTCAAAATCACGATGCGCCCCGCCTTTTACTTCCGGAATAATCTCATCAATGATACCTAACGCTTTTAAATCTTTGGCTGTGATTTTTAAAGATTTAGCTGCTTCCTCTGCTTTTGTTGCATCTTTCCACAATATACTTGCCGCACCTTCTGGTGAAATCACCGAATACATCGCATTTTCTAACATATGTACATGATCAGCAAGACCAATCCCTAAGGCACCGCCACTTCCTCCTTCACCAATGACAACCGCAATAATTGGTACGGTTAAATGAGCCATTTCCATTAAATTACGCGCAATGGCTTCCCCTTGTCCGCGCTCTTCGGCACCCTTTCCAGGGTGTGCTCCCTTTGTATCAATAAAACAAATAATCGGTCGGTTAAATTTTTCTGCTAGCTTCATCTGTCTAATGGCTTTACGGTAACCTTCTGGATGCGGACTCGCAAAGTTACGGTGAAGATTCTCTTTGGTGTTTTTTCCACGTTGCTGGGCCACAACAGTCACCGGCACTTCTTTATATTTCGCAATTCCAGTAATAATGGCCGGGTCATCACGATAGAGTCGATCACCATGTAATTCAATAAAATTAGTGAATAATTTCTCAATATAATCCAGTGACGTTGGTCGTTCAGGGTGTCTGGCAACCTGAATCCGGTCCCAGATTGATAGATGATCATAAATCTCTTGTTCTAGTCGTTTTAGACGTTGTTCCATCGTATTGATTTCATCATCTAATGTCAGGTTATTTTCTTCGGCCATGTTTTTTAATTCGTGTATCTTTTCTTTTAATTCAATAATTGGTTTTTCAAAAGAGAGTACTTGCTTCATAACTCGTCACGTCCTTTCGGTTGATGTAAATCAAGGACGGTCGTTAACAGTGCTTTTAATTCATGACGATGGACAACTTTATCTACTTGTCCATGTTTCAGTTGGAATTCAGCTGTTTGAAAATCATCCGGTAATTTTTCGCGAATCGTTTGTTCAATGATACGTCTACCTGCAAAGCCAATCAAAGCTTTTGGTTCAGCAAAATGATAGTCTCCAATCGAGGCAAAGCTAGCAGTAACACCACCGGTTGTTGGGTGGGTAAATACATTGATGAGACAACCCCCACTGCGATTAAACCGGTCAACAGCTATGGACGTTTTCGCCATCTGCATTAAACTGATCATGCCTTCTTGCATTCTCGCCCCACCTGACGCTGTAAAAATAATCATCGGTAATTGTTCTACGCGTGCATTTTCCAGCGCACGGGCGATTTTTTCACCAACAACAGCACCCATACTTGCCATTCTAAAAAATGGATCCATAACGACGATGGCTGTTTCATAGCCATTAATCGTTCCTTTTCCTGTCACAACCGCATCTTTTAGTCCAGTCTTGGCTTGGTCTTTCTTTAACTTTTCTTGATATTCTGGGAACTTTAGTGGGTCAGTTGTTTCCATTGACGGATCCCATTCAGTAAAGCTGTCTTCATCGATTAACGCTTTAATTCGCTCATAGGCTGTTAAGCGGTGATGCGTCCCGCAATTGGGGCACACTTTTAATTGTTGTGACCATTCTTTCTCATAATATATTTTACCGCAAGACCCGCACTTTTCGACAAGGCCTTCGGGTATTTCTTGTTTTGCTTTTTCTGTTGGAATTGACGCATACTTTTTCTTTTTATAAAAAATACTTTTAAACTGCATCAGCTATTCCCCCCTTATTCTTCCGTCGTTTGAACACCAAACGACTGGAATAAATCTTTAACTTTGCGTATATGTTGTTTATCCTCAATTGATAAATAAAAGGCATAGAGTAAATACCAAATCTTTTCTAACAACTGATTATCAATTACTGAAAGAATCACTTCAAACGTTGCTTTATAGCCACGCTTTTTCCAATAATCGTAACCGTGGCCCGACCACTTACTTTGAATATATGCGCTACCACGGATATGACCTAAGTCAATAATCACATCTTCAATCATAACGAGCGTATCATCGACATTATCTTTTGTTTCTCGGTCTTGAAAGATAAAGCCGGCGAGTAATGACAAAGTCTGATAAGACTGGTAGGGGCGTAAAAACGTCCCGTCTCCTTGCCTTGTTTCAATCAATCCCAGTAATTCAATCGCTCTCAGTCCTTCACGAATCGTTGACCGACTCAAATGCAACTCTTCAGCCATTTCACGTTCAGACGGGAGTTTATCACCCGGTTTTAATTGATCAATCTGAATATAATCCTTTATTTTTTCAAGTACATTTTGATAGGCTTTTGTATTTGAATTAGATCTTGTCAACATGCTCACCTTGACTGACGCCACTTTTAATCGCTGCTTCACTAACAGCCTTTGCAACTGCTTCAGCTACTTGTTCATCAAAAGGGTCAGGAATAACATAATCTTCATCTAATTCCGTCGCTGAAATAATCCCGGCAATCGCATGAACTGCGGCTACTTTCATCTCTTCATTGATATCTGTTGCCCTCACACTGAGGGCCCCTTTAAATATCCCCGGAAAGGCAAGGACGTTATTGACTTGATTAGGATAATCACTGCGTCCAGTTCCAATAACACGAGCACCAGCCTGTTTTGCCCGTTCAGGTGTGATTTCTGGGTCTGGGTTGGCCATCGCAAAAATGATTGGGTCACGCTTCATCGATTGAATCATCGCTTCGTCGACCAAATCTTTTAGTGAAACGCCAATAAAGACATCCGCATCTTTCATAACCGAACGCAAGTCACCTGTTTCGTTCGACTTATTTGTATAAGCTAATATCGCTTGTTTTTCAGCATTCATCCCGTTGCCTCGTCCTTTGTAGATAGCGCCTTTTGAATCACAAAGAACCATATCTTTAACGCCAAAGTAATGAAGTAATTTTACAATTGCAATACCCGCAGCACCGGCACCGTTAATGACCACTTTAATCTCAGTAAATGATTTATCAACAAGACGTAACGCATTAACTAAGCCAGCTAACGTGACAATGGCGGTCCCGTGTTGATCGTCGTGGAAAACAGGGATATTTAATCGTTCTTTTAGTGTTTGTTCAATATAAAAGCATTCAGGCGCTTTAATGTCTTCTAAATTAATGCCACCGAAAGTTGGCGCCAATAACTCGACCGTGCGGATAACTTCATCCGGGTCTTTTGTATCTAAACAAATGGGAAAAGCATCGACATCAGCAAAATTCTTGAATAAGACAGCTTTTCCTTCCATCACCGGTAACGACGCTTGCGCTCCGATCGAACCTAAACCAAGAACCGCTGTCCCGTTGGTGACGACACCAACCATATTTGATTTCATCGTATACCTGTAGGCTGCTTTCTCATCACGTTCAATTTCAAGACACGGCTCAGCCACTCCAGGTGAATAGGCTAAACTTAAATCATATTTATCATTAATCGCCACTTTTGACTGTATTGTGAGTTTACCTTGGTTAGCTTCATGCATCTGTAAAGCTTCTTTTTTTAATGTCATCTATTCATACCCACCCTTTACCTACAATTTATTATCTACTGGTCTGACCACTCTAAAAACTATCTTACACTAAATTAGTACCTAGTGTAAACAACAACCCAATGAATTCGGAAAATATCAAACTTTCTTACGATATACAATAAAAAACCGTTAGGATCATGGCCAACTAACCATAATCCCAACGGCTCTCCGTTAACGACTAATTGTCTTTTGTTTAACATTCTCTGCTCCAAACAGCTGCTCCAACTGTTTTTTCACTGCATAGTCCGTCTCTAAATAGTATTCAGGTCTTAATTTAAACACTTGTTGTGTCTCTTTTTGATACAACATAACCGGTGTATCGCCAGGATATTTTGCTACCACTGGCTTTAATTTATTTAACACTTGTTGTTCGCTCATATTGATGATTTGAATGAAGTAGGCTTGTTTATTCATTTCCTCTATTTTAATATCTTCGAAATCAAATGGTTGTACGTTTTCAATAATACCTTGTTTTTTTCCTTGTCGTTCTTCTAGTTTCGCTCGGATTAAAACAAAGGCATCCTCAACTAAAGTATGTTTATATGACCGAAACTGTTCAGGAAATATCACCATCTCAAATGTTGCATCTTCATCTGTCAATTGAATAAAAGCCATTGATTCGCCGCGTTTGGTACGAATCACGCGTACCGCTTCAACGAAGGCAACCGTTTGATAGGATTGTTTTACTAAGGCTACTTCCATTAAAAAAGTCAGACTGACACAGCCGCCTTGTCTGATCGCTTTACGATAATGTGCGAGTGGATGTGTCGATACATACATGCCGACAAGTTCTTTTTCAAAACTTAACTTTTCCATAACTGGCATCGGTTCAGTGTCTGGATAGCGCTCTTCCATTTGATAAAACCCATCTAACCAGTCAATATCACCCTGGATATCACCAAACAGCGTACCATTCTCAATTGCTGCATCTATCGATTGTAATAGGGCCCCGCGTTCAATTTCAAAAATATCAAATGTACCAGCAAGAACAAGGGTTTCAATATCTTTACGTTTCACAACGTCAAGCGGGATGCGTAAACAAAAGTCATACAGACTCTGAAACGGGGCTTGGCGACGCTCTTTGACAATCGCATCAATCACCGGATAGCTTAAACCTTTAATCGCTTTTAATCCCATCCGAATGCCCGCTTTTTCAGAGGTAAACAGGTGCAAGCTTTGATTAATATTAGGTGCCAGCATCTTGATCCCAGCACGTTTTATTTCATGGCTGTACTGCACCATTTTATCATTTGATCCGTAAGCGTCATTTAATAAAGCAGTATAAAAACTTTTCGAAAAGTGTGCTTTTAAATAGGCAAGCTGATACGAAATTAAACTATAACTCACCGCGTGACTGCGGTTGAAACCATAATTAGCAAAGTTTAAAACCCACGAAAAGACCTCGTTAATGACCGCTTCGTCATAGCCTTTTTTAACACACCCAGCTGTAAATGTCGCTTTAGCATTTTCAATTGCCGAGCGGTTCTTCTTACTGACCGCCCGGCGTAAAAGATCGGCTTCACCAAAGCTTAATCCCGCAAATTGATTGGCCACCCGCATGATTTGTTCTTGATATATCAGAACACCATAGGTGTCACGGAGAATCGGCTCTAAGTCGGGATGTAAATAGCTGACGGTTTCTTTTTGTTCTTTTCGCTTGATATACGTGTCAATGAACGCCATCGGACCGGGACGGTACAAGGCATTCACCGCCACAATATCTTCAAATCGGGTCGGCTTTAACTTCGCAAGTGTTTCTTGCATTCCTTTTGATTCTAATTGAAAAATTCCGAGTGTGCGTCCCTTTTGTAGTAACTGATACGTCAGTTGATCATCTAACACAAGTTGATCCATCGTAAATTCGGGCAAGACTTTTTTCCTTATATCTTTTACGATGTGTTCAATAATCGTTAAATTCTTTAGCCCGAGAAAGTCAATCTTTAATAAGCCAATTGACTCTAAATCCGTCATGTTGTACTGCGTAAGCAAATGGGCATCATTATCATGTGTCAGTGGTGTATGCTTGGTTAATCGGTCATGATAAATAACCACACCAGCAGCATGCGTCGACAAGTTTCTTGGTAGGTCTTCAATGACTCGGGCAACTTTAAAGAACGACTTTAATTCATCTGATTGCTTAATATAGTCCAGTAAGTCTGGTGACTCTTTTACGGCACGGGTAAGGGTGAGCGACGGATCATGTGGTAATAATTTTAAGATATAATTAAACGTATCATCCGCTAAACCGAATACTTTTGCCAGTTCACGTATCGTTGAACGGACTTTAAAGGTGCCAAACGTACCAATCTGAGCGACGTGTTCGCGCCCGTATTTTTGTTTGACGTAAGCAATGACTTTATCACGTCCATAATCGGAAAAATCAATATCTATATCTGGCATCGATACCCGCTCAGGGTTAAGAAACCGTTCAAATAGTAAATCATAATGAAGCGGATCTACTTGTGTAATATCAAGTAAATAACTGATAATTGATCCCGCCGCTGATCCCCGTCCTGGCCCCACCATAATCTGTTCTTTACGGGCATAACGAATAAAGTCTGATACGATTAAGAAGTAGTCACTGTAGCCCATCTTGTTTATGACACTGAGCTCATACTGCATTCTTTCTGTTGCCACACGATTATCCCCGTATTTATGTTTAAGTGCTTCTTCACATAGCTTAGTCAAGTACCGATGCGGCGATATATTCTCAGGAAGTGGGAATTTAGGTAACAGCCGTTCTTTAGGTGGCATGACGACATCACAGTCCTCCGTAAAGCGTCTCGTTCGCTCTCGCAATACTTTTGGGATACGCGAGGTCAGTTCATCCGCAGTTAAAAAGTGATGCCCTCCATCTTCCGCTTGATTTTGTTTCTTTTTATCCATCTGGCGTAAATAGTGATAAGCTTCTTTATCAGCCGGGCGTAAATACGTCACATTTGATAGCCAGACAGTCTGGTTATGTTCTATCAATGTAGCATTGCGACTATCACTGAGACTCACACCCACATGCGTATCAACCGGCCAGTCAGCTAAAAACTTATTTAGGTCATCTGCTTCTAACTGAGACTTATCAAAGACCGTTCTTATGACAGAAACAGGGACGATCATTTTAATATCGCCTTGATAAGCTTGTAGTGTGCGAGGTGTGACAGCCGCTTCACTCGTTTCAACCGCTGAACTTAATGCAAGTAACGCCTGGTAGCCGTGATAGTTTTTACTATAGACCATCACCTCTTCGTCACGACCTTCGATCTCGATAGATAGTGATAAACCTATAACAGGTTTTATCTGATGTGTCTGACACAGTTGATAAAATTGATAAGCACCGAAGAGCACGTGATCGTCAGTTAATACGAGCGTATCTAATTGATGCTCTTTTGCGAAGGCTAGATAGTCATTAAATTTGATTGTACTCTTCATAAAACTATAGCCACTTCTGACGCGTAAATGGGTCACTTTTTCTTCACCTCCACGAAACGTATGTTCTTCTTTTTATTTTAGCGTAAAAGCTAATTTCAAGCAACGCTTGAAACTTTCGATTTCTATATTTATCTTTCTAGTGTAGCATATTTTTCCGTTTATCCGCTCGTCTAAAACAAAAAGCAAATCTTAACAGAAAAATTAAAAACACCCGCCTTACAGGGCACTAAATTCTTCTTTTTTTAAAATAAAACAAAAAAACGATTAAGATCTTCTCTCAACCGTCTTTTTGTCACACCTATTCTATTATTCATTCTTAGCCTCACTTACTCTTCTTTTAAGATGTCTTTAAGGACAATATCACGGTCAAATGCGACTTCTTCTCCGTCTTTATCATACATAATCGTAACAGTTATCACGTCATCTTGATCAAGCGTGACATGATCAATGAACGTATCGCCAAAATCATCAGCAACGTCTAGCACATCTAATGATAGTACCCAGTCATAGATATTTTCATTTTTGTACGATAACGTAATAGAAACCCGGTTGATTGGTTCATCAAATAAGCGTTCAATAGAATATGTCCCCGGTAAATAGAGTGTATCATCGGCATTGACAAGTGTTAAGTTATTCATTTGAATGTCATGCGCATGCACATCCGTTTGATAGACGTGCAGTTGTTGTTGATGGTTTGAGTAGATCAAAGCACCAATCGTCACGACAAAAATAACAACCAATAGATAAAACTTTTTCATAAAAAACCTCCCTAGTTTTCTAATTATCATATAAATTACGATATAACGTAATTTAGCTAAAAACATTTTTATTTTTTTGTTATTTTTGTAGAATTTAATATCCAAAAAATAACTGTAAAAAAGAGAATTATAAGTATCTTTTTTACATCTATTTTTACATCAATAATCAGGGTGTAAAACACAACAACTTCAAAAAAAATGATTGCACTACTCATTTGATTTTCATTAAATAATTTACTAGTTAATCTTTCCATTCTATTTTCAATCTCCTTATAAGAATTCATATGGCTAATCAAGAATTTAAAATACGAATGCTATAGGTGAACTTGCCATTAACCAAGCCTCTTCTTTATAAGTATCTTTACTCATATATATCCACGTCTCATATATAAATTATCAATGCCTTTCAAAAATTAATACTGTTCTAAATACTTCGTAACAGCTAAAGCCGCTTGGTCTGTGTCAGCTATTTCTCCTAATGGGGTTGCTGAATTTTGCGCCACGTGAATCACCAAATTTTTGTAGCTTAAGATCATCGATTCTGAATGAACGAGGTCTTCATTGATGTCATACCCTGAGCTGATGTTATAAGCGATGAGATCATTTCCTATATGTGAATCGGTATAAGCGATTGTGATGATTAACAGGCGCGAGCTGTCTTCATTTTCGTAAAAATACCTTTCTTGTGTCGGCTCTATCGGCGCATCAAAGTCACCGCTTCTTGTAAGCCATTCCCGCTTACCAAAACTAAGATTTTGATTAACTCTAATAGCCGTAGGAATGTCCGCTGATGTATCTTTAAAGACATAACCATCAATGTTAAGGTCATCTTGTACTCGTTCAGTCAGCGTTTGATACATTTGATAACTTAACATATCATCATTCGTTTGCGTTTGTTCATAGGGTTCTGTTACTTCAAGCGGAACAAATTCCGTTTCATTAGATGCATAGGCTATTTGTAGGTAAAGCATATCCTTCATTTGATTCAGTTGTTCTAATTCTCTTCTTGATAGTGCGTCAGTACTTTTTATCAAAACGGCGCGGTTAACGGTGGCGCTTTGATCAGGTTCAAGTATAAAAAAGTCCTCTCCCGTTCCAAATGAGAGGGGTACCTCAGCATAATCGTTCAATGCTTCATCCACATAGACACGGTAGCCTAATTCTATTGGTTCTGACGTTGTATTTCTCACTGTCACTTCATACATCAAATAATCATACTGATCACGCTTCGCTTGACTATTGTTTTCATTATCAGGAATATCAGTAATCACACTCGGTTCAAAAGTAATGTCAAGTGATTCACTCGTATTCACTTCCCGATTCAACCGACTTTTTATATCTGCTGCTGTATAAACCTTACCATTTTCACTATACGGCATATCTGATGTTTGATTACTTAGCCAAAAACTGATCCCCAAGCCAATCACAACAACCAACAAGATACCGCTTACAACAAAACGTTTAATGATAACCCTCCTATTTTCTAACACACTTATTCGTTCAAGTATTAACATACCTTACCCTTTTATTATACAACCTTTTTTTGTTAATTAAACCATAAAATAAACAAAAAGAGTCATCAAGGCTTTTTAATACCAAAATTTCTCAAGTTTTATAACACTTTGCATTCTCTAACAGAGGCATTTACTCCATTCTAATTTCGAATGCGTTCCCCAAAAATAACGAATGATCGTCATACTTCTGGATGAATACTTAATCAGGTTGTTGCCCTGAATGTGCCGGCCACTGACACGCGGTCATTTCCATATTTGTGAATGTTGATTTAAAGGTAGAATCTTCTGGGCTACAGGCATAAATGCCGAACTTTATACTATCTTGAGCATTAAACATATGACAGATTCTCATCTGTTGAAAAGTTTCACCATCAACCGAACACTCGATGCAAAAATCATCTTCTCTGCGACTCAAGCGGTACCACATTGATTTAATAGTCGCTGGAATTTCTGTCGTTGCCCAATCAGAGTAACCATTGTTTGTGACGACACTTCCTAAATGTTGAAAATGCTCGTTCTCATACTCAATCGACCCTTTAATCCAGTTATCACTATCAAGATATACAACAACGCCACATTGATCAAAACGATGTTTACTATCAAAGTCAGTCTTCACAATGAATGAAAAAAACTTTTCCTCTGTTTCCATCTGTAGAACCGGCGCATTATCATTTCTGAAATGATAATACGTTCTTTGCCATAAGTCTGTATGTGGGTCGGTTGTAATTTCTACTTTGTCTTCGATAATGACAGAATTATTTGGTTCACGGGTCCATTCTAACTTTTTGACATCTAATTTCATAACAACGACTCCTTTTTTCGCTTTAAGCAAGTATTTCTTAGTACGCTATGACATTTTTTCATAACAGTATTGATTCAATGAGAATCAATATACCCCTAAATGCCCTTCATGTTCATTTTACTGCGCTGAGGTGCATTGACATAAAACTCTTTCGAATAAGAAAAAGAGCAGTCATTTAACTACTCTTCTTCACTTTTTTTATAAGCTCGACAGATGTCTTTTAAATCATTAACGAGTTGGTCCGCTTCTTCCCACGACTTCACTTTCGCACCTGAAGCGAGCGGGTGACCACCACCGTTATATTGAGCAGCTAATGTATTAATATGCGGTCCTTTAGAACGAAGACGCACACGGATTTGGTTGGGTTCTTCTACAAAAATCACCCAAGCTTTAATCCCTAACACATCACCATATGTCCCGACTAAGACACTTGTCTCTTCTGGTGTAACACCATATGTCGCTAACACGTTTTCTGTTAACTTCGCTGAGGTGACACCTTCTTCAGACAAGTTCAAATGGTCTAATAAGTAACCTTTTAACTTGGCAACTGCTGGTTTGGTTTCATAAAGCTGATTATATAGATTTGACCGATTGAAATTAAACCGTACAAGTTCAGCAGCGACATAGAGTGTTTGTGCTGTTGTACTTGGATATAAGAACCGGCCCGTATCACCAATAATACCGGCATACATAAGTCTAGCTGCTTCATCGGTAACGGTTAATTTTTTCTTTCCAGTTGTTGCTAGTAAATAAATCATTTCTGATGTTGAGCTCATTGATGGATCAGCCCAAGAAATATCACCATATAGATCCACTTCTGGGTGATGATCAATTTTAATCAGAGTTTGACCTAACGTATAGCGGTCATCATCAATTCTAGGTGTGTTGGCCGTGTCACAAACAATAACGAGCGCTTCCTTATAGTCTTCATCTGTCACACTATCCATTTCGCCTAAAAAAGCGAGTGATGGTTCTGAGTATCCGGTCACTTTTACCGTTTTATC
This sequence comes from Halolactibacillus halophilus, assembly GCF_900115605.1. Taxonomy (GTDB): domain Bacteria; phylum Bacillota; class Bacilli; order Bacillales; family Amphibacillaceae; genus Halolactibacillus; species Halolactibacillus halophilus. Next base: position 206,929 of record NZ_FOXC01000001.1, read on the forward strand.
TTTGTAGGTCGCTTCAATAAGTTTTTTTAACCCGACTTGTGATCCTAACGCATCCGGGTCTGGACGTTCGTGACGATGTAGAATGATTGTCTCGGCCGCTTCAATCGCTTCAATAATGTGATCAATCATATTACTTTCCTCCTAGTATCGGTCAATCAATTGACCAATTAAAATGGCTTTGCCTACAATTTCTTTTTCATGATACAATTCAATATCAATTTTCACAGACTTGCGTCCCATTTCTAAAATTTTTGGATGAACGGTAACCACATTATCAATTTGAACTGGCTTGATAAAGTAAATAGAGATATTTTCAGCAACGAGGTCTCCCTTTTTCATATTGGTCAATAACCGACTAGAGACTTCGGTAATAAAGGAGACAAAGACACCATTTGATAACGTTCCTAACGCATTGGTCATTTGCGGCGTGACTTTAGATGAAAAGATAAGTTCTGATCCGTCTTTTTCAACCGAAAGTTCGCTTGTGATAATGTCATCAATCGTCTCACCAACTTGCGGTTGGCGATTTACATGTTGGAGCGCTTTTAACACGTCTTGTCTTGAAATTAATCCGATCAAACGATGATTTCCATCTTCTACCGGAACAATTTCAATTCCTTCCCATACCATCATATGTGCCGCATAAGCTAGCGACGTTTCTTTTAATACGGTAATAGGATTTTTCGTCATCACTTTTTCAACCGGTATATCGTTCGCTTTTCCAATAATATCTTTTGATGTCACAATACCAACCACACGCATCTGGTCATCAACGACCGGGTAACGCGAGTGGGTTGTTTGATCCTTTAAGTGATACCACTTTTGGAGTGGGTCGTTACGATGCAAGTAATGTGTTTTTTCATATGGCGTATAAATATCACCGACTAAAACAATTTCTTTTTTGATTAATTGATCATAAATTGCTCGGTTAATCATCGCTGCTACTGTAAACGTATCATAGCTCGTTGAAATAATCGGTAAATCAAGCTCATCAGCTAGACGTTTGATCGACTCATCGGTATCAAATCCACCGGTGATTAACACAGCTGCTCCTTCTTCAAGCGCTAAACGGTGGGCTTCCACACGATTACCAATAATCAGTAGGGAATCTTTCTCCAAATAACGCAACATCGCGTCTGTTTTCATCGCACCGATGACAAATTTATGTAACGTCTTATATAAACCCTCACGTCCACCTAACACTTGGCCATCAACAATGCCAATAATTTCAGCGTAAGTTAAATGTTCAAAGTTTTCTTTTTTCTTTTGTTCAATACGAATCGTTCCAACGCGTTCAATCGTACTAACTAACCCGCGATTTTCTGCTTCTTTAATAGCCCGGTAAGCGGTACCTTCACTAACATTTAGATCTTTAGCAATTTGTCTAACTGAAATTTTATTTCCAATTATTAAAGATTCAATATGATTTAATATCTGTTCATGTTTTGTTGCCAAGGTGTTGCACCTACTTTCTAAACTGTACTATTATCTTTAATCACAGTGTTATTATACAGTTCTTAAGTCATGAATGCAATGAACCAAAATGTTAAATTTAAAATATACCAGTTGAGATGTTTAAAGGTAATCGATTAGGGAATAGGTCAGTATATAAAAGTATAGGAGTGATAGATATGCTAGCAGAAGAATATAAACGAATTGTGATTGCGGTTGATGGGTCGCAAGCGTCCTTAAAAGCATTTAAAAAAGCAGTTCAAGTTGCTAAACGTAATGATGGAGATTTGATTATTGCCCATGTTGTTGATACAAAAACCATCTCAACAGCTGAAACCTATGATCAATCAATGATTAATCGTTCCGAATCCTATGCATCAAAATTATTAAATGACTATAAACAACAAGCAGAATCTGCTGGTGTTAGAAAAGTAGAAACCCACATTGATTACGGTTCTCCAAAAGTTCGTATTCCAAAATACGTCGCTAAATCATTTAATGCCGACCTCATCATGTGTGGGGCAACTGGTTTAAATGCGGTTGAACGTTTTCTTATAGGGAGCGTGTCTGAAAATATTGTTCGTTATGCGCCATGTGATGTTCTCGTTGTTAGAACGGATGATGAGGTTGATGACGAATAACGCGTTAGTAAAGTGATGACAAATAAATAAAGAGGCGCAACTCATATGAGTTGCGCCTCTTTTTTATAACATGATTGAATTAATATTGTCTTAAAAAGCTAAACGTTGAACGTCGCGTGCAATCATCACTTCTTCATTCGTAGGAATGACAATGACTTTCACTGGTGAGTGTGGGTAATTAACAAATGTTTCTTTACCACGCACATCATTACGCGCAGGATCCCAGTAAACGCCCATGAATTCTAGTCCTTCTAAGACGCGTTCTCGAACAGCTTTACTGTTTTCACCGATACCAGCTGTAAAGATAATCGCATCAACACCATGCATTTTTGATGCATATGAACCGATGTATTGGTGGATACGACCTGCAAAGATTTTAAGTGCTAATTCAGCACGTTCATCACCTTCAGCAGCGCGGCCTTCGATATCACGTAAATCGCTTGAGAAACCAGATAAAGCAAGCATACCACTTTCTTTATTTAGTACGTGAAGGACTTCGTTCACATCTTTACCTGTTTTGTCCATGATGTATGGAACTAAGGCAGGGTCAAGACTTCCTGAACGCGTTCCCATTGTGACACCCTCAAGTGGTGTAAAGCCCATTGTTGTATCAATTGATTTGCCATTTTGAATTGCGGCAACACTCGCACCATTACCAATGTGACAAGCAATAAGACGTAGCTTATCCAATGGCTCACCTAGTAATTCAGCTGCGCGCTCCGATACATACTTGTGGCTTGTGCCGTGGAAACCATATTTACGGATACCAAATTGCTCATAGTACTCGTATGGTAAGCTGTACAAGTATGACTCTGGCGGCATTGATTGGTGGAAGGCTGTGTCAAATACAGCAACTGCCGGTACATTTGGTAAGAGTTCTTTAAATGCACGAATACCCGTTAAGTTAGCTGGATTGTGTAATGGTGCAAGCTCTGAAACTTTTTCAATTTCTGCAATGACATCATCATTTACTACGACTGAATCACTAAAACGTTCGCCGCCGTGTACGACACGGTGACCGATTCCTTCAATTTCATCAAGTGATTTAATCACACCTGATGCTTGAAGACGCTCAAGTAATATTTCAACTGCTTTTCCGTGGTTAGGAATTTCTGTTGTTAGTTCGTCTTCAACGTCACCATATTCTAATTTGAATACAGCTTGGTCAAGTCCAATACGTTCTACTAAACCTTTGGCGATTTCTGTTTCTTCTGGCATTTCAATCAATTGAAACTTAAGTGATGAACTGCCGGCGTTGATTGCTAATACTTTAGTCAAGATCATTCAATCCTTTCGATTCCCTTTTTATTCTGTTTACATACCACTATCATTTTAACGAATATGCGACATGAATTGCAAGAATAAAGTTTTTTGTAAGCGCTTCATTAGAGAATTCAGATTATTTACCGCTTCTTTTTTAGTAGTGTTCAAACCATGTATTCATTTTCATAATAATATTTTCAGTCTTCTTTAAGTCTTTAAAACTCGGCAATTTCACCATCAACGCTTCTTTCGGCGCCTTTGTTTCTTCACCTTTTTTCTGCAAAATAAATAAACTTTTTTGGTGATCTTTTGCTTTAAAACTTTCTTCAGGTAATTCAAGTAAGCCTACCACGTGGGCACGCTCTTGAATCATTTTGTGTAGGTTCGGTGCTTGCTCACTGTTAAACAGATGATTTGGTACAACAGCAATCATAAAACCTTCCGGCTTAAGATATGTTAAGCTTTGTTCAATTAATAAGTGATGCGCGTATGTGTGGCCTTCTTTTGCTTGAACGTTGAATTCTTTCGCTCTTTCATCATCAGGATAATACCCAATTGGTAAATCGGCAATCACCACATCAACTGGGTCCAGTAATAATGGTTGAATGCTGTCTTGATGAAAAAATTCAATCTGGTGTTGTTGCAAGTCAGCACTTAGTAAACTGAGATCTAACATCGTTTCATCTACTTCAGCACCATAGGCCTTAACCGGTTTTGATAGTTGATTTATCACTGCTGTCAACATATTCCCTGTCCCAACGACTGGATCGAATAGGCGAATGTTTTCCTTTGAAGTCATAAGTTTTTCAACTAAATAACTGATATAAAAGCCAACCATATCAGGTGTGACCATGTACTTATCATATGTTGCCCCTTTAAAACTTTTTAATACCGCAAATTGAATCACTTTTCTAATCGTTTCTTTATCAGCTTGAAGTAAGCCGCTCTGTTGTAACTGTTCAACAAAATCTCGGTTCTCACCTGAGAAGTCGTTCTTTTCTTCTTCTTCAAGTAAGGATAGATTCAGTGTATGAACGAGTGCATCTAAGTACGTTAACCCTTCTTGGTCTTTTAACTTAGTAATTGAATCGTCTAATCGGTTAAATAATGTTTCAAATGTTTCCATGAAAACACGTCCTTTCTCAAGTTTCAAAGTATATCATATCTTTCACTTACTGACGAATGATTTGCGGTGAAACTTTTAGTCATACGTTGTTTATATGTTTAACCTCTCACATTTAAGGATATACTTTACTAACTTGTTTTAGTAAAGGATGAGAAAATTATGCTGAATATTTACCTTTATTTTAGTCACCGTTGTCAAGAAGATGGTGTTCTCCAAACACTTGAACCAATCATTGAACAATACCCGGTTACACTTACAGACAATATAAAAGAAGCTGACTATATTTTTTCAATCGGCGATGATGGACACTTTCTCCACACGTTACGTTCATGCAAGTTTCGAGCAGATGTTGTCTTCGTTGGTATCTCTCAAACAGAGGAAACGAACTTTTATACGACATATGGGATTCATCAGTTAGAAGACGTCATTAGAACCATTACCAATCAACCAACATTAACTAAACACGAATTGCTTAAAGTTCAGATTGATGGCAGCAAAGACTTATATGCGATCAACGAAGTGAGCGTGCGTTCAAGTATCATTAAAGCCATTGCCATCAATGTGTCAATTGATCAAACGCCTTTTGAACATTTTGTGGGTGATGGGATTATTATTTCCACACCAACAGGAAGTACTGGGTATAACCATTCTGTTGGTGGGGCTGTCATTGATCCCGATTTAGATTTACTTCAGATGACGAAAATTGCGCCCATCAATACGAATAAACATAAAACATTTCAAGCCCCACTTTGTTTATCAAGAGACAGAAAAGTAACCCTTGAAGTGATTCAAGATGGGAACGATTTCCCTATTATCGGGATTGATAATGAAGCCTATCCAGTCAATACAACGAAGAATATCCATGTCGAATTATCGAATCGTAACGTCACGTTATTATTTCAAACAAAGGATGCCTATATCCATCGATTAAAACATCTATTTATATAAGGCGGGATTACGGTAGACAATATTCCCATCAATGATGGTCATCTCAACCACAATATTAGCAAGGTCATCAGCATTCACTAGAAACGGGTTAGCTGCAAGGATGGTAAAATCCGCAGTAAAACCTGTTTTTATTTGTCCACTTGTTGCTTCTGTATTTGTTGCGATGGCACTTTTCTTTGTATAACTCTCAATCGCTTGATAGACAGTGAGTGACTCTTCTTTCGTGTAGCTTTTTTCATCAAAGATCGAACGTCGATTCACAAACGCTGCAATCCCTTTGAGCGGTGATACATCTTCAATTGGCCCATCCGAACTTCCTAATATAGGAACACCAGATTGTGCTAGCGTATTAAATCGGTATAACTGTTGGGCGCGTTCTTCTCCCAGACGATCGATGACCCACGGAAAATCTGAACTGACAAATAGCGGCTGAACATCTAACACAACCGGAACGTCTTGCATAAGCGCTATCGCTTTATCACTAACAAGTGAGGCATGAATTAGCCGGTCCGGCAACACACTAGTTGATGGGTATTGTTTTAATAATGTAACCAGTTTCTCGATAGCCCTGTCACCAATGGTATGCGCTGCAATCGCTAAGTGATGCTTTCGAGCCGTCTTAATTAGCCTTTCTAATGCTGCTTCTTCATGAATATATAAGCCTGAAGTTGCATCGTCATCACTATACGGTGCGTTTAACCACGCCGTTCGACCACCAAACGCCCCGTCGACAAATATTTTCATCGCACCAAATGTGTAATAAGGTGAAACTTGGCTTTTTAAAGGATCTGATAAATAATCCGTTAAGACATCATGGTGTACAAGCGCATGGGTTTTAAACGGCATTCTGCTTTCTTTTACATAGTTTTTAAAGGCCGCTGTGACTTTCCCATAACTCTCTGGACCAAAATAACTAAGGTCTTCGGTATGGCCGCCAACTAATCCTTTTGAGACGAGATGATCGATACTTAAACCAATCATTCGCTTTAAGTATGCCACATCCTTCGCTGGCTCACTACGCTTAATGAGCTCTTGAGCTGTATCTTTAAAATAACCGGTTAATCGTCCACTACCATCTTTTCCAATGTAGCCCCCCATCGGTGTTGGCGTCTCACGCGTGATGCCTGCGAGGGTGATAGCTAATTGATTGGCAACAAGCGCATGGCGACAAACCCGGGTCAGGACTATCGGGTGCTCCGCTGAAATCGCGTCAAGTTCTAATCGGTCAATAATACGTGTATCATCCCACTGATTATCATTAAATCCTTCAGCAATGAGCCATTCCCCCGGTTGTAATGTTTTAACTTTCTGTTCAATCGCCTCTAGCACCGCTTGCCGTGAATGAATTGTTGATAAATCGAGACGGTCGAGCTTTTCACCTAACCAAACCATGTGCACATGGTTATCAACAAACCCCGGAAAAGCTGTTGCTCCATGTAGATCAAGAATAGCATCTGTTTCTTTTATGTAATGTTTCGCTTCTGCTTTCTTACCCGCAAAAATTATCTTGCCTGCTTCAACGACAACTGCTTCAACTGTGTCCCCTTCAAAAGCCATCGTATAAAATGTCCCATTTATTATCAGTGTTCGCACGCATGATCACTCCGTTTAATTTTTACTTAAACGATAGCAGAATTTATGCAAAAAGAAAAGAGTAGCGTCTTATGAGCTACTCTTTTTTATCTTTTTTAGATTATGATTACCTGGGTACCTGATTACTGATTAATTTCTCAGTCATTTCATTCAACATTTCGTAATTTTTCTACCAGGACGATTTTGTCGTGCTATTGTATCTGGACTATGGTTCGCTTGTGCGATTTTAATTCCTTATCATGTCGTTTAGCTACTCTATTACTTTACTGTTAATCTATATCTTCGTTTTTAAAATAAATAATCTACTTCAGGTTCTTCGCTATCAAACGGTTTAATCGTGACAACTTCGGTATCATTGATACATGCTTCAATATCTGCTGTTAAATCAAGTAACCCTTCAAAATATTCCACTTTATCTTTTTTCGGTTTCGTTTTTGGCGCATTCGGTACGAATACCGTACAACAGTCATCAAACGGACGAATAGAAATTGGATAAGTACCAATCTCTTCAGCAATAGACATAATCTCACTCTTATCCATCGCAATAAGTGGTCGCATCATCGGATAATTGGTGATCGCATTAATCGCATGCATGCTTTCCATCGTTTGACTAGCCACTTGGCCTAAGCTTTCGCCTGTTGTGATGGAAAGAATATTATTTTTCGCGGCAATACGTTCGGCAATTTTTAACATCATCCGGCGCATCACAGTCATCGAATAGCCGTGTGGAATCTCACGGTGTAATTTTTGTTGCAAGGCTGTAAAGGGAACGATATGAACGTTAATCTCCCCGCCATATGTCGTTAATTCTTTTGTTAAGTCTAATACCTTTTGTTTCGCCGCTTCACTCGTATAAGGCGGGGAATAAAAGTGAATCATTTCAAGTCTTACCCCGCGCTGCATCATTAAGTAACCAGCGACTGGGCTATCAAAGCCACCGGACAGTAATAATAATGTTTTTCCAGCTGTACCAACGGGCAATCCTTTTCGCCCTGGGATCTTTTCTGATGTGACGTAAGTCGCTTCAGGTCTAATATCAACGTGTATCTCGACATCCGGTTGATGGACATCAACTGTGATACCTTCTGTATTTCTTAATAAGTGTCCGCCGACAAATTGATTCATTTGTTGCGAGTCAATTGGGAAGGTCTTGTCGGCCCGTTTTGTTGTGACTTTAAATGTTTTAATATTAGTCGCTTCAGTTAAAGCAAACAATGCCGCTTCCTTTATAGCTTCTTCCTCATTCTCGACTTTAATTGCCAAACTCATCGTCTGAATCCCAAAAATCCGTTGTAAAATCGGAATGAGTGGGGCTGGATTTACCCCATTTAAAAAGATGCTTAAACGGTCTCTTGTTGTTTTTATTTTAATATCTGGATAAGCTTTTAAATGATGGCGAATATTTTCGTGTAGTCGATTATAAAAGACTTTTCGATTTTTCCCTTTAAGTGATAATTCTCCGTAGCGAATTAATATATGATCATATTGCATAGTTTCTACCCCATAACTTGACTAAGATCTCTTAGTATTTTTTGTAGCGCTCGGTAAAAGAGCTCGATTTCTCCTTCAGAATTCTGATAAGAAAAGCTGATTCTTAAAGCTGATTTTGTTTGATCAGCTGGTAAGTTAATCGCTTTTAATACAGCACTTTCGTCCGGACTTTTTGATGCACACGCGGATTTTGTTGAAACAAAAATCCGACGTTCCTCTAATGCGTGCACAATAACTTCTGGTTTAAAGCCTGGTACAGAAAAGTTAATAATATGTGGTGCAGCATCTTCTGGTGTATTGATCACCACTTGTTTAAGTGTCGCTAAGCGTGACATGAGTTCAGCTTTTAAGGTACTTAAATGATTCGGATGATGCATTTGTTGTTCGCTCACCATCCGCATCGCTTTAACTAATGATACAATCCCAGCAATATTCTCTGTACCTGATCGTAAGTTCTTTTGTTGTCCCCCGCCATGGAAGAGTGGAAACAATTGCACATTTTCTTTTAAATACAACAAGCCAGTTCCTTTTAAACCATGGATTTTATGGCCAGATACTGACAACAAATCAATATGTGTCCCCTTAATATCTAATTCTACTTTCCCATATCCTTGTACATGATCGACATGAAAGAAAGTATATTTTTTTGTTGCTAAAAACTCTCCAATGGCTTGAACCGGTTGAATCGTACCGATTTCATTATTAATATGCATCACCGATACAAGAATTGTATCTTCACGCACGGCTTCTTTAATCGCTTCTACTTTTACAACACCTGATACATCAACCGGAACATAAGACACTTCAAAACCAAGCGTCTCAAGTGCTTTAAATACCTCTAGCACCGAAGGATGCTCAATTGTTGTGGTGACTAAATGTTTGCCATGTTTCTGGTAACGTAGGGCAATACCTTTGATTGCTAAATTATTTGATTCTGTTCCACCTGATGTGAACACGATTTCTTGACTACTAACACCAAGCATGCTTGCTGCTTGTTCATATGCTTTACGTAACAACTTGTCTGCATCATAACCCAGTTGATGTTGGCTTGACGGATTGCCGTAGTAATTTTCAGACACGGTTTGATAACTTTCAATAACCTCTTCATGCGGTTTGGTTGTCGCGCTATTATCAAAATAAATCATCAGTCGTTACTACTCAAAATATGGATAGAGGCACTTTATCACCTCAATCGAGTAGCCTCTCCTTTCTTCCTTAGAGACTTATCAACGATACTAGTATTTTCTCTAGCATCATTATAAATGATAGCTTTCTTTTCATACTTATAACAATAGTCATTCAATCATATTCCTTACTTAAATTCAAGTCATCACCCTGTTTTAACAGTCTTTAAATATAAAAGTGGCTGACTTTCATTAAAACAGCCTCAAACGATGATGACTGTTTGAGGCTTATACGTACGCTATTCACTTATTCCTAACGCAGTTAAAAGTTGGTCAACAGATACTGGTTGGTCTTTTTCAAAAGAATATAGAATATCATTCGTTGGACTACTTGCTTGTTCATAAATATTATCCGGTCTTTCATTTGTTGATTCATCATTTGTTAGTTTATTAGTTGCGGGTTGTTCGATTAGCTCAAACCGCTTTATTGAAGCAATGTATTCGGTATGCACTGGCACACTCGGTGCTTCAACTTCACGAAAACTAAATGTTGGTGTTTGTTGCACCACATAAATTGCACCAAACGCGCCCCAGATAGTTAAATTGAAAATCACCATGCTAATGATTGAAAAAACTTTCATCTCAAGTCCCTCCTGCTAAATCAGTAAGGTAACTCTATGCGTTCTTCTAATCGTTGAACCGCACCTGGTGCAATTTCTTCCAGCGCTTGAGCCGATAATTCTAAGGCTTCTTCATAATGTTCTTGATAGAAGAGTTGCTCCGCTTCAAGAAGCTTAGCTTGAAGCATCGGATATTGACTCCGGTAACGATTTGCATATTGAATTACTCTCTCTGTTAAATAAGCTTGTTCAATCATAAGTTGAACCTTCTCACTTAATATATCGACATTTGAGTGTAATTCTTTAATTTTTGTGTTCACTTGTCCCATGTTGAGTGGTTGTTCATGGAGAAGCTCTTGAATCGTCTCAATCAGGCCATGGTTATCCCTACATTGTTTCTTAATATAATCAGGAATCCCTGGCAAGTTGCTTTTTTCTAATCGTTTTTCTAAATTAAACAAGGTACGCTTTTTTGTCTCTACGACTTGTTTAGCTTCGAGTTCGTCACTTCTGATTGAGCGCACTTGATCCCTAAACTCGACATGTGATTCCTTAAACTTCTTCAAATCACCTTGGTTTAATTCTAATTGCTCTTTTAAACTTAAATACGTCTGATTGACGGATGATAAACTATTAAGCAATTGATTGTGATCTTTTTCAAGTTGATGCATCCATTTTTCAAGATTTTCGTAGAGTTCTAAATCAGACCCTTCCAGTAAATACGTTTGTTGCAGTGTTTTTACTTCCTCATCTGTTAAAACGAAGTCTTCACTTGCTGCTTGCACGTCTTTTGTAAACTGATCCATATGCTTTTCTAAGTAGTGTTTTGCTTTTGCTTCTTTTTCAAGCATGAGATAAATCTCCTGAATTCGGTCTTCTGCAGCTTGAAGCCAATCATATACAGCCGGCTCATCCGTTTGCTCAATTTGACTAATATACGTTTTCAGCTGTTTCTCCATATCTCTTAGTTCAGTCAATAACATATCATCATTGATCCGGTAACCTTCTCGCTTCATTTCTTTGATACCGTTTTTTAACTCCTGAATTTGTTCAGGTAAATCACGGTTCATCTTTTTATAAAGCAATGGAAACTCATCAATACGAAGACCAATCACCTCAAGTGATGCTTTAATATTTTCAACGTGTTGACGTGCTTCAAAATAATTCCCGTCATCACACATCGCATAAAATTCTTCGATAGCTTGTTGTTCCTGATCTAATGCTTGCTCGAAACGTTTTTCTGCTGGACCATATAAGTGTTGATTTTCTAATAAGACGTGACGCCATTCTTTCAAAATAGGTGTCACGGTTTCAATCGCTTGTCGACTTTGTTTTTCAGAATCTAATAAATCTTCTAATTCCTTCAGTATCGTTTTAATTGTCTCTTCATTTTTTGTTAGAATTGATTCAACCGTCGCTAAATTCTTTTTGGCGTACTTCACGCGAAAACGATCAGCTGCTTCTTCTGCATCAAATAAGTACTCTTCAATATCCGGTAATTCCCGCGTTAAAATATGATCCCATGTTTCTTTCCAATGTTCAAATCTCTCCTGCGTTTCACCTGAAAGGTTTAGTGCTTTCACCCGCTGCAATTCAGCACCAACTTGTCGGTGCATCACATCCATTTTCCATGCTTCCAGTTGATCCACCCGATCATAAATGCGTTTTCTTAAAATAAGCCCAATAATAATAACAATAATGGCGATTAAAACCGCGCCAATTATGTAAGAAGTAAAGTCCCCCATATAAATCCTCCTTCAATCCAGGCATGCTGTTTAGTCTGTCTGTTATGTATGACGTCACACATCATTTGATTGTTAAAATGTCCTTTTCAATCGTTATTCTTATCATACCATGAACAACCTATATTTGGCTAAAAAAATTCAAATTAATTCAGTTTTCACGTCGGTTTTTCTCGAAATGACAAATTCATTGCGAAATCAAGCTAAGCACGATATAATCACACAATAACTTAAGCTTAAACTAGGGGGATTACGATGTTTGAACCAACAGCATACAATGCAACGAAAGAAAAAAATTATCAGTTATTAATTAAGCAATTAGAAGCTCTGATTGAAGATGAACCAGACATCATCGCAAATCTTTCAAATAGTAGTGCGTTACTTAATCAATTCCTCGATGATGTCAATTGGGTTGGCTATTATTTAATGAAAGAAGGCGAACTTGTCCTCGGACCTTTTCAAGGTTTACCAGCTTGTGTCAGAATTCAAATCGGTAGCGGCGTCTGCGGGACAGCGGTCTCCAAACAAACATCACAACGCATAGAAAATGTTCATGCTTTCCCAGGACACATTGCCTGTGATGCAAACAGTCAATCAGAAATCGTTGTACCTATCATGAAAGATAAACAAGTGATTGGTGTGCTTGATATCGATAGCCCCTCACTTAATCGTTTTGATGACATGGATCAACAATATTTAGAACTATTTATTGAAACACTAGAAAAATACATCTAGCCAAAAAATTGAGCTATTTCACATTTGGGATTGACAGACATGCCAATTCATCATATAATAGACTTTGTGTAAAAAAAGGTAGCCTTTGTGAACCACCGATTGACTATTTTATTCCTTGGTCGATGAATAGACAAGGTGTATCGTGTAACTCTCTGCTGCTGGAGCGATGGTACATGAAAATAAAATGGCAAGCGATTACGGAACACATTATCTTGTTTTATGCAAAATATAATTATAAAGGAGAGAATGCACTATGGCTCGCTATACAGGTCCTGTATGGAAAAAGTCTCGTCGTCTCGGCATTTCATTAACTGGTACTGGTAAGGAGTTAGATAAACGCCCTTACGCACCTGGACAACATGGTCCAAACCAACGTAGAAAATTATCAGAATATGGTTTACAATTACAAGAGAAGCAAAAGCTTCGTTTCATGTATGGTGTAAACGAACGTCAATTCGTAACTTTATTTGAAAAGTCTTCAAAAATGCAAGGGGTACACGGTGAAAACTTCATGATTCTTCTTGAATCTCGTTTAGATAACCTTGTTTACCGCTTAGGTCTTGCGCGTACGCGTCGTCAAGCGCGTCAATTAGTAAACCATGGTCATATCACTGTTGATGGAAGTCGCGTTGACATTCCTTCATACAGCGTAACACCAGGTCAAGTTATTGCAGTACGTGAAAAATCACAAAAGCTTACAATCATTGCAGAAGCAATTGAAGTTAACGCTTTTGTACCTGAGTACGTAACTTTTGATGCTGACAAGCTAGAAGGTACTTACTCACGTCTACCAGAACGTTCTGAATTACCAGCTGAAATTAACGAAGCTCTTATTGTTGAGTGGTACTCACGTTAAGGGAAGTTTACCATCATTAACAAGAATAAAAGTCTTGAAAGTATTGATATATCAGTACTTCAAGGCTTTTTCTATTTAATTCAACAATGCAATAAAAAGTATTAAAATGAACCAGTTTCCGGCTACTTTTCCGGCTGTTTTTCCGGCTAAAAAATGAAGCGTGGGCATGCTTTTGAAAAGGAATACTTCTACACCTTTACGGCAATATTTAACGATGGCCACAGTGTGAAACTGTGTCTTTTTTATGCCCCTCTTTAACAATAACCGGCTAAAAGTAATTGCCACCTCGCTAGATCGTCCTGGTGTTACTGATATTTTGGCAAATGTAAAGACTAAGATATCACAAATATTCACGTCATTTAGCTACACAGTTAATTTTTTCATAACAAGTAATAGTTTATTCGTGATTATTTAAAACGCTTGTATAGGCCTTATATTGAATCACAGTGATATGTGTACCTGGCTCCATTTTTCAGCTAGTTCTTTCATATCCCAGAAAATCTATTGTGAATCAAGTTCATTTAGTCGTTTCTCAATTGCCATTTTGAGCTGTTCCTCTACATACTTTGAATCCACTTCAATATTAATCATATCATTATCCTCCTAGTCATGAATTAATCGTAATAGTGTTATTGATTCGCTTTAAATAGCCTGTTAACACATTCTTCACGGGTGTTGCATCACGTAATTAATTTAACGTATTTTAGGGGAAAGCAAAACGCATCTCCCTTGCATGTCAGCGCAAAATTGTGCTCATCACCAGTTATGTGGTCTCACACTCTTATTTTCAAACAATCTAATTACTTTACCATTTGTGTATTTGGCAATAGGGAATTGCGTTAAACGGCAATTAATTTTGTATGCCACTTGCCATCACTATCTACTCATGAATTAATGACTCTTTATAACG